>CALCNX010000051.1 GCA_937899715.1 uncultured bacterium | reverse complement strand
GCGGAGCTGCTTCGGCTTGCTGCGGTGGCGGAGGCAAGTTCGTCAATTTCATCTTGTTGATTGCCGGTCCTTTTTTTAACCCTAATGAGTTTGTTGCAAGGAAAATGGAATATCCGGCAAGTAACAAAAGAATGATGGCTAATGAGTATAAGAAGCCTCGTTGCGTAGCACGAGGAATATACGCTTTTAGCTCTTGCGCTCCGTAATGCAGCTCAGGTACGCTGCCAGCAGTTGCTGTATTTGCAGTTGCCATAGCATTACGAAAAATAATGATAAAAAGTTCGGTTTAGTACCAAGTTATAGTAGAGCGCTTTAGAGCGCCTTTAAGTCTTCTATGTCCTCGTCGGTCAAAGGGGTCAGTGCAAATTTACGTTCGCGCTTCATTCCTTTTGCACTCAGGCGCTGTGTGATGTCTGTCTCGGCAATATTTAATTGGTCAAGCAAGTTAATCACTAGCCCGTAGGGGACTTTATTGGAGATGCGCAAGGAAACAATAAGTTTGTTTTCCATACGCAAATTTTCATTGACCGAGAGCGCACGAAGGTCTTTGAGGGCAATTTTTTCAGGTGGGTTTGATTTTTTATCACCCATATACTTGAAAATCTGCCCGTCGTCGCGCACAAGTACGGTCAATAGTTCTGATTGCTTTACTTCGACGTTCTCAGTTTCGGGCGGCACGGACATTTCCATTGTTTGTGGAGTTGTCAGTGTAGTCGAAAGCATGAAAAAGGTCAGAAGTAGAAACGCAATATCCACAAGCGGAGTCATATCGAGGACGAAGCCAACGCGCTTTTTCTTTTTGCGCACTGTGGCAAACGACCCGCGTTTGACTTTTGGTGCGGCTTGTAGTCCACCACCTCCACCACCCATAGCGTGTCTCCTTGAAAATTAAAAGTCGTAAAAATCGTAGGTTAGGTATGCCGTAAGGCGAACTTTTAGCTTGGTCTATCGGTCACAAAGTTAAAGACGGTTGCATTACTAAGGCGCATCACGTTTGTCAAATCTTCAATCCATTTGTATTGAACGCGCTTGTCGGCATCAATCGCAAATTTCATTCGTAGATTTGCCATCCGTGTTTGCTTTAAGAGTGCTTCCAGTACCTTCAAGTCGGTAACTTTGAGAATGACTTTTTGGCGTGCTTCGTCCGAAAGCTGAACCTTGTCGGAATTGTAAACGACTTTTCGATCTTGCTCATTGGAAAGCGAGTAATAATAGGCAGTATCGTTGGTAACGGTATCAATACCTATTTTAATCATCGCAAGGTCTTTATCTGGTACTTTGGACGTATCGGCAGAAGCCATTGGGCGTTTAATCTGGAATTTTTGTTCGTTCTCAGTGTCCGATTTAAACTTTGCCGTAAACATGAAAAATGTCAACAGTAGAAATGCAATATCTACGAGTGGAGTCATGTCCAACACGAAACCCACCCGTTTTTTCTTGATTTTGCTCATACAATCTCCTTGTTAAAATAAAAGCGTGGAGGAGATTATTTCTTAATTTTTACCGTGAGGATTTCTGTAACACTCAAAATTGCTTCGTCAATCAAATAGGTAAAGTTATCTACACGTGTAGTGAAGATATTAAAGAAGATAATACAAATAACAGCACCGATAAGACCGCCTGCTGTGTTGTACAATGCTTCAGAAATACCGATAGAAAGAGATTGAGCAGAAACAGCTCCGCCTGCACCAAGCGCAGCAAACGCACGAATCATACCAAGCGTTGTACCCAGAAGACCAACCATTGTTGCAATCGAAGCGATTGTCGAGAGAACAACCATGTTCTTTTCAAGAAGCGGGGTCTCAAGATTGGTTTGCTCATCAATAGCACGTTTGACTTCGAGCATTTTTTTCTCAGGGTCAAGGCGCTCGTTGTCTTTCACGAGTTGATATTTCTCCAAGCCGGCACGAATGATGTTCGCAAGGCTGCCACGTTGTGCGTCACAAGCGCCAAGAGCACCGCTAATGTCGCCATCTTCCAACAAGGTTTGAATTTTCTTGGTGAAAATCGGCATGGCTTCTTTGCCCTGTGCTTTGCCAATCGAGAGCGCACGTTCTATAACGAAGGTAATGGCAATCATAATAAATGCCAAAAGGAGCGCTACCAGAGGTCCGCCTGTGTGGACTGTACCCAAGATATTGCCCGGTAAAGGCTCGTGTCGCATTGCACCGTCTTTGAAGTTAGACGGAGCGCCCATAATAAACCACCAAATAGCGAAACCGATAGCGATTTCTACCGTCATGATTATGACGTTCATAGCATTTTTCATGAAAAAAACTCCCGAAATGTTTGTAAAAAGGTTATGAATTAGAGAGAAAATTGATTGATTGCTTCTTGTGTGGTTGGAAACATCTCGAAGACCAAAGTAAGTTTGGTAATAACAAAGATATTCTCAATGTTTTTGCTAATGTTGCACAGTGCAATGCGACCATTGCGCTTGGAAAAATTAGCATGGGCGGAAATGAACACACCTAAGGCAGTGGAGTTAAGATAAGATACGCCTTGCAAATCCACAGCTACAAGTGGCTTGTCTTGCTGCATGAGTTTTTTGAATTCCTCGCGGAGGGCATCGGTCTCATCGCCGCCGATAAATTGTCCTTGTAGCCGAATTGTTGTAACGATACCCTGTTGCTCAACGGTAATTTGCTCAGGCATAGAGTGATTGTTTATTCTTGAAACGATTAGTAGTTTCCCTCAGAGAGGGCTGCGTGGGTTTCCGATACAAAAACGGTCTTATTAGAGTCGCTTTTTTACACAAGTATATCGGTTTTGGGGTCTATAATACACGCAAGGTTAATGCGCCGAAAATTTACATCAAAAAAACGTCCTTGTCAAAGAAATTTGTGAAACCAGACGTAGTTTTTTTCGTAGGCTCAAAAATTCAGTGCCTTAGCCCAAAATTTTATCTTCGCCTTTGAAGTAAATATCTTCTGCCGCCATTGCATTTTTCTACGGTCACAGCGTTTTTACATTCGTTCTTATATTCCGAGAGCCGACACAAATACGCGGTATTCCTGCGAGGTCATTGATGATACCCGTTTCAAAACCAGATGTTGCAAAAAGTGCCTGAATTTGTTCTGCCTGACCAAAACCCATTTCCACCGCGAACCAACCTTTTTCTTCCAGCATCGTCGGAAAAATTGCTGCAAAACGCCGATAGAATCGCATCCCGTCATCATCGTCTGTGAGTGCTACCCGTGGCTCGTGGTCGCCTACTTCCGGCTCCAACTCGCTCATGTCGTTAGTCGAAATGTAGGGCGGATTCGAGAGGATAACAGAAAAACGTCGCTTGGGTACCGTTTCCAGAATGTTAATTTTTCCAAAGTGGATATTTGTGAGTGCGTAGCGCTTGGCATTGCTTTGCGCAAGCGCTAGAGCACTATCCGATACGTCGAGTCCGTAGAGTGTTGCCGACAACGACGAGGGGATGTTTTTTGCCAAGGCAATTGCGATGCATCCTGAACCTGTGCCAATATCCAAGATTGCTGTTTCTTCGCCGCTTTCATTCTTGCTGTCTGTGCGCTCTTCCTTAATACGGTTGACCACATACTCCACGAGCAATTCTGTTTCGGGGCGAGGAATAAGTACGGCTGGTGTGACGGCAAGCGTTAAGCCGAAAAATTCGGTCTCACCGAGAATGTATTGAAGAGGTTCGCGGGCGGCACGGCGCTTTATCATTGCCCGAAGCGTTGTCAGTTCCGTTTCGGTGAGAGGGCGGTCGAACTGTGTGTATAACTGAATACGCGCTTTTTGCAGAACGTGAGCAATCAAAATCTCCATTGTCAGTCGTGGAGAATCTACACCTTTTTCCTCAAAATATGCTTTGCCCCATGTGATGAGGTCAAGAATTGTCCATACTTTTTCCATAGTTGTTGTTGAAACCTTAGGAGTGATGACCTTTGCGTACGTCCGTAAGCAGGGAAAGCACTGCCATTCGCACCGCTACACCACGCTCGACCTGCGACAGAATGAGCGATTGTGCAGCATCGGCTACTTCTGCTTCCAGTTCGATGCCGCGATTGATAGGACCCGGATGCAAAATCGCCAGTCCCGGCTTTTGCTCAATATGGTGGCGCTTGACAGCGAACTGCTGCACAAATTCCCGAAGTGTTGGTATAAGACCCTGCTGCATCCGCTCGTGCTGAATACGGAGTACATTAAGTGCGTCCGCCCACTCAACTGCATCGTCTATATGGCTGAAAAGTTTCACGCCAAAGGCATCCAGATTCGGCATAAGCGTTCCGGGACCGCAAACGGCAACCTCAGCACCCAATGCTTGGAAAATTGGTATATTCGACCGCGCAACGCGGCTGTGGAGAATATCGCCCACCAAGCAATACTTCATACCTTTGAGCAAGCCGGAGGATGAGCCAAATTTTTGATAAAGAGTAAATGCGTCCAAAAGTCCTTGTGTCGGGTGTTCATGCTGACCGTCGCCTGCATTGACGATACTGCTCTGTACTCGTCCCTCACGTGCCGTTAAAAATTCATGCGCTCCAGAATGATGATGCCGCATGATTAATATATCTACTTTCATCGTTTCAATGTTTAGCACCGTGTCCAGAAGGGTCTCTCCCTTTGCAACACTGCTTGCAGCGGCTTGGAAGGCGGTAACTTCGGCAGAAAGGCGTTTGGCAGCAAGCTCGAAGGAAACACGAGTGCGTGTGGAATTTTCAAAAAATGCCAGTACGACCGAAACCCCGTTCAGGTCGTTACGTTTGCGGTCGGAGGAACGCAGAAAGTCCATGTATTCACCGGAACGCTCAAAAATGGACAGAATGTCATCTGCCGAAAGGTCGCGGGCGCTAATGAGATGATGATGCGAAAAAGGCATTGTTCTGTACTGATAATGAAGAGTGGCAGACGATAAGGTTTTTATTGCGGCAATATCGCCCAAATATACGACCAAATTGAGCAAGAGGCATAAAAAAAACCGCTCAAACGGAGTAGAGCGGTTTTCATAGAGCTGCTTGACGCTGCTTTATTTTTTCTTCGCCGGAGCTGCCTTTTTTGCCGGAGCTGCTTTTTTAGCAGGAGCGGCTTTCTTTACACCGTTCACGAGGTCTTTCAGACCTTTGCCCGGAGCAAATTTCGGCACTTTGCGTGCAGCGATTTTGATTGTCGCGCCCGTGCGTGGGTTTTTACCGTTACGAGCGGAGCGCTTTGCAACGGAGTATGTACCGAAGCCGATGAGGGCTACGTTTTCGCCTTTGGAAAGCGACTCCGATACGGTGTCAATAAATGCGCTGAGGGCGCGTTCTGATTGGACTTTGGTAAGTCCGGCGCTGGATGCGATCGCATCAACAAGCTGTCCTTTGTTCATAGCGAATACCTAGTTAAAGGTTGATAAATACTGGATTCGCTGCGAAGATATGTGATTTCTCCAAGTGTTGCAAGAAAAAAATGCGAAAAAGTGCAGATTTTATGCGGATTTTTTATTTTTTCTGTTCCTAAGTCGTTACACAGACAAGTTCTTTTGCTCTTAAAAACCCTGCGAGCCGCTTGGGTACTGGTTTGATAAACAATGTTTATTTTTCAAACTGTTGCCATGTCAACCATATAAAAAAAAGCCCTCCACAGGCGTATAATCCAGCCAAAACGTCATCGAACATCACAAAAAACGCTCCTTTTTGTTCGTTCAAGCGATATATCGGAAACGGTTTGGTAATATCAAAAAGGCGAAAAAGTGCAAATCCTAATGTCATCCAGATAAAAAGATGGGATAACGAATGAGAGAATATGGGGTTCAGGAGCACAAACAGCAGCACAACCCACATCCCGACAAATTCATCTATGACCACACAGCCGGGGTCGTTGCCCCAATGCTTCTCCATCACTGGAACAACCCACAAGCCCAAGAGCAATGCGCTGAGAATACCTATGGCGACGATGAGGCTTAACCCTGTAAACCCTGCTCCTGTCTTGTCCACGAGTGCCGTAGCAAGTGCTATTGGTGCAAGCGCCGCAAAACTTCCTATCGTGCCAGGCATCTTAGGAGAAAATCCCACGCCCCCAAGTGTCGCCAGAGCAATCTTCAAGCGGTCAACAAGAGAAAATGTTGTAAGCAAAGGTGGCTTCACGGGAACGCGGCGGTAAAAAGTTGATAAAAAAGAAGATACATCACATGATTGTCAAACATTGGCTGCCAAACAGCGTCTGGCTTTTAGCTTTTATCTGTAAGGTGCTTTAGGTACGAGTATCGCGTCTCATAAAGCGTCGCAATACTTTTATGCCGGGTAGAGTAAGGCGAAAAAGTTTAATGCAAGAGCGCCGTAAAATGGTACGATTAACCACAAAATATTCTACCCCTGTCCAAATGGTAATGACCGTTACAATCAGCATTGTAACGTACAGTACAGGCTGAAGTAATATCCATGAAGCCAGTAAATGTATCCACGAGGGGAGAGGCAGTTGTCGCACTGAAAGAAAAACGAGCACGATGATAATAAAGGCCATCTGTACGAAGGTCTTTACTTTTGCACTCCATGACGTAATAAGCGGCTTGCCGATGCTGTCAGCGTATGAACGAAAAACAGTGGTAGCAACGTCGCGCACAACTACAAGGAAAACCATCCACCACTCCACCAGACCAAGCAGCGCAAACGCAATAAATGCCGCAGTGGTCAAAACCTTGTCTGCAAGCGGGTCAATAAGAGTTCCCCATGCGGAGCTTTGCGCGTACTTGCGGGCAAGCCAGCCATCAAGATAGTCAGTAATGGCAGCAATAATAAATACAAGGACTGCAAGCACCGTCGGTACAAGCCCACCCACGAGCAGGAGCGCCATAAAAATTGGCGCAAGAACAGCCCGGGATATGGTGATGATATTTGGAAGGGTGAGTTTCATTCTGGACAAACTTATTGAAGAGTACGAACATTTCCGCTCTTTTTCGCTCAATTATTTTGTCTTGCGTGGGCGCTGCTTCGTTCAAACTTTATACGGCAGTGCTTTCTTTTATACCGAAACAAGTGTCTTGTGCTCACGTACCAAGGGGCGTTAGCGATAGTTTTGCGAAGTCATCGTTCTTAATTTTTTCTGCTTTTTGTAACCTTTGTCAAAATGAGGGCTTCTTCCTTTTAGACACACAACAACTATACTACTCAACAAATGTTCACTAAGGAAACATCCATGAAAACCCTGCTTACAACCCTTCGTTTTGCTGCTTCAGCAATCGTCTTATCGCTCACACTGTCCAGTTGCTTCGTTAATATTAGTGGTTTAGATAATATCGTTGGTAATGGCAATATCACGACAGAAAAACGCACGATTACTAGCTTCACTGGTATTTCTAACCAAATTAGCGCTGATGTGGAAATTACTTGCAAACAAACGCCCGGATTGGAAGTCACAGCAGATGAGAATCTTTTGCCCTATATCCGCACAGAAATTATCAATGGTGTCCTGACGATTAGCTCCGACCGTATCTCTATTTCGCCACGCCGCCTGACAATAAAAGCAAGTACGGATATGCTCACCAACGCCCAAATTAGCGGTTCAGGCAGCATGACGATTACGGGACTTGACACGCAAACCTTTACTGGTCGTATTAGCGGTTCAGGAAATATGACCCCAGTAGGAAAAGTAACGAATGGAAATTATACTGTAAGTGGTAGCGGTAATATTGACGCGAAAAACTGTACCGCTTCCGAGGTTGCTGCAACTATTAGCGGTTCAGGTAATATCAGTGTAGCCGTATCGCAACTGCTGGAAGGCTCTATCTCCGGTTCCGGCAGTATTATCTACTTTGGCAATCCGACTATTCGCCGAAATATCTCTGGTTCCGGCAACATTGTCGGTGGTCGCTAACATATAATGACGTGTTGTTGATGGAAGGTGTCGCTCATCGTTAGTATGGGCGACACCTTATTTTATTTGCTGAAGTTATGCTTTCACTAAAAATTCCCCTCTTTGGAACAAAGAGGGGTGTACGAGCGGTAGCGAGGACGGGGTGTTGCTTCGTGCATTGCTACCGAACTACCCCGTCAGCCCTCGCGTTGCTCCGGCTGACACCCCTTCACATTATGAAGGGGAATTTCAGAAAGTATAACTTCAGCGTATAAGAACCGTTTTGTCTTGAGGATTACGCATCAATCAAGGCTTCCAAATCAAGCCCTTGAGCAAGAAGCGGCAGCATTTCCCGTTGAGGCGAACCGCCCGAAACAATAATCTCACCCGATTCCGAAATGACTATATCAATTTCTGTTCGCAAGCCCACCTCGCCCGGAATATAAATCCCCGGCTCGATTGAAAATGAGGTCATGGGAATAAGACGGCGAATATCCTGCGTTTCAAAATTATCAATGTTTGCGCCGGAGCCGTGTGTGTCAGTCGTGATGCTGTGTCCGGTGCGGTGAATAAAGTATTGACCAAAGCCCGCATCGTCAATAATTTTGCGGCAAGCATCATCTACGTCGCAGCCGCGTAAGGGCTGGTGCGGGAATGTATCGTAGAGCAGCTTCAACGCCGCGTCACGCCCGGCGGCAATTGTGTTGAAAAGTATTGCGGGGCGCTCCGGCACTTCTTCGCCGATATATGCCATCCACGTAATGTCCGAATACACCGAATTGGGTTTTGTCATTTTTGCCCACATATCCACAAGCAAGACATCACCACGCTTGATGACAGCACTTTGCTCGGCTGTCGGCTGATAGTGAGGGTTCGCAGAATTTGCATTGACCGAAACGCTTGGGAGGGCGTAGGTGGTCATACTATTCGCCTCGAAGAACTTTGCGACCTCTTGCTGAACCTCGTATTCGGTGACTATTTTATCTGCTAATACCTTCTCACGAACGTAAGCCAAACAGCGCATCATCGCTGTTCTGAGGAGTTTTGCTGTCGCTTTGTTGTCGTCAAATTGTTCTTTCGACCACACTGCCGAATATTTCTGTACCACCTCTGCCGATGAATGTAAATCAAAGCCCAGAGACCGTAGCCATTCTACCGTTCCGCCGTCCACCCACGAGACTACCGGAATGGCGTTATTAGGCGAATACTCCAGCGCAATACGTTTTTTGCCTTGCAGGGTGCTTGTAATGGTACGTTCCCAGTCTTGGCGCGTGGCATAGCGAATTTCTTTTGCCGCTACTGCCTCAAGCGTATGCACTTCAATTCCATTCACAATTTTGGTCGGCTCACCTTCTGCGGGGATGATGACTGCCCAACGGCGTGTGCAGTGTGTTTCTTCCGATATGCCTAATGTTTGCCATGCAATGGGGTTGCTGTGGCGAAAATCATAAAGCAGCCAAGCATCTACGTCGCTTTCACGCAGGATGGATTGAATGTGGGGGAGGTTCATAATACAGTTGGGATTTGAAGGTTGGATGTGAGGTATTGAATGTTTTATTTGCAGAAGTTAGTCAGCATGGAAGTGGCTTCCAGTAGCCCGCTGTCCGATGCGGTCTTGAGGTCTTGGCAGGCGCTGGGGTCTTGAAGTGCGATTTTCACTCGGGCGCGGTGTACAAGGGCTTGCATAGCCTGTGGTTCGAGTTGAATGGTCATTGTAAAGTCCGAAATTGCGCCCAATAAATCGCCTGTTTGTGCCCGTGCCTGACCGCGCATGAAAAAGTACATTGAATTCGCATGGTTGAGGCGTAGGGCGTCGGAGTAGTCATTTTTTGCGCCTTCGTAGTCGTTCATTTGCAGTTTCGCCATACCCCTGAGCGATAATGCCTCGTCGTCGTAGGGGTCAATCTGAATGGCGCTTGTGCAGTCGTGTGTTGCACCTTCATACTGCTTGAGGGAAAATTTTGCGTACGCTCGGTAAAGATACGCCAATGCCGCATTACTGTCTTTATTGCTGAAACGCAGGACTTCGCTGCAATCCTTGATTGTACCAGCATAATCACCCATTTGGAGCTTGGCGTATCCGCGAAAGCGGAATACTTCTGCTGTGGCGAGTGAGCGCTTTATTGCCGTGTCAAAATCGCGCACCGCACCCGCAAAATCACCGCTATCGGTCTTCGCTAAACCGCTTTGGATGTATTGATGCGACTGAGATGTGTTCTTGTTTTGCGCAGTGATATGCGTTGCAGAAAATAGCACACCCAAACATATAATTGCCCAAATAGTTGCATTTTCTGTTCTTTTCTTCATGGTATTATTCATCTCAGACACCCGAAACTTTCTTGAAAATGAGTTGTAACGCCGCCGTGACGGCTCGTTCACGATTCACCGTGCGGTCTCCGGGGAAATTGTATTTATGTGCTTCCGTGCCATTTTTATCAGCGATGCCCACCCAGATTGTTCCCACAGGCTTCTCAGGTGTGCCGCCGTTCGGTCCTGCGATACCGGTAATGGAAACGCCAATATTGGCTTGAAAACGTTCACGGATGCCTATTGCAAGCTCTAGGGCAGTTTCCTCGCTGACTGCCCCGTGCAGGCGCAGTGTCTCGGATTTCACGTCTGCAAACTGTATTTTGGCTTCGTTACTGTAACACTGCACACCGCCCAGAAAATATGCCGATGCTCCGCTTGATGCCGTTAGCGCCGCGCCTAGCAATCCGCCTGTACACGATTCGGCAACAGCAATCGTCAATCCATGTTCCGTGAGAAGCTGCCCCACCAGTGCATCGTAGGTGTCGCCGTCTTTGCCATAGACATAGCGCCCAGCACGAGCGCGAATCCGCTCTTCGATGCGAACTACAATTTCGTCCGCTTTTGCGCGGTTTTCGGCAGTAACGCTGATGCGTAATTTCACACCGCCCGACGACGGCAAAAATGCGAGTTCCTGCCCTTCCAAAATCAAATCCACATCGCCAATAAGGTCTGCAAGTGTTGATTCTGCGATGCCGGTGGTCAGAAGTGTTGTGTAGCGCATTACAGGGTCATTTGCCGAAAGGTCGCGCAGGCGAGGAATAACGCGGTCTCGCATCAGGTGTTTCATTTCGTAGGGAACGCCGGGCATAGAAACCATGATTTTATCACGCTTCGATGGGTTGTGCTTTGATTCCGCTTTTAGCGTGAACCACATCCCGGCAGCAGTTCCTTTGTCATTTTGTAGCACTTCGCACGTGCTTGGAAGCATTGCTTGCGTTGCATTCCGCTCGGTGATGTCGCGTCCGAGCCTCTGAAAGAGTGCTTTGAGGTGCTCCAGTGTTGGCTCGTGTAAAACGGCTTTATCTTCCAAAAACTCCAGCAAGGCAGTTTTTGTGCGGTCGTCGTGGGTCGGTCCCAGTCCGCCTGTTATCAAAACAGCGTCTGCCAAGCCCAGTAAACGCTTGAATTCGTCAATAATTTGCGATAATTCATCACCCACTACGGAATGCGCCACGACGCGCCAGCCTTCCAATGAACACATTTCAGCCATCCACGCGGCATTCGTATTGACAATTTGTCCGATGCAGATTTCATCGCCGATGGTGAGCAGTGCTATTGTCATGGAAGTCGCTTTGGGTTAGAATTTGAAGATTTTTGTGCGTTGTGAGATATTGCGCCCACGTAGTTCAAGAGTATAAAAGCCGCTTGAAAGCGTCCTGAGAGATATTGTCTGTTGCTTGACGTAGGGTGCGAGGTCGGTTTGCAGTACAATTCTGCCACACACATCGTACAAAATTAGCGTTTCTACGCTATTCTGCAAATGTGATACATCAATCGTGATATTTTCTTGTGCCGGATTGGGATAAATCGCTATTTCTGGGACAGCAGTCTTGTGATACTCGCCTGCTTCAAGGAGATTGAGAGGCGGTTTTTGGGCGATGGTTTGGGGCTGCAGAGGAGATGTGTCGGCAATTTCTTCAATCGTTTCTGCATTATTCATCGTTATGGTCTCGAAGCGCAAGAGTACTGTTCCCGATGTGCTGGTGCTGCCCGGATTTGTAAGTGTGACTATGTGAGGCTCGTCGCTTTTAAGGGGAAAGAACAGTGTTTGTGGTACGCTGATAAGGCAGCGCGAAGCCTGAACACTAAGAACATCAACGGTGTTTGTGTCCAGCATAGCCCGCACGCCCGGCTGAAAGTTCTCGCCTAGAAGGGGTAAGCCGACGATGAGCGAAGCACGCCCACGACGCTCCAGCACCAGTGGCGTATAGCTGTCTATAAACGGCTGCACGGGGTACAAAAATTGTGGTGGTACGCGGTAGCCATAGCGCTGCGAGTCGGCATTCTCAAGTAATAGCACCAGAGGTGGTTCCGTGAGCGACGGGCGGAGGAAATTTGCCGGAATAAGCACTGTTACTTCGCCCGCTGTCGCGCGTAGTACGGGGGTAGAGCGCAGCGCAAGTTCGACCGTAAGAGGTGGCATAAAACCTGCGCCTCTCAGAACAAATTCCAAACGGGGCGAGCCGTCGGCGTTATTGAACCATTGTGGTTGTATCTCTGTAATGATGGGCGCTGTCCGCGAAATAACGCGCACGGTTGCTTCAGTAAATTGCCCATCAAAATTGGTGAGGCGAATTTGTGCCGTATTGCCCAAAATATTCAGTTCGCGCGGAATCTCAACTGTTGCTTCGGATGCGCTGATAACACGTCCCACAGCCACGCTCCCATTCAGCGTAAGCGTGACAGCCCCTTGCCGGAAAAATCCTGTGCCCGATAGTGCCACTGTGAATGCTTGTCCGCTTGCGATAGTGGAAACAACGCTTTGCGCCGTCAGGTGTGGCGGCGGGACAGCAATCACCGTAAAGGTCGTAGAAAGTACCACATCGCCCACACGCAAGTTCAAGCGATAGCCGCCCACACGCCGCAGAGCAAGCGGCAATCTGAGCGTTGCAGCAGTGGTGCTAACGTCGAGCACCTGCACTCTTGTTGGTGTCGTGTTTGGAGCATTGAGCGGTACGACCTCAAACTGCCCAAAAAATGAGAGATTGCGCCCGATAACGGTCAAGGTGTAATCTTCATCGCCCGTGATAATCGGTTCGGGTGCTGTTGCTAGTATTTGTGGCGTTTGTGGTGCAAAATAAACAAAACTTCCGCTCTCTAAAAACACTTCCCCAAGCGCTGAGATGACAGAAATACTACCCGATGCGCCTGAGCCAAGTATTGCCGTAATTTGATTGTCGGAGTCAACCGTAAAGCGCAGTACATTCACTCCACCAAAGCGTACAGCATTTACACCCGTGAAACCTCGCCCGTAGATAACAACGGACGTTCCCAGCGAACCCGTTCCTTGGCTAATACCGATCATGGTGGGTCGTGTGTTCGCAAAGTACGTGAAGGGTGTGGGTGAGAAGACCGCCGTGTCAACGGTAGTCAGCCCAATAAAGCCTGTACCGCCGGAACCGAGCGTTCCCGTGATAAGCGAATCGGAATCAATCGTAAAGGCGCTCGCAGGTATGCCGCCAAACGAAACGGTGCGTACCGCTGCCAAGCCTTGCCCGCGAATTTCTATACGTCCACCGAAACTACCCGACGATGGTGTGAAGCCTGTGATGCGAGGAGCGATGACAATGGTTGGAGTGATAACGGCAGCAACGCTATCAATAAATTGAACGCGAATTGCCCGCCCGTTTAAGCCGGCAACTGCCGTTGCATTACCATTAAAAACAGCTGCATTGGTAAAGGTAAACTGTACATTAGAGACGCTATTGCTCGCCGCATGGTTTTGTGCTTGCCCTATGAAGTAAAACTGTACGCTGACCGTATTGAGCACACGAGCTACAACCGAAAGTCCGCTCGGAACACCCGAAACTGTATAGTGTGTGCCCACGCTAAGGACTGTTCCCGGCGGTGGCAGCCACGTTGTGCGGTCAAGCGTAATGACATTTGTTTGCCCGATAGCGCCGTTATTGGCGGAAGTCTCCGTAAATGGTGTGCCGGTATAGGTTGCTGCCGGAACGGGCTGGTCAAGAACCGCAAAAAAGCCTCGTGTTTGACCGCCGATGGTGGTGAATTGTCCGCCAACGAGCACCGTTGCTTCTCCGGCGACATTTGCAAGCCCATTGAACTCAATTTGCCCGTTAGTACTAGGATTTGCCCATAACGTCGAAGCACCAGTTACTGCATCCACGGAGGCAAGATTTTGGAAGCCAGTGCCGCCAATAGAAGTGTAATTTCCACCTGCGACAATGTGTGAACCAAGGGGGAGTGCTCGAAGAACACCGTTGTTGCAATTCGGATTCCACGCTGTCGCCAAGCCCGTTGCGGGGTCGAGAGCCGCTAACCCTTGCCGCCCGCTTCCGCCGATGATAGTAAAAAATCCGCTTGCATAGATATTTGTGCCATCGGTAGCAACATTAAGAACAATATTGTCCGATGCCGGATTCCATGCCGTTGGAACGCCTGTAACTGCATCAATCGCCGCAATACGTGGTCTTCCCATACCGCCAACATTCAAGAACAGTCCGCCTGCGTACATTGTTGAACCGTTCAATGCCAGTGAAAACACGAAATTATCTGCCGATGGATTCCACGGGAGTAAAGCACCCGCTCCGCTTGCATCCACCGCGCCCAGAAAGAAACGGTTGGTTCCGGCAATTTGAAAAAAAGCACCGCCCATATACATCATTGCGCCACTCAGAACCATCGTAAAGACCGTGCCGTTTGGCTGCGGATCCCATGAGGTTGCAGCACCTGTTCCGGCATCAATTGCCGCCGCGCGGCTGCGTGGCTGACCGCCAGCATTCATAAATGCCCCGCCGATATAGACCACACCGCCGCTTGGAACAATGACAACGACATCGTTATCAGCTCCGGGATTCCAGCTTGTCGCATAGCCTGTGCTTGCATCAATCGCCGCAATGCGGTTTCTGGCGACTACCGACCCGTCGGGATTGGTGATGCTGGTGAAGGTTCCGCCGATGTAGAACACGCCGCCGCCATCAGCGACCGATAGCACAGAACCGTTGGTCTGCGCCATATCCGGGCGGATAAATTGTGCGAAAGCAACATTAGTCAAAAACACCAAGCAGACAGTAACGAACGAGAGGGAGAGCGTTATCCGGCGTGTAGGGTCTATGGCAAAAAGTCTGCGAATAGTCAGTGGCATAGTCAATAGCGTGAAGCCGTTGTGATGGTCTCTTGCAGAGCAGAGTCAACCGAAAAAAAAAGCGAGAACAACAGCTGTCCTCGCCCACAAACATACGAATTTCTAACGATTTATGATTCTTCCAATGCTGCTGCCTGCTTTTTTTTCTTGAAAGGGCGCACAATCAGCCGTGTTCCTCTGTCGTAGCTGAGGTAATTCCAAATCCAGTTCGTCAGCACAATAAGTTTATTACGGAAGCCAACGAGCATAAGTAAATGTAGTCCCAGCCACGCCACCCACGCAAGCCAGCCTTGAAAGCGTACTTTGTGGATGTCCACGACCGCCTTATTGCGCCCGACGGTTGCCATCGAACCTTTGTCGAAATAGCGGAATGCTTCCAATTCCTGCCCTGCAAGCAATTTCGGAAAATTACGCGCCAAGAGTTGCCCTTGCTGCATTGCCACAGGCGCAACCATCGGGTGTCCGTTCGGGAAGCGTTCATCGGTGCCGGGCATAGTGGCTACATCGCCGATAGCGAAAATGTTGGTGTGTCCTTCCACACGATTGTAAGCATCCACTTTGATGCGATTCCCGCGCTGAATCACGTTCTTGTCCAGACCCTGTGGCATTTCGCCAACCACGCCCGCCGCCCAAATAAGCGTCTTGGAGGTAATCGCCGAGCCGTCTTGAAGTTTAATTGCCGAGCCATCGTAATCCTTCACGGCTGCACCTAAGAGCACATTCACGCCGAGTTGCTGTAAAAATTGCACTGCTTTTTCACCCGCCACATCGGACATTCCGTTCAAGAGGCGTGGTGATGCTTCGAGCAAGTAAATCCGCATCAGGCGCAAGTCCAATTCGGGAAAATCGTGCTGCAAGACGTGTTTTTTCAATTCCGCCAGAGCACCTGCCGTTTCTACACCCGTCGGACCACCGCCCACAACCACAAAGGTCATCAGTTCTTGGCGCTCTTTCGTGTCGTCGGTCAGTGTTGCTTCCTCGAACGCTTGCAAAATAGTGCTGCGGAGATTGAGCGCTTCCGAAACACTTTTCATGGGCATTGCATTATCGGCAACGGTTTTCATGCCGAAAAAGTTCGTTGTGCTGCCACTGGCAAAGACGAGATAATCGTACTGAAGCTCACCAATGCTTGTTTCTATCGTGTTCGCTTCGGGAATAATGCGTTGTACCTCGCCCCAACGGAAAAACATATTGCGCTGCTTTTTGAAGACTTTGCGAAGCGGGAAGGCGATAGAATCTGGTTCTAAGCCTGCGGTGGAAACCTGATAGAGCAAGGGCTGAAAGGTGTGGTAGTTGTTACGGTCGAACAACACAACCTGCACGGGCGCTTTGGCAAGCAATCGCGCAAGCTGAATACCGCCAAAGCCGCCACCGACAATGACGACGCGGGGTTTGTCTGTTTTGGGAATGTTCATGGTACACCTGAAGCAAAAGATAAGAATCGTGATTTTGAAACTAAGACGGTCGAGACCGTGAATTTGTGACAATTTTTTTACGAATGCTGCAAAGATGAATGTGATGAAGAAAGGAGCAATTCGTAAAACCGAGCTTGCTGCTCGGCGATGCTTTCCCATGTATAGCGCTCCAGCGCGATGTGCCGTGCTTCTTTGCCAAGACGCTGCTTTAATTCGGGATTGCTGAGAAGTAATTGAATCTTTTCAACAAATTCCGACGGCGTTTCGGCAAAAAGGATACTCTCGCCATCCCGCACCGCAATGCCCTCCGCACCGATGCGGGTGGAGATAATCGGCATTCCCAGCGCCATTGCTTCTACGATTTTGAGTCGCATCCCGCCACCGCTCAGAAGCGGTACAACGAGTATTTCGTGTGACTGCATAAAGGCTGATGCCGACGGCACGTCGGGGTGCGTAAAAATGTTTTGCCGTTGTCTATATTCCAGAATCTCCGGCGACATTCGTTTTCCGGCAAGATGAAATTCAACTGCGGGAAGTTTCTCGCGCACAAGCGGCATCACCTCATGCACAAACCAGTTCATGGCTTCAATATTCGGCATCCAATCCATTCCACCAATGTAGCACATTGTGTTTGGTCGCGGCTGAATGTCTGGGTTCGGCGCAAAATCATGCACGTCTGCGCCTGCCGGAATCACCTCCATTGCGCCACCGTAGCCCATAGTGCGTATCTGTGCCGCATCCTCCGGCGTGATGGCGATAACGCCGTCGCACTCAGCAAAATGGCGCTTTTCAAACGCTTTCATTCGTCCGGCAGCATAGCGCCGATACCAACGGCGAAGCGGCATCATTTCGTGCTTTGCAAGGCGTTCCTGAATCATATATTCGACGTTGTGCGTTCTGAGCACGATGGGCGGATACGTTGCCAAATGCTGCGGAAGTGAGCGGGCGTACCAAGCAACCAAGGTATGGTCAAGATGCACCACATCCACGGGCGTTGTGCGGATGGTGCGCAGAAGTAACTCTTCAAACGGCTTGGAGTAAAAGCGATTGGCAATGTATGATTCGCCGCGAAGAGCACTCCAAAGCGCCCCCTGAGCCGTGAGGTCGGTGTCAATATCCACTGTTTGAATACTCGTGCAAACATCACGCATGACCTCTGGCGGCTGGTGATGTTTTTTCGTGTTCAACGCCAGCACGTGCAGTTCGTGTCCGGCGCGGTGCAAGTATTTGAGCGTGTTGTAGGTGAGAATCGCTCCACCGTCGGTGGGCGGATAGGGTATGCGGGAGAGAACGGCGAGAATGCGCATGACACTGGGAAATGATGGCTAATGGGTGCAGTTCCACTCTTTTATGAAAGACTGAACGGAGATTCAAAAGCAAAAATTATAGTCACTGTCTCTCGTTCCATTTTCTGAATTTGTAACCAAACTTTTTGTACAGAAAAAATACTCCTAACCCAAACAAGAAGAATCCCCAAAGTCTTACCAAGAAAACTATAAATGCTTCTAAAATATTCCAGCCGAATTTTAATGCTTCAAGAATTTTACCCCAAAAACTTGGCTCGTAAGCATCTATATTCTTGTGGTTAGAAACAATCTCTCTTTTGATAGTCTGTTGTTGGTAAATAATCAAATTTACCGTGCTGAATTGTATTTGGTCGAGGAGAGAAAGATTTGAAATTTTTGCGTTGTCGCCTTGCTCTTGCTTACTGGATAAAACTTCTCTAGCAGTGGTATTTGCGCCCACTACTTTCCCTTTTTTATCAAGAGCGTTTGTCAAGCGTTCTTCATTTTTTGCGGCACGTTGTTGTGTTAGGCTGTTTGAAAGAATTTGTAATGAAACGTCTTCAGCTTTAATAATTCTGAAATCTAAATAATCTATATCCTGAGCTATGAGTTTTAAGGTCGTATCAAGTTTCGTATTTGGAACTCTTAACGTCATAGAGTTTGATACGGTGTAATATGTTGTTTCAACCGAGGAATCAGCACTAACGGGAATTGTCGTAAAGTTATCAATGTTGCTTGTCAGCTTGGTTAATGTCACAAAACCACCTTGCTGATTTGTTATGTCCTCAATGTGGTAGGTCGCTTTAATGACGCTTTTAGCTTTGAATTTGAGATTGGCAGTTCTGATAAATCTGTGTACTGAATCTTTATTGTTTTCTACTGCCGCAGATGAGGAAATAAAAGACTTTGCTGCACTATCAGCCATTGCGCCGCCCCCGCCCTGTTCTCTGTTTTGGCTACAACCAAATAAAGATATAACAAGACCCGTCATGAGAATAATCTTTACTGTTTGCATAGTCATTGTGTTTGAAGAGTATCTGAAATTAAGCATTGAGGACGCTTTGTATTGATACCTTGCAATATGGCACACGGATTTCTTGGGAATATAGAAGCAAAAAAAGGGAAACGCGGATTGTCAAGATGTTGAGTTCGCATCCCCCTTCCCGCGCACAATAAGTTACTCTACATTCTGAATCTGCTCGCGGAGGCGCTCCAAATCTTCCTTTGCGCCGACGACTACTTGCGCAATCGTTGCGTCGTTTGCTTTTGAACCCATTGTGTTGATTTCGCGGTTCATTTCTTGCAAGAGGAAGTTGATTTTGCGACCCGCTTGGTCTTTGTCTTTCAGCGCTTCGTAGAAAAACTTGATATGGCTGCGCATACGAACACATTCTTCGGATATGTCGTATTTATCGGCGAGGATGACAATTTCCATTTCGAGGCGCTGCATATCAATTTCGTCGCTCTCAAAGATTTTCGCTACTTTCTCGCGCAGACGCTGGCGCTCTTGCGGAATGCGCTCTTGAGCCAATTTCTCAATTTTATCCACGTTCTTTTCAATATTTTTCATCACGTTGTGCAGGTCGCGGCTGAGTTCGCGTCCTTCTTGCTGACGCATGATGTTCAGCTTGTCCAGCGCCATTGTGAGGGCTTTGGCGATGAGTTGCCATTCTTTTTCGGCGCTGTCGTCGGAGTCGTTGCTTTTGAAAATATCGGTGAAGCGGGCAATGTCCTCAAGGCGCACGGCATCTTTGATTTTAAGCCGTTTGCGGACTTCTTGGAGTTCATTGTAATATGCCTCGGCGAGGTCAAGATTTGCTTTGACAGGTGTAGATTCTGCGCCCGGACCGTATTCAATCGAAATGACGATATTGACCTTGCCGCGTGAGAGTTTGCCTTTGACAATCTCGCGCATTTCAAAATCTTTGAAGTAAAATTTCTTGGGAAGATTCGAGAAAATCTCCAAAAAACGGCTGTTCAAACTGCGCGCTTCTACGCTCACGCTTACGCCGTTACTGGTTGCTTCGCCTGTGCCGAAGCCGGTCATGCTGGTAATCATTCTGTGCCGATTAGGATGTGAAAGAGTAATTGTACGAGGGCGAAAATACGAATCTTCCGACGATTAGGAAAGCCTTTTGATTAGGAGAGCCTTTCTTGTGGAACGGCTACATCATCGCGTACACGCCGCGAACCTGCGTAAAGTTCATATTCCAGCAAACGGCAATCCACATCAGCATTGAAAAACTCTATGCGTCGCTTTGCTTTTAAGCCGATTTTTTTTGCCAATTCCATATTTCCTGTGAAAATGTAGCCCGTGAAGCCCGAACAGCGCTGCTTGAAAAAATTACCAATAGCTTTGTAGGTGGCTTCAAGTTCGGTTTCGTCGCCCAAACGCAAGCCGTATTCGGGATTGAGCACGACCACTGGCTTGGTCTCTGCAAGCGGCTCCGGCAGTGTCGTTTCGGCAAAATCACAAATCTCAAAGGTAATAAATTGCTCAACACCTGCCGCCCGTGCATTATGCTGTGCCGCCTGTACGGCTTCTTCGCTGATGTCGCTGGCAATGATGGGAAACAAAAGTTCGGTGCGAGTGGCGGCGCGAGCCTTCTCCAGCATGGTTTTCCATGTCTTGCGTGCTTGGTGGTCATAGCCCAGAACGTGCATAAAACCAAAGTTTTCACGCAGAAGTCCCGGCGCTTGTCCCAGAGCAACGTGCGCGGCTTCAATCGCCAACGTCCCGCTTCCGCACATCGGGTTCACAAAGGCAGACGATTTATCCCAGCGTGTCGCCATGACTGCGGCGGCTGCAAGGCTTTCGCGCATGGGTGCTTTCCACGGCATCGTGCGGTAGCCGCGCTGCGAGAGCGGTTCACCCGATGTGTCGAGATAAATGTAGCACTCATGGTCTTTCCAGTAGAGAAATACAACAGCACGATTCGTGTCGGAGCCGGAGTCGGGGCGTTTGCCGCGCTTTTTACGAATGCGGTCAACAATTGCATCTTTGCACTTCACGTTCGCAAAAAGGCTGTTATTGATGCTTTCGGTGTCCACCGACGAAATCACGCTCAGATAGCCGTCGTCGGGGATAATGTTTTCCCAATCAACGGTCATCAGGCTTTTGTAGAGGTCGTCCGGCGAGCGAAGATAGAATTTTTGAATTTGAAAAAGAACCCGATGCCCCGTGCGAATGTGAAGGTTCAACCGCATTGTGTCGGCAAATGTGCCTTCGGTGGTAATGCCTGCCGGAGCTTCTTCCAGTACGGTGAAGCCGAGCGCTTCGGTTTCAGCGCGAAGATACGACGTGATGCGCTTCGGACAGGTGATGAGAATGCGAGTTTTGGTAGAAAAACGGTTCAACATGGTAAAGGTAAAGATTGTTGAGTTTTGAATGGTGAATTTTGAATGTCGAATTTTGCGTGAAGTATGAAAATGTGCTGCGCCCTAACGTGTCTTGTAATGATGGTTACAGGCTTCCTAATTCAACCCTGAGTACTCAAAATTCAGCACTGCAAAAAAATTATCCCTTGAATCCAAGCATTCGCGCCAATGTGCTCAGTGCGGGTTTCGGCGGGCGGTTATGCGTGCTGCTCCGCTTGGTTAATTCTTTAGCAAAGATGGTAAAATCGTCCTTCATCAAGCCATAGCGCCCGATATTACTGCCATCGCGCTTATTGCCGCCATGAAAATCGGAGCCACCGGTCGCCAATAAGCCGTGCTGTGCGGTAAGCAGCGAATAGAGCTTGCAAACGTCGGTGTCGTGTGAGGGATGGTGCAGCTCCACACCGTCCAGCCCCACCGACAACATTGCCTCAAATTGCTCACCCGAAATGACTCTTGCCGGATGCGCCAGCACCGCCACTCCGCCAGCATCGTGAATAAGAGCGATTGCATCCTGAATGGGAAATTCCCATTTTGCGGTGAAGGCAATGGCATCATCTGCTAGATATTTGTCGAATGCTTCGCGGGTGGTGCGGACAATCCCTTTTTTCTGCATTGCCAGTGCAATATGCTGCCGCCCGACAACGCCTTCGCCGGAGATTTCGCGTACATCGCGTATAGTCAGTTTTTTTACACCAAGCTCACGCAGACGTGTAATAATACGCTCTGCGCGTTCAGTACGATAAGCGCGGGCGCGGTGAGCATAGTCCAAAAGAGCATGGTTGCTTGTATCTATACCATAGCCAAGAATGTGAATTTCGCGCCCTTCCAGTGTTGCGCTTATTTCAATCCCGCTTGTGAACCACATTTTGCGGTCTTTCGCGGCAGCACGGGCTTCCTCTACACCCGCTACGGTATCGTGGTCGGTAATGGCAATCGCCTTTACGCCGCGTTCAAAAGCACGCTGCACAAGGAGCGTCGGAGATAAAGAACCATCCGAAGCGGTTGTGTGCGTGTGGAGGTCGGCGTGTATGGTTCCGCGTTGGGGCATAGTGTCGGTAAAAAAAATCTGCCGGAAGACGCTTTATCGCTGGCTTCCGGCAGAAGAATTGATTGTGCAATTCAGAAATAATACAGAAACAGAGAGCAAAATTATGTTACTTCTTGCCCAGTTCATTCTGGATTTTGCTATGTCTTGCTCCATAGAGTAAATACACTACAATACCAATAGCCATCCACCCAATGAGAAGCATCCATGCAAAGCCATTCACAAACGCCATACAGCCAAGGCAAGCAACAATGCCTGCAATAGGGATGTACGGTGAGAATGGTGTCTTGAAGGGGCGATCCATTGTGGAGTGGGTGCGGCGGAGAATAATTACCGCCAAGCAAACCATTGCAAAAGCGAGAAGTGTACCAAGCGAAACCAGTTTCGACAGAATACCAATCGGGAAGACGGCTGCAAGTGCCATTGCAACACCACCGGTGATGATGGTCGAAATATATGGTGTTTTGAATTTCGGATGCACTTTTGAGAATGCCGGGGGCAGCAAACCATCATTTGCCATTGAGAAGAAAATACGTGGTTGTCCCAAGAGCATCACCAGCACAACCGAACTCAAGCCAGCAATAGCACCAAGTTTGATAATCGGTGAGAGCCATGTCAAGCCCGTTGCATCAATACCAACAGCAATTGGGTCAGGAACAGCCAATCGAGGAAACGGTACAATGCCCGTCAATACAAGCCCGACGGCAATGTAGAGAAGTGTACAAATGACCAGTGAGCCTAAAATACCGATTGGCAAGTCGCGCTGGGGATTTTTCGCTTCTTGAGCAGCCGTTGAGACGGCATCAAAACCGATGTAGGCGAAGAAAATTACCGCCGCTCCACGAAAAATACCTGTATAGCCAAAATGACCAAAATCGCTTGAGGTCAAAAATGCCCACAAACCATTGTCCAGCGTACCTTTATTTTCGGGAATGAACGGTACCCAGTTTGCCGTATTCACATACGATACACCAGCAACGAGAAACATAAGAATCGCCGTTGTTTTGATAGCAACAATGATGTTGTTAAAGCGGGCAGATTCTTGAACGCCGATAACAAGAATCGTTGTTACAATAGCAACAATAGCCATTGCGGGGAAATTTACTATGGCACCGGTTGTGTGGAAACCAAGCGCATCGTCGTAGGCAAAAGGAGCACTCGTCAGAGCAGGCGGAATGACAATCCCCAACGGTTTGAGGAAACTCACGATATATCCCGACCAGCCCACAGATACAGTGGAAGCGGCAAAAAGATATTCGATAATCAAGTCCCAGCCGATAATCCAAGCGAAGAATTCGCCTACCGTTGCATATGAGTATGTGTACACACTCCCCGCGACCGGTATCATGGACGCAAGTTCTGCATAGCACAGCCCGGCGCAAGCACAGGCAAATGCTGCAATAACAAACGAAATCGTAATTGCCGGACCCGCATACTGCGAAGCCACTTCACCCGTCAACACAAATATACCAGCACCGATAATTGCACCGATACCCAGCAAAATAAGGTTTACTGCACCCAAGGAACGCTTCAGTCCGCCTTCATGCGAGGCGTTTGCGCTCTTGATAAGTTCAGCTAGATTTTTTCGAGCGGTAAGGTTTGCCATTACCCGTCTCCTCTCTAAATGGAAAAAATTATGAAATTATGAAAATGGAACACACAGATTCTTCAAACAATGTTGAGGGATGAACGCTAAGGAATAAATGGAAGAGAAAAAATTCATCATTCAATGCTCATGGTTCACAGTTTCTCTAGCTAAAGCTCCCACCGCCGCCCATATCCTCACGCTGGCGTTTGCGGCGACGCAAGAACCACCAAGTTCCCAAGCCACCACCAATAACTAAAAACCAAATAAAACCGTTTCCGCTGGATTTGCTTTTTTCACGTTCTTGACGTTCACGGAGTTCTTCTTCTGCTTTGATACGATCTTCTTCGGTTTTGTCCTTCACACCGAGTGCTTCATTGCTCAAAACGACGGTCGAATCAACTCCAGCGGGCATATAGGTTGTATCGCGTATGCCGCCTTTTTCGCGTTCAAGTTGAGCGACGCGGGCTTCAAGTTCTTTAAGGCGCTGCGCAGCTTGAGCATCATTTTGAGCCGCAATTTGCATATCTTGGCGGTATGCCATCATACTTGGCGTATTCCAGTGATTGTAGTAAAACATAGCATTTTGCTGTGCTTGCAAATTCTGAAGCGCCGAGAGCATGAAAAGCGTACTAAACATCCCGTAACTGGGGCTTGTGTAGCCGATGTACGACGGCGCGACGTAGCCCATGCCGCCATAATAAGCATTGCGACGTGTATAAACATCGTTGTAGGAATAATTGTAATTCCGTGGAATCATGGCGCTGGAGCGATTGTAGCCGACGACGTTAGAACTGCCTTTGTAAGAATAAGTCTGCCCGCCGTAGCTTTCTTTACGCGGGATGCCATAACTTTTTGCGGCAGAACTACCCGATGAACGACTGACGGTGGAGGGCGACGACGAGCGGCGCGAACCGCCAAAAACTGATCCAGAGCCACTAGAACGCGAACCACCAAATGCACCCCCGCCTGATGATGAGGACGGAGAAGGCGAGGAATAGGACTTCGAGGACGAAGAAGGCGAAGAATACGATGAGCCACTAGAGCGTGAGCCGCCAAAACTTGACGAGGGACGGGAAGAGGGCGCTGGCGAGGAGTACGAGCGCGATGGTGATGACGACCGTGACCCGCCGAAACTGCTCCGGCGCTGTGCCAGGGCAACATCTGCAACAAAAAATGTTAATAACAGTGTCAAGCAAGTAATGAAGCGCATTACAGCCTCCTGAATGTGGGGTTATGCGGCAGATGCTAACGCAGCATCTACTTCGTAAACAAATAGTGAAGCGAGCGATATTTTATGCGAAGCGTTGAGAATTTCAATCCCGATGATGCGATCGTCATCACTTGTATCTAAATTTACGCCTTCTGCAATTTCAATGACTCCATCGGGCGCAGTGGCTTCAAGCTGTATATATGCGGCATCTGCGTCTTTGTCATAGAAAATCTTCATAGTTTCAGTCCTTTTTTCAATGGATAGGCTGTAATGATTGTAATCATAGTATTTTCAAGCGTAAAGACAATTTTGATCGGAAACGTATAAGTGCGTGCAAGGTTTATATCAATGAAGTCATGTTGCCCATCATTAAGAGGTTCTACTTGCAAGTATGCTTGAATACTTGTTTCAATATCCACAAGTGATATCTTATAGAGCTGACACCGTCGTTTCGCATGGCGTGAAAACAGAATGGTTCCCATGCTTACACTTCCGATTCACGCGCAATTTTTCCGCTGAGTTGTTGGCTTAAAAGCTCAACGTCGGCATCAACCATGATGCGCACAAGGTCTTTAAACGAGGTTTTTGCTTCCCAGCCAAATGCTTTGCGGGCTTTGGAAGCATCGCCGATAAGCAAATCTACCTCAGCCGGACGGAAATAGCGCGGGTCGATTTTGACGTGCTTTTCCCAATCCAGACCCGCGTAGGTAAAGGATTCTTCCAGAAACTCACGGACGGAATGCGTCTCACCGGTGGCAATCACATAGTCGTCTGCGTCGGGCTGCTGAAGCATCATCCACATTGCTTCCACGTATTCTTTCGCGTAGCCCCAATCGCGCTTTGCGTCCAGATTGCCGAGATAGAGCGCTTCCTGCAAGCCTGCCTTTATGCGAGCAATAGCGCGAGTAATCTTGCGGGTTACAAACGTCTCGCCTCTGCGTGGGGATTCGTGATTGAACAAAATTCCGTTGCAAGCAAACATATTGTACGATTCGCGGTAATTCACTGTCAGCCAGTACGCATATACCTTCGCAGCAGCGTAGGGGCTACGCGGGTAGAACGGCGTAGTTTCATTTTGCGGAACAGCCTGCACCAATCCATACATCTCGCTTGATGAGGCTTGGTAAAATTTTGCTTTCACGCCTGTTTCACGAATAGCGTCCAGAAGGCGCAGCGTTCCTAGCCCCGTAACATCACCCGTATATTCGGGAGTGTCGAAGCTGACGCGGACATGGCTTTGTGCGCCCAAATGATAGATTTCATCGGGCGCAACTTTTTCAATCAGACGGCTCAAGTTGGACGAATCCGAAAGGTCGCCGTAGTGGAGAAAAAGCTGTATTCCTGCGGTGTGCGGGTCGTTGTAGATGTGGTCAATGCGTGAGGTGTTGAAGGTAGAAGCGCGGCGAATGATGCCATGCACTTCATAGCCTTTTTTCAGCAAAAATTCTGCCAAGTAGGAACCGTCTTGTCCGGTAATACCGGTGATAAGTGCTTTTTTTGCCATAGTTGAAATGGTAATACGATTGTTGTTTTTAAGCGTCAGTATCGAAAGTACGAATTAATGAGCATCTGTGCTGTTACGAGTAGTTGCTACTGCGAGCAATGTAAATGTACGCCTAAAGTGCTTGTCCACACACGACTGAATAACAAGCCTCGCAATATACCAAATAAATCGAATTTTCATTCGTTGGAACAGAGGAGAAAGAGAAATCTTGTTGGTGGTAAAAATGTGTTGCACCACACATTTTTTTGTCATAAATTTGTGATATGAATACAACATTTCAAGAACAGCTACGTTCCTCATCGCAGGCGGAAAATATTACTGTCGAGGCGATTGTAAATTTGTTTGTTGCAACCGATTATCTGCGCCAGCGCTTCGATAAAGTGTGTGCAGAAAACGGTATTACGCACACACAATACAATATTTTGCGTATTTTGAAAGGTGCATACCCAGGCGGACATCCACGCTGCGAAATCATGGTGCGGATGATAGAACGTGCGCCTGATACCACGCGACTTCTCGACCGACTGGAGCAGCAAGGCTTAGTAGAGCGCATACGTTCTGAGCATGATAAGCGGCTTTCAATTGCGCGTATCACGTCGAAAGGTCTGGACTTGCTGAACAATGCCACTCCGCGCTTCAATGCTGTATGGGATGAGATTTCTTGTAAATTGAGCCGCGCCGAAAGTATGATGCTTGCTGAAATTTGCGAAAAACTTTCTGATGGCAACTGCAAGGAAGTTCGGATTGATATGTGAGATGCTATCCGTGCAGTTCCTTGCCGAAGAGGCACTTTCGCATTGGTCTGCTAGGGTATATCTCTGCTGTGTGTTGCAACATATTTTTTATTTTTTCGTCACTACCTCAACATCAATGACACTAAACATCTAAATTTAATAAAAAGGAAATACCAATGAAATCGTATATGGTCAATATCGCGCTTGGTGACTTTAGCGAGGAATTTATGAAACTTATTCCTCTTCAGCGTGCACAAGTAAATATCCTTATGCAGAGCAACCGCCTTGTGAGTTATGCGGTATCAAGCGACAGAAGAACGCTCTGGATGACGATAAATGCTGAAAACGAGCACGAAGTGGAGAGCCTCGTTACGGCGATGCCGCTCCACAAGTATATGCGCATTGAAGAAGCTCGTGAACTCATGTTCCACGAGCGAGCAGTACCACAGCAAAGTCTTGGTATGCCTTCTTTTTCGCTGAACTAAAAGTTTTTGCAGACTGCGGCATGGCAAGGTATTGTACCTTGCCGTCGTAGTTTTGGGCAAAATGACGCACTTAACTCATTTGATTTTTTTTTGACAAATACCTCGAAAAGACCGCACAATGGCAACACAAATCACGATAAAAAATAATGGCTCCATCAGAGTCGAAGGCGAGTTTGAGTTATTCGATGGTGCTGGTAATAAGTTCGATTTGCAGGGAAAACCTGCCATTTCACTTTGCCGCTGCGGAGAAAGCGCCAATAAGCCTTTCTGTGACGGATCGCACAAAAACTGTGGCTTTGCTTCGGAAGTGCTTGCCACCGCGTAAATAAAATCACGATACTTCAGTAAGAGCATGACAATTTCTATGATAGCTGCTGTTGCCCGTAACTACACAATCGGTGCGGGAAATAGACTGCCGTGGGAAATGCCAGCAGATATGCGCTTTTTCATGGAGACGACTCGCGGTCATCATGTTATCATGGGGCGCAAATCATTTGAAGATATTGGTAAACCGCTTCAAGGTCGCACAAATATTGTCGTCACGCGCCAAGCGGTATATCAAGCCAGCGGTGCTTACATTGCTCATAGTCTTGATGATGCTCTGGCTCTTGCTCGTCAGAGTGGTGAAACAGAAGCGTTCATTATTGGTGGTGAGCGCTTGTTCACCGAAGGGCTACAGAAAGCCGATAAAATCTACCTTACGTGGATACACGCCGACTTTGAGGGCGATACGCATTTTCCGCGTTTTGACCTGAAGGAATGGCGCGAAGTTGAGCGCACCGACTGTGCGCCTGATGCTGAAAACCCTTATCCCTACTCGTTTACGACTCTTGTGAAAGCGTTTTGAACGCTGAGTTTGAAGTCTCTCCGCGCTGTGGCGCACTTTTCCTCCCTTTTTATCACCTCAATTCCTTTGGGTTATGGATGCGTATTCACAAATCATCACATCAGCTTTGGAGCGAGCATCTAAAGGTGTGGTAAAAATTGATATTCTCACACGGCAGAATGGCAAGGTATCGCAAGGCGGCACGGGGTCAGGCTTTATCTTTTCGTCCGACGGTTACGTGCTAACCAATAGCCATGTTGTGCAGCGTGCCGATAAGATTATGCTTACGCTTCACGATGGTGCGGAGGAAGAAGCAAGTATTATCGGCGATGATCCTGATACAGATTTAGCGCTCCTCAAGACTTATGCCCGTGATTATTCGCCCGTGACTTTGGGGGACTCGGAAGCTCTCAAAATTGGACAACTTGCCATTGCCATTGGAAATCCGCTTGGGTTCCAATATACTGTTACATCTGGTATCATTTCTTCGTTGGGGCGCAGTATGCGTGCATACACCGGGCGGCTTATTGATAATGTTATCCAGACCGATGCCGCACTTAATCCGGGCAATTCCGGTGGTCCGATGATTGATGGTGCTGGCGCAGTTATTGGCGTGAACACTGCTATTATTCAGGGCGCTCAGAATTTATCATTTGCCGTGAGTATCAATACTGCTAAGCACGTCATTCCGCAGCTTATCAAGGATGGAAAAGTCCGACGTGCCTACGTTGGAATTGGCACACAGCAGGTGGAATTGCATAAACGCCTCATTCAATTTCACAATCTTTCTAATCGCCGAGCGCTATATGTGCTCGCAACTGAGCCGAAAAGCCCTGCGGCGGAGTCGGGTTTGCAACAAGGCGATATCTTGATTTCCTTTAATAGTCATCCCATCGAAAGTGTAGATGACCTTTTTGCGCGGCTTACGGCGGATACAATTGATAGCGTTCAGTACCTCAGCATTCTACGGGATAAAAAGCGTAAGGTCATTGAAATATATCCTGCCGAAATCCTGCAAACAGCCGATATGCGCAAGGCTATTCGCAAATCTGCCAGCCCAACCTTTCGTAATCACGCAATGAATCATCGTTCTACTGCGTCGTAGTCTTCTACGAAGCAGTCTTCTGCAAAACATTGGTTCAGTTGAAATGTATGTTTGCAAAGAAATAAGCCCGTAATGAATTCCCAAGCCGCTTGGGATGAATTTGAATGTACCGAAGGAAAACTCTAAGCAAAAAAAAATATTTTGGACTTTTCAGAAAAGTATTCTATTTTTGTAGGCTATCACATTCTTGATACTATTGCTCTTTTCCAATAGACATTTCGACGGATTATTTAACATTTGGGTAGGTACCAGAGTGGCCAAATGGGGCAGACTGTAAATCTGCTGGCTTACGCCTTCGGAGGTTCGACTCCTTCCCTACCCACAGATGACAGCACGTGCTGTCGGCGCGAAATGTAATACCATGAGGCGATTGCGGGAGTAACTCAGTTGGTAGAGTCACAGCCTTCCAAGCTGTTGGTCGCGGGTTCGAGTCCCGTCTCCCGCTCACGTTCATCTTTCGCTCACTCATCTTCCGCACTCTTGGCAGCAATGCGGGAATAACTCAGTGGTAGAGTCGCAGCTTCCCAAGCTGAAGGTCGCGGGTTCAAATCCCGTTTCCCGCTCACAATGAAACTGTGGAATATCTCGACTGTGAATTAAAGGCTTAGAAAACTATAACGCTGATGTAGCTCAGATGGTAGAGCACATCCTTGGTAAGGATGAGGTCGGCAGTTCAATCCTGCTCATCAGCTCCATGCAGTCTTTCTTAAAAGGTAAGCACAGGCAGAAACGTCTGTGCTGCTTTGTCATTAGGACAGCAGAACGTTCTTTCGGATAGTCGGCATACACACGGGCGTAGCTCAACTGGTAGAGTGGCGGTCTCCAAAACCGTAGGTTGCGGGTTCGATTCCTGCCGCCCGTGCAAACAATTTTATCACTTCGTTTGACATTTGCTATGATTGAAAGCATCAAAAAATTCGTTGAAGATGTTCGCAAAGAAATGAACAAAGTCGCTTGGCCCACGCGCGAGCAGCTTCGTGAAGCGACAACCGTTGTTATCGTAACGTGTCTCGTGGTTGCCGTTGCTGTTTATCTCGTTGACACGCTCATGACGCTTGGGATGAGAAGCCTTTTCTAAGGAAAATTGAAGGGATTTCTGAAATAGATTTTCTAAAAATCTCTCTCTCTCTCTCGTCGGTACTCTTCCGGCTAACCAACTGTCTTTGTTTTATCTTTACTCTTTAAGGCGCACAAAAGCAATGGGCAACGAACTGAAATGGTACGCATTGCGCACGTTCTCCGGTCACGAAGAGCGTGTTCGTAAGGCGCTTTTGGCTGAGATTAACCGCCTTCAAATTCAAGACCGCTTTACCGAGATTTTAGTGCCTCAAGAATCTGTCTATGAGATTCGCAATGGCAAAAAATACAAGCGGACGCGAAATTTCCTTCCTGGCTACATCATTATCAAAGCCATCTTGGACAATCGTGTAAAAGATGTTATTTCTAATACACCGTCCATGCTGGGTTTCCTTGGTACAAAGCCTGAGCCAGACCCACTTCGTGACGATGAAGTTGACCGTATCTTGGGGCGCGTGGAAGAGCGCAAAAATATTGCCGTCGTAGAAACACATTTCGCTGAGGGCGACCCCGTAAAAGTAATTGCCGGACCATTTACTGGTTTTTCGGGTACGGTTAAGGAAGTGAATCACGAAAAACAAAAACTCAAAGTAGAAGTTGGCATCTTGGGCAGGAAAACACCCGTAGAGTTAGACTTTAGCCAAATTGAAATTGAAGCATAAATACCATAAAACATCAATATCTCACTTTTTCACTAGGTATCAGCAATGGCAAAAAAAGTAGCAGGCGCATTCAAGCTGCAACTTCCCGGCGGTCAAGCAACAATGGCTCCGCCAGTTGGTCCCGCCTTTGGTCAGCGCGGTCTGAGCGGCATGGAATTCGTTAAACAATTCAATGCTAAGACCCAAAAACAAGCCGGTCAAGTTATTCCGGCGGTTATCACATTTTATAGCGATAAGACATTCACCTTTGAACTCAAATCGCCACCAGCTGCTGAACTTATCAAAGCTGCTATCAAACTTCCTAAAGGATCGGCAGAACCGAATCGTAACAAAGTCGGTTCTATGACGATGAAGCAGGTAGAAGAAGTTGCTAAACTCAAAATGGCTGACCTTAACTGCGATAGCATCGAATCAGCAATGCAAATGATTATTGGCACTGCCAAAAGCCTCGGTGTTACCGTTGACGGTTAAGCAGTGCTCTCAGTGTTGAGTGATTTGTCGTGTGTTTTATCGTTAAAAATATTGCAAACACTCACCTTTACATCTGAAAATTTAACGCGGAAGGGCAGTCAGAGCGCCCGTTTGTACCGCATTTATACACTTTGTTTCTGACGTTACACCATGAAACGCCACAGTAAACGCTTTAATGCAGCGTTCAAAAGCATTACCCCCGATAAAGAATACACCATTGCCGAGGCAATCGCTCTTGTCAAGAAAAATGCAACGGCAAAATTTGATGAATCCTTCGATATTGCTATGCAGTTGGGCGTTGACCCCCGCAAAGCAGACCAAGTAGTACGTGGCACAGTGGCACTCCCACACGGTACAGGGAAAACCGTTCGCGTACTTGTTATCGCTAAATCTCCGCTTGATAAAGAAGCTATCGCCGCAGGCGCTGATTATGCAGGGTTTGAAGATTATCTTGAGAAAATTCAAGGTGGTTGGACAGATACCGACATTATCATTGCTACGCCAGACGTGATGGGGCAACTCGGACGTTTGGGTAAAATTCTTGGTCCACGCGGTCTTATGCCGAACCCCAAAAGCGGTACCGTTACCACAGACGTTGCAAAGGCAGTCCGTGAAGTGAAAGCCGGTAAAATTGAATTCCGTGTTGACAAAGCAGGAAATATCCACGCCGGTATCGGTAAAGCATCCTTCGACCCCGCCAAACTTGAAGATAACTTCCGCACCTTCTACGCAAGCATCATTCGTGCAAAACCCTCAACGGCAAAAGGTAAGTATGTGAAAAGCGTACACCTTTCTTCCACTATGGGACCGGGCGTTGCTATTTCTGAAACCGAACTCTTGGCTATTCAAGGGTAATTCATTATTACTTATGTGATTGTGCTTGTTCTAAGCAGGCTTCGCATTAGCGATAAAGAATCTTATTTTGCTTACGCACTCGTGATGAACGCTGTAACGGGCATCACAACTCTTATCTCATATTTCGACCACGCATTTTTAATCCATAATTCAGCATGGTTACCAAAGAGAAAAAACGCGAGATTGTTGCCGGACTTGTCCGCCAGCTCGAAAACACAAAGTCCTTGTACCTTGTGAATCCGGGTGGTATGACTGTAGCGCAATCTGGCGAACTCCGTCGGGAATTCCGCAAAGTCAATGCTGAAATGAAATTGGCAAAAAATACGCTTATCCGCCTTGCTCTTAAAGAAGACGGAAAGTTCACTGTTTCCGATACCGCTCTTAAAGGCAGTTCGGCAATTGTGTTTGCGTATGACGACCCTATTGCTCCGGCAAAAGTCATTCGGAAGTATTTCGAGAAAGACAAACGCCCGGAACTTAAAGTTGCCATCATTGAAGGTCAGTCCTTCGATGGTTCGCAATTGAAAGCTGTGTCTGAACTTCCGACACGCGAGGATATGATCTCCGGCATCATTGGCAGCATTCATGCGCCAATTTCCGGCATCGTTGGTGCTATCAACGCTGTTATGCGTGATGTGGCATACCTCGTTGAAGAAGTTGCAAAAAAGCAAGGTAAATAATACGTGCTTTTTTGACGCTGACAATTTCATTTTCGTTTTTGATTAGACGCGGTCTGACCGCCTACAATTCGTTCTGCAAAAAGCAGGGCATTTATTACGAATAAAACATTTTTCATTTTTTTGGAGTTATTAGCAATGTCTGACAAAGTAGCAAAACTCGTAGAAGATATTAGCAGCCTTTCCCTTATGGAAGCTGCTGACCTTAAAAAAGCTCTCGAAGATAAATTCGGCGTAACAGCTGCTGCTCCCATGATGATGGGCGCAATGCCGGCTGCTGCCGGTGCTGCTGCTGCCGCAGAAGAAAAAACCGAATTTGACGTTGAGCTTACCGATGGTGGCGCAAGCAAATTGAACGTTATCAAAGTTGTCCGTGAACTCACAGGTCTTGGCTTGAAAGAAGCAAAAGACTTGGTTGACGGTGCACCGAAAGTCGTTAAAGAAGCTGCAACCAAAGAAGAAGCAGACAGCATGAAAAAGAAACTCGAAGAAGCAGGCGCAAAAGTTACTCTCAAGTAATTTGTCTGTTCTTGCTAGAGAACAATACTTCAAGGGCAATCGCATCAAGCGGTTGCCCTTGTTTTTTGTTCCGTCGCAAAAATGCTCGTTTTACAAAACAAAACAGTCGCCTATGCGATTAAGAGCAATTTGGGATTCGTGCCGGAGTGCTGCTCCGAATAAGCGCTGGAGCGGCTCGTGTGGCTCTTCATCGCTTTGGTCGAAGGTGGCGCAGTGCATTGGGATAAAGTATTCCGCTCGCATTTCGCTTGCCATTTGGAGTGCTTGCTCTGGTGTGCAGTGAAGTGATTCATAGCCGTGATACGCCCCGATGGGCATAATTGCTACATCAACACCGTCATTCCGAAGCGAAGAAAAATGAGGGGTATAAGCGGTATCACCGCCGAACACTATCGTTTTCCCGCCGCCCGCAAGCAAATATCCGTTATAGCTGCGCCCCGAATCTGTGTACCCTTGCGCTCTATCGCGCTCCCACGGTAAACGCCAGCCGTTATGACGGGTTTCAAGCCCACAGATTTTTACCCCGTCTAGCCAGAGATATTCTTCCCATTCCAATTCGGTCACGCTCTTCCACGCCAGATTGTCCAGTACATCGCGGGTGTTTTTTGCTGTGACAATGTGAATTTCTTCAGGATACCGTGAGGCAAAGCGCCGCAGCGTTGGCAAATCTGTATGGTCAAGGTGTGCGTGGGAAAGTAAGATAATATCAGGTCTGGGTAAGTCTTCAAGCGTTCGGGCAGGTTTTGTGTAGCGTTCTATGCCAATAATTTTTCCGCAAATTTCTACCCCGACGCGCTCTGACAGTACGGGGTCAGTTAATATCCATTTGCCCGCGATGTTGATAAGCATAGTTGCGTGACCAATCCATTCTATGCTGATTGCCGGTGCTTGCACCGTTGAAGGAAGGAAAAGAGACGGAGGTAAGAGAAGGGGCGGCGGGAATGAAACTGGGGGCGAGGAAATCGACGGCGGCAGTAAGGAGGATGGAATCGTATTGTGGAGATTAAGGCGTGGTGTTTGAGCTGGCTTTCGTCGTCGTGCAGGGCGCAGCGCATCAAATGTAGCGGTCATTGCTGTTCGGACTAATTCATGTCGGGAAATGGGTTGCGCTTGGAACATGGTCTTATTGCATTATGGAATAAACCGTTTTTGCGAATACTGCTCAGTGCATTTTCGCTGCAATAATACACGTCTTTTTGTGAAAAACCATATTACCAAAGCGCTACACGCCTCATATTACCAAAGGTTTATGTATGAAAAGAGGTAGTATTATCAATGAGTAATTTGGATGGAGATAGTGAAAAACTACGACGGTATTTCAAACATTTTGTGCTCCGAGCTCGCCGAAGGATTCATGTCGCTGAGGAGCGTTCTCAGGTGTCGTACCCATTGCAGTATATCGTATACAGCCTGCCGACGAAAGTGGATACAACTTGCGAGTAGGCATCACACACTGTTAGTGCTTGTTTATACTTCACTCATTCGTTACCGCTCGCTTGGATTGGTATAAGTTTTGGCGGGGTATTTGGTGGAGGCTAAGCGATAAGAAAGCATTTTTGTGCATCTGGGATTATTCCCTTTGGAGCGATTTTGATGTGGCACACATTTAACCTTCCTTAGAGACTTTTATCTTTCCTCGTTTCTATTATCATTAAGAAAATAAGATGCTGTGCTGCGTTATTTATGTCGGAATGGTGTTGTGTGACCCCTTCGATACCGCGGCTGATATTCATCGCCGCATAAACTGTTTTCCGGCTAACTGCCGAACAAGCCCCTTAAATTCCAGTTCGAGCAATATCACAAGCAAATCTTGCACCGCAAGTCCCGTTCTGGTGGAAAGCGCTTCGATATGAATGGGGTCGCCATCAAGTTCTTTGTAAATGCTGTTTTCCAATGCGCTGAGTTCGGGAAGAGCTTCGGCACGTGCCGCATGGGAAGTTTCTTTCCCCACAAATCCCAAAGTTTGAAGCATATCGTGGGGCGTGAGCGTAAGCTGTGCTTGGGAGCGCTGTAGTAACAGATTTGTCCCTTTGCTTCGTTCAGAGTAGATACGCCCCGGAATGGCAAAAAGCTCACGGTTTTGGTCAATCGCAAACTGTGCCGTAATAAGCGAGCCGCCCCGTTCACCGCTCTCTACCACAAGCGTCCCCTGTGCAATACCGCTAATGATGCGATTCCGGCGCGGAAAGTAGGCGGGCTGCGCCACGGTTCCACACGGATACTCACTAATGACGGCACCGCTCTCAGCGATTTCTTGTGCTCGTTGTGCCGAAATATTCGGGCTAATTTTGTCAATTCCGCTTGCAATCACGGCGTAGGTGATGCCGCCTTTTGCCAGAGTTGCTTTATGAGCAAAGGTATCAACGCCTGTCGCTAAACCACTGACAACAACTACCCTCGAAGCGGCACAGTATTCGGCATACTGCTCTGTGACCATCTTGCCGTAATCGGTGCAACGCCTTGTGCCGACAATCGCCACCGCCGCAGCGTCAGGCGCTTGCATACGACCACGTACATAGAGGAGTGTTGGTGGGTAAAAAATTTCTTTGAGCAACTGAGGATAATCTTCATCCCAGAATGAAACTACCCGCACCGTATGGCTATGACAGAGTTCCTGTTGCTTATGCGCTGCCTCAAGCAAAGAAGCACTTGTCGTGCTAGGAAAAAGCGTGTCGGATGTAAGACGAGCTTTCTGAATTTCGACAGGAGCAGCCTGAAGCAATGCCTCCAACGAGACGTAGCGCTCGACCAGATTCCGCAAATCAACTGATTTTATGCGCGGTACAAGCGAAAGAGCCAGCACTTCATTCAATGTCCAATGGTGAGGGAGGGGCATACTATCTCGTCGGTTATTTTTTAGTCGTGGCTTCTATCTGAGTGGCTTCCATACAATTTCGACGAAGCATTTGAAATACCTACAAACAATGGTTTACGGGCGGACGGCAGAATGATTATGGGTCATTTCGCCGCTTTTGCGAGGAATGCTCTTGGGGACAGCGTTCTGTTCGGTACGCTCAACATCAAAAATCCCTGCGGGGCAAAAACTTACCACCAGCACCAATGCTGCCAGAAAACCAACTGCCATACGTTTTGTGTCTAGTGGCTCATCGTCATCCACATAGGGATGCTCAATACGAATGAGGAATCGCAGAATAAGTGCCCACAATGCCCATCCGCTCCATGCTTGGTAGTACGACGGGGCAATGGAGTGCAGCGCGTTCAGAGGCGGTAACAAAAGCGACTGGAAGAACATATAGAGCGAGTCCGGCGAATCGAACATGATGCGGCTGTGGACATAACTCAGCACCGACCCCAAGCCCAGCAAGGCGATTCCCCACCAGACGATACGACCGATACGTGCCTGCCCGTAGGAAAACATTGCGTGAGCAATATGGCCGCCGTCAAGTTGACCAATGGGAAGAAGATTCATGGATGTAACAAAGAGACCGAACCAACCGACACACAAGTACGGGTAATGGTACATTTCGTTCATCGGCGGCAACCAGCCATTGGGGTTAGCAAAGACGCGCTCAAAGAATCCATAAAGCAGTGTTCCGCCAAAATGCAAGCCGTAATCGGGTATAGCACCACCAAACTGGCGGTATTCAGGATGAACATTGAGCAAAAATTCTTGCGGCGGTAGTGTCATAAAACCAATCGCAAGAAAAACGATGCAAACCACAAAGCCTGCAAGTGGTCCCGAAACGCCAATATCAAAGAGTGCCTTGCGGCTCATAATTGCCGTGCGGGTGCGGATAACGGCTCCTGCAGTGCCAAAGGGCATGAAAAGAGGCGGTACAGGGATAAAATAGGGCAGCGTGGCATCTACGCCGTGATATTTTGCTGCAAAATAATGCCCAAATTCATGCGCGGCTAAGAACGTCAGAATAAGCAACGCATACTGCAAGCCGTAGCTCCACGTCATCACTTCAAGAAAATTTTGTCCCGCCCATGCTGCACCTGCCATGAGTGTTGAGAAAAACGTAAGAATGAATAACCCCAGAGGCAATATCCAGCCGCTTCGCCGACGGGCATCTTCGTATTCGGGCGAGAATTGTCCTTGTTCTGAGGGTTTGAGACTGGTATATCCCATGATGTTTTTTTGTGTAGTTCGGTGAACGAGAAATACGCTCTTCGGCGTGTCCACCATAGAAACGCACAAGCAGCAAAAAAATTATTGGAGCGTCCTCATGCTCAAGTATTACAACGGAATATTTCCGTGCTTTTTCTTCGGGCTTGTATCTACTTTCGTTTCGAGGATTTTGAGCGCATGAATCAGTCTTCGGCGCGTTTCGTGGGGCATAATGATATCGTCAATAAAGCCACGTTCGGCTGCCTCAAAGGGGTTACAGAATTTTTCGTTGTATTCAGCTTCCATTTGAGCGAGCAGTGCCGCACGCTCGTTTTCCGGCGCTTTCTGTACTTCTTTGGCGTGGAGAATTTCCACAGCACCTTTCGCACCCATGACAGCAATTTCAGCGGTGGGCCAGGCATAGTTAAAATCACCGCGAATATGCTTCGAGTTCATCACGTCGTATGCGCCACCGTATGCCTTGCGCGTGATAATCGTTACCTTCGGCACGGTTGCTTCGCAGAAGGCATAAAGCAGTTTTGCGCCGTGACGAATAATACCGCGCCACTCTTGGTCTGTTCCCGGTAAGAAACCCGGCACATCTTCAAAGACCACAAGCGGTATATTGAAGGCATCGCAGAAGCGCACAAAACGACCACCCTTGACGCTGGAAGTCAGGTCGAGTACACCTGCCATCACTGCGGGTTGATTCGCCACAATACCAATCGGCTTGCCGTCAAGTGTGGCGTAGCCCACCACGAGGCTCGGACCAAAATCCGCATGAACCTCGAAGAAATCACCTTCATCCACGACTTCGCGGATAACATCCTTGATGTCGTAGGGCTTGTTTGGATTATCGGGAACAATTGTATCAAGTTTGTAACAAAGGCGCGTCGGTGTGTCTTTGGTGGGTTTGTAGGGAAGCGTGTCGCGGTTATTCGACGGCATGAAGCTCATCATTTTGCGAACAGCTTTCAGACATTCTATTTCATTGTCCAGCGCGAAGTGCGCCACACCCGACTTGCTGGCGTGAGCATCAGCACCGCCTAATTCATCGAAGGTAACTTCCTCGTGCGTAACGGTTTTCACAACGCTGGGACCTGTGACAAACATATATGACGTACCACGCACCATGAAGATATAATCGGTAATAGCCGGCGAATAAACCGCTCCGCCTGCGCACGGACCCAAAATCACGGAAATCTGAGGAATGACACCGCTTGCAAGGGTGTTGCGCAGGAAAATATCCGCATACCCGCCCAGCGATACAACGCCTTCCTGAATCCGTGCACCGCCAGAGTCGTTGAGACCGATGACCGGAGCGCCGATTTTCATTGCCAAGTCCATTATTTTGCAGATTTTTTCAGCATAGACTTCGGAAAGTGAGCCGCCGAACACCGTAAAATCTTGCGAGAACACGCACACAATTCGCCCGTCTATCGTACCGGTGCCTGTAATAACGCCGTCACCAAGCGGGCGCTGCTTTTCCATTCCGAAATTTGTAGAGCGGTGACGCGCAAACATATCAATTTCTTGGAACGAATTTTCGTCCAGTAGCACGTCTAAGCGCTCACGGGCAGTGAGTTTGCCACGTTTGTGTTGTGCTGCAAGACGGTCTTTGCCGCCGCCCAAGAGTGCCTCGGCACGAAGTTTTTCCAGTTGTTCGACACGATTGCTCATGTGTTTAATCTCCTGAATGAGAAATGGTAAGGTATCACAGTTTTTATGCGGTAAAGCACACTAGAAAGCACAGGCAACATTGCCTGTGCTTTGAATAGATTGCATCTTCATGAAATAGCCACTACGACTTACAGATTCTTCTTCCAAAAATCTACCATTGAATTGTAAAGGTGAATACGCGCCGGAGCGTCTGCAATGCCGTGCTTGCGCATGGGATATACCATCAAATCGAAGTGTTTATCGGCGCGAATAAGGCTGTTGATAAAGTTCCACGCATTTTGCGGATGTACATTATCGTCGTATGTGCCTTGCACGAGAAACAAGCGTCCGTGCAGGTTCTTCGCATGATTGTTCACATTCGTTTTGTCGTAGCCGTCCGGGTTCTCTTGTGGTGTTTTCATAAACGCTTCAGTGTATTTCGTGTCGTAGAAGCGCCAATCCGTCGGAGCTGCAACGGCAATGCCCGCTTTGAAAGCCGTAGAGTGCGTCATCGCTTGCAGCGTGAACGCCCCGCCGAACGACCAACCCCACACGCCGATACGTGCTGAATCCACATAGCTTTGTTGCTTCAGCCAATTCACGCCTGCAAGCAAGTCATTCAACTCGCTATCGCCCGCAAGCTGCTTCAAACAAGCATTTTCAAACTTCTTGGAAATAGCCGCAGCGCTGCGATTATCTACCTTTACCACCAAATAGCCCGCATCAGCAAGAATTTGGTAAAAATAGTTATCTCCCTGCCAGCCGTTGACCACATTTGGTGCTGAGGGTCCGCCATAAACATACACAATCACAGGATAGCGTTTTTTTGCATCAAAGTCGCGTGGCTTCAGGATTTGTGCAGGCATCTGGAACTCTTTGTCCACCGGAATTGTGAACAGCGACGGATATTGCAGATTGTATGCTGAAGCGGCTTGGATGTTTGCTGGTGCAAGCTCTTGTGCGCGTTTACCGTCGGCGCTATGCAAACGAAGTGCAGTCGGCGTGGTGATATTGGAATACGCATCGGTGTAATACGTTGCCGTGCTGTTAAATTCGACATTGTGCGAACCCGCTTCTTCGGTAAGACGCTTCATTCCTGAGCCGTCAAGTTTCACGACGTACAAATGGCGCTCTACACTGGATTTTTCACTTGCTTTGAAATACACAAGCCCTTTTGCTTCATCTACGGCTTGGATGGCTTTACCACGCGCTTCACCCACTGCCCAATTACCCTTTGTCACGACGTTCAAAAGTTTGCCGTCGTTGCTATACAGGTACAAATGGTTAAAACCCGTACGCTCCGACGCAAGCAGGAAGCGCTTTCCGTCTTTGAAAAAATATAAATCATCGTTCAAATTTACCCAGCCCGAATCTTTTTCTGTGAGTAGCGAAGTAAGTTTACCAGTCATGCGGTCTGCAAGATGAATCGTTACCTCGTACTGATTGCGCGGCATCGTCTGCACAGCAAGCTGCTTACCGCTTGGAAGCCATTGCACCCGCGCCAGATATTCCACTTTCGTATCCACGCCCGCCGTCACTTCCAGCCATGTTGTTTGCGTCGGTTTGTCAAGCTCGATAACACCTAGTTTCACTTTCGGATTTGTTGTGCCTGCTTTTGGGTAGCGCTGCACGATATTATCGGGCACAGCAGGCTTTACATCGGGGAAAGTTACTTGGCTTACCATAGATTCATCGCTTTGATGGTAGGCAATAGCTTTGGAATCGGGCGACCACGAAAAACCACGGTCGTCGCGGTCGAATACTTCTTCCCAATAGACCCACGAATGTGTGCCGTTCAGAATCGTAGCAGAACCGTCGCTGGTAAGGCGCATCTCTGCTTGCTTTGCAATATCGTACACGTAAAGGTCATTGCTTTTGACGTATGCCAGTTTTGTTCCATCCGGTGAAAAGCGCGTGGTTTCTTCTTTCACGCCCTTGGCAACAGCCCGAAATTCTGCTGATTTCACATCAAGAAGCACAATGTCTTCGCCCAAATCAATGTAAGCAAATGTGCCTGTGCCGTTGAAGGTGAGTGGCGGGATATTTTCCATGCTGCGAAGCGCTTTCATACTTGCGCGGGCTTTCGCCATGTCGAAAAGAGGAGTACGTTTCCCGGTTTGCGGATTGAGTGCTTCATAAACCCGCTCTGCGGCTGGCTTGCGTACATCCAATATTACCAATGTTCCGTCTGCAAGCCATGTTTTAACGGGTAATGCCGTAATGTCGCGGTATTTTCCCGTATAAATTCCTTCGACCGTGATTTTCTGTGCAGTCGGCGCTGGGGCTTGTTGAGGCGCTGTTTGCGCGAAAGAAATTGCCGAGAGCGTAGGCGTGATAAGAAACGCAGCCGCTACGAGCAGCGATTTTCGTGAAAGCGGAGAAAGAGACATGAGCCAAGCGGGGAACGTGAAGAAAAACGTCAATTCGCTGCGAATATAGCAAAATGGCGAAAGATAGCGAAGGAATTACGTGTTTTGGACAGGATTTCCTTGTTAGCAATTTACCTGCTTTGCCGCAAGACATCTTGCAATATGCGCCACGCAGCGTGATATTTTTGCAAGCGGTCAGCATCGTAGGCAGAGAGCCTGTCCAAACGTTTTGTGTCCATGTTGTCCTCCAGGTCTGCAATTTTTACACGCAAAGCTATCGGACTTTTTTGTGCTCGCTCAATAAGCGCCATGTACGGCTCTCCATCACGTTTCGTGAGGCAATCCACCGCAAAAAGTACATCTTCGCTGAAGCCTTCTTCGCGGAGTAATTCCATTGTCCATTCGGTATCTTCGACCACATCGTGCAGCACGGCAGCAGTCATCTCGGCTTCGGTGGTCATGCGAAACATCAGGCGAAGCGGGTGCAGGATATACGTTTTCCCGGCGCGGTCTTTTTGGTGTTCGTGCGCTAATGCCGCAAGAGCAATGGCGTGGGCAAGATTGGACATAGTTTTTACTTCAAAAAAATCCGTGAAATCCGTGAAATCTGTGAAATCCTCTTCAAATCCGTGTCAAAAAAATCCTTATACTCACAATGCCGGATTCTTCCACTCTACATCCTGAGCGCCCGCCAGACGATTCGCCATACGAGCAGCAGTGAAAAGATAATCCGACAATCGGTTCAAAAACTTTCCGATTTCCTTACCAACATCTTCGGTACGAGAAAGCGCTGTTTCGCAGCGTTCTGCGCGGCGACAGACTGTCCGTGCAAGGTGTAAGTATGCGGCAGCCGGCGTTCCCGTGGGGAGAATAAAGGCTTTGAGCGGCGAAAGTTCAGCATCGTATTCATCTATAAGCCGCTCTAAATATGCTGTGTGAGCCGGGGTAATGCGAGGAATCGGGTATGCAGGCGGTGGGTCGAGCGGTGTGGCGAGGTCTGCTCCGGCGGTAAAAAGCAACGCCGATATTTCGAGAAGACTTGATTGGAGGCGCTCCGGCATTTGATGCGTTACCGCCACACCAATTAGTGAATTGAGTTCATCTATTGTGCCGTATGCTTCTATGCGCAAGTGGTCTTTCGACACACGGTCGCCGCCGAATAAGCCTGTCGTGCCGTCGTCGCCGGTTTTGGTGTATATTTTTGTTGCCATGAACTTGAGATAAAATTGGTTAGGGTTTCGCAAACACTGAATAGAATGGGCTAAATCGGTTCAGAAAATTTCATGCGATTACCCCAGTGTGACACTTATCGAGCCAAACGTTGAAGGGCAGTCAGAAAATATTGAGCGCTTGGGCAGTGTGGGTGTCGGGCTGCACGTTCCAAGGAGAAATCGTATTTACTGTTGAGCATAGTTTTCGCAAATGATTCATGGTTTACGCCAGGTCCGCGAATATCTAGTATTTTCTCTAACGTCTTGAGTAAAGCAAAGTTGTTCTGCTCGAGCTCAGGAAATGGGATGCTGATTTTACCTTGTACCCATCGTGCAAATGCTTCTATATCCGCCATAAACCACGCTTCTAGGGTTCTACGAGCTATAACAATGGTATCGGCTGTTTCGATACCACCAAGATTGGCTTTGCACTCTTGAAAGCAGGGTGCATTTTCTAAATCTACCAGCACCAAAACTTGATCAGGATGCGCTTGACTACGACAATCACGAATGAAGCCCGTAATATCGCACCCACCGTCACCTATACCGCCAATGACAATAATTGGCTTACAAATTTCTATACCATAGCTGGCGCATAGCGCATGAAAATTGGCGGAATCAATCAACCTTTTTTCTGAAGAACCTTCCACTACAAAGCCAACTTTCACCATGGCAAGCCTCCGCCAAGTGCATTAGAAAGCCATGCACGGTCTCGCGTGAACGAACCGTTTGAGTAGGGTAGAGCAGGTTTGATAATAGTGCGACCATCTTCTTTTTCCACAAAAAATAAATCGCCGTCTTGTGTTGCACGGATAACTGCTTCGCTGTGTGTTGTGAGCCAGATTGGGTTGCGAGATGTGGCGCGTTCCCGCATAAATGCTACTATCTGCGAAATAGCTTCAGGATGTAACCCGCGTTCCGGTTCTTCTATCATAGTGATTCCAATACGCTTTTTGACATCTAAAACCGCGACAAGAAGATTGAGTAAATAGATTGTTCCGTCGGAAATGAGATGCGCGGGAAATTCTTTTTTTATGTTTGCTTCTTTGAAACTTAAAGCCAAATGAGAAGTTAGTTTCTGTTTGTATGCAGAAGCCTTTTCGATACTTGGCACATAAAGACTGAGAAACTCCATAATTGTTTCCCGAATGTTTATATCCTGCTCCAAGCGCTGTAGCACTGTAGCTAAGTTATGTCCAGACCTATCTAATTCGGAATTGTCCGCATCGGCTGCACTTTCGCGTTTTGCACCAATTGGGTCAATCCGATAGAGGCGGCTGCCTCTAATTGTTTCCGTCAATGAAGTTTGTAGATACCGTAGAAATGATATGTTCGTAGGAAATTCCTTATCTTCAACACCATAAGTATTAGTTATATTTGAGTAATGCAATGACGCTTTTGAATCTAAACGCTTGTGAATAGGTTGAAATGGTGGTGGAAAAGTATAGTAGGCTTCTTCTAAAATAGGTGTGGTATCAAGATTCTTAGCTTTGAGCTGATATTTTGTATAGAATTGTGCAAGATGGTAGATATGGTGTTCTTGCAAGAAAACTTGAATATCAAACTCAAAAGTACGAGCTTTTGATTTATAGCGCTTGACGCAGTGCATATTTGCGAACCCTTGATGCTTACGCAACGCTGCTTCAACATCTGACTGAGCAATTTGGCTTACAAACTCTATGGCATCAAAAAAATTACTTTTCCCCGATCCATTCGCACCTGCAAAGACCGCAAAGGGCGGTAAATCGTGTAGTTCGAGCTTATCAATGCTTTTGTAATTCTCGATGCGAAGATATTTGATGAAGGGTTCTGTCATAGCTTTTCTTTCAAGTTTTTACGTTCAATTTCTTACGCCACCTGCGCCCGCTCCTCAATATCCGCCAATACCTTCTTTGCTGCCAGAACGATATTCGTCCCGGGTCCGAAGATTTCTTTTACGCCCGCCGCATAGAGCGCATCGTAGTCCTGATGCGGAATCACGCCGCCCGCCACCACCACAATATCATCCGCACCTTCTTTCCTGAGCGCTTCGATAAGCTGCGGAACTAAGGTTTTATGCCCTGCCGCCAGCGATGACACACCTACCACATGAACATCATTCTCCACAGCCTGCTTTGCAGCTTCTTCCGGCGTTTGAAAAAGTGGTCCCATATCTACATCAAATCCCAAATCGGCAAAGGCAGAGGCGATAATTCGCGCCCCGCGGTCGTGCCCGTCTTGTCCTAGCTTGCAGACCAGCATACGCGGACGGCGACCATGCGCTTCCGAAAAACGCTCCGTTTCCGCCAGAAGATTTTTTACGTCCGCGTTATCGCCATACTCAGCGCTGTACACACCGGAGACGGTCGCAACTTGTGCTTCGTAGCGCTTGAAAGCCCGCTCCATTGCGTCCGATATTTCACCCACGGTAGCACGCTTGCGAGCAGCATCCACCGCCGCTTCCAAAAGATTCCCTTCGCCCGATGCTGCGCGACGAGAGATTTCTTCCAGTGCCGATTGTACGTCTGCCGTATTGCGTGTGGCGCGAATCTGCTCCAAACGACGTATTTGCCCTTCGCGCACGGCAACGTTGTCCACGTCCAAAATGTCAATCGGGTCTTCTTTGGCGAGGCGATATTTATTCACACCCACAATCACGAATTTCCCTTGGTCAATCGCAGCCTGACGGCGAGCGGCGGATTCCTCAATTTTTTGCTTGGGCAATCCCGCAACGATAGCTTTAGTCATACCTCCCAGCGCTTCCACTTCGCGCATGAGTTTTTGCGCTTCCGCAATAATCGAATGCGTCAGCGATTCCACGTAATACGAGCCTGCAAGCGGGTCTGCAACGTGCGTTACGCCCGACTCTTCTGCTAAAATAAGCTGCGTGTTCCGGGCAATGCGGGCAGAAAACTCCGTCGGCAGTGCGATTGCTTCATCAAAAGAGTTCGTGTGAAGTGATTGCGTTCCGCCCAGCACCGCAGCAAGCGCTTCGATAGTCGTGCGGACGATATTGTTATACGGGTCTTGCTCGGTGAGCGACCAGCCGGATGTCTGGCAGTGCGTTCTGAGCGCAGTCGAAAGCGGTTTTTTAGGGTTAAATTGCTGCATTACGTTTGCCCACAGATACCGTGCAGCTCGCATCTTTGCTATTTCCATGAAGAAATTCATCCCGATTCCCCAGAAAAAGGAGAGGCGTGGTGCAAACGCATCCACATCCAGCCCTCGTGCCAGCGCCGTGCGCACATATTCCAGACCGTCCGCAAGCGTGAATGCTACTTCCTGCACTGCATTCGCGCCTGCTTCGTGCATATGGTAGCCCGAAATCGAAATGCTATTGAATTTTGGCATAAACTTACTTGTGTACTCAATAATATCCGCCACAAGGCGCATAGATGGCTCAGGCGGATAAATGTAAGTATTCCGCACCATAAATTCTTTCAGAATATCGTTCTGAATCGTACCGGAGAGTTGTGCTGACGAAACGCCCTGTTCCTCGCCCGCAACAATAAACATTGCCATAATCGGTATCACCGCGCCGTTCATGGTCATCGAAACCGACATTTCGTCAAGCGGGATTTGGTCGAACAAAATTTTCATATCTTCAACCGAATCAATCGCTACGCCTGCCTTGCCTACATCGCCCACCACACGCGGGTGGTCGGAATCGTAGCCCCGATGCGTCGCCAAATCAAAGGCTACCGAAAGCCCTTTCTGCCCCGCCGCAAGATTTTTTCGATAAAATGCGTTGGAAGCCTCTGCCGTCGAGAACCCCGCGTATTGGCGGATTGTCCACGGGCGGTTAGTGTACATGGTGGCGTAAGGACCGCGTAAATATGGGAAGATGCCGGGCATGGTCTCTTCAAAGCCGATAGCTTCGAGGTCGGCTGCGGTATAGAGCGGTTTTATCGGTATGCCGTCTTGCGTTTGGCGAGTGAGTGCCTCAAGTGGTTTGTCTTTGAGTTCTTTTTGCGCCAGAGCGCTCCATTGGTCGAGTGTGGCAGCCATAGCGATTTAGAAAAGCGTTAAGAAGTGTAGTATTGGAATTTTAGGATGATAAAGGAAAGTCCACAAACTAAGCGCAAAATAGCGATAATCCCGAAATTATCTCTTCCTCCAAAGACTATTTTTTCGGTGTAATTTTTTTCACATTCCGCACTTGTACACAAGTGCTGCGCTTTGTATTTTCCCACAAAATTCCACTTTTTGTGTTATGATTGAGCTATCAAACAAATTGTTATTAAGCAAGATATTCTCATATTTCATCTTTAGTACCCCCCAAAAGGAGCGTTTGTGTATGGACGGAGGATTGCTGACGGCTACCTGCCTCAAGAAACAAGGCGTGCAGGCGCTTTTCACCTTGTGCGGAGGGCATATTTCCCCGATTTTGCATGGATGCAAGCAGCTTGGTATCAAGGTCGTGGACACGCGCCACGAAGTCAATGCCGTTTTTGCGGCAGACGCAGTTGCGCGGTTGACGGGAATTCCGGGCGTGGCAGCCGTGACGGCGGGACCGGGCGTTGCCAACACAATTACCGCCATCAAAAACGCACAAATGGCTCAATCTCCGCTTATTCTCTTGGGTGGTGCGGCAGCGACGGTTTTGCGTGGGCGCGGTTCGTTGCAAGACATTGACCAAATGGCACTAATGAAGCCGCACGTGAAGGAAGTATTTGCAATTACGAAAGTTTCCCAGATTCCCTCTGCACTCAAAGCCGCCTTTGAAATAGCGCAATCAGGCGTTCCGGGACCTGTTTTTGTGGAACTGCCAATAGACGTGCTCTATCCCGAAGCCCTCATCCGCGAGTGGTACATCAAGGATGCGCAGCCCGGTAAGCAGCTTACCTTCCAGCAAAAAGCGCTCAACTGGTATTTGGGCAGGCATTTGAACGGCTTGTTCGGTGGTTTAGACGAAGCAGTGCAAAGCGCAGAATCGCTTGCGCTTATCACGCCAAGCGTTGATGAGCCTTCTAAGCGACACGTGCACGCTGCCGCCAAAATACTCGCCAATGCCGAGCGCCCTGTGATGGTCATTGGTAGTCAAACTCTTGTGAATCCGCGCCGTGTGGCGGAAGTGTCGGCAGCGGTAGAAAAATTGGGCTGTCCGGTCTATCTGTCCGGTATGGCGCGGGGTTTGCTGGGCAAAGACCATCCACTTCAGATGAGGCACAAGCGCAAGGAAGCACTGAAAGAAGCAGACGTTGTGCTGCTTTCGGGCGTTCCGGCAGATTTTCGATTGGACTATGGCAATCACATCAGCCGTAAAGCCACCTATATTTCGGTCAATCGCTCGGATGAAGACCTGACGAAAAACAGAACGCCGAATCTTGCTGTTCTCGCCGACCCCGCATCGTTCTTTGTTGCGCTGGCAGATGCGAATGCGGGTGCAAACTCAGGCAAATATGCGGCATGGACACAGAAACTTCGTCAGCGCGACAACGACCGCAATGCCGATATTGCTGTGCAAGCGGCAGAATCTCTCAATACACCGCAGGGTGATTTCCTAAATCCGCTTCATCTCTTCCGCGCAATGGACGACGTGTTCGAGAATAAGACAGTCATTGTAGCAGACGGCGGCGATTTTGTGGCAACGGCTTCCTATTCCGTCCAGCCGCGCAAGCCGCTTTCGTGGTACGACCCCGGTGTCTTTGGCACATTGGGCGTTGGTGCGGGATTTGCACTTGGCGTAAAAGCGGTGCAGCCCGATGCGGAGGTTTGGATTATCTACGGCGACGGCTCATCGGGCTATTCGCTTATGGAATTCGATACGTTCAAACGGCATAATATGGGCGTTATCGCAGTGATTGGCAATGATGCGGGCTGGACGCAAATTGCACGAGACCAAGTTGTTATTTTGGGCGATGATGTTGGCACGGTTCTGGATTATACAGATTATCATATCGTAGCCAAAGGCTTAGGCGGCATGGGTGCGCAGATTCGCTCCAATGACCAGATTGCAAGCACTCTTCGCGCTGCACAACAATCCGCTGCCAGTGGCGTTCCGTATTGTATTAACGCACTCATTGGCAAGTCGGAATTTCGCAAAGGTTCGCTTTCGATGTGAGGTTTTAATTACGTGATGTTTCGGAATGAATACCGTATGCACCTCATTCGCTCCATATCGGTACACCTTACGCAAGGTATTGTTTTCATAGCAGTAGCCTTGCTGGTGGTATTTATACCGTACCATATCGTTGCCTTACAAGGTGTTTTGAGTCAGCCCACAGCACCGCGTACCTCTGCCTCCACTGCTCAAGAGTATGCTTTTACACGCATTGGTCTGGAGCAAGGGCTTTCGCAAAGTTCGGTCTATGCTATTATTCAAGATGCAAAGGGTTTTCTCTGGATTGGCACACAAGACGGCATCAATAAATACGACGGCTATAAATTCGTAGCCTCAAGAAGCGGCGAGAATACGATGTCCTCAAGTAATGCTGTTCGCGGTGCTCTACCAAGCGGATGGATTACTCGGATTGTCCGCGACAAATTTGATAATCTCTGGGTTGCCTCCAATGGCGGCGGTTTGTCACACATCCAGCGCGATTCCAATCGTGCTACGCTCATGCCGCTTCTGACCGATGCTCGCGCAATCATGCCTATGCCTCTTTCCCAATCCGCGGCTTTATCTGTGCTCCAAAGTGGCTTTGTGACTGCTCTTCAGGCGAATGACCACGGCAGACTATGGATTGGTACAGACAAAGGGTTGCACACTATCGATACGCTAAAGTCCTTTTACGAAAAAGCCTCTGCCCCTACAATTCGCTATATTCCTGCTACTCTTGAGGATGCCTATATTCGACAGACGCTTTCAGGGGAAATTACGGCGCTCACGAGCGACCGAGCAGGAAGGGTCTGGATCGGAACACGATACGGCTTATTCTGTCACACCCCTACAAACAAGGCTTCCACAGATAGGAACTCTTTTGCGGTGGAAGAAATTTCTTTGTCTCAATCAAGTTTGTCTCAAGCAAAGAAGGGAAAAATTGCCGTGCAAGCACTGTTTGCCGATTCTTTAGGGCGGATTTGGATTGGCACACAAGGGAGCGGACTTTTGCGATACAATCCGCAAACACACCAGACGCGAGCATTTCCCTACATCCCCCAACGCAACGATGTTCCACGGCGTTTGAATACGATTTCCGGCTCTCATGTTTTTTGTTTTGCGACCGACGAACGCGGATTTTTGTGGATTGGAACCGATAACGGTGTGAACATTATTTCTCGTAATGTCCACTCTATGCCGGACAGCGCCGACGCTGAGGTCGTAATTTGCCGCTCGGTGCCGCAAATGTCCTTGAGCTTAGGCGATAATGCCGTGCGTTCCTTGTATTGCGATGCCTCCGGCACGATGTGGGTAGGGACGCTTACCGCAGGGCTATCGGTCTGGAATCCTCTCCGGCAGCGCTTCGGCAGGCACTCGCCCGATATGGGCAATGCAGCATTTTTGCCCTACCGCGTGGTGCGTAGTTTTTGCCAAGAAAGTGATAGCATCCTTTGGGTCGGTACTGACGACGGGCTTGCGCGGTGGAACTATCGGTCGAAAACCTTTTTTCAACTGCCTATTGCCGCAAAAGACGGCTATGGATTGCAGTCGGGGCGCGTCTGGACAATCAACCGTGACAGCGCAGGGATATTTTGGTTCGGTACCGATGGCGGCGGTTTGCACCGTTACGACTCCAAAAAACGCACCTTTACCGTGTTCCAACACAACCCCGATGATTCCTCAACACTTTGCAATAACCGACTCCGCGCCGCTTCATGGGATAACAATGGCTGCCTCTGGCTTGGGACATTGGATGGTTTAGATTATTTCAATCCTCGCACTGCTACCTTTACGCATTTTAGACATGACCCTCAGAATCCTGCAAGCCTGAGTAATGACCGCATTCAGGCGGTGTTTTGTGATTCGGACAGCGTCGTCTGGATAGCCACAGCGCTGGGACTCAACAAATTCGACCGCAAGCATAATCGTTGGAAGCGCTACTTTCACGATTCCAGTGCAAAGAGCCTCCCGAATAGTTGGGTAAAGCATCTTATGCGCGACAGCGAAGGTACGCTGTGGATTACGACCGTTGGTGGTATTTGCCGATATAATCCCGATGGCGATAATTTCACGGTCTATGGCTCGCAGAATGGTCTGACGAATGAGTATGTGTATGGCATTGTGGAAGATGCAAAAGGATTTTTGTGGATGGGAACGGACAAAGGATTAGCGCGGTTCGATAAGCATAAGGGCGTGTTTAGGATGTATGAAGCCGCCGATGGTCTGCAAAGTAGTGAGTTCAATACTAATGCGTTCTATCGCACCTCCGACGGCTACTTGCTCTTTGGCGGAGTGAACGGGATAAATATGTTCCGCCCCGAAATGCTCACCGAGCGAACATTTATGCCGCCTATTGTGCTGACGGCAGTGAAGATATTCAACACAGAACGGACATTTGAGGCAGATATTGCCGGATTAAAAGAAATTGTCCTGTCTCACAACGACCGCTTGATTGAGTTGGATTTTGCAGCACTTGACTTCGCCAACATTGAGCGCGTCCAGTATTCGTACATGATGGAGGGCATAGACAAAGAGTACGTTTCTTTCGGAACACGTAATTTTGCGACCTATACCAATCTTCCTGCCGGCGAATATACATTTTGCGTCCGCGCCACCAATGCTGATGGAGTGTGGAATGCACATGAACTCCGCTTGCGGGTGGTGATTATACCGCCTTTTTGGGAAACGTGGTGGTTTCGGAGTGGTTGTTTGTTTCTGCTTGGCGGTTTGGTTCTGGGCGGTGTGCAGATGCGACTTCGCAGTATTGCGCGGCGGAACAACTTTTTGAAAGAAGAAGTCCGCAAGCGCACACAAGAACTGCAAGAGAGCAACCAAGAACTTGCCTGGTCGAATGAGCAGCTGCACGAACTGAACAACGAAAAGAATGCAATTCTCGGCATCACCGCCCATGACCTAAAAACGCCGCTTGCAACGATGCTCACGCTGACCGAGCTTGTTGAAAACGACCACGACACGCTTTCCCGCGAGGAATTGTACCATTTTACAAGTCTCATTCACCAGTCTGCACACCGCATGATGTCGCTCATCAAGCAGCTGTTGAATATGAATATGATTGATGAAGGCAAGCTCAATTTGTCCTTAGAAACAATAGAAGTCAATCATCTTATTACCAAGCTCATTGCGGACATAGAGACGCTGGCGCGACCGAAAAATCTCACGTTTCTTTTCGAGCCGCCCGCCACAACATATTTTATTTCTGCCGACCCAAACGCTTATATACAAATAATTGAGAACCTTCTTTCCAATGCCCTTAAATACTCGCCCCTCAGCAAACGCATTTGGGTAGAACTTAAGGTTATGTCATTCGACGACGGCGAATACGTCTGTTGCTGCGTCCGCGACGAGGGCAACGGCTTGACGGATGATGACAAAAAACGTCTCTTCGGGAAATTTGCACGCCTCTCGGCACGCCCGACTGGTGGCGAGCACTCCACGGGGCTGGGGTTATCTATTGTCAAAAAACTGGTCGAGGCGATGAATGGCAGAATTTGGTGCGAGTCCGAACATCGCAAAGGTGCTGCTTTCTCGGTCGCCTTCCCGCGCGTCCAAACGTTGCCGCTTGCTTCTGAAGCGCCCATCCGATAATTCTTTCCACGATTTTTTTTTACCTCGTTTAATGCTCAAAACGCTCGAACTCACTTTTCGTCGCATTTTCATCCGCTCCTTGTATGGCTCGCGCGGTGCGCAGCGTGTTACGAAGCCCGATGATGACTGCTTATCGCTTCCGCCGCTTTGCCGAATTCTCCTTCTCCGTCAAGACCGCATCGGTGATGTGATTGTCTCCACGCCTATTCTTCGGGCTCTACGGCAAAAATACCCCGAAGCCCGCATAGACATTATGCTGGGAGATAATAACGTCGCGGTGCAGAACCTCGCGCTGACGTACTGCGATACTGTTTGGCGCTACACGAAGAGTCTTCCGAAACTTCTCCGGCTCATGCGTTCTCTTCGGCGTGTGAAATACGATGTCGTGATTGACCTTATTGACAATGCTTCAGTTACGTCGTCGTTGCTTGTACGTGGTACGGGTGCTCGGTTTTCGGTCGGCATTGACAAGGAAAATGCGGCGGCATACTCGCACGTTGTTCCGCTTCTTGACCGAACACAGTTTCACATTGTTCACCGTATCGCGCAGCTCCTTTTGCCCTTTGGCATTGACCCGTCGGCAATAAACTTGGATTTAGAATATCCGCTTTCGGAAAAAGACATACGAGCCGCCCAATCGAAGCTCCCCGCAAAGAAGCATCCATTCAGGCTGGGCATCAACATAAGTGGGCGCGGCGAGGAAATGTACTGGGGGCAAGAAAATTTTATTCGCCTCGTCCGCAAGATGCAACGCACGTTTCCTGCATTTGAAGTGCTTTTGCTCGGCTCGCCGGATTATGCAGAAGAAGCGCGGTGTATTTACGAAGCAACATATCTGGACGGCGCTGTGGCACTTGCTCCTACGGTTTGGTCGCTGCATGAGTTTGCGGCATTGCTGCACGAATGTGATGCCGTTCTTACGCCCGATACATCGGTTGTGCATCTGGCGGCAGCGTGGAAGCGCCCGACAGTGGTGCTGTTTGTTTTTAATGAATTTGGGCTTGCGCATTGGACGCCTTTTCATACGCCACACCGCGCACTGGTGGTTGATGAAGAGGATTTTTTGAGTGGAGAAAATGTTGTGCGAACTATCCCCTTTGAGGATGTTTGGAAAGCTCTTCAGGACTTGCTTCGGCAAGAGTTTCCGCTCGAAGCATGAACAGAACGCAGTTGCTCAAGCCTCAAAATGTCCGTATCTTTGCCATGCAAAATACTTGCCGAGCAACAATATTTGCCCAGCACAGGCACAATCAATTCGCCCACACTTGCCCACACCATGAAACGCGCTCTGATTATTGACCGGGACGGCACTATTATAGCCGAACCACCAGATGAACAAATTGACTCTCTCGACAAGCTGACCTTCCTCCCGCAAGCAATTACGACGCTTGCACGGATTCGGCGTGAGTTCGATTACGAATTCGTGATGGCAACCAACCAAGACGGCTTGGGAACAGACTCCTTTCCTGAAGAAACATTTCATCCGGCTCAGAACAAGATGCTTGCCATTCTTGCAAGTGAAGGCGTAGAATTTAACGATATTCTCGTTGACCGCACATTTGCTCACGAGAACAAACCCACGCGAAAGCCCGGAACAGGAATGTTTACGCGCTATCTGGAAGCCTCTGCCCGTGGCGAATACGACCTTGCTAATTCCTTCGTTATCGGCGACCGCCTGACGGACGCACAACTGGCACAAAATCTGGGCGCAAAGGCGATTTTGTTGCAAGCACCCTCATCGAAGAATCATGCGGCAACCCGCTCCAGTGCTGATGCGCAAGAGCTTCCTATTGCTCTGGAAGCGGCACACTGGCACGATATTTACGATTTTCTGGTGCAACATCATCTGCCAAAGCGCATCACAACAGTTCACCGAAAAACAAACGAGACGGACATTACTATTCAGCTTAATCTGGACGGCACAGGAAAAGCCGATACGTACACGGGTTTGGGCTTTTTCGACCATATGCTCGACCAAGTAGCGCGGCACTCCGGCTGTGACCTGAGCGTTCACACAAAGGGCGATTTGCACATAGACGAACATCACACGATTGAAGACACGGCGCTCGCGCTCGGCGAGGCGTTTGCTAAAGCATTAGGCGACAAACGAGGTATAGAGCGGTATGGCTATTCGCTGCTCCCAATGGACGAAGCACTTGCCGAAGCCGAAGTAACTTTTACCGATGAGCGGATTCATGCAGCGATTGATTTCTCAGGGCGTAACTGGTTGGTTTGGAACGCCACATTTCAACGAGAAAAAATCGGCGACGTGCCGACGGAAATGTTTTTTCATTTTTTCAAGTCGTTCACCGACGCGGCAAAATGTACGCTCAACATTCGCGCCGAAGCCACAAACGAGCATCACAAAATCGAAGCCGTCTTCAAAGCATTCGCTCGCGCTGTGAAAATTGCCGTTCGCCGCGACGCAAGTAGTAATGCGATTCCCAGCACGAAGGGGGTTCTGTGAAATACCGTTGGCTTGTGCTTCTCTTCATGGCTATATCATTCGTGCTGAGTTTCGGCACCGATGAGGCTTGTGCGCAACAGAAAAAAGCCTCCGACACCGCGAGTATTCTCATTTCCGGCAGGCGCGAAAGCACTGTTACCACACGCCCGAAGCGTGAATTGCCGGGGTATCAGTGGTTGCTAGGTTTCTACGGCATGGGTGCGTTGGAGCAGCATAATGCTAATTTTGGCTATTTGAATGGGATGCGCCCTATCATCGGTTCAAAATTTGCAACAGACTCTGTCTATGGTGCAGCTTCCGGTTTTAGCGGCGGTTTGGGGTTTATTCTTGATCATCGCCTATCATCATTGTTTCAGGTTCAATTACGCTTGGGAGCAAGTTATTCGACACCCGAATTTGCATTTCGCCAAAATATAGGCTTCGCAAGTCCCGGCGAGCAGGCATATATTTCTCACCGACTCAAAATGTCGCTCATCACTGCCCAGGTAGCGCCAGCGATTGGAATTCGCTTGTTCGAGCAATTATTTATTTCTGTGGGTGCAGAAGCATCCTACATTGTGGCATCACAGAAAACATACACCGATTCCATTTTCCCCTTGTCCGTCACCTACGGTGGTAAAAGAGTCAGCGAAGACCCGTCCTTTTCCGGCTCAATAGCCGAGCCAACGCTTGCTCTTTCGGCATTTGCAGGCTTGGAGTGGTATATTCCACTATCGCGCAGCACATTTTTAACACCGTTTGTTCGTTATCACTTTCCTTTTACGAGCATAGCGGCAACGGGTCTGCGCAATGATACCCTTACCAATGGAATAGACAAAGAAATACGTCCGGCACAGAGCGGCTCATGGACTATCGGCTCCATCCAAGCAGGCGTGTCGTTCCAATGGGGCGAAGGCTCGGTTAATCCTATTATACGCGAAACGGTCTATGAGCGCGACACATCCAGTGCTATCGTGGAGAGTGGGCAGGAACGCTTGCGCTTGCGTTCTACCGAAAGCGGCTTGGTCACAAGCGAGGAAAATGGTCTTGTGGTGGAGCGCACTGTTATTCACGAGTCATATGTGCGCGAAGTGCCGAAGCAATCCGCCCTCAAGGTAGATGTTCGTGTTACCGGCTTAGACTGGGACGGAGCGCGGCAACCCAATCCGACGGTCGTGGTGGAAGAATTTGAATCAGAAACATATTTCCCGCTTTTACCGCATATTTTCTTTGCCAATAACGGTGCAGACCTGAAGCAAACGCGCCAAATACTGCTAACGACAACGAAAGCCGCCGATGCTTGGAAGGAAGACGTACTCCCAAATAATGCAATTGCTGTCCATGCCCAGTTGCTTAATATTCTTGGCTCACGGCTTCGGGCAAACCCACAAGCACGACTAACAATACAAGGCTGCACGAGCAATGTCGGCACAGAAAAGGACAACGTCGAGCTTGCGATGAAACGCGCGAAAGCAATTCAAACGTACCTTGCGACCATCTGGCGCATTAAAGCAGACCGCATTCGCGTTCAAGCACGAACATTGCCGGAAAAAGCATCCAGCAGCGATGTGGAGGAAGGTGCTGCCGAGAATCGTCGTGCGGAAATTGCCGCTTCGCAAGCAAGCCTTCTTGCACCGGTCGTAAACCGCGCCATTACACGAACGCTCACACCGCCCTCGCTGGAATTACAGCCCATTATTGATGCCCCTGCGGGCTTACGCTCGTGGACGCTGGCTGTGAAGCGCGACGGCTCAGTGCTTCAGCAGTGGACGGGCGAATCCGTTACGGGCGAAACCCCGCCTGCCCAGCAATGGAGAATCGCTGAACAGCTTTTGGGCGAGAGTGAAATTCCGCTCACTGCAAGCATACAAGCCACCGACCTCGAAGGACGCGAGGCGAAAGCTGAAAAGCCCGTAACAGTGAGCCAAGTAACGGTTAAAAAGAAAAGAGTAGAGCAGGTAAAAGATAAACGTTTGGAACGCTTTTCGCTCATGCTCTTCGATTTCGACCGTGCAGAAATTAACGCGGACAATCTGTCGTTGCTTAGTTTTATCAAGCAGCGCGTACAGCCGAACTCGCAGGTAACGGTCATTGGCTATGGCGACCGCGTTGGCTCGCGGGAGTACAATCGTGATTTGGCATTCCGGCGCTCGGTGGAGGTAAAAAATTTCCTTCAGCTCCCCGAAGACCGCATCAAGATTGTGCCGATTGGCAATGACGTATTACTCCATGACAATGCTACACCCGAAGGACGCTCATATTGTAGGGTTGTGCAGGTGATGATTGCTACGCCGCTTGAGAAGTAAGGTTTATGTTGAGAGGTAAGGTTTTACCGCAGAGGATATTTTTCTTCCAGCGCTTTGGAGACGTTTTCGGGTACAAAGCCGCTTACGCTTTGCCCGTGCCGCGCCAGTTCGCGTATAATGGAGGAATTGAGGTAGGTATATTTTTCGTGAGGCATCAAAAATGTTGTTGTTACTGAGGGCGCGATTTTGCGGTTCATCAGTGCAATTTGAAATTCATATTCAAAATCACTCACCGCACGTAAGCCGCGAATAATAGCCACTGCGCCGAAACTGCGGGCATAATCTACGGTCAAGCCCTGAAACGATTCCACCGATACATTCGGGAAACGCTTCACGGCTTCTTGAATCATGGCAATACGCTCTTCTTCCGAGAACATCGGGTTTTTAGCAGAGTTTTTTGCTACCACAACGCGAATTTCATCAAACATTGTCAGCGCGCGCTCCAAAACGTCCATATGTCCGTTGGTGATGGGGTCGAATGTGCCGGGGTAAATTGCTTTGCGCATGGTGGTACGGTTTGAGAGGTTATGAAATTCACTTCAACGTTTAGGCTTCTCCAAAGCCTGCTTCAAAAAATTCAAGCATTTCTTTGAGCGCTTGTTCCTCGTCCTCGCCATCAAGTTCGATGGTAAGTTCTGAGTTCTGCTCCGCCGCAAGCGTCATCACGCCGATAATGCTTTTCGCATTCACCCGAAATCCGCCACGCGCCAAGAAAATTTCGGACGTAAAGCGGGCTGTTATTTTTACCAACATCGCAGCCGGACGGGTGTGCAGACCAGCTTTGTTTCTGATGGTTACGACGTGTTCTATCATGAAAGTTTTCCAAAAAATACGTTCGGGTTTTTAATGCGTCCGCTCCAAGAGCATCGTTGCAAACTCATGAAGGAGCGTGCGTCCTACGTTGTCGGGCAGTGCATCCAAGGCAGCATGAGCTTCATGGGTCAGTCTTTCGACTTCGCACCGTGCGTTTGCAAAAATACCATTTTGCTCGAAAAGACACTGCATTGTGGGAATATATTCTGCTGAAAGTCCACGTTTTTGCAGAAATTCATCCAGCAAAGTGCGGTCGCCCGGCGGCAAAGAATCACGCTGTTCGAGCGCTTTGATGATGAGATATGTCTTTTTGCCTTCCAGAATATCGCCACCAATTGTTTTGCCAAGTTTTGCGGCATCGGCGGCAATATCAAGCCAATCATCCTGCACCTGAAATGCAATACCTGCTGTCTGAGCATACCGACAAAGTGCTTCAATTTGTGTGCCAGAGCCGCCGCCGATAATGCCGCCGACCTTGACCGCCAACTCCAGCATTTTTGCCGTTTTCTTGTCGATCATTTCAAAATACTGTCCCAGCCCAATCGTGGCACAGTCTTGAAACTCAAGGTCGAGCGCTTGCCCCTCGCAGACTTCAATAATGCCTGTGTTCATCGCCTCGATAAGTTCTCGCAGCCGCGTCAAATCAGGGGAGCGCAGAAGTGTTTGGTATGCAATCGCAATCATGCCATCGCCGGAAAGAATTGCTGCGCTTTCATTCCACTTGACGTGAACCGTCGGGCGATTGCGCCGAACGGAAGCCGCGTCCATAATGTCGTCGTGTATCAGTGTGAAATTGTGCAGAATCTCAACAGCAATTCCGGCATAGAGAGCATCCATGCCGTTTCCACCGACGGCATCGCAGGCAAGCATTGCCAGCACAGGTCGGACGCGCTTCCCACCACTGAGCAGCGTATAACGCATTGGCTCGTAAAGCGTTTGTGGCAAGAGGTTCGGTATCAGACTTGCTAATGTGGTTTCGACTGCTTGTTTGTACTCGTCGTACCGTTGGGCGAAGGATAGTTGTTGCATTGATAATAAGGAAGTCAAATCTGGGCGCGTTAAATGGTTGTAACGGCACACAAAACAGGCTTAGAATGGACTAAACACGGAAATTGCGAAAACAATTCCCGCGTTCAGTTCCCAAAAGGTGTTTTTTCTATTGTGTGAAGTGTTCGCACCTCTTCAATTCAAGCCTTATCATTTTGACGTTTCCACCGAGACGTTCACCGTGCGGCAGTAAAAGCGTCCTTCCGGTGTGGAGTTGTCGTATATGAGCGTGTCCTCGCCGAAGCCCTGTGCCTTTGATAGCGGCTGGTCTATGAGCCGAGCCAGTTCTGAGGCGCGTTGGCGGGAAAGTGTGCGGTTGTAGGCGTTATCACCCGTGCGGTCGGTATAGCCGGCAATCGTGATTTTGGAATTAGGGCGAATAATGGAGTTAATAAAACCGATAATGCGTTGGTTTTGTTCGCTAATCTCGGATTTATTGAAGCCAAAGAGCACAAGACTAAACTGCTCAATTTTCTTATCGGGCAAAACAATTTTTTCCACCGGCAGAAATCCATGCGCAAAGCCGCTTTTGCCGCCTTCGTCTCGTGCGGAGAGCGTAAACTCAAGCGCCCCGCTTAGTTTCAAACTGCCGTCGCCTTGCTTTGGTGGTGTCCAGTCTATGCGGCTTGGCAGCCCGTTTTCCTGTGCTGTCCCAAGTGTTACTTCTGGGTCGTTGGTAGTTGTGGTTTCGGATGAAAACTGCTTTACATCTTGTCCTTCGCTAAATGCCAGCAACGACCACTCTGCCATTCGTTTTTCCGTTTTGACCGTTGGCGAAAAGCGTATGGTGGGCGGGTTCGAGACGCGCATGGTATCGCTCAGAAGAATCGGGTCGAGCACTTCGCGCACCGACGATGTAATTTCCACACGGCGATTTTCTTCGATTTTGTCCGGCTCGGTTTTGGGCAGCGAGGCTTGTTCCGACAGATTTCGCGCTTTCATAATAATGCGGTTGCCTGCGATATTCCACGCATCCAGCAAATATCGCCGCACGGCTTCAGCACGTGCCGCCGAAAGTGCCGTATTGCCGTCCTCTGCGCCAACGCCCGTATTGCAGCCGGTGATAGTGATAACCGCATCGGGGAACTGCCGAAGGCGCTTGCCGATGATATTCAGCATATTTCGGTAAATATCCAGCGTCCCTTTTTGGTAGAGTTTATCTACATCGAAAAGTGCGGTGTTATCGGAACTAATACGCACATAGCGTTCATGCAGTGCGGAGGACTGGTCGTCGAAAAAGACATAGTTCAGAAGCGGCACGTAGCGCTGCACGACAAATTCTTCCAGACGTAACTGCACGAGTTTCTTTTCTTCCCCTTTTTCGGTAACGCCTACGGCGGTCACGTCCACATCCATACGCGGCGGCGGGGTAGAGAACGCCGTATCAACGCGACGCAGAGTCTCGGAGATGGTACGGACGCGCTTGCCGTTCTCTACGGTGAGCGTGGTATCGCGGGAAAACGTCGAAATACCGACCATGAATGGATTGCGAATCCGCTTTTGATAGACGATAATAGTGTCCACCTGACGGCGCTCCTCGAAGCGTTGTATCATCTCGTCTTGACGGTAGAATACCGATACGCCCGCACGTAACTGATGCAAATTCCACTCCAAGCCCTGCACCACAGGATTCAAGCCCCACATTCCGAAGACTTCCGGCTGCACCGATAAACGCCCCATACCACCTGCAAGCGTCAGACCTTCAATTGGGATTTCGTAGCCGATTCCGGCGAGAGCGGAAAGGGCAAGTGGATTGCGGCTAGTAAATGTACCACTTCTCTCATCATATTTATTGGTGCGAAGATATATGATACTATTACCAACTGGTTGTGGTGTTAAAAATTCCGCACCTTCCTGTGTGAGAAGAAAGAGTTGTGAGTAATTGCTAGGTATAGTATATCCAACACGAAAACCTAGATACGTCTTCAAGTTGGTCGAAGCAATCGGTATTTGAAAAAAAAATGTTGGTTCAAATGCAATAGTGGAAAACGATACATCTAGTTTGCGCTCAACCTCAGTTTCCACCAGAGTAGCAGTATTGGAACTCGGATTAGCTAGTCCCAAAAACAATAACTCATTTTTACGAAATAGTACGTTATGCGGCGCGTATGATAATCGTGCCGAAACTCCAAAATTGGGAGAAAATAATGACTCTAATGTCAGTCCCAAAGCTGGTAGTATAACTTGAACAGAACCATTCCTCGTTGTATCTTGGCGCGTGATTATTGAATCTTTTGTGCCGGTGTAATCAAAGCCTACACCTCTGTAAATACTTGGACCTGTTTCGGGAAGCGCAACAAAATTCGCCACGTGCCAATTCTGATTCGCCGCTCCAAAAAGACCAAAGCGAAACTGAGGATATGCGGGTGGGAGCGTCTGAATTTGCTGAGACTGCGCAAAAAGAGGCAAAGAAAAGAAGCAAGCAGCTATGGTGAGCGTCAGCGCGATAGGGAAAATGCGGAAGCTGTTATGAATGCGCGAGACGGTGCTGTGCCGCGTAATATCTGGGGTCATGGTTGTGAGAACAAAAGGGTGTTTCTGCATCAAGAACGAAGATACGAAAAACTGCGTTCACGGAAAAATGGTTACAAAAGTGTATTTTTGTGGGCAGCATAAAATTTCACTTTTGGACGGACAATTATGGACACAACAGAGTTTGCAGAGAAGCCTGTGCAAGCGCCACGTTCTTTGATGCAACGAGAACTGAAACAGTTTACGCACCACATCGCACTGGAACGCGGGTTGGCAGAAAACACCGTCAGTTCGTACACGATAGATTTGACGCGGTTCATTGAGTTTTTGGAACAAAAAAGCATTTCTTCCTTCGCAAACGTGCAGACCGCACACATACTAGAGTTCTTAACAATGCTTGCCGACATGGGCTTGGGAACAAGTTCGCGGACGCGGTATTTATACTCTATTCGCTCACTCTATAAATTTCTCTCGTCGGTGCAGCTGTCGCCGACCAATCCTTCGGAGCTTGTGGATTTACCCAAACCGCAGCGCCTTTTGCCCGAAGTATTGTCCTATCCGCAAATTGCCAAAATCCTCGACCAACCCGACACCACTCGCGCTGACGGTTTGCGCAACAAGGCGCTTTTGGAAGTCTTGTACGCCTGCGGTCTCCGGGCATCGGAAGCCTGCGGCTTGCAGCAGCGCGATATTCTCTGGGAGGCAGAAGTGATTCGTGTATTTGGAAAAGGCTCCAAAGAGCGCATTGTACCTATCGGTAAGACTGCGTTAGAGTGGATAAGCCAATACAAACGCCTCGCCCGGACGCTTTGGGTGAAAGAAAACACCGACTCTGCCGATGCGCTTTTCCTCAATCAGCGTGGTACGCCACTTTCGCGGATGTCGGTCTGGAACATTGTCCACGACTCCGCCCTGCAAGCGGGCATTGACGAGGTGCATCCCCATATGTTCCGTCACTCCTTTGCCACGCACTTGCTGGAAGGCGGAGCGAATCTCAGGGCAGTACAAGAAATGCTTGGTCATGCAGATATTGCCACAACGCAGATTTATACGCATATTGACCGTGAATACATCAAAGAAGTTCATACATCTTTTCACCCTCGCGCATGAAATTTTTTCTTCATTTCCGATATGTTCTTATCGGAGCCGCCCTCTTTCTCGTTTCATCCTGTTCTGGCTCGTGGTCGAAGGACGATGAAAATTTTGTGCAAACCTACACCGAAGTCTTGATTGCACGGGAGCAATACCCCAACGACACAGCAAAAGCAAACGCCCGTGTTCGCGCTATCATCCAGCAGCATGGCTTCACCGAAGCGGTATTCCGTCAGCGCTTCAACGACTTAACGTCAAAGCCCGAAAAACTCCGGCAGATGCTTGATTCCGCCCGCAATCGCGCACGGCAGATCGGCGAAGAAGAGACAAAAAAAGAGCAGAAAGAAAAGGAAAAAGAGCCAAAAGAAAAAGACCAAAAAGAAAAGGAGCGGAAGGAAAAAGAACAACAAGGGGCGGACAAGGCACGTCAAGACAGCGCTGTAAAGCCTGTTGCACCCGATATACGCAAAGAAATTCGCTAAAAGATAGTTTTATCACGCTATTTCTATACATAATTTTCATCGTACAAAAACTACATTCTGTACAATCAAACTTCCACATTATTTTTTTGCAAAAATTACTATCAATAATGCCATTTCAACTGCAACCAACACTGACTGGCGATCTGCTCCGGCTCCGCCCGCTCACCGAACATGATTTCGACGACCTTTGTGCGGCTGCCGCCGACCCGCTTATCTGGGCGCAGCATCCCAAGAATCGTTCTGACCGTGCGATATTTACAGAATTTTTCACCGATACACTTGCTTCGGGTGGTGCACTTGTGGCACTGGATGCAAGAACTGGTGCGGTCATTGGCACTTCGCGTTACAACAACTACGACGAGGAGAAGAGCGAAATTGAAATTGGCTGGTCGTTTCTGGCACGGGCGTACTGGGGCGGGCGATACAACAGCGAAATGAAGCGTCTCATGTTGGCTCACGCTTTTCAATTTGTCGAAAATGTTATTTTTGTCGTGGATTCTGAAAATCTTCGCTCACAAAAAGCTGTTGAAAAAATAGGCGGGAAGCACAGAGAAACAAGGCATCGTGACGGTGAACGCACAAATTTCATCTTTTGCATCACCCGCGAGGTATACAACCAAAACCTTTCAAGCACTATCACTCCATAAAGCAATATCCATAAAGCAATTTCACCACATGAACACTTTTTCCCTGAAAACTGCTATTGGGCGTTTACGCCTCATTGGTTACGCCGAGGGCGCATCATTTCTCATTTTGCTTTGTATCGCCATGCCACTCAAGTATCTTGCCGGAAAGCCGCAGATGGTGCGAGTCGTGGGCACAATTCACGGGGCACTATTTTTGGCGTATCTTCTCATCCTTGTTCAGGCGAAAATTGAATATGATTGGAGCATCAAAACGCTGCTACTAGGGATGGTAGCTTCTGTCCTGCCTTTTGGTCCCTTTGTGGCAGATGCAAAACTTTTTCGTATCGAAGCAGATTGGCAAGGAGAGCATTAAAGATTGCGATGCAGACGCTTAATAGAAAAAATCTCGCGCATAATTTGCCACGAATGGCGAAAACTCACGGTGGAGCGTTCATCATTGTACCATTCTACCGGAATTTCATCTATTTGCAAATGCAGCTTTGATGCTATGTAGAGCGCTTCGAGGTCGAACATCCAGCCATTCAGTTTTGCTCGTGAAAAAACTGCTTCTGCCGCCGCCGCACGGAAACCCTTGAAGCCGCACTGTGTGTCGCTAATGCCCGGAATAAATGCTGTTTGCACGATGACGTTCACCATCTTGCCAAGTGTCTCGCGGTACCACGGCTGGTGTTTTTTGACAAGCGTTGTGTCCACGCCACGACTACCAATACACACATCGGCGCTTTCGTACAGCCGCTCCAGTATTCGTGCGGTCTCGTGGATAGGGGTAGAAAAATCCGCATCCGAAAAAATTCGATACTCGCCCTTTGCTTCCATCATTCCTCGTCGCACTGCTGCACCTTTGCCTATATTGCGGGGCTGCTCCAGAAGTGTGATTCCACCTATTCCTGCGACCACCTGCGAGGTTGCATCCTTTGAGCCGTCATTCACCACGATAATTTCCGTTGTATAGCTTTGTGCCGCGAAGTATTCTTGCGCCTTTGCGAGAGAAGGTGCGATGCGCAGGGCTTCGTTGTAGGCAGGAATGATGAAGGATAAATGCGGCATGGTGTAGATAACGTGCGTGATTACTGAGCGCCGGGGCGTGGAATGGTGCGCTGTTCCAGCTCTTCAAACGTGCGGATAAAGTCCTCCGGCATCGGTATAGGGCGCTTTGTGGCGGGGTCGAGGATAACCAATTTACCGACACCATCGGCAACAAGCGTATCGGTTCCCGCCAGAAATATCCCACACGGCATTGTGTAGGACGTTCTTCCAATAGCGCTCACCGTTACGCCAACGTCAAGCGTGGAGGGGAAATGAACCTCACGGCGAAAGTTCATCGTGCAACTCACAATGACCTGCAAGGCAGTTTTCCCCATAAGTGCGTCGTATTTGTTGGTGTCGAGTATGTACTTTGCCCGTGCCGCCTCGAAATAGATAAAGTACGCAACGTTGTTGACGTGACCATACGCATCTACCTCGCTCCAACGCACATCAAGCGTTGTCCAGTGCTTGAAAAGGTCGCGGGTGTAGAGTTGTGAAGAAGTATCACTCATGATAATTTTCGTTTCCAGAGGAAATAGACGGGAATACCTGAGAGCACGATAAACAAGCCCGGGTAGGTAAATGTGGGTTTGAAAATAAGCAAATTCACGCAAATTGCCAGTGCAAGAATGATGTAAAGCGCGGGCAGAACGGGATAACCAAAGGCTTTGTACGGGCGCTCTGCGTTCGGGCGCTTTGCTCGCAGCACAAAAATTCCGGCAATAGTCAGGATATAAAAAATCAGAATCGCAAAGACGACGTAATCCAGCAAATCGCCGTAACTGCCGGACAAACACAGAAGGCTTGCCCACACCGCCTGAATGAAGAGCGCATAGCCAGGCACGCCATTTTTATTGATGCTCGCAGCGCGTTTGAAGAAAAGACCGTCTTTGCCCATTGCGTAAAGCACACGTGCGCCGGAGAGAATGAGTCCGTTATTGCAGCCGAAGGTGGAAATCATAATCAGCACCGCCATACCAATGGCGGCTCCGGGACCAAACACGGCGGAGGCAACAGCAGTTCCCACGCGGTCTTCGGTGGCAAACTGAATACCGCGCTGAAAAATAGTCGCACCGTTCGGGTCGCCTACGACGGGCAATACGACCAGATATGCGAGATTTGCCAGAATGTAAATCACCGTCACAAGGCACGTTCCCAAGAACAAACTAAGCGGAATGGTACGCTTGGGGTTCACGACCTCGGCTCCGGCGAAGGTGATGTTGTTCCACGCATCGCTGGAAAAAATTGAACCGACCATCGCCACGCCAAACGCCGCCAAGAGCCACGAACCGGATAGCGGTTGCAAAGCCACGGTGCCATTTTGAATATGCGTCCATGTATGTTTCCAGAGATTGCTGAGATTGCTGACGAGTGCGTCATCATTCACACCGAGCGTCAGCCCTGTTAGTATCAGCCCTGCCAGCCCTAGGATTTTCGCCAGCGTAAAGACATCCTGCACCATTTTCCCGCCCCGCACGCCCTGCGCATTGAGCAGTGTCAGACCGACAATGCTGGCAATAGCAAAAATCTGCGCTGCCGAGACCTTGAAAGCACCAACGGTAAAGAGGATATTGCCCGTGCCAACAGAAGGAAACAAGACGGCGGTAAATTTTGCAAAGGCAACGGCGACGGCGGCAATCGTGCCGGTCTGAATCACCAAGAAAAACGTCCAGCCATAAAGGAAGCCCCAGAGCGGACTGTATGCCTCACGCAGATAGACATATTGCCCTCCGGCTTCGGGCATCATTCCGGCAAGTTCGCCATAGCTGAGAGCCGCAATAAGCGTCAGCAAGCCCGTGGCGAGCCATACGCCGATGAGCAGCGTGGGCGAGCCAACTGTCCGCGCTATATCGGCACTGACAATAAAAATGCCGGAGCCGACCATAGAGCCGACCACAATCATGGTGGAAGAAAGTACGCCGAGTTCACGGCGGAAGGTATGTTCTGGTGCGGGGGTATCGTGTGGGGTCATGGGTACAATGTAGAAATTAACGGTCGTAATTGCCGGAAGGCGAACGCAAGTTCGTAAAAAAAATCGTAACTATCGAATTACATTTATCTGAGCCTGCACACTACCGCGAGGTGCTTGCAAAACTACGCGATATTGACCGCTTACAACATTGTCTGTGCGGGCAGTCAGGGTAAAAGTGCCTGCTTTTTGTTCAGCCAAGGGTGCGAGGGTGCGGACTTTGTTTCCTTGAATATCAAAGAGCATTATTTCAAGCGGTGTATCTGTGCGCAGTGTGTACGAAATGCTTATTTCATCTTTAGCGGGATTGGGTGATATTTGTTCAATTACAATTTGTGAAGAACGGTTACTATAAAATACCAATGGTGTTCCTCCCGCCGAATTTGTTGCAAGACGAACAAGCCCGCCATTCGTGAACAGCTTGGTATTTATTCCGTCTATCGGCTGCAATTCTGGTATTATTTGCGTTGCCACGGTACTACCTATTGCAGCCCGAAATGTCAGAACAATTTGATTTGAGATGGCTTTAGACGGAAGCGGAAGTAAAATCGGTATTGATCTTATTCCTTTAGAGACTGTGCCGGGTGCTATTCCAATAGGCTCAAGCATAGAAGCATTTAAAAGAAAGTTCAATTTGAGCGCATCAAGACCATACTGGGATAGGTTCTCAGATAAAGTAATAGTGAAAGGAATATGGATAATTTCATCAGGTTTTGCGGAAATGTTTTCTGCTGCCAGTTGCACTACAAGGTTCGGTCTAATAACGTGAATTTGCGCGCTGTTTACAGAAGTATTGAGTCTTACAGCATTGGGTAATGGTAGCATATTCTCTAGCATTAAAGAGGCTGTAGTATCGGAGTCTGCCGTCAATAGTAAACGCACTTGTGTGGATACGGTGTCTATGCTCGTTGAAAGGTTAAATGTAATTGGTACAATAGATAGACTACCCTGCGTAGAAAAGGCATTTTCGGGGCGAGCTATAAAACTTGGGAATTTTAAGTGAGTCTGTATTCGCTGGATGCCATATTTTGCCAATTCTTGAGTGCCTCGCAAAACAACCACTGCGTCCACTTTACTACCTTGCCGTCCTTGCAATGAGGGTAGTATTGTTTGAAGAATAAAAGTGGGGCGCTCGAATATGATGCTTCCTGATTGCACAGATTGTTGATACGGGGCAGATGAAGAGACCGAAGTCATTCCTAACTGTAACGGAGCTATCGTGTCAATTGCATCTGAGCGCATACGAAATTGCAGCGTGGATAGCGTGGTGCTATTGAGCGGCGGTGTTATTCGTATAATTGTGTTTGCAGGAACATCCGAGGAGTCAATAACAACAGCATTTGATGTGTCAACTGCCTCGACAATATTGCGGTTAAACGTTAGTGTTATTGTCGGCGGGGTAGTAAACACCTCTTGTAAAGACCTGATTCCTGTGAGTTGTAAAGGAATCTGTTGAATGGTATTGGGGCGTATTAGTGTTTGTAGAGGAAGGGATATCGTAAACACTTTGATAGAAGTATCTCCCCAAAGAGTATCTCGCAGTTTGCACCCTTGTAGTGTAATATTTTTAACCGTTGTTCGTGAAAGATACAGTACTTGAGATACTGAGGCACGTGGGTAAAAATATACATCTTGTTTGGTTTGTTCGCTTATTGAAATAATTCCCGTATATCGATTATACTGCAACTTGTCGTTGATAAAAGTTGACTGACCAATAACGCTAGGTCGAGAAAGAAGAATCGTCGTACGTGCAGAGTCAGATACTCGCAAGCCGTTACTTGAACAAAGTGACTTGGTATCTGTACACCACAAACCGCCCAGAGGGTACATATATGTAGCTGCGTTAATGTAAACGGAATCGAAACTAAAGGAAGCTACTTCGTGACTATTGCTCCAAATGAATAGTGTCTTGTCGTCTGCACGTTCCCATCGCAAGGTGTTATCAAATGAACTATATATTTGGCTATAGCGTTTACCTAAAAATAAAGAGTCCTTCAGCACTTCTTCATAAAATACAGAACTACTGGAATGGTTAAACGGATTGCCTAATTGTGAGCCACTATCTATACTTGTAACACCATAAACCCATCTATTTCCCACGCTCAAATCTTTCATTGGCTTGATAGCAGATTGTGCAGCAACAAAGGCGGAGGATACCGACAACGCAACAATAGTTGCTATAAGCAGCATAAAAAAACGCTGGCAACGCATAGTCTATTCCCTTCCGGCATTAAAACAAGGGTTTCAGAGATTTATTGATTGAATGTACTCTTATTTCTATTTTTTCTGCTTTTCCGTGTGTAAAAATCCGATAAAATGGTATAGTGCCGTTATATCAAGGTCGAGGCTTGTTTTTTCCCATTCCGGTTTGGTATTCATCGCCAGCGAACCGGTTTTGTTGTCCAGCGATGCTATACGGGCAAAGGTATCGTTGCGGGTGTTGAATTTTATTACGTCCACATAGACCAAATCTTTGTTCAGTGTGTGTGCAATATCGTAACGTACCACGCGCTTGACAAGCGCTGTCAAGGTATCGCCATTTTTCTGAAGCGACGGCACGTTCACCCAGACCGAAAGCGCATCGTTCTGGATATAGCTTTGAAATTTATCTTCCTCCTGCACCACAAATGGCACGAAACGAAATGGCGTAGCACTGCTGTCGGCTTTCGTCAGCACGGGAACGGTGTATTGTGGAATAGCAGCGCTCGGCGGCTTCGCTTCAGGCTTTGGTGCTTGAGCCAATGCAGTGCTGCGCATAATACCGAAGAGAAAGTAGATTCCAAGAATCAAGACAAAAGGGCTTCGCATAGCGAATCACACAAAAAGTGGTCAAAAGCAAGTAATTTCACTGGCAATATACACTCTTTATCTTTTATCTAAAAAACTTCGGTGTTTCAATTCTTGCTTGATGAAGCAAATATACCATCAATCATTCCCGTCGTTAATTCTGATGTTGGCTCTGAAACTGCATCATCTCCACGGGGCGCAGCGCAAAAAACGTCTCGACTATACTCGCACCAATGTCATTGAGTTTGATTTGTGCATCGTCCAGAAATTCATGCAAGCCGGTGGCGAAAATCTCCTTAATGTCCGTAAACTCAAGGTCGGAATGGAGTTTGCCGATGAGTTTTTCGGGTTGCGTGTCGAAGCGTCCAATCGGGTTGCCCGTGATAGACGATAGCGAGCGCTGCGCACGGCTGACAGCATAGCGAATGGAGCGCGGGAAGACATCATCCAAGAGCAGGAAATTTGCCACATGGACGTGGTCTATGCGGTGATAAATTTTGCGATACATCTCCAACGCACTAGCGGACTTGAGCACTGCCGCCCATTGGATATTATCCAGCGATGAGCCGACATCGGCAATATCGGGCAGCAAAATAAAATACTTCACATCCAGAATACGCGAGGTCTTGTCTGCACGTTCCAGAAACCGTCCCAAGCGCCCGAAATGCCACGCTTCATTGTGCGACATCGTAGCTGCCATCACGCCTTCAAACAAGTGCGCCGAGAGTTTCATCTGCGTAAACATCTCAAAGCGATTGGCGATAATCTGAAAGTCTGTACGGGCTTCAGTGGCAAGGTCACGAACAAAAAGATAGAACTTATTGACTTGCTCCCACATCTCGGATGAAATCACCTCGCGTATGGAGCGCGCATTCTCGCGTGCTGCTGTCAGGCACGACAAAATTGAGTTGGGATTATCGGTGTCGAACATGAGGAAATTCATCACATTTTCTTTAGTCGGCACATCCGCACTCCGAGAGGCTTTGCCGTATTTTTTCTCAAACAGCGCATTATCGCCCGAAGCCATTACGAGCGGCATCCACTGAGCGCCGTTGGGGTCGGGCGCATCCAGCGCGAGAATGAAATTGACCGCAATAAAACGCGCGGTGTTTTCTGCCCGCTCAATATAGCGGCACATCCAGTACATAGAATCGGCAACGCGACTAAGCATAATCGTATCTCCCGGAAAATTCAATAATTGGTGATTCGCGGAACTCTCACGAACATTTACTCTGAAGATTTGAAGATGCAAAATTTTCGTCAATATTGCGAACATTTGTTTACAAAGCGGGCGTAGAGTATATGGTTTATAAAGAAACAGTCTAGGTTTTTCGTATTTCTGCACTGCTCACAAAATCCCCGTTGGTTTTCGCCGATTCCTCACGTAAATTACACGCCGATTATCAAACAGATACTTTGCTCACATTTTTTTTCGGGAGACAGCAATTATGCGGTGTTCAGCGCGTTTCTATGCAGTCATTCTTCTCGCTTTGGCGGGAATCTTCTTTGAGGCTTGTAGCGGTGGCAATGACCTTGCCATCACGAGCAAAAATTTCGAGTCACAGATAGACCTTCAGCAAAACCTCGTCATGGAGTTCTCCTCGCCACTCGTGCCCGATTCTTTGCTCAATGCGTGGGATTCCACGCAGTACATGAAGTTCACGCCTGCCGTGCAAGGTTCTTTCAAGTGGACATCGCCCACAACACTCGTCTTTTCGCCTGCATCGGGCTTTCGTGCCAGCACCGATTACACGGCGGAATTAACCGAAGCACTTCTCCAAAATGCCGGAAAACGTGAACAGAAGCGTGTTTCACTGCCGAGCGAACGCAATCTGCGTTTCCACACGCCCTATCTGGGGCTTCAGAACGTCGAAGCCGTCTGGGTACGAGCCGGTGGCGAACAAGTATCTGCCGGAGCAAGTATTGGTGCGCCTGCCGTAGAACTTCGCCTCGACCTTGCTTTTAACTACAACGTCGCACCACAAAGCCTCTCGGAGCATCTCCAAGTAGCCATTGATGGCAAAACCGTTCCTTTTGCGCTCAAAAACTCGCAAGCTGCGCAAACACTTGCTCTTACGGTGCAATGCCGAAAAGAAGATGGCGGAAAACCCATCACGCTTACTCTCGGCAAGGGCTTACGCAGTGTGGAAAGCGAGTGGACAACGCCCGAAGATATAAAGCAGGCACTCACCGTTCCTTCGCCTGATGAATTCAAAATTACCGCCGTTACGACGGATTACGACGACGACAATCCGATTATTCGCATTCAAACTTCACAAAGTCTCTTTAATGCTGCCGTTCAGCCATTTGTGAGTGTGCAGCCCCAGCCCAAAAATTTCAGCGTGGAAGCGCTCGAAACGGGTATTGTTATTCGCGGCGCATTTCAGCCTGATTCTGCTTATCAACTCACCGTCAGCAAGAACCTACGCGGTCTTTTCGGCGGTGAATTAGGGAGCGATTACGTGCAAACCGTGAATTTTGGGACGCTCGTGCCTTCCATCAAATTCACTGAAGCAAAGGCAATGTACCTTTCGACGCAAGGAAGTAAAAACATCGGCGTAAAGATCAGCAATGTCGGGAAGATTGAAGTCATCGTCGAAAAAGTGTATGAAAATAACCTTTTGGCATACAATCGCAACGGCGGTAAAACTTACGACGGTAACTACGACGAAGCAACGGGGCAGTATAATTCGTGGGAAGACTACATGAATGTGGACGATTACGGCGACCCCGTTTTCCGCAAAGTCATTGACACCAAGACACTTCCCAAAGCAAACGGTGCATCACTGCTCAATCTTGATTTTCAGGACAAACTCGCGGGCAAGGGCTTGTACATTGTCCGCGTCATTTCGACCGACCAAAAATGGCTGCGTGACAGTCGCATGATTGCTGTCTCCGACATTGGATTGATTGCAAAAATGAGCGATGATGCAATGTTCATCGTCGCAAACTCACTCAAGAGTGCTGAGCCGATTGCGTCGGCAGAAGTCCGCATTATTTCTCGTCACAATCAAGTTATTGCCAAAGGCGAAACCAACAAGGACGGTGTTGTGCGGCTCTCGAACCTGCGTGCCGCCACGCCCGGCAGCACTCCGGCGATTATCACGGCGACGGCAAACGGCGAGACCACGTACCTGATGCTTGCTGACACCCGCGTCGAGACCTCGCGCTATGATGTAGGCGGTTTGCAGGAGAATGCGTCGGGCTTGCAAGCATTCATCTACGGCGACCGCGATATGTATCGCCCCGGCGAGACAGTACGCTTTAATGTCGTCTTGCGCAATCTTGATTGGTCTCCGGCAGCAAAACAGCCCGTGAAAATCAAGATTATTCTGCCAACGGGCAAAGAATATACCGTGCTGAAGCGCACACTGAACGACGAAGGAGCAGTGGAAAACAACCTCGCTATGCCCGCTTCCGCCATGACGGGCAGTTATGCGATTGAAGTTTATACCATGAACGATGTGCTGCTTGCCTCGCAGCGCTTCAACATTGAGGAATTTATACCTGACCGCATTTCCGTTACGATGGCAATTTCATCGGAAGTGGTGCGCCCGGGAGCAAGTCTGCACATCACCGCGACAGCACTCAATCTTTTTGGTCCCCCGGCGGCAAATCGGAACTACAACGCCGAAATTTACCTCAAGCGGAAGCTCTTCACAGCAAAGGGCTTTGAAAAATACAATTTTGCACTCCAAAGCGGCGGCAGCCGTGCCAATCGCTACGGCGAGGACAATGTTGAATCTACACCGATGGAACCGCTTACACGGCAGGGCGTGACCAGCCCCGAAGGAACACTTGCCGAAGATGTGGAAATCCCGGCAAACTACCGCGACATCGGTTTGCTACAAGGCTCTGCATTTGTAACCGTGTTCGATGAAAACGGTCGCCCCGTCGTGCGCATGAAGCCCTTCACCGTGCCGACGCAGGAAGTCTTTTACGGCATTCAGTCCATTGACCGCTACCAAACGACGCGCCAAGCCCTGCAAATTCCGCTTATTGCTGTGGATGCAAGCGGCAAAGCGATGAACAACGCGAGCGCATCCGTGCGAGTCATTCGCCACAATTGGGTAACTGTACTTGAGCGCGACCCGTACAATTCCTCGCGTTATCGCTACGTCTCGCAGAAGCAAGAAATTACCGAGATGGAGCGCCAAATGACGATTAGTGGTAATTCGACAAGTATTGCCTTTACGCCACGCACCTCGGGCGAATACGAAATCCGCGTTACGAAGCCGGGAGTTTCCTCGTATGTAAGCGAATTTTTCTATGCTTACGGTTGGGGCGACACGCAAGCATCGTCGTTTGAGGTCAGCAAAGAAGGTGAAATCACGATTGAGAGCGAAAAGACCGCCTACCAAAGCGGCGAGACGGCTAAACTCCTTTTCAAAACACCATTCGCGGGCAAACTGCTTGTAACGGTGGAGCGGAGCGGTGTTCTGGATTATTACACGTTACAAACCGACCAAAAATCAGCAAAACTGGAACTGAAAATCAAAGACGAATACACACCGAATATCTACGTCTCGGCAACGCTCATCAAGCCTTTGGACGATGGTGCAATGCCGCTCACGATTGCCTACGGGTATCATCCGCTCAAAATTGAAAAATCCGGCACAAAGCTGCCTGTGAGCATCAGTCTGACCGAACAATCGCGTTCCAAAACCAAGCAAACTATCACCGTTCAGACGGGCGAATCCGATGCAGAAATGACGATTGCGGTGGTGGATGAAGGTATTTTGCAGTTGAAAAACTTCCAAACACCCGACCCCTACGGCTATTTCTACCAAAAGCGAGCACTGCAAGTTTCGGCACATTCTGTCTATCCACTTCTTTTCCCCGATGTGCGCCCCAGAAGCAGCTCGGCGGGCGATGCTGCACTCGCAAACCGCATCAATCCGTTCTCCAACAAGCGTGTCAAACTCATTGCGCTTTGGAGTGGCATTGTGAAGGCAAACGGCGGGAAATTTTCGTACACGATTGACGTGCCGGAGTTCTCCGGTGCGCTGCGCGTGATGGCAGTGGCGTACAAAGGCAATAAATTCGGCTCGGCAGAAAAAACAATGCGCGTAGCCGACCCGATTGTGATTTCAAGCGGTCTGCCGCGCTTCCTTAGCCCGGGTGACGAGGCACTCGTTCCCGTAACGCTCACAAACACGACAGCACGCGAGGCAAGTGCATCGGTGCAGGTCTGGGGTGAAGGCGCAGTGGGTGTGGACGAAGGCAATCAAAGCGTGTCGCTTCTGGCGAACAGCGAAAAGCGTATTTTTGTAAAAGTCGCCACACGCGGCTTAGGAACAGGCGCGGTGAACGTGCAGGTTAGCAGCATGGGCGAAAAATTCTCCGAGAAGACTGATATGACGGTACGTCCCGTCGCCGGTTTGGTAAAATACTCAGGTTCGGGCGCATTGAAAGCTGGAGAATCGCCTTCGTTCATGCTTGCCGGGAATTTCATGCAAGGTACGGCGCGTGGACGTTTGGTTGTGAGCAAATCGCCGATTGCACAGTTTACCAAAAACCTGAGCTACGTGCTGCAATATCCATATGGTTGTGTGGAACAGACTGTTTCCAGTGCCTTCCCGCAGATTTATGCAGGCGACTTGGCAAAATCGCTGAACCAAAACCTCACACAAAGCGGTAGTGCGCAAAGCGGTGCCGCACAAGCCTCGTCCAATATCCAAGAAGCTATTCGCAAACTGGCTTCCATGCAGCTTTACAACGGTTCTCTGAGTTATTGGCAAGGCGGTACGGAAGAAAGTTGGTTCGGTACTGCATATGGGGCGCATTTCCTCGCAGAGGCGCAGAAAGCGGGTTATGAAGTCAACGAACAGTTCTTGAGCCGTTTGCAGGGGTATTTATCGAAAAAAGTGAAAGAGCGCAATTACGAAGGCTATGGCTACTACGACCGTGCGGCGCAGTACCGTGCACGAACGATTCCCGCGAAGACGATTTTCTATTCGCTTTACGTCTTGGCGCTTGCGAACAAACCCGATTTCCCGACGATGAATTTCTACAAAGCAAACCGGGACTCGTTGGCACTTGATTCACGTTATCTGCTGGCAAGCGCGTACTTCCTTGCGGGCGACAAATCCAGCTATCGGAGCCTCCTTCCCAAAGCATTCGACGGTGAAAAAGCGGTGAACAGCTTTAGCGGCAGCTTTTATTCATATATCCGCGACGAAGCCATTTCCCTTAGCGCTCTTGTGGACGTGGAGCCGGAAAGTCCACAAATTGGCATTATGACCAAACATCTTTCGGAGCAGTTGAAAAATTCGCGCTACCTGAATACGCAAGAAAACGGTATGGCACTCGTGGCGCTTGGGAAAATTGCGAAACGCGCTGCTGCAACCGACATAAAAGCCGTGATTTCAAGTGGTGGCAAGAAAATTGCTGATTTTACGGGCACGGATGTAGTTGTAACGCAGGATATAGCCGGAAAGCAAGTTTCTATAGCCTCTAGTGGCACAGGTACGCTCTACTATTTCTGGGACACCGAGGGCTTGAGCGCGGACGGTTCTTTCCCACAGGAAGACAGTTTCTTGCAGGTGCGGCGTACATTCCTCACCCGCTCAGGGCAACCTTTGAATCCTGAAGCAATTATGCAAAACGATTTGGTTGTGGTAAAAATCTCGCTTGCAAGTACGAACAAAGCAAGCGTGGACAATGTTGTCATTACCGATATGCTTCCGGCGGGTCTTGAAATTGAAAATCCGCGAGTGGGAGCTGTGGCAGAACTAGCGTGGATAAAAGATAACCACGAGCCGGATTATCTCGATATCAGAGACGACCGCATCAATTTCTTTACTCGCGCCGAAGGGACAGTTCGCCATTACTATTATCTCGCACGAGCGGTCTCCAAAGGGACATTCCGTCTGGGTCCGGTGAGTGCGGATGCTATGTATAATGGTGAGTATCATTCCTACAATGGTGCAGGATTGGTGCGGATTTCGGAGAGAACCGCCGCAACGCAGTGATTTTGTAGTTTCCACGTATCTTCGTAAGTTGGCACGAAACAATTTGCTTGGACTTTGCAAGCCAAGTCGATAGGCGCTAAACAATGGCTTCCCTTCTTAGGGTATGGCAGATTTTTGCCTTGGAGTTCGCAGAAATGCAAGACAGTATTTTCTGCGGACTCCCCCTTCGTATAGGGTCGGGTGTACGGCTTTCTTCAACGATATAGCTTTGGTATGAACATTGTACTCTGCGTGAGTTTTTTACTCATTTGCTCACAATTTAGTGCGCAAGCAGTTTTGCACGAACCCATGCCCCTTCAGAAGTCAAAACCATCTTTAATACGATTTTCATCTACGTTGACCCAAAAGAAACCAGCGAAAAAAGTACGGTCTTCCCAAGCAAAGTCACTAAATATTCCCGTTCCCAGTCGTGCCGATGCGCTTACGCGGGCTGATACTGCCCGAAAAGAGTATCGTGTGGAAGTATTTACCGATGTTGGTTCGGAGCGGGGTGCAGTGCGAGTTACTCTGAACGAGAGCCAGCCGATTGAAATCGTCGCCTTCAACATTTTAGGCAAGCGCGTAGCAGAGGTATTTTCGGGCGAAGCACGTGCGGGCATGAATACGGTGAGTTTCGACCTTTCGGGGCTGTCCGACGGCGTGTATCTGTGCGTTGTACGAGGACGTAATTTCAAAACTGCCGAAAAATTCCTTGTCTCGCGCTAATCCAAATCCAATGAATATCCTTGTTCTTAATTGGCAAGACAGACTCAATCCCTCCGCAGGTGGTGCAGAGACGCATTTGCACGAAATTTTTTCGCGTGTCGCGGCTGCCGGTCATCGGGTAACGCTCTATTGCTCATCGTTTGACGGGGCACAGCGAGAGGAATTGCTCGACGGAATGGTCGTTCTACGCGAGGGCGCACGGAATACCTTTAATTTTTATGTTCCCCGCCGCTACAAGAAGGATTTTCGCTATCGTGGCTTCGATATTGTCGTGGATGACATCAATAAAATCCCCTTCTTCACACCTTTGTACGTGCGCGAACCGATTTTAGCACTAGCACATCACCTTTTCGGTACCAGTATTTTCGCCGAGGCGGGTTTGATAGCGGGGAGTTATGTTTATTCTTCAGAACTTCTCTTGCCGCCTATCTACCGCGCAACGCCATTTGTTGTAGTTTCCGACAGCACCAAGCAAGAGCTTATTGAGAAGGGTTTGCCTGCTAGAAATATGGCTGTGATTCCGAATTGTGTCAATCGCGCCCAATTTCCTTTTACGGCTCGCGTACGACACAACGGCTCTTTTGCACCAATTATCGCCTATTTCGGGCGACTGAAGCGCTACAAAAGCGTACATCACCTCTTGGAAGCATTTGTGCCGCTTGCTGACGAATTTCCGGAAGCAAAAATTCATATTATGGGCAAGGGTGACGCAGAAGCAGATTTACGCGAATTGGCGCAAAGGCTTGGCTTGAATACACCCGATGTACAGCGTGTGGAATTTTTAGGATTTATTCCCGAAGAACACAAAGCAGAAATACTCACCTCGGCGTATTGCGTGGTGAACCCGTCCATGAAAGAGGGTTGGGGTATTATCAATATCGAAGCAAATGCGTGTGGTACGCCCGTCATTGCAGCAAATGTTCCCGGCTTGCGCGACGCAGTACAACACGGCGAAAGCGGTTTGCTCTATGAATATGGTAATATTGCATCATTAACCGATATATTACGCCAGATTCTTCTCGACCGCGCCCTGCATCACCATTTACAACAAGGGGCACTTCGGTTTGCACAGCGTTTTGATTGGGATGTTTCTGCTCAAGCCATGATAGAGGAAATGGAAAGAGTTATTGCCTCCAGAAAAAACTCTCAAAATTGAGACATGATGTCTCACTTCATAAAAGAATCTCTCACACGTGATTTTTAATATTGAAGTTAGAAGACTAAAGTGGCGATTTTTTGCAAAAAAAGATGCTTAAAAATTTGGCACGAAATTTTATCATTAGTTTTTATCAGTTTTGCATTACGACCACACACAAATGCAAACATTCCTTTGGTTCATTAAGACAATGTAGTTGAACAATATGTGAACTCCTTATCATAGGCACTCCCAAAGGAAGGGGAACAGCGAGCGGTACTGGCACGGTACCGCTCTTCCTGTTTTATGGGGTTTCAGTGCCGTAAAGAGACTAATTATGAAGATAAACAGAATGAACTCCCTTGAGCAATGAAAGCATCTTCTAAGTCATTTAACGAAGATATAATCTCTCACCCGAAAATTTTGGGCGAGAGTCTTCGACGTTTACGCATTGCGCGTGATATGTCTCTCCAACAAGCAGCCGATTCTGCTTCTGTGTCCAAATCATTTCTATCTATGGTAGAAAGCGGTCAACGAACTATGAGGTTTGAAGACCTTCTGCGGCTATTTTCTGCCTATCGTTATCCGTTCGGGTGGTTTTTAACACAAACACGAGATTCTTTTCTCCAAAGCACGTTCGACGAGCCTTTGGACAAGGCAATGTTTAATATTGTCCAGCCACGTGCAAACAGCCTTCTGATGACGGGCGAGCGTCTTTCGGATGCTTCTGCACGTTTGCTCTTGCTCCGCCCATTGCGCTCCCGTGATGACAGCGAGTGGCTTGAACTCATGCTACCGGCACAAACCCAACTTACCGAGAACCCTCTATCACTTTCGGGTGAAGTACGAGGCGTGGTGCAGCGCGGTACCTTGTTGCTACTTCTGGACAATAACGAATACCGCGCAAAAGAAGGCGATGAATTTTGCTTTAACGGCGCAATTCCCCATCTCATGCGTAATTATTTGACGGAAACCCTTGTTGTTACGCTGGTTATTACGCCGTCGGCGTTGTAAGCAGATTTGCGGCATCGTGCACTTCTTCTACGTCGTCAAAATGAATACGCTCTGTGCCGAGTATTTGATAATTTTCATGACCTTTTCCGGCTACGAGCACAATATCACCACTTTGCGCTTGCCCGACAGCATAGCGAATGGCTTCGCGTCGGTCTGCCAGTACAGTAGTGGTTGAAAATTTTTCTTTGGGAACCCCGGCAAGAATATCATCCAGAATTGCCAGTGGGTCTTCATTGCGAGGGTTATCGCTTGTCAGAATAACAATATCCGACAGTTCTGCGGCGATTGCGCCCATCTTAGGGCGTTTGGTGCGGTCACGATTGCCACCACAGCCCATCACACAAAGAATACGACCTTGGTGAGCCGACGCCGACGATGATGTGTCTCGAAGCTCACGACAAGCAAGCAGCGCCTTTTCCAGCGCGTCCGGCGTGTGAGCATAATCCACAATTGCCACTGCCTGCCCGCCCAGCAGCGATAAGCGTTGCATTCGCCCAGGAGCACCTTGTACGCGATTTTTGATAGCCTCGTTCAGAGCATCGACATCATAACCCAGTGCAAAGGCTACTGCCATGCAGGCTGCAAGATTATCGCTATTGAATTTCCCAATAAGCGGCATGGAAGTTTCAAGTACAGTGCCCCGCAGTTCCAGCCGCAACTCGGTGCGGGTAAAACTAAGATGCTCTTCAGCAATGCGCACATCTGCCCTTTTGCTGCGCCCAAAGAGCAGGCGCTGTGAGGCTTGTGTGTCTTTGAGCATAAAATCGGAGCGCTCGTCATCAGCATTAGCAACGGCAATCGCATTTTCAGGGAGCATATCAAACAGACCTTTTTTTGCCGCAGCATATACCTCCATTGTACCGTGGAAATCAAGATGATCCTGGGTAAGGTTGGTAAAAATAGCACCCGAAAAGGTCATTGCATGAACACGGTCAAGTGAAAGCGCATGAGAGCTAACTTCCATTACAACTGCCGTAGCACCCCGTTTGCGCATATCGCCGAGAAGGGCGCAGAGTTCAGGCGCTTCGGGAGTGGTGAAGTTGGAGGGAATGACCTCTTTACCAATGTAATTCCCTGTTGTACCGATAATCCCTACTGTTTCGCCCACTGCCTCCAGAAGGTGCTTCAAGATAAAAGTGGAGGTTGTTTTCCCATTTGTGCCGGTAATTCCAAAAACACGGAGCTTTTTAGAAGGCTCATCATACCAAATATGCGCCATTTCAGCCAACACTTTTCGGCTCTCCGGCACAAGCACAAGAGATACATTTGACGGCACTTCGACTTCACGCTCTACCACCACCACTCGCGCTCCGCGCTCAATCGCCTGTCCGATAAAATCATGCCCGTCCGCTTGCAAGCCTGTAATTGCTACAAAAAGCGAGTCTTCACTGCATTTTCGAGAATCGTATTGGATGCTGGTAACGGCACGAGCAAGCGCATGGTCATCACCTTGAAGAATATACGAAGGAGTTAGTGCAAGTAGAGCGTGCAGCGATTTCATAGATTACCTTGGAAATTGTGCTATTGTAAAGCCACGGTACAAAAAGGTGCAACATAAGGTAATTGCTACAAAATTACAACGCCGAATTGTGGTGGGGAGGAAAAATATGATTTGGACACAAGATTGTTTTTTAGCCTGCTAAAATGCTTTAGATTATTTTGCTCCTTCTAATTGTTGTTTGAAATACTCCACTGTACGCTTCATCCCCCCTGCCCAGTCTGCTGCGGGTGTAAAGCCAGTGTACGATTTGATTTTCTCACAATTAACTGGCGTGGAACCAATATCTATCGTTTGAATTTCGTGCGGAAGCGGCTTAACGACGACCTGCCCCGCACCACAGGCATCCACAATCTGCTGTGCAATGTCGTGAATTGGAATATTTTGTCCGTTGATATTGAACGCCGTGAAAGGATCATCAGAGCTTGGCTTCGTGGCAATGCGCCACACATATTCAACCACATCCTGCACGTACACCACCGGACGGCTGCGGTGCGTCCCAAAAATTTCAATCGTACGCCCTTCCAAAACGTCACGGATAAAACCACCGATTAAGCCAATATCTTCGCCTTGCACGGGCATCCGCTCACCAAAGCAGTTCCCAAAGCGCAAGCTCACCACCGAATACTTATAGAGTTTTGCGTAAATACGATAGTACGATTCCGCCGAGAGTTTGTGAACACCTTGCACGTCTTCCGGCAAAAGCGGCGTTTCTTCTGTGATTTCACCGCCTACAAAATTTCCATAGACACCACGTGATGACAAATAGACAAGGCGCTTTCCGGCGTGTTTTTCCAGTGCTGTGGCGATATGTAAATGCGAAAGTTGGTTGAGAGCCACGTCGTACTGCGGTTCATATAGTGCCAATCGGTGCGCCGTCCATGCCATTGAGTCAATAATGACATCGCTTGCAGACAAGTATTCATCAAGATTTGTAACATTTTCGACTTTTTGGGCAATAAGCGTAAGGTTCTGCAAGCCCTGTAGGTTCTCCTGACGGGCGCTTGTGCGCTCGCAAAAGCCGTCAATAACAATAACGCGCCATCCTTCGCGGACAAAACGTTCCGCAATCGCGCTGCCGATAAAGCCAGCTCCACCGAGTATAAGTGCTGTTTTGGTAGTTGTATTCATGGTTGAGGGATGTGTAGAAAAATGTTCAGAAATTCTATTGTGTAATCTCTATCGTGCTATCAAAATGCGCTGTGTAGCGGTCTCACGTGTGGAACTGAGCCGCACAAAATATACACCTGCCGCTACATCGCTTACTGGCAGCGTTATTTCGTTTTGCCCTGCGGCACGTGGCGTAACGGCTTGTGTTTTTATCGTACGCCCAGATACATCCAAAAGTGTGAGCGTAAGCGGCGTTACGCTTGGGATAGTGTAGCGTACTGTCAGCACGTCGTTTGCGGGATTCGGTAGTGTTGCAAGAATTTGCAGCGTTGCTGTCGAAGAGAAAAATAAATGTGTGCCGCCAGCCTGCGAGGTAATCAGCCGAAAATTGGCATTGGATGTATTCAAATACGCGCCCGGCGGGCTGATAACCTCTACATTGATACGAGTTGAGGTGGTATTACCCAGCATCACGCCGAAGCAGATATTTTCAAGCGGACTGGTGTCCAACTGGCGCGTAGAAGCTGTGGATGAGACGGGGCGCAGGTTAAGTGTTATAGGAACGTAGCGAATACCTCCTGCCACAACGCCAAGTGGCGTGGGTGCTTGCGGCAAGAGCAACGAGGCATTAAAACTAAGCAAAACCGTTACTGAGGTCGAAACCTCCGGCTGCCCCGAACACGATTGCAAAAGCGACATACAAATTGTATCATTCGGGCGACCTGACGTATCGTTCAAACGCACCGTGCAGGATGGCTTGGGCAGTTCCAGTACGCCGTTGCCAATCATACGCATTGTTGCTGTTAGACCATTCCCATACAAAAAGACAATAGAACCATTCGCCCGTCCAACTTGGTTCGGCAGGAACCGCAACGTGATTTGGCGCGATTCGCCCGGCGCGAGGGCAAACATTGGCGTTCCAGAGAGAATTGAAAATTGTACGTTATCCGGTCCGCCAAGTTGAGTGACAGTTACAGCAACAGGTGTCATTCCGGTATTACTCAGTACGGCTCGGACGACAGTATCTCGCTGCGTTCCCACAAGTACATTCCCGAAGTCAATGACCGTGCCGATAACCTGCAAACTCGGCGTTAATCCAACACCGCGAATCGTGTATTGAAGCGTGGTGTGCTGGAGGACGACATTGAGCGAAGCAGTGCGTTCTCCTGAGGTGCGGGGACGGAAACGAAATTCAACATTCTGCGATGCGCCTACAGCCAAGAGCGCCGGAACGCCTGACACAACCTCAAAGTCTTCAGGATTTGCGCCTGTGAAGTAGATAGAATCAAGCCTGACGGGGTATGAACCTGTATTGCGTACAAATGCCCTAATGACCGAATCTTTCGGCACACCCACGAGCGACGTGCGCATATCCACATCCTGAGCAACGGCATCCGGCGCTACAATTGCCCAAAGGCTGTCGGAGAAATCGCTTTGAAGGGCAATCGGCTCGGCAAGTGCATACACACGCGCGATTTGATTGCCAACGGTGAGAAAACGCCGTGAATCAGGATGATATTCTGCAAACGTAGCTTCTTCTCCGGCATTGACAAAGCGACGAACAAGCGCATTCACGCCACCCGCATCCCAAATGCTGACTCCATTGGTCAGAGCAGAGGTGATGATACGCCGTCCGTTTGGGCTGTACCGCACACTAACCATTGTTTGCCCAGCTCCGAAGCGCCTGAGAAGCAAGCCCCGTTGCCAGTCCCAGCGCTCCATGCCTGTCTTTTTCGCAAGCGCAAGTTCTGTTCCGCTTGGGTTAAAGGTTGCACCGTTCACATCCCGCGACGAACCAAGTGGCGGCTGAACGACGGCGCTCGTTTGCACGTCCCAGAAAGAAAGCGCACCATCGCCGCGTACCATGCCGATAATTCGACCGTCGGGGCTAAAAAATAATTCACGAGGTCTGCCGAAGCCAGCAGAATAGCGTATTTCGCGGATAAGCTCCGTTGTCTCGGCGTTGTAGAATTGCAAAAGTGCCACGCCTGGATTATCAGGAAGCACACCGCCTGCCGTCGCAAGTGTTTTCCCGTCGGGGCTGTAGCGCACGGCATTTCCGACATTGCCGACAATCGCGCTTGCCAAACGTGCTCCTTGCGTGTCCCAAATCACAATCGTTCCGCCGTCGTCTGCCGTTGCCAGTCGCGTTCCGTCAGGCGAGGTGTCCATACTACGAATGGTGCTCCGGTGCCGCGACTGTCCGCCATAAAAAGCGCTGTTGAAGGAATCCCAAAATGTTACCTGTCCATCTCTTCCTGCTGCCACGCGCTCCCCACCGGCGACGAAGCGAGCAAGCGTGGCAGCGTCGGGCACACGAATAATCGTATCCGGCGCGGGAGAGGTGACAAGTTGCGTCACCCGCATCAGGCAACGTTCGCTCGGCGTGTTCGGGATTTGCAGCCAGTTGTAGCTAAGTCCTGCGGTGCGTTCCACAATCAAATTCCATGTTCTGCCGCTATCGGTGCTGTACTCAAGGCGGACACTATCGTCTGGCGCAATACCGCGCCACGAAATCACGCTGTCGGTTCCTGCCAAAAAACGCTGCCCGCCATTGGGAAACGTCAGCACAAGTGTCGGACGAATGGGTGGAACCGTCGTGCGAGCCACCGCATAAAAACCTGACGTACAGGTATCGGCGACAATCGAAAAGCCCGATACTGCATAGCCCGCCGTGCGAGCCGTAAAGCTCACTGTAACGGTTTGGCTTGTTCCCTTCGTAATAGAAAATTGCGTCGGGGAAACTTTGAAATTGGTATCGCTTGCAATGATATTGAAAATACGGTAGTTGGCATTAACCGCCGTAAGAGTAAGAGTGCGGCTTTGTGGAACACCAATTTGTGCTTGTGTGAGATTAAAGCCGACACTTGGCGGATTCACGATGAGCTGCGCTTGTGGCGGTGCGGGCAAGGTGTAGCCGGACTGCCCCACTACTACGTTTCCTTTCGGCAAGCCAAAAACACTGCCATCTACACTCATATTTACGCTGCGAAAAAACACACCGATTATGCCGCAACTGCTTTCGGGGGGCGTACTTTCCCAGACAATATCACATGGCTGAGTGTCTTGTGCTGCAAGTAAAATTGTCCAAAATGCTTGACGAGCCTGCTCCGGCGTGGTGATATTCTCCAGCACAAAGCCGCCTGTGGCTTGGGTAACATTTCGCAAAAGCAGCGGCGAAGGAAAGCCTAGCGTTACTGCATAAACTCGCACGTCTTGGTCTTTGGCAGCACGAATAATATCGCTTTCGTTGCCACTGCCTGTGCCGTCGGTGAGAAAAACGACAATACGTTTATGTTTGCCTGTTCTGGCAATTTCAATACCACCGCCCGGTTTGGTTAAGAAGCCCGCATCGTAGTCAGTGCCGCCTTGTGGCTTCAGGGAATCAATAGCGCGAAGTAGTCGCGTACGGTCGGTTGTCCAGTCTTGATTGAGATAATTTTCGTGGTCGAAACTCGTGACGGCGCACTCAGAACCGCCCGGAAGCGCGGGCGAGGGTGCTCCAAGCGTCATCGCATTCACAAATGCTTTTGCCGCCCCTTGCATAATGTCAATATTTCGATTCACTCCGTCTCGGGCAAAGCCCATTGAGCCGGAAACATCCAGCGTCAATACCACCGAAAGCGGCTGTGGCGGCGGGGGCGTGGGGCAGGAAATGGAGATGATGCGCCGATTCGTACCGTTTTCGAGTATTGTCGTGTTTTGCAACCCAACGCCGCGCACAAGACGACCACTAGAGTCAATCGCGTAAAACTGACCGCTCACTTGCGGAAAGCGCGAGGGATTCAGGTTAAAAAGCGAGATACTTTGAGCAAGAAGCAGGTGTGAAAACGCTGAGGACAACAATAAGAAAACGAACACCACACAAGGAAAGACCGTGCAACGTGGCAAAGTACGGCGTAGAGGAAGCGGTATTATCATAGCGTGTGCGAAAAAACGTGAACGACCAGGAGAAGATTTTTAGTGAGTATGGATTTCATTTTGAATTTACGAATTTCATGCGGCTCTTCCAATCGGAATAGTCGTATTCGGCATTCTTCTTCGGCTAACTCAGTGAAAAACGATTGAAAATGTTCTCGTCGATTATCTGAAAAGTGCTATTTTGCCAAATGCGTCTTTTCCGCCATAGCGCCCTACAGCGCCTCATCACATCATTATTTCTGCCGTTTGTTCTTATAGCAATGAACGGTATCGGCTTTGCGTGGGTTATTTATGAGTGGGAATGGGAAGATATTCTGACGCACCATTACCAAACGCTCGACCCCAACGACGCAAGTAACAAAGCACTTGGCAGAGGCTATGTCTGCGAAATTCTCGACAAAAATTCCGGTCAAGATTCCACACTTCCCAAGCCGCCTGTCATCATTCAGGAATTACGCGCAGTCCTGACCACACGCCCGCACACGCTCCAATCACACTTCTCCGCACCCATTTTCTTTCCTCCTTACAAAGAAGGTGCTCCGTCGCCAGGGTTCTTCGATAGTATTTTCCGCCCGCCGACCGTTGTTTGAATAATATTACACTTCGTTATTTCATGCTCTTCAATACTCAGCACGAACCTATATTTCGTGCCGAAGCCGTATTGAAGCGCTGTTACGTCTATTATTCACAACAACCGTTCACAGTATCTATCGAAACCATGAAACATTTCTTTTATTTCTTTTCTACTATTGCGTTTGTACTTTTTGCCCCCTATACAAAGGCATTCGAGCAAGTAGATTCCAGCAAATCTACGCGCAAAAAAATTGCCCGTGCCGATGAAATCACAGTTACAGCGCTCCGGCAGCCGGAAAAAGCACTTGAAGTCCCGCTTGCCATCACTGTGATTCCAAAAAGCCTTTTTGAAAATTCGCGTGGCTTTGGGCTGGACGAGGCACTCTCGCTCGTGCCGGGTGCACTTGTGCAATCACGCACAGGCAATCAGGATGTGCGCGTGATGATTCGCGGCTTTGGAGCGCGTGGTGCCGGAGAACGCTCCAATGCAGGAACCTCGCGCGGTATCCGCTTTTATATTGATGGCATACCGGAGACAGAACCCGACGGGCGCACCGCTTTTGACCTCATTGACCTGAGCGGCGCAACAAGTATTGAAGTGCTCCGCTCTAATGCCTCTGCACTTTGGGGCAACGCAGCAGGCGGCGTAGTCAGCATCAATACTATCCCCGACCTTGACCGCCCTTATCTGTCCTTGCAAGCACAGTTTGGCAGTTTTGGTTTTCAAAAGCATAGCCTTCGTGCCGGTACGACGACCGATATTGGCAAAGTCTATGTTTCGGTCAATAATACCATGTTCGATGGCTACCGTGCTCAATCGCGGAGTTTGCTCACGCAATTTTATGTGGGTATTCTCTCGAATTTATCCGCTAAGACCCGCTTGAATACGTTCATCACTGGCGCAAGTAACAATTTCCAAGTGCCGGGACCGCTCACACAAGCACAATTCGACACAGACCCACAGCAAGCACAGGGCAACCCTGCTATTTATAGTCCCACATATGTAGAGCGCAATGAACGCCGCTTTAACCGTCTGGGACGCATCGGCACCACCTTTGAGCATGAATTTGACCGCAACAACAGCCTTTCGGCAATGGCATTTCTGCAAACCAAATACTTGCAACGCTCCGAGCGCAATACCTTCCGCGATTTTAACCGTTATCACACAGGCGGAAACCTCATTTACCACAACTCGACACATTTCGGCGGGAACGTGCAAGCCAAATTCTTGGTTGGCGGCGATATGCAGTACCAAGATGGTGCCATTTTGTTCTACAATTTGGTCAATGGGCAGCGCGGTACAGCCCTTCGCGACAACAAGCGCGAGGGAGCACAAAATCTTGGCGCTTTCGCGCAAGCAGAAGTGATGATTGGCGAGCAGTTCAGTGTTGTGGGCGGTCTCAGGTATGACAACATTGCATACTTCTCCGACAGCTTTATCAATCCGAAACTTAACGATGCCCGCACCTTTGAGCGTCTTACGCCGAAACTTGGCGTTACCTATCGTCTCACGCCGCTTTGGACGCTCTACGGGAATATTGGCGGCGGCGTGGAAGTTCCGGCAGGCAACGAAACAGACCCGCCAAGCGTTTACGGGGAAGATACCGTGCGGACAATTAACACGCTTCTCAAGCCTATAGAATCAAGTACCTACGAAATCGGGATGAAGCAAGTCATTCTTACGGATGACGCATCCTTTCTGAGCCGTTTTGCTTACGATTTGGCTATCTATCAAGTGGACGTACTGAACGACATTATCCAGTACCGAGGCGGCAGATTCTATTTCACGGCGGGGCGTTCACAGCGCAGAGGCGTGGAAGCAAGCGTCCAAGCGGACTTTTCGGGTGGGCTGTCATTGATGGCAGCAGCAACGTATGCGAATAATGTATTTGTGGACTATCGCATAGACTCGGTATATGTCAGCCGTTCGTTAGAAGGACGTTTTGTGAATTACGCAAATAATAAAATGCCCGGCATCCCCGATTTCTTCTCAACCGTTCGCGTGCGCTATCAGCCCACATTTTTGCCGCAGGTCTTCGGCGAAGTAGAATGGCGTAGCGTCGGCAGCTACTTTGTGAATGATGCCAATAGCATCACAGCGCCTTCATTCTCTGTGGTTGACGGTACAATCGGATTCCGTCAGGCATTGATAGATGAACACTTGCAGCTCAAAGCATTTTTACGTGGGAATAATCTTTTCAACGCCAAATACATGGCTTCTGTGTGGATAAATCCCGATACCGCCGCAAATGGTCAATCACCATTTATTGAACCGGGTTTACCGTTCAATTACGCGGCTTCAATTGGCGCAGAATGGCGCTTTTGAGAGGCATAATCCGCATAGAAGACAGCAGCAAACAAGGATGTTCGCCGCTATTCTGCTTTGTACCAACACATTTCACTTAGAATATTCACTTGAACATAATTTTACTATGAAACCCTTTTTCTTACCTCTTCGCGGTGTTATCCTTGCCGCACTAAGTTTAACTTTTCTTTTTGCTCTCCACAGCGCTGCCCAAGCGCAATCAGCATTTGAACTCAAAGGTCGCGTTCTCGACCAATCTTCCTTAGAGCCGCTCATTGGTGCAACTGTTGCCGTAAAGGGCAGTACCGGAGCGGCTTCTAAAGGAACAATCACCAACAAAAAAGGTGAATTTGCCCTCACGCTTGACGCACCCACAGCAACGCTCCAGCTCTCCTACACCGGGTACGGTCGCAAAGAAGTAAGTGTGGATGCGGCACGAAAGTACATCACGATTCTCATGGAAGCCGGCAACGTCGCCATGAACGAAGTGCGCGTAACGGGATATGCGAACCAGCGCAGCATTCTCGAAACGCCCGGCTCCGTGGGCGTAATAACAAGCGTGGACTTGCAGCGCGGCAACGGCGTTCAGCTTTACCAAACGCTGAATACCTTGCCCGGAGTCCGCATGGAAAACCGTATGGCAACAGGTGGTGCGCGAATTGTCCTTCGCGGCTATGGCAATGCCACGAACTTCAACGGTGTGGGCTATAAAGCATATTTGAATGATATTCCGCTCACCGATGCCGATGGTACGACGTTTCTGGACGATGTGGACTTTGCTATCTTGGGTCGTGTAGAAGTGCTGAAAGGTCCTGCGGCAAGTCTTTACGGTATGGGCATTGGTGGTGTGGTGAATATGTACACCGAGCGTGCCCCGTCCGGCTCCACGAGCGTCGCACAAAGCCTCATGGTTGGTTCGTATGGTCTTTTGCGCTCGAACACGACTCTTCGTGCCGGAACGGACAACGCGAGCTTTTTGGTCAATTATGGCTATCAGTATTACGATACTTTCCGCAAACACGCCACTTCGACCAAAAGTTTTGTGACGATAAACGGCGATTTTTATGCCAATGAATGCCAGACAGCATCAGTGTTTGTGAACTATACAAGTTCATACGATTTGCTGCCGGGACAGGTGGACAGCTTGCAGCTTATTTCGTCACCGGAAATTGCCGAACAAGCGTACATCGCTAATAATGCAAACGTCAAAACAGAGAGCATCCGTGCGGGTTTCTCGCATGAATACCGCTTCTCGTCGCAATTTGTCAATCGTTCCAGCATTTTTTCTGCAGGGCAAATTATTGACCAGCCCTTCGCCGCTGGTGTCAACAAAACCAGCAAAGTCAAATTCGGTGCTCGCTCGGTATTTACCTTTACCACTGCCCCTGAAAGTCCGATTGATGCTCGCATTACAGCAGGAGTGGAAGTCTTGAAAAATTTCAATTTTGCAAAAGGCTATGGACTTACTAATGGTATTCTGGGTGCGCTTCGCAGCGATCTAGAAGTACAGGCATTGCAATACAGCGCTTTCGCTCAAGCAGAAGTGAATATTACGCCCACAACTCTTGTTACGGCGGGCGCAAGTCTGAATTTTATTGAGTACACGATTACGGATATGCGAGCCACGACAACTACGCCGGCATACCTGAATCAATCTGGCTACAAACGTTTTACGCCGCTCATAACGCCGCGCGTGGCGGTAACACAGAAAGTGACCGATGAAATTTCAGCATACGCAAGCGTGAGCCAAGGCTACTCACCGCCGGGCACAAATCAAATTGTGATTACGCAAATCGGGCAAGTGAATTTAGATCTGATGCCGGAAACGGCAACGAGCTATGAAATCGGCTCCAAAGGTAGTGTGCTGAACAAAGCACTGACATACGAAGTAGCATATTTCATAATGCCTGTCACGAACAAACTCATTCCGCAGAATTTTCCTGCGGCAAACGGTCTTCCCGCCTACACCATCACGACCAATGCAGGACGTGTACAGCATAACGGGTTGGAAGCATCGGTTTCGTATGCTCTCCGTTTTGATGATGAAAATGCTGCAATTACGCTCATTCGCCCCTTTGTAACGTACACGCTTAATGATTTCAAATACCTTGAGTTCAAAAGCGATAACAACAATAATGCCGCTACAAAGGACTTTTCTGGCTTGCGTCTGCCGGGCATCGCGCCGAATCTTGTTAATGCAGGTGTTGATGTGGAAACACGATTTGGTGCATATCTGAATACAACACTGATGTATGTTGACCAAATGCCTATCAACAACAGCAACACCAACGTTGCCGACGCTTACACGCTGCTCAATGCCCGTGCGGGCTGGCGTGGGAAGCTCGGCGATAATTTTGCGTTGGAAGTGTATGCCGGCTCAGATAATATGCTCAGTGCGAAGTATTCACCGCAAATTTTCTTGAACCTCACGGCTGGTGCCGGGCAACCGCTTCCGCTCTTTTTCAATCCGGGTCCGAAAATCACCTTTTACGGCGGTTTGGTGCTGAAATATACATTCTAATTTTCCCCACTATTATTCTAACAGATGTAGTGCGGAACAGCAATTTGTCTACACAGCGATTTGCCTACACACCGCACTACATCGTTCTTTTCAAAAAAGATTACCATGAAAAAACATATTCTTCTCACACTTCTCATTGTAAGCGGTCTGGCAATATTCTCTTGCGACCGCTTTCGCAATAAACCAGCCGAGTCCGCTTCCGGCGCGGTGCGTATTGTCTGCATTTCCAAACAGTTGACGGAAATGATGTTCGCCCTTGGCTTGGGTGATAAAGTAGTCGGCGTGGATTTATCAAGCACATATCCGCCGGAAGCACAAAAGCTGCCGACCGTCGGCTATCATCGCTTGCTGAATTCGGAAGGTATTATTTCGCTCAAGCCCACGCTTATCATGCACGACGGCGGCATTGCGCCTGAAGAGGTCGTTACGCAATTAAAAAAAGTGGGTATGCCGCTCAAGCAGTATCCGGGTTCACGCTCAATCGAAGACGCGAAAAAACTACTCACCCAACTTGGCGAAGAATTTCATGTGGAAGACAAAGCAAAAGCACTGTGCGAAAAACTGGATGCCGACATGAAACGTGCTCAGGATGCTCATTCTGCCTACGTTGTACAGCATCCGAACGAGAAGCCGAAAAAGGTTGTCATCATTCACTTTGGGCGTGTTATTAACAATTATCTCGTTGTTGGGCAAAAAAGTAATGCAACGCAAATGCTGGAATGGGCAGGCGGCGTAAATGCTATCACTCTCAACGAAGGAATGAAGCCACTTAGCCCTGAACTCATTGCCGAAGCGCAACCGGATGTGATTCTGGCAACCGATTTCGGTTATGACCGCACGGGAGGCTTGGAAAAATTCAAAGAACTGCCCGGTGTGGCACTTACTCCGGCGGCAAAAAACGGAAAAATTTATCGCGTGGAAGAGCATGATTTCACGTACTTCGGACCACGTACAGGCGAGAACACGCTCAAACTCATGGAACTTATTCACCGATAAATCACAAAGCATTTACAATGTTGCATATTCTCCGAAATGTTCGGTTTGGTGCCATTTACGGCGCATTTGCTGTTCTCTTGGTTGCAGTGGCTTTGCTTTCGGTTCGCTCCGGCGCAATCAATCTTTCTTACGCGCAAATTTGGGACTTTACGCTTGCGGCGCTTGGCGGCACGACTGCCTCCGACAGCCTACATCAAGCGGTATTCTTGCAGATTCGCCTTCCGCGTGTGGTCTTGAGCGCTGCTGTGGGAGCAGCGTTGTCCGTTTCGGGCGTACTGATGCAAGCATTGTTTCGCAACCCAATTGTGGAGCCGGGCTTGGTCGGCACATCGGCAGGCGCGGCATTTGGTGCGGCATTGGTATTTGTGCTGGGAAAAAGCATCGGAGCGGCATACTCCGATGCTCTTGGCGCATTTGCCCTGCCACTGGCAGCATTTGCCGGGGCATTTGTGGCAACGGTCGCGGTGTACAGATTCTCGGCAGTGGGCGGGAAAGTGAGTGTTGCGACAATGATTCTTGCGGGTGTGGCGGTAAACGCTATTGCGAATGCCGGAACGGGCTTTATGGCATACATTGCCCGCGACCCGCAAGCTCGCTCTATCACGTTCTGGACGCTTGGCACATTCACCAGCGCCGATTGGCGAGCCGCAACCATTGTCAGTGCGACGACTCTTCTTTGCACAGCCATTGCCTTGCGCTATGCCAAATCACTCAATGCCTTACTCCTCGGCGAATCTGATGCCTCTTCGCTTGGTGTAGATGTGCGGCGGCTTAATATCACGCTGCTTGTGCTTAATACTGTCCTTGTCGGCACGGCAACGGCAATGGTTGGTGTGATAAGTTTTATGGGATTGGTTGTTCCGCACTTGCTGCGGCTGTTGCGCTCGGCAGATAATCGTTTTTTGATTGTGGCTTCAGCATTGCTTGGTGCAGTGCTGATGATACTCGCGGACACACTGGCACGAACACTCATTGCTCCGGCGGAACTTCCCATCGGCGTTATTACGGCGTTTGTGGGTGCGCCAGTATTCTTGTGGCTACTTTTTAGGCAGCATCGTGGAAGTGCGGGGAAAGGCGGATTCTATGCCTAAGAATATGTCTAAGCAAGTATTAAAAACCGCTTCTCATCAAGATTTGCAAACATCGGAGCTTATCGCTACAAATGTTTCATACGCTGTGGGCGAGAAGCAAATTTTGAATAGCGTTTCCGTGCGCTTTGGTGTTGGCAAAGTGTCAATGATTATCGGTCCAAACGGCTCCGGCAAAACCACACTTCTCAAAGCGCTCACGGGCGAACTCACCGACATCACGGGCGAGGTGCATTATGGCTCGGAGCGCCTCACACGGCGTTCTGCACAATCATTTGCTCGTATTCGGGCAGTGGTCTCGCAGCAATCGGAATTGGCATTTCCGCTCACGGTTGCTGAAGTCGTGATGATGGGACGTTATCCGCATTTTGTCGCCGCGCCCACACAGGAAGATAAACGCATCTGTACGGAAATTCTGGAACGCATGGATTTATCGACATTTCAGAAGAGAAACTATCTTACACTTTCGGGCGGAGAGCGCCAGCGCGTGCAGTTTGCACGGGCTTTAGCACAGGTAGCAAATATGAAGGGCGCATATCTGCTTTTAGATGAGCCAACGTCGTATTTAGATTTGAAATACCAACATGAATTTCTCACCATTGCCCGTGAGCGGGCGGAAGCGGGCGCGGTCGTGGCGGCAGTAATGCACGATTTGACGCTTGCGGCACAATACGGGGATTATTGCGTAGCAATGAATGGTGGAGAAATCGTAGCGGAGGGCACACCGAATGCAGTGCTCACAAGCGCTCTCTTGCGTGAGGTGTATGGGGTCAATAGTGTTATTCTGAGTGCATCGGAACTTACCTATCCCATTTTTGCAACTTCTGTGATACATCGGTAATTTATACCGAAATAATTTTGCCACTAATGTTAAAAACGAGCTAATTCTGTTGAAGAACTTACTCAAAAACTTGGTTTTTATTGTACCCTTGGTAATTTCATTTTCTTGAGTCAATACTCAATCTCGGAATGCTTAAACTCAATTTTCCCTCTCACTCATCCGCCAAAAAATACCGTTCGGCAAGCTCCTCGCCGATACCATCCAGAAAACGCGATACCTTGCCCAGTACCATGCCACTTTCGCGGTCGAAGATATTGATGGGATAGCTGATGAAAAGCCGCTCCTTTGCTCGCGTACACGCCACGTAGAAAAGACGGCGTTCTTCCTCCAGTGTGTCTTCCGATTCAAATGCTCGCACAGGCGGGAAGCGCCCGTCCAGTGCCCAAAGCATAAATACCACCCCCCATTCCAAGCCTTTTGCAGAGTGAATCGTGGAGAGCGTCAGAAATTCTGTCTCGCTTCCGGTTGCCGCTACGTCCTCGACGGATTCCGTTGGCGGTTCGATTGCCATATCTGCCAGAAGTGCAGGCACGGAGCGGTATCGCTCGGCAATACTGCCCATTGTTTCGATGTCTTTGAGTCGTTTTTTGTAGTCATCATATTTTTTCTTCATCTGCGGGCGGTAATAGTCAATAATCTGCCAGACCTTTGCGCCGGGCGCTTCATTGCTTTCTTCCAGCCGCGCCAGCAACGAAAAAAGCATTTTGATTTGTTCGTCGCCACGCGCGATTTCCTTGAGGTTTTGGGTGTTTTGGAGCGTTACCGTGCCACTCACGAGCGCCTCTATCACTTTATTCGCTGTTCGCGGTCCTACGCCCTCCAGAAGCAGCAAAATTCTATTCCAACTCACCGCATCCTTTGGATTGACCAACACTCGCAAATGTGCTATCACATCCTTCACGTGCGATGTTTCGATGAATTTGAAGCCGCCAAATTTTTGGTAGGGAATATTCGCGCGGTTCAGTTCAATTTCAAGGTCAAATGAGTGAAAGCCGGAGCGCATCAGCACGGCAATATCATCTAGTGGCAAGCCTGCCTCGCGGTACTCCAAGACTTGCTGCACGATGAATTGCGATTGCTGCTGCTCGTTTTCTGCTTGCACAATCGCCGGAAAAGTGCTTCCCGACTTGCGTGAGAAGAGTTCTTTGTCAAATCGGTAGGTGGCACGGCGGATGATTTCGTTAGTCAAGCTCAAAATCGGCTGCGTGGAGCGATAATTTTCTTCCAGCTTGATAACGCGGCAGTTTCGGAAGGCATCGGGAAAACGCATGATATTCTCAAAATTTGCACCGCGAAAGGCGTAAATGCTTTGCGCGTCGTCGCCGACAGCCATCACGTTTTCGTGCAATGCCGAGAGCGTTAAGACGATTTCATGTTGCAGCGCGTTGGTGTCCTGATATTCGTCCACCATCACGTAGCGGTATTTTTGTTGCACATCCCGCTTCACGTCAGGGTTGGTGCGCATGAGATTCAGAAAAACTACGAGTAAATCATCATAGTCCATCAAATTATGCTTGCGTTTGTAAATACCGTAAAGGTCGCATAAATGCTTGATGTCGTCCGTGTCATCGGTGAATTGCGGGTAATCTTTTTTCACGACTGCTTCAATCGTCATTTGGCAATTTGCTGATGTGCTAAAGATGCTGAGAAGCGTGTTTTTGCGCGGGAAGCGGCGTTTTTTATCTTTGCTTTTGCTTGACTCCACAAACTGCGAACGCAGCAAATTCACCACATCTTCGGCATCGGATTGGTCTAGCACGCTGAAATTAGTATCATAGCCAAGTGGCGTAAGCATTTTTGAGGCGCGGCGTAAGTAGCCATGGGCAAAGGAGTGGAATGTTCCGCCGGAAACCGCTTCGCATCTACCATCCAGCAGGTGCGATGCACGCCGGAGCATCTCGGCAGCCGCCTTGCGCGTGAAGGTAAGGAGCAGAATGGATTCCGGCGGAATGCGGTCTTCAATGAGCCTCGCCACGCGGTATATGAGTGTTCGTGTCTTGCCTGTGCCCGCGCCTGCCACCACGAGTACTGCGCCCGTGTCGTGCATGACTGCTTGTAGCTGCTCAGCGTTGAGTTCGTCGGCATAGCGGATTTTGTAGGATTCAAGCGAACGCACCGCATTCCCGGTGTTATCTAGTACGGCTTTTTTGAGAACGAGTTTTTTCATGGAATAGCTTTTTGATGGTCAGGTATAAACTCCGCAAGCGGATAGCCGGAAAGTGGGCAGTAAAAATAAACAAAGAAAATGTATTTCGGTGTTCTTCTCTACCGCCCAAGTCATAGACCTATCATTGCAAGAGCATAGATTGTCCTTTTGAGTACCGCAAGAGCCATTGTTCATGCCGATAATGCCTTAGTTTACTTGGGCTGTTATTCAGAATGAATCTTCTGCTCGTTTTGTTTGTCAAAGGAGAGAAAATGCGCTATATTGAACGCCCATCTCCTCGCACGGCGCTTCAATACGCTTTCGTATGGTCGGCAGCCGTTTTTTCTAACGCCTAACTGTACATTGTATGGCACAGCACGACCAACATCCAACGGCTTCTCAGCATGGTAAGCCGACTTCTGACCACTCCCTTATTCCCACGCTAGGGCTGTTTACGACGGTTTCGATTATTGTCGGCTCAGTCATAGGGTCGGGGATTTTCATGAAGCCTGCACTCATGGCTTCTCAGCTTGGTTCGCCGCAGCTTTTACTGTTGGTTTGGATTGGTGCGGGCTTGCTGACGCTTATCGGTGCGCTTACAAATGCAGAAATTGCGAGTATGATTACGGCTACGGGTGGGCAATATATTTTCTTTCAGAAGATTTATGGAAATTTTGTAGCATACATCTATGGATGGGCAATCTTTTCGGTGATTCAGACCGGTTCTATTGCCAGCATTGCCTACATTTTTTCGACGTACATGGAGTATTTTACACAGCTACCGCGTCTTGCGCCGGAAGTGGAAAAGTCGGTCGTTTTGTATTTGCCGTTTATCGGCAGCATCTTTCCGCTTCAGAATCTCGGCGTGAAAGTGCTGACAATGGTACTCATTTGCTCAATGACCTACATCAACTATCTTGGTGTGCGCTTTGGAGGTTTGATAGCTGGCGTATTGACAACGATGAAAGTAGTTGCGATGGCGCTGCTTATTTTGGCAAGTTTTGTTTTTGGCACGGGTTCGGCGGCAAATTTTGTGACTTCTGCGCCAAATGCTCCACACGGAATGAACATTATTTTTCTGGTTGTGATGGCGACAGCCGGTGCGTTCTGGACGTATGACGGATGGAACAATATCACCTATATCGCCGGTGAAGTTAAGGAACCAAGTCGCACGATACCGCGAGGTTTATTGCTGGGTATGCTGATTGTGATTGGTGTGTATGTTTCTATCAACTTAGCATATCTTTACATCCTGCCTGTCGAAACAATGGCAAAATCGAAATTGGTTGCTTCGGATGTTGCAACTGCTATCTTCGGCAGTTCGGGCGGCGCGATTATCGCAGCGTGTGTGATTCTTTCGACCTTTGGAACAACCAATGGTACAATTCTCGCCAGTGCTCGAGTGTATTTCGCTATGGCACGAGAAAAAATGTTCTTTACCTCCATTGGGAATGTCCATCCGCGTTTTCATACTCCTGCTAATGCGCTCTTTTTGCAGGCATTTTGGTCGTGTGTCTTGGTCTTGAGCGGTACGTTTGATATGCTGACCGATATGCTCATTTTTGTAACGTGGATTTTCTACGCTTTGGGTGCATATGGTGTATTTGTTCTGCGTAAAAAAATGCCCGATACGCCGCGTCCGTACAAAGTTTGGGGCTATCCATTTGTCCCTGCAATTTTTGTTCTTTTTGCTGCTGCGTATGTCGTTATCACCCTTTACAACGATGTATCGGCATATATGAACAATACCTCACCGCTCATTAACTCGGTGTTCGGATTATTTTTGGTTGCTACCGGTTTACCGTTTTACTACTATTTTCAGCGCAAGAAACAAGCGTAGCGCCGAATGGAAGGCGTTTGAAGTGTATTGCTCTTGCGTATTCTATTGCTGAATTTTTTCAGGAGAAACCTCCAATGGATACAAGACCAATTTCCACTCTTACGCCCTTCCGTACTCTGGGGCAGAGATTGAAACACTTCTTGGTGTTATCTCTTTTGCCCTTGTGCGCAAGTATCTTTTTGACTGCCTCTTCAAGCAATCTGCCGAACAGCGCTTTACAGCAGGAAACTGCATACACGTTCCCTTACAAAAAAGCAGGTTTGACCGAGCGTCAGGCTGCCGCTTATCTTCTCGACCGCTTTGCCTTCGGAGCGCGTCCGGGCGATGTAGATGTGGTGGTTCAAAAGGGGCTGGAGCGTTGGTTTGAAGAGCAGTTGCAAGGAACACTGCCTGAAACAGAATTGAACAGCCGCCTCTCAGCGCTCTCGACGCTTTCTATGGCGAATGAGGAAATTGTGAAAACTTTTCCCAACCAGGGCTTTGTACTCCGGCAAGCTATTCAAGACGGCGTGATTGCAAGCGATGCCGTCAAAGGAAATAATGCTCAGAGTGCCGGAAATGGTGATGGAAAACCTTATCGAGCCGAATTGCTCAAGTATGCAAAGTCCAAAGGATACCGCCCCAAGCGTGAGTTGTATGGAGAAATGTATGCGCAAAAACTCCTCCGTGCCGTACAGTCGCCCAATCAACTCCGCGAGGTACTGACTGATTTCTGGTTCAATCATTTCAACGTCTCAATTACCGACAACCAAGCCGACCAATATGTGATGACCTACGAGCGCGATGCTATTCGTCCGAATGTTACGGGCACGTTTCGGGCGCTTTTGGGCGCAACGGCAAAGCACCCTGCAATGCTGGCGTATTTGGATAATGCGCAATCTACCGCTCCTGAAGGCACACCGACAACGACCTCTCTTGTGCTTGATACTATGCGGAATGCCCCCGGTGTACGTGGTGCCGTGCAGCGCCGTGTCATTGATTCCAGTCTTGCCAAAACAGCACGGCAGCGAGATTCTCTTCTCGAAAAACTTCCCTCCGAACTCCAGCCGCGCAAGGGCATCAACGAAAATTATGCCCGTGAACTTATGGAACTGCACACGCTTGGCGTGGACGGCGGATACTCACAAAAGGATGTTACCGAAGCCGCACGGGTGCTGACGGGATGGACAATTTTCCCGATGGGACCAAACGCCAATCGCTTACGAGATCGCCTCACTGAGCGACCGGAACGCTCGAAAATGCTGGGCTTCGTGCGCGAAGGTGATTTCCTTTTCCGTGCTGATGCGCATGATGCCACTGCCAAAACAGTCATGGGCGAGGTCTTTTCGGCAGGTGGTGGCAAGGAAGAGGGTGAGAGACTGCTGGATATGCTCGCAAAACACCCAGCCACGGCAAAATTTATCTGTGGAAAAATTGCAAAACGTTTTGTTGCCGATGCTCCACCGGAAGTTCTTGTTAGCCGTATGAGTGCTGTCTTTCTTGAGCGAAATGGCGATATAAAAGATGTCCTCCGTGTGCTTGCCGCATCGGATGAGTTTTGGGGTGTTGAGCAGCCAGCCAGTCAACCAGCGCTTGCGCCATCCATGCAAACTGGTAAGCAAACGAAAAAATTAAAAATTCAAGCTACAAACAAGCAAGTATCCGTTACCCAAGCAACCAAGCCGCAAGTAAATCTTCGCAGCAAAATCAAATCGCCGTTTGAACTTGCCGTAAGTGCGCTCCGCGCCATGAACGCTGATGTGGTACGCCCGCGCGAGGTATTAGAGTGGATACGCAAAATAGGGCAGCCTCTTTATGCGTATCAAGCACCGACTGGTTTCCCCGACCGTGCTGAGGCGTGGATAAACACGGGCGCGCTGCTTGGGCGCATGAATTTCGGTGTTAATCTTGCATTAGGTGGCATCGGGGGCGTGAAGTTCGACCTTGCAGCGCTCAACAGCAACCACGAGCCGCAATCGCTTGATGATGCGCTTGAGACCTACACTCGACTGCTCATGCCGGAAAGGAATATAAGCGAGACGCTACGACTCTTGAAGCCTGTTCTCGCCGACCCTGCCTTTAGCGAAAAAATTAACGCCGAAGCACAAAAAGTCGGTGAAATGACGCAACCTGCACCGATGCAACCTAATGAACGCAAAACCAAGCGCGAGGAGGAACCGATGATGACAGAGTTGGGGGAAGAATCACAAACGCATGATGCAACTAATGCAAAGTCTGAAAAAAGTACCGTACTTTCTGGTAGCGCATTAGCACAGGTGGTCGGAATTATTCTGGGTTCGCCGGAGTTCCAGCGCCGATAGTGTAGTTATAGTCTTGAAAAGGGCATTAATATTCTTGTATAATTCTTGCATAGCGTTTTGAAGAATCCTATTTTGAGGCAAAAATATGTTTCACGCTATCTTGAAGTTCCGGCAATGCACCGTCAACAGCTTCTCACTCTTCTGAAAGACTACACCCCTCAGAGCGACTATGAACGCGAGACACGAGACGCTATTACTGCCTTCGTGAAGGAGCATAACGACTGTTTCAAGCGCGAGTTGCTTGTAGGGCACATTACAGGCTCGGCGTGGGTGGTGAATAAAGCAATGACCAAAACGCTCCTGACACACCATCGTAAACTCGACAAATGGCTGCAGCTGGGCGGTCATTGCGACGGTGATAGCGATGTCTTGCGCGTGGCGCTTCGGGAAGCCGTCGAGGAGTCCGGTGTGTACGATATTGTGCCCCACAGCCCCGATATATTCGACCTTGATATTCATGAAATCCCCGAACGGCGCACAGAAACGGTTGTTGAGCCTGCTCATCTTCACTACGACATTCGCTTTTTGCTCGTTGCTGATGATACCGATCCGCTCGCTATCACGGCGGAATCAAAAGACTTGCAATGGATGGAACTGGATAAGGTACAGCACCTTACCCAAGAAGATTCAATGCTGAGAATGGTAGCAAAAACTCATCAGACAAGGCATCAAGGCTGATTTTTGTAGAGGAATGTGCGGTGTTTGGCAATAGAAGCCGAGCCGAACACACCCAAGCCGCCTTCGATGCTTCCCAAACGGTAATTGAATCGTGGGTTCTGTGCCAAATTCGTCTGACGAAACCAATTCGCCCAATGGATGTCGGGTGCATAAATCCTGAGTTCATGTACTCCGAACCACTTGAACGCTGTCCAGATGGTAGGCGTAAGCGTTACGGCGCGAATACCTGAGCGAACAGTCTCGTTGTAGCGCGGCAGTCGGGTCTCAAAAAAGCGCTCAATGCGCCGATTCTTCTCGCTTGTGGGCGGACGTAAGTACGTGCCGTAACCAAGCGTATCAAGACATTCTGTCGAAAAAATGTAATCCGTTACACCCGTAATGGGTGTCCACGAGATAATAAGTGAATCCGGTGAAGGCAGTCGTGTCGTGTCTTGCGGATACCAGAGAGTATCCTTAGGCGCACGAATCCATTGTATTTGGTCGGGAGTAGTGGTTGTACCGCGCAGAGTCAAGCGCGTCGTGCGGTCAAGTTTGAGAAAACTTGCTTCAAATCGGTAGCTAGTGTTTGCCTTCACCCGCACGTCCGACGGGGCTTTGTACGTAAACGTTACGGGGTCAAACGTGAGAGTAATCGCGCGGTCGTTCTCGAAAATACGTACTTCTGCATCGCGCACGGCTGCGCCTTCTAACGTAAAAGCAGTATCAACTCTGAGCGACCGCATAAGGCGAACATCTTCCATACGCTCGCCTACTATTAGCAAGCCTTGTACGGCATAATCTTCAATGTAATCTTTGATTTCAGGGCTACCGAAAAAATCGCCAAAGCCCGATGCCTCACACGCAGTCAAAGCAAGCGTTGCGAAAAACAAGTTTAAGATGTTCAAGAATCTGGTACCGAGCGTAGTGCAGCCTCTAGCGATGGTAAAAAATCTCATTTATACGTCCCCCCGAAAATAGACTGCCGAATGAACTGCCATATCGTGCAGCGCCTGACGCTGCGCTCCCAACGCAAGCAAGCATCCGCAGGTGATGAGAAAGCTCAAAATAGAACCGATAGTAGAGGTAAAAGGAATGAGCGCAAGCGCGTACATTCCGTACTTGAGCGCCCAACGCCGAAGCAGGAGCAACCGCGAGGCAGAAGTACCTTCATCACTACCAATCGCTATTCCCATGAGTCGTTTACCGGGCGAAGCATTCGTGAAAAGTTCGCTAAGGCTGTAGAGCAGCATCACAAGATTGTTAAGCGTCGCCAGCACGAAAATCATCCCTGTATTGATGTGGAGCGATTGCAGCAATTCTTCTGCGTCGTCGTCGGAAGAGTCAGTATCACTGAAAATGCTAAACTCGGTGTCATCGTCCAGATGCAGTACGCGCAGAATCGTTGTGCCGACGGTAAAAGCGAGTATGGTGGCAATGATGGCAACAATAAAATTGTCCAACAGCATTGCCGCAAAGCGCCTTCCAAAGCCTATGCGCTCCGGTTGGTTGTAGTATTGGTCAGAAAAAGTGTTCATAGAATGGATATTGTAGAATCGAAATGTTACTTGAGTTTACGCTTACATTTGTACGATTGAAGACTATTTTGCTATAGTTTCGGCGTAACCACTAATCTTCAGAAATTCTGCGGCATCGTTTATGGTCAATATTGTTCTTAGTGCTTCGTGTTTGTTAGTAGTGTGCTCGTAATATATTTTACATATTCGGTATCCAATCCAATAGCCCAAATCTGCCGGTCGGTCGGTAGAATTTGAGCCATTATAGAGCCACCGACTATAGTCCGAGCTGTTCATCGTCAATGTAAACTCTTTCCATAATTCTCGTTCATGGGGTTCAGCAAATTCTCTGACATGATCGTTTATCGTTGCGCCCGCGATAAGTTCACAAACAAAATCTGCACCACCTTCCTGAATACTTTGTTCAAGTAACGTGCGTGGTCGAGTAGCAGAAAATCTCAATGAGGGCTGCTGCGAATGAATCAGTTCATGGGCAATAATATATTTGAGTTTATCAATCGGCTGGGTAACTAAGCGGTACCAAGGGTTCTTAAAAAAAATGTTCCGATCAAAGTTTTTTGGAAGTGAATAAAACTCTGTTCCAATAATTAGACCAGTGTTACTAAGAGTTCCTCCGCTTGTAAGCATTCCTACTACAAAATAAATATCGGGAAAAACGGCTTCGGGATATAGCTTCTTGAGCACAAAAAGCAGCTGCCGTAATACGCTGTCTAAATCGCGTATCTTTAAGGATTCTGTACGAATCGTGTCGTAATACTTTGTCATTCTCATCACAAGTTTGCAATACTTTTCTCGGCTGCCAAATCGCAACTCTTCAAAATCTTGTAAGCCTACACTTGCTTTTGAAAAATATGAATTATCAAATGTCTTGATAACAGCTTGAGTATCGCCCTTTTGGATTGCCTCACGTGCAGCATCATAACTTTTCCAAAAATTGTCAATATCGGAGGTAACAAAGTGTGCTGATAAAGGCTCAGATGAAGGTGCGGGAGCAAAAATTTGCCGAATAACAAAACAACTTTGTAAAGCAGAAAGAGATAGAGTGATACAAAAAAAATGCAGTAGTCGAGTAACTCTCATGCAGAATATTCCTAAAAAATGATTACGAAAATGTTTCGTCGTCGTCATCCTTGCCAAAATGCTGCTTTGCTTCCCAGCTTTCACCACCGCAGGGCGTGTAGGTCAGGCTCACGTGCTCATCAAGTAGTTTGCAAAAGTGTCCCGTTTCGTCGAAGTGGCGGCATTTTGCGCAGAGTGTATTGGCTTCTAACATTCGCGTTTGTGCCTTGAAGCGTTGGTATTGCATAAATGCCGGATAAACAACCACTAACCATATCACAGCCAAGCCAACCATCCAGTATTCTTGCAAGTGGTAACGCTCGAAGAGAAACCACATCACGAGCATGAGTATGCCAAACTTGATAAGAAACCATGTAATAATCGAACCGACGGTAATTTCCGGTATTGGTTCCGGCTTATAGTTTGGGAAAAGATGCGGATAAAGTTCGCGCTCGTCCAGTGACCGATGGGTCGAACGCATGGGCGACTGCGGGATGACTGGTAATGCTGTTAGTCCGCGCAACTGAAGTATCTTAAACCGCAGCTTGTTGAAAAACCGTCGTATCATAAAAAATTCACAAAATGTTATTTCGTTGTTGACGAAATGCCAATTTTTTGGCATTTTACTGTACTATTTCCTTTATGACTCTTTCTGCGCTTTTTGTGTGCTCAATTGTGTTGTCAGCGCTTACTTAATTTACACAAAAAACGCCCTTGAGACAAGGAACAAAGCAAAACGCTATAAATCTCGCAAACGCACCTTTTTGCGCTCTCCAATTTTATTGCCACAATGGATTTCACGCAACATCATACCGATACAATTTCTAATATTTCCGCACCCGACGATACACTTCTCGGCGAATTCTCGCACGTGATTGTGCGCGGTGCGAAGGAACACAACTTGAAAAATGTTAGTGTGGATATTCCCCGCGAACAGCTTGTCGTCATGACGGGGCTTTCGGGTTCGGGTAAGTCCTCGCTGGCATTCGATACCATCTACGCAGAAGGGCAACGGCGCTATGTCGAGTCGCTTTCGCCCTATGCGCGACAGTTCTTGGGCATGATGGAAAAGCCTGATGTGGACGCGATTGATGGGCTTTCGCCCGCCATTTCGATTGAGCAAAAAACTGTCGGTTCCAATCCCCGTTCCACTGTCGGCACGGTAACAGAAGTGTACGATTATATCAGGCTGCTTTACTCGAAAATTGGTATTCAGCACTGTGTGGATCACCCCGAAATGACGGTAAAAAAACAATCGTTTGACCAGATTGTCGAAAGCATCCTTGCTATTGGTGACGGTGCACGGGTACACGTTCTTGCGCCGATTGTACGCGGACGCAAAGGGCACTACCGCGAGCAATTTGAGCAGCTCCGTAAGCAAGGTTTTACTAAAGTGCGTGTGGATGGGCGATTGCAGGAAATCACCGAAGGAATGCAACTGAGCAGGTACCAGATTCATACGATTGAAGTCGTCATAGACCGCATTGCACTTGCTCCCGACCAAGAATCGCGGTTGCGGGATTCCTGCGCTCTTGCTATGAAAATGGGCGAGGGAGTTTTGACAGTTTTGACCGAAGAAACACCAAAATACGAGGAAGAAAAAACAGGTGTTATCGGGCTACCGATGCGACGCGAACTCTTTTTTAGCCAATCCAACGCCTGTCCCGTCTGCCAGCGCTCCTATGAGCCGCTTGCACCCAACGCTTTTTCGTTCAATTCTCCCTTCGGCGCGTGCAACTCTTGTCAGGGCTTGGGTGAAATCCGCGATTTCAATACTGCTCTCTTCATGCCGGAAAAATCTATTTCCCTGGCAGATGGTGGTATTGCACCACTCGGCAGGCAGCGTGATACATGGCTCTGGCGGCAGGTAGAAGCAGTTTGCAAACACTTCGAGATTAAGCTCTCCACGCCTGTCGGGAAAATTGGCGAAGACTATATGAACATTCTCTTACGTGGTGCGGGAACGCTACTCTTTTCTGTCAATTACACGTTCTCAAGCGGGCGCACCACGACGTACAAGCAGCGCTACACCGGTATCGTGGCGAATTTGCAAGATCAATACGACAAAACATCCTCTGCCGCAACTCGTGCGACTATTGAGCAATATATGTCCTCCATGCCTTGTCCCACCTGCAATGGCGGACGATTAAAACCGGAAAGTCTGAATGTTCGTATTGGAGGCAAGAGCATACAGGATATTAGCGAGTTATCTATCAATGAGGCTTTGTTGCACTTTCGCAATCTTTCGCTTACCGAGCGCGAGGAAACAATAGCGCGCTTGATATTGAAAGAAATCACTTCTCGTTTGTCCTTTTTGCAAGAAGTTGGGTTGCAGTATTTGACGCTGAATCGTGCCGCACGGACGCTTTCCGGCGGCGAGGGGCAACGCATACGACTTGCCTCGCAAATCGGCTCCCAGCTTACGGGCGTGATGTATGTGCTGGACGAGCCAAGTATCGGTCTGCATCAGCACGATAATCGTAAGCTCATCGGCTCACTCAAGCGCTTGCGCGACCTTGGCAATACGGTGATTGTGGTGGAGCACGACCGCGAGATGATTGAAGAAGCAGATTTTGTGATTGACTTAGGACCTCGCGCGGGCGTACATGGCGGCGCAATGATGTTTGCCGGAACGCCGGATGAACTCGTGCAACAGCCGGACTCGCTCACTGCCGATTATCTCTCGGGGCGCAGAATTATTGCCAGTGACCGTCTGCGCCGCACAGGAAGCGGTAAAGAGTTGGTTCTTGAAAATGCGATTGGAAATAATTTGCAAGATGTTACGCTTCGCATTCCGCTTGAAACTTTTACCTGCATAACTGGCATGAGCGGGAGTGGCAAATCCACACTTGTCAACGATACGCTCTATCCGATTCTGTCGCGGCATTTCTATAACTCGCTTGTTGCGCCACTGCAATACGGTAGTATCAAGGGGTTAGAGCATATTGACAAAGTGATAGAAATTGACCAATCCCCGATTGGGCGTACACCCCGCTCCAATCCTGCCACCTACACGGGCTTGTTTACGCATATCCGCGATTTGTTTGCGCAGCTTCCCGAATCAAATATTCGTGGCTACAAGCCCGGACGCTTCTCGTTTAATGTTGATTCCAGTAAGGGCGGCGGACGCTGCGAAGCCTGCGAAGGCGACGGCGTGAAGAAAATCGAAATGAATTTTCTGCCCGATGTGTATGTTCCGTGCGATGTCTGTTCCGGCAGACGCTACAACGCCGAGACGCTCCAAGTCAAGTACAAAGGTAAGTCTATTGCGGACGTACTGGAAATGACTGTTGATGAGGCGGTTGGTTTTTTTAAGGATATTCCTAAAATTGCCCGGCAAATCAACACATTGCAAGAAGTCGGTTTGGGGTATATTCACATCGGGCAGCAAGCCACGACGCTCTCCGGCGGCGAGGCACAGCGCGTGAAGCTGGCAACGGAACTGGCAAAGATTTCCACCGGAAAGACGCTCTATATCTTGGACGAACCAACCACGGGGCTGCACTTTGAGGATGTGAATATTTTGCTGGAACTCTTGCAAAAACTGGTGGAAAAGAAAAATACGGTTGTCGTTATTGAGCACAATCTGGACGTTATCAAAACTGCTGATTGGCTTATTGATTTAGGTCCTGAGGGTGGCAAGGGCGGAGGGCGCATTATCGCTGAGGGCATACCAGAAGTTGTCGCCGAGCGGCGCGTGGAAACAGGTAGTTTCACAGGACTCTATCTGCATGAAGAGTTAGAGCGAGACCGCAAATATGCACAGACTGCCATTACACGCCCCGAAACGTACCGCCATTACGAACAGGGTGGTACTGAAGCCGATGGTGAGCCAGTTAAACCAAAGAAAACCACAAAGCCCAAGACAAGCAAACTAGTGATAGATGGAGTAGAAACCACCACGACAACAAAGACGAAAGCTGCAAAAAAAGAAACCGTGAAAACAAAAACCGTAAAGCTAAAAACCGCGAAAACAAAAGCGGTGAAGCCCAAAGCAACACAACCCAGAACAAGTACATAAAGATTATCCGTACAACGTGAACCGCAAGACTCCATATTACTCAAGTATCTTCTTTTTTCTGCTCTGCCTGCGCGTAAGCACTGATGCGGTGTCGAATACTTTGGATGACCTTTCGGGATTATCTTTTGGGACAACGGAGGCACGAGGCACAACGCAAATTCAGGCGGAAGAAGAAAAAATAGAAGCGGCGTTTATTTGGCAGTTTTTGCAGTTTATTGAGTTTCCGAAAGTGGCAGCGCAAGATATGTTCGTGATTGGCTTCATCGGCACGAGCCGTGTGGAGGCGTTTTTTGGAGAGATTATCCGCCAGAAGCAACTTCAAGACGGTCGCACGATTGAACTGCGGCACCTGAATAGCCTCGACGAGATTGCCCGGTGTAATGTTCTTTTTGTTGCTCCCTCAGAAAATGCAAAACTGACTCAAGTTTTAAGCAAGGCGCGCGGTCGTGGTATTTTGACGATTGGGCGCGACGATGAATTTTTATCCAGAGGCGGGATGATGAATTTTTACATTGAAAATACTCGTATCCGCTTCGAGTATAATACTGAGGAAATTGTCAGTAGCAAACTGCATTTTAGTTCTCAGCTGCTCAGGCACGGGCGGCAGTATTCAAAAACAGCGAAAGAATGAATCCTTACGGATTGAATTTCAAGGAATAGTCTATGAGATGGCTTGCTAATTTATCTATACGTGCAAAACTGCTTGGTATTATCCTTCTGTGTACGGTTTCGGCACTGGCTATTGGCTTTACGCTGGTGAGCATTGCGAATGTCCGTGCGCTCAAGCGTGATATGGTGCGGAGTACGGCGGTTTTAGCACAAGTCATCGGTGACAATAATGTTGGTGCGTTGGCATTTGAAGCCCCCAATGAGGTAGAAAAGTCACTATTGAAACTATCGGGCATCGCATCGGTGCACTATGCTTGCCTTTATGACAAAGAAAACAAACTTTTTGCCGAATATATTCGCCCAAGTCAAGCAACGAATATCAACCGCGAGGGAACACTTTCTAACGCAATTGCTTTTGATTCCGTATCGCAGGAATTTTCCGAATTTCGCAATAACGAGCTTGTCTTGTATCGTCGCGTTTTTGAAAAGAATAATTTCTATGGAACAGTTCTGTTACGGGTTTCCACGCAGGAACTGGAGGCACGGATACAGAGTTACGGCATTACCATGACAGGTGTGGGGGTGGCAATTATTATTGCCTCACTTCTGCTGGCACTCTGGATGCAACGTATTATCTCGGGGCGTATTATGTCGCTCTCGAATTTCATGCAGCATATTTCGCAAAAGGGTGATTTTTCTGAGCGATTTGTGCGGCGTGGTGGTGATGATGAAATTGGTGCACTGGCAGACGGTTTTAACCGACTGTTAGAGCAATTACGCCGCCGCGAAGAGGAGCGCGACAAAGCACGGGCAGCGCTGGAAAGCGCTCTACGGGAGGATTTCCGCGAGACCGTGCGCAATCTGCAAAACCTTGTTATTAAGGCATATAAATCGTCAAGCGGTGAGTATTTAGTCTCGCTCTTTGAGGGCAAAATTGCGATAAACTTTGGCTTAGATACGAACGCTGTGCGCGATAAACCGCTTACGGAAATTTTCGGGCGCAAAATGCAATCTTTGTATCAGCAACATTTTGACTCAGCATTTCAAGGCAAAAATGTACGTTTTGAATCCGAGATTCATGGCGCGACGTATCTGAATTTTATAGCACCAATTATTGACAATGGCTTAATACGCGAGGTCGTGTGCTCTTCGGTGGATATAACTTCACAGAAGGAGGCGGAAAACCGCCTCCGCATTAGCGAGCAGCGTTATCGGGCGCTTATTCAGGGATTGCCGGTCGGTATAGTGCAGTGCGTCAAGGATGGAAGCGGCTTACGCTTGGAATTTGTCAACGGCGAGTTTGTGAATCTGACAGGATACTCAATGGAAATGTTCGCTGAGATGCAATATAGTACGCAAATCCGCCTCCCGATGCACGAAGAAGACCGTGCAAAAGCTGAAGCGGAATGGAATACGTGGCTGGAGAATGATGCCGATATTTTGCTGCACCGCTCTTACCGTCTGCGTATTGTCAAGGACAGTTCACCTCGCCGCACACCGGAATATCGCTGGTTCGATGACTACACGACTAAACTCCATCTTGATTCCGGTGAAATTATTATTATTCAAGCACTGCTGGATATTGACGAGAAAAAGCAATCCGAAGTACAACTGCAAATCTCTCTTGACAAAGAGCGCCAAGTAAACGAACTCAAAACCCGTTTTGTCAGCACGGTGTCGCACGAATTCCGTACACCGCTTGCCGGTATGCTCCTTTCGGTTGATTTGCTCACACGTTATTTCGACCGTATTCCTGCCGAAAAGCGCTTGGACGAGCTACAAAAAATCCGACTCCGCATCAATGAACTTACGGACTTGATGAACGATTTCCTTGCTCAGAGCGAATCGCAGTCTGCTGTCGGGCGTTTCAAGCCGATGGTGATGGATGTAGGCGACCTGTGCAAGAACCTTATTGCCGAAATGGAGTTTATTGCCTCGGCAACCTCACGCTCGCGGGTGCAGCGCCATATCAACGTCCGCGAGGCATATATTAACGGCGACGTAAAACTCTTGCGCTATGTCATTCGTAATCTACTTGCCAATGCTATCAAATACTCACCGAAGCAGTCGCCTGTTATAGTGGATGTCTATTGTGAGCCGGAGTGGGTGGTGATTTCGGTCAGCGATAATGGTATTGGTATTCCTGAAAAGGATATGGAGAAACTCTTTACGCCATTCTTCCGTGCCTCGAATACAACCACTATTTCCGGTACGGGCGTTGGGCTTTCGATTGTAAAAGAATTTATAGAGGTGCATGGTGGAACGATTGCCGTACAATCCCGTCAGAACGAAGGCTCTACCTTCATTGTACGTCTCCCGCTTATCAATAAACCCGCAAATGAATTACAAATAGCACTGAATTAGCCTCATGCTCCCTGACGATGACAATACTATATTGAATGTAAAAACTCTTCTTGAGCATTTGCAAACCCTAGCAAACCCGCACAATCAAGCGGGTATGGCGCGATTTGGTATTAACACCCGCCAAGCACTCGGAATTTCTATGCCGATACTGCGCGATATTGCCAAAAACATAAAAGCCAGTGCAAAAGAAGGCAAACTTAACCGTCACGCACTGGCGCAAGACCTCTGGGAAAGCGGCATACACGAAGGGCGTTTGCTGGCAATCCTTACCGAAGACCCGAAAGCAATGACCGAAATGCAAACAGAATCGTGGGTGCGAGATGTGGATTCGTGGGACATCTGCGACCAATTGTGCAGCAATCTTCTTTGCAAAATTCCCTTTGCGGAAAAGCGTATGCTGGTGTGGTGTGCTGACGAAGCAGAATTTGTGCGGCGTGTGGGAATTGTAATGATAGCACAATTTGCTGTCCATGACAAGAAAGCCAACAATGAGCGATTTGAACCCTTTTTTCCGCTTTTGGAACAGTATGCCTACGACGAGCGCAATTTTGTTAAAAAAGCAGTTAACTGGTCTCTGAGGCAGCTCGGCAAACGAAACATCGTTCTTTGGGAACAAGCAAAAGCCTGCGCTGAACGCATAAAAGCACAAGGCACGTCCAGCGCACGATGGATAGCCGCCGACGCTTTACGCGAATTTGCGAAACTACCGCCGGACTATTTCACGAAAAAGAAAATCGTACCCAAGCGAGCGGTCAAGTGACTTGGATGTAGCAGATTTCCCAGATGAAAAATGTTCATCGTCAACCACGAACTTTATCCAGCAGGGTGTTGAGCATCACAAGTTCGTCGGGATTTAATCGCTGCGATAGCTTGTCGAGTTTATTGATATGCTTATCCACTTCCGCCAACACGGCTAAGCCTTGCTCACTAATCACAACCTCTACCGAGCGACGGTCGTGTACGCAGACTTCACGCTCCACCAAACCACTCTTGCGGAGGCGCTCGACCAAGCGCGAAACATCGCTCATCTTATCAAGCATCCTCTCGCGGAGGAGTAGGAGCGAGGCAGTCTTGGGGCGCTGCCCTCGCAAGATACGAAGGATGTTAAATTGCTGTTCACTGAGGTTAAAGTTTTTCAGTAATTTGTTATGGCGTGCCGTCAGCCAATTCCCTGTGTATATGATATTGATAATCGCCTTTTGACCTTCGTTCCGAAAGGTCTTTTGTGTGATTTCTTCTTCTAAAGTTGGCATAGTGGTCATGGAATAATGTTGCAACATTAAATGTTAGAACATTTAATTTGCATTTTTTTTTTCTCACTACCAACAAGAAATTTTATCCAACAAGAGAAAATTTTTCAAGGACGAACGACCATCGAACCCTGCGCTTGCAGTCCCTCGGCTTCGATGCGATACACATACATTCCCGCAGGAATATTGCTTGTGGGCATAACGAAGAACTGCTCTCCTGCCGTCATATTTGCCTCCAGTGGCGTTGCAACGCCCTGTCCTAATGCATTCCAGAGGGTGAGCGTCACGTGAGCGCTACGGGGCAGGAAAAAGGGAATTGTGACATCTGTGCGCGCTGCCGGATTAGGGTAGCTTTGCCCAAGCACAATCGTTGACGATTCGGCATTAAAGCGACGAGTTTGTGTGGGTAGGTAGGTCGTAAAGAAGCCATTGCCATGCGTTGCCACCGCCACAAAGCCGTCTTTTGAGCGAGCATCTATCATACGCACATCTGCCATACCGATAGTGTTTGCGCCTTCGCGCACCCAGCGTGTTGCCGAGCCGTTGAGTCGGTCGGTCGAAAAAAGTCCGCTTGATGTTCCGGCAAAGTACCATACTTTTCCACCCACATACACAACCTTCACCCACGCCACCGACGGACCACCACCGATACCACTCATGGTCTCTTCAAGATTGCCACCCACTGCCAACCATGTTTTACCACCATCCATGGTGGAGAAAATACTTTGAACGTTGTAGTTTGAGAAGACTGCTATCGCCCAATCAGCATTGGTAGGGTCAAGCGCAACGCACGATACACGTGCATTGGTTGGGAAACTATTACCGCTAACATTGACAAGTTTTCGTGAGGAATCAGGTGCGGTTGGGTTGTCCATACGAAAGACGTGCCCGCGAGACGTACCGACATAGACCACATTCGCGGGTTTCTCAGACACAGCAACACTCGTAATTATCTCATTTGTTCCTACCGAGCCGATATTTTTCCACGCGCCTTGCAGTTGTGAGGTGCTGAATATCGTTACATCCGGGTTTCGCCAAAGCGCTATGCCGCCCGCAAGGTACATCGTTTGCTGATTATTGGGATCAAGCACGTAGGGGTTATCAAGAAAAAATCGTTGAAAGGTGCTTGCTGAAGGACTAATCCGTATAAAATTTACCCGTTGCCCACGCCCGTCAAACTCAAAACGATTCATGGAAGCGTATTGTGACGAGGCATAAAAATACCGACCACTGTCCGCAATAGCACAGAACGTTCCATCCCCAAGATTAACCAGCCTGCCGGACGCATCGCTACGGTTGACCAGTCGTGTTCCATTATCTTGCAAACCACCCATTATTGTTTCGCTGCCCACCGTGAAGTGGTCTATGGCAAGACTGTAAAACTGTGTAGTGACATAGTTTGTATTCAGAGAAGTATAGCGCACGGGCGTAGCAGTACAGTTGTCCGTGCGATAGATGCCACCATCATTGACAACAAACATGACTTTGGGATTGGAGGGCAAAAAAGCAAAATCGTGATGGTCAGCCCATGATTGCGTAGAAGGCGTTGGAATATCAACCTCAGTGGCATACGAAGAAATAATGGAGGTCGTTTCGCGGTATCGAAAGTTATAGGGATTACTATAAGCAACTACGCCACCAGCGACAACGAAGAGCGGGTCGTCAGGCTTGACTTTGAGAGCCATGCAATAGCCAGTTTGCGAGGAAAAATCCTGTGGAAATGTTGTTGTATAATCCGTCCACGAGCCGCCCGATGTGCCCGCACCATTGCCCGTGAGATAGATATAGCGAAGCAGACCTGCTTTTACGCCACTTGGTGTGCGCACGTCGCGGAGAACATACACTATATTGCTGTCGCTCGGTGCAGTAGCAAGTACCATGCGAGCGATTTGAACGGAAGATGTTTGCCCTGCTGTTGTGGGCGGGGAGATATTTATCCAATTTCTCCCGTTCAGAGAGCGCCATACACCGCTTTGCGTCGCAAATCCGGGAATCACCCCGTTAAAATCCATTTCGCTGAGTGCCGCATAAACAGTACCATTTGAGGCGATTGCTACATCGGTATAGTAGGCGGAATTGCTAATGGTTGCGGACATATTGCCAAGCACGGGTTCCCACGAATCGCCGCCGTCGCTTGAACGCATGATAGCGCCAGTAATAGCCGCATAGAGAATATCCTGATTGAGCGTGGTGTTGTCAATAGCAATACGAATCACCGTACTCCACGGAGAGGTACTTTGCGAAGTGCGTGTGAGCAAGGTTGGTACAGTTGCCGGCAAGCTGCGCCACGTCCGCCCGCCATCCTCTGATTTATACAGTCCAGTTCCGAAAAATGAAGTATAGACTTCGCCTGTGCCGTAGTACCACACGTTGCGCTTCCCGGGGCGCTTATCTTGGGCAATACAGGAAATGTTACTGCCGCCATCCGGCGTAGCAATTTTGTTCCACGATGCACCGCCATTTTCTGTTCGCCATAAGCCACCGGATACGCTGCCTGCCAACATGACCTGTTCATTGTCGGCATCAATTGCCAGTGAGCGGGTGCGCCCGCCTGTGCCCGTGGGACCTTTACTTGTCCAATCAAATGCTTGTAGCATGGCTCTGCTCTTCTGCTGTCCCGTTCCCTGCTCGCGCGAAGGTATAGTGCTCGTAAAGATGCGTTCACGCAGGAGCGCATCGCTTGGTATTTGCCCCGTCGTAGGGTCGGCAAGACGCGACAGCTCGTATTTGCGGCGCTCAGATATACTTTCCTTTTCGTCCCATTCTTCGCTGAATCTATCTCCTTTGTGAGTGCCCTCTTCACTATCCCATTCTTCGTCGCTCATTTCCTCGCGCTCTTCATTTTTCTGTGCACTCATTTTCTCGTGGGCAATTGTGCTTGCCCGCGTTTCGCTGGCTATTGCTACCAGTTTTGAATTTGATTGCAACAGGAAAAAAGACTGCTCCTCAAGCGTCCTATACACCAGCGCTCCGCCACAGAAAAAAACGACGAGAGCAAGTCCAAGAATCACGAGGTATCGCATAGATACAAGAAAAAAATTGTGAGAAGAAAAGTTGTGTAAAAATCTAAAACTTTGAGCACATTATCAAGGCAAATTCTTACAGCCATTATCTGTTTACTGCCTAGCCCGATTGTGTTTGGTTACAACGGTGAGAGTGTTGTATGTTTGCATCAGAATTGGGCGTACTTTAATCTTGCAAAATAGTTTTACAACGCATTATGTTACAATCTTCTTCCGAACCATTGACAAAACCGCAGCCATTCTATAATAATCTCACGTTTCGCGTCCTTATTGCCGTTATTATCGGCGTTGTGCTGGGAGCATTTTTTCCTGAGACTGGTGCTGCAATGAAGCCACTTGGCGATGTGTTTATCAAAATGGTGAAGATGATTGTAGCACCGATTATTTTTTGCACCATTGTGACAGGAATTGCACACGTAGGAGATATGCGGCGTGTCGGGAAGATTGGCATACGAGCGCTTATCTACTTTGAAGTCGTAACGACGCTCGCGCTCATCATTGGTTTGGTGGTGGTAAATCTTTTGCAGCCCGGAGCAGGCTTCGATGTGAATGCACTGGCGCACACAGATATTTCGCAATATACGAGTGCTGCCAAATCGCAGTCGGTACTTGATTTCTTCGTGAATATTGTTCCCAAAACATTTGTCGGCGCTTTTGTGGACGGGGATTTGCTTCAAGTACTCTTTGTAGCTTTGCTGTTTGCCTTTGGGCTATCATCGCTTGGGGAGCATGGGCGCGTTGTGCTGGAGATGTTAGAGCGAATTTCGGAAGTGCTGTTTCACATTATCGGTGTCATTATGAAAGTCGCACCGATAGGCGCTTTTGGGGCTATTGCCTTCACAATCGGCAAGTTTGGTCTTTCGGCGCTCATTCCGCTTGCAAAGCTGATGTTATCGTTTTATCTGACGTGCTTTCTTTTCGTAAGCGTGGTTCTATGGGCTATTGCCCGGTGGTCTGGTTTTAGTCTTTGGAAGGTTTTTCGGTATATTCGGGAGGAATTTGTACTGGTATTGGGAACTGCTTCTTCGGAAGCGGCATTGCCGCGCATTATGCAGAAATTACAGCGTTTGGGGTGTAGCCGTTCTATTGTCGGATTGGTTGTCCCGACGGGGTATTCCTTCAATCTCGACGGCTCGTGTATTTATCTGGTCATGGGGGCTATGTTTATTGCACAGGCATACAACATTCCGCTTTCGCTTGGGCAGCAGCTTTCGATTTTGGCTCTGTTGCTTGTTACCTCCAAAGGCGCTGCAACAGTCACCGGAGCCGGTTTCGTAACGCTTACCGCCACAATTACGGCAACGGGGATACTGCCGGTGGAAGGTATGGCGTTGCTTTTGGGAGTGAATCGTTTTATGTCGGAGGCAATGTCCACCACAAATCTGGTCGGGAATACTATTGCCACACTTGTCATAGCCAAGAGCCAAGGGGAATTAGACGAAGGCATCATGTTTGCAGAGTTGAATCGATGCTAACGCAAGCGGATGCTATAAGAGTTTGCCGCTAAATTGAACCAACACTAAAACGAGATTTCACAAGAACATTTTTTTCGCTAAGTTTGCACTGCTTTTTGGGTTGTACATTCATCTGTTGCAACGCCGTACCTCATACGCCGTCAAACCTTGCTTTCCGCACAAGCGTCTGACCGTGTAGAGTTCTCGAAGCATCTTCATTTTCACCATCGTTTTTCGCATTTATGACCCTTTCCACTCGTCGTGTTTACGGCTGCCTAGTTGTGTTGGTAAGCCTTTTGTGCACGATTGTAGCGCCCAGCGCGGCGTACAGCCACAACCGATTGCCCCTCCACGAAGGGCACATTTCCGAGAACCCGCTTCGTAGCTATCTTGAGCATCCTGAACTTCCGCCTTTTATCGGGCTTTCCGGCGTTAATGAGTATGACCCCTATATCAAAGAGCGCATACTGGCAGGGATTGACGCATTTTATTCAATGCGCTATGACGTTGCAATGAGCATATACGACGACCTCATCGCAAAATATCCTACCGACCCGACGGGTTATTTTTTTCGCTCGCAAATCTTTCTCTGGCGCTATCTCTTCGATTACAGCGAACCCGATTTCAAAAAATTTATTGCTGCGTGTGATAAATCTATCACTGTTGCCGAAGAGGCGCTCAAAGCAAACCCCGATAATAACTATGCACGGACTATCATCGGTGCAGTTTACGGTTTTCGTGCGGTAGCGAATTTCCGTGCAGAAAATCTTGTAAAGGCTACGTTGGACGGGCGTTCGTGCTACAATTATCTAAGCGAATCGCTCAAGCGCGACCCTAAGCAATACGACGCATACTTGGGTATGGGTGTGTTTCACTTCGGCATTGCTGTCATGCCAAGCACCGTGCGGTTTGCGGCAAATTTCGCGGGTTTGAAGGGCGACCGTGAGCAGGGCTTGCGTGAAGTCGGGATTGCTGCAGAAAAATCTCTCTTTTCTCGCAACGATGCAAAGGTTTTTTTGTCATTTATTGAAGTTTATTTCAATAAGGACTATGGTAAAGGCTTCAAGCATTTGCAGGATTTGCTCGAAAAATATCCGAATAATATCCCCACACTCTACACAATGGGGAACGTTCAGACTTTCCTCAAGAAAATGACTTATGCGAATGATTTTTACGGGAAACTTATTCGTCTGGCGGACACCAATTTCCGCACCTTCACCACGCTGGCAAACTACCGTATGGGTGAGTCCTATTTCCGTCTGAACGATTTTGAAAAGTCAAAGCCTTGTTTCCAAAAATACTTCAAAGCCCGCTTTGAACGCTCATTTCGCGGTATTGCATTCTACCGCTTATCGCTGATTTACGAGATGACGGGTCAACGCGCCGAAGCGGTGAAAGGCTATCAAAAATGCCTTGAAGTAGCACCTTTTGAACCGGAAGATAAGTATGCCATTCGCAAAGCAAAAGAGCGGATTAAAACGCCGTTGGATGCGAATGAAATTCAGCTCATCAAGGGTGTGAACTGTGCGGAGTCTTCACGCTGGGCAGAAGTGGAGCCATTCCTGAAGCCGCTTGCTGACAATAACGCACTTTCTAAAGAACTTCGCGCCGAAGCCTGCTACTACATGGGCGAGGCGTATCGCGGGCAGCAACGTGCACAGGAAGCCATTCCGTACTACCTCAAAGCCGTCGAACTCCAGCCGGAGCGCGAACGCTGGTTTATGCCATGGAGTTATTTCCGCATTTCCGAAATTTACAATGCACAAGGGAACCGCGAAAAATCACGTGCATATCTTGATAAAGCGAAAGCATTCAGTGATTACGACTTCCAAGAACCGCTTGCGTTTTTGATTGAACGCGATGTTACTTTGCTTAAATACTGATACTATGCACTATACTCTTCTCTTCGCGGCATTTCTGCTGAGTGTCGCCACTGCCTTCGGTCAAGCGCCAGCCACGCGCGACCTTACCGCCGAGCAATTATTCACACGGAACTGTGAAGGTCCCGTTGTGGATGGGCGGGGACGCTTGTTTGTTGTCAATTTTGAGCGCGACGGCACAATTGGTTTGGTCAAAACCGAAGGATTGAAGGAAGGTGGCAAGGCTGAGGTAGAGCGCTACGCAACGCTTCCGCAGGGGAGCATTGGGAATAGTCTTCGCATGGGCAAGCGGGGTGAAATTTTTATTGCCGATTACAAAGCGCATAATATCTTGCTTCTGGACACAGCAACCAAAGAATTTCGTGAGTTGGTACACTCCGAGCGTTTTCATCAGCCTAACGACTTATGTCTTACCGCGCAAGGTTTGCTCTTTGCTTCCGACCCAAGTTGGAAAGACTCGACGGGAAAACTGTGGCGTATTGATATGAGCAAGGACGGCATGACGGGCAAAGCAGTGCTGCTTGACAGTGCGATGGGAACAAGTAACGGAATCGCGTACAGCCCCGACGAGACCACGCTCTATGTGAATGAAAGCCTTCAGCGCCGTATATGGGCGTACCGCTTAGACAAACAAGGCAATATCTCCCAAAAGCGTTTGTTTACGTCGTTCAATGATTTTGGATTAGACGGCATGAAATGCGATAACGCGGGAAACCTGTATGTGACGCGCTACGGGAAGGGCATGATTGCGGTCTTTGCGCCGAATGGAAAACTTCTGCGTGAAATTGTGCTCAAAGGAAAAGATTGCAGTAACCTTACCTTTGGCGGGAAAGACGGCAAAACTTTGTACGTGACGCTCCAAGACCGTCGTTGTGTGGAGACGGTACGGGTAAAAATTGCGGGGAAACAGTAAAAGCGTTATGTCGCGGAGGCTATGAAAACATCCGTGTAAAGCGTTGTTGTACCGCTTTTAGCCCAACTTTCCACGCTGATTTTCGATAATCTTCCATTGCCACCACAAGCAGCACTGTTGCGCCTTGCGTGGTGGAAATATCGCCATGATTAGCGTACGCTGCTGTGCTGAAGAAACTGCCCTGTGCCAAGCGTTGCCCACGCACACGAACATCTCCCGAAACGATGTAGCATTGCTCCGCGCCCTCGTGGCTGTGCGAAGGAAAGTTCACACCTGCATCCAGACGCATCAGAATCGTCGCATATCCACGTTCTTTATCGGTTGCAAGCGGCTTCACGGCAATACCTTTCACAGGATGCGGTAGCCATTCGCCCTCATCGCTAGAAAGTGCGTAGAAACCTGCTCCTTGCGCGTCGTACTGTGGAATAAATTCTTCGTGGTGCTCGTGGGTTGGTGTGGGGGCAGCTATGGCGGGTTCTGCACTGTGAAGACGAGATAGAATGCGTTCTTTGAGGTTTGTCGGTGGCTCTACGAGTGCAAGCGACGCAGGAAGGAGTTGTGCTGCCTGAGCCATCGCACGATATTCGTGGTGAATTTCAGCAGAAGCCTGCATAAGTTCGCGGCGAATACGTTGTGCATCTTCGCGTGATAAAGCACCAAGTGCTAGTGAAGCTGCTTCTTCCAGCAAAATATCCGCAAGGGAATAGTCGGTGGAAGCTATTTGCGAGGTGTTGGGGGCGGAGGTGTTCATAGTATTGCGGATTGCAAAAGTGCTGAAAGTTTAAGTAAGCCTTGTCTCATGCGGGTTTTGATAGTGCCAAGCGGTATTTTAAGGAGGTCGGCAATTTCCGCTTGCGTATAGCCCTGAAAATATGCCAGTACGAGGGCATCGCGCTGTTCGGGCGGTATTTGCGCCAGTGCTTCTTGGACGCGCTCACGCTGCTCCATTGCTGTAATACTATCCAAAGGCGATAAGGTGCTATCGGGAAGCATGAGAACTGTGTCGTCGTCATGCGTCTCTTGCTGTCGTTCACGAAATCCCTTGGAGCGAATGCGGTCAATGGCGCGGTTACGAGTCATCGTGATAAGCCACGAGTAAACATTTCCACGCCCCGCATCGAAATTTTTTGCTTGCCGCCAAATATGTAAAAAGACCTCTTGCAACATATCTTGTGCTTCCGGTGGGTGTTTCACCACCGAAAGCAAAAGACTGTATAAGAGCCGTGAATAACGGTCATAGAGCGCCTCAAAGGCTGCTTCGTCGCCTATGGCGATACGTTGCATGAGTGCCTTTTCGTCGTCTCGTCCTTGATTGCTATATTGATTCGTCAAAACGTGCCTCTGACCGATGAGGAAAAACAAATGTATTCGACGGGAGGATTGTACCAAACAAAACGTTACTGCGCTTTGATGGGAACAAATACCTTCGTTTTATCCCATGCGATTGTCAAGCCTGTTTCAGGCGTGGTTTCAAATGCAAGAATGAGTTGTTCTAAGGTGCTGTCATTGCTGCCTGAAGGAACATCTACTCGCAAGACATCGCTTTTTTCGTCGTAGAAAAATGCGCCCCATTGATCGGATTTACTATTGAAAATAATCGTCCATTTATCGGCGCGGGGAATCGTGAAAAGCTCATATTTCCCTGCTGGAAGTATTTTTCCGGCGACATTGAGCGCTTTGTCGAGCGAGATATTGGTTGCCTCATTCGCGCCCGTGCGCCAAACTTCGCCGTAGGGAACAAGTTTTCCGAAAACTTCACGATTTTTCTTTGCTGGTTGGCTGTAATTGATGCGGACGGTTGCTTCGCCAAAGCGGGCTTCAATAGTCGCTCCGGGGCTTGGGCGTTTCGCTTTATCTTGGAATTTGTTGATATAGTTGAAAAACGGAGAAATATCAACGCCAACAGCCATCAGTCCCCAAATTGACAACGGAATCAGAACAATAACCCCGATAACTACCAAAAAGTACTTCAAAAACTTCTTCATGGTTGTAAAGATTTAAGTAAAAAAATTTGACACTCAATGCTTAAAACCGAGCATTGCTATTCTATGCAATCTCAAGAATGAAGCGTTGCTTGAGGTCAGACGCACCAACGTCAAAAATAGTGCGTTCGAGGAGAAATAGTAGTACAACCAAGAGAAATCATCTATGGAAGCTCTTCAGAGTTATTGAAGTTCTTTGAGTTGTTGCTTGAGTTGTTTTGCCGCTAGAGCATAGCCGCCGTTCGCCGTATCAATAAAGTGAATATGAGATGTTGCCGATTGCAGAAAACACGTCATCAGTGCACGGTCGGCAATGTGAATGCCATAGACGATTGCGCCTGCCTTACGTCGAGATTCAAAATATTCAACAAGATTACGTCTGTTTTCCGGCGTACAAGCAATCACCATTTTGAGCGAACCATCGAACTTCTGAATATCAGCATGAGCGATAATACCACTGCGGATTGCCTCAGCATTTCGGCGCGGTAAAAGCCGTACAATGAGGTTTTGAACGGCAAAACCAGCGTAGGCAAGCCAGTAGCGCAAGTCTTTCCGCCGATGATGATTGATACTTGCATTGCGCTCTGCCGCTTGCACGTTTGCCGTGACAGCGAGATTCTGCACTGAAAGCGGATGATGCTCTGCTTCTGAGCCGCAAATGCGCCATATTTCGCGTAGAATATCTCGCAAACATGGCTCTGTACCGTTGTTTGGTTGGTTGAGGGTTTTGACAATAAGACTTACGGTTTCGCCTTTGGGGCTGGGAATATCCAACCAATTGCAAACAAAGCCCGAAAAATCAGCCTCTTGCTGCGGGGTATATTCTTTCGGTAGCAAAAATTCTTGCTCCGCAGAAGGATTTTTTATCAATGCTTCAGCCGCCTCAACACCCGAACCGATGAGCATAGCTTGATACAAAGCCTCGGATACGCCCAACTTCAGTACCCTCAACTCATGCCCGCCTTCGGTGAGCAAAGACATAGGTACGAATCCAACTCGTAAATCCAGCGCGAACATCTCTTTGCAGATGGTTCGGGTGCTGGCAAGTACGTCTCGCGCTACGGGCAGATATGAATGATGAAGGAGCATCGTAACGCCGTCGCCGCCAAAGACAAAGGGAAAATCAAGATTGCCGAGCGCATTCGCAACAGCCATTGCTGCAAGTCCTCCGGCGGTATTGACATCTTTATACTTTCCATTCTCAATAGCTTCGGTGGAATTGACCACATCCGTTATGATAATGTACCAATCCTCTGGCAATACCGCATAATTCCTTGCCTCACTGATAGCAAGAAAATCGCTAATGGGTGTGAGATTGTGATAGAAGTCTATACTGTCAGCCATATAAATTTCATAATGATTTGCAAAGCAAGTGAACAACGTAACGACGTGTTTTACAAATCTACATTAAAATTTGCCGACTATTGGTACACTACTCGTTTTGGTATATCAAGTGCTCAATACATTTTCGTATTGTAACAAGCATCTTTCTGCATCTACGAGTATGACATTCTTTCTAACCAATACGAAAGAAAACGGCAAACGGTTTTATTGGGAAGAAATAACTTAAAATGCTTCGGTGAAAGACACATATGGATACAATGTCTGTGTGGCAAAGCCATATCCGAAATCTATCCGAAGATTGATACGCTCTTCGGGCACAAGCGCAAAACGCAAGCCCGCTCCAATGCTATACTTCAGCGTTGTGAAGTCGAATGCTGAGGGCGTAGAGGCAACATTACCTGTCGCTGCAAAAACAACACCACCAAACCGCCACCAAATAGGAAAACGGTATTCCGCTTGTACAAGTCCCAATGTTTTGTCACGAAAGCGCCCGCCGTAGTAACCCCGTTCCAGTGCGGCTCCGTTAATGGTTGTGCCCAAAAAACCCATGCGGAAAAATGGAATACCGCTTGTCATAGCATCGGCGTACAATTGAACAGCAAGGGTGTTTGCAAAGCCTTCTGATTCTGCCGTTGGAGTGTTAAACGTCCAGTACTTACGCACATCCAGCGTCCCGCGCCATCCTTCAAAGTTGCTACCCAACAAATGCGAATAGGTCACGAGGCGCATATCCACAAACTCACCCGTGCGAGCCGAAACAGTCCTGTCCCGCTTGTCGTAATTCAGTGACAAGCCCAAGCCCGCAAGCAAACCGCCATTGCGCCCCACGATGGAGTCCGCTCCTGTGCGGTCAAGCAAGCCGCCCGGCTGGCGTTCGATAACATTTTGATAATCAAAATCAAAATACATACCGACATTAACACCATTTCTGATGCCCTGACCGTTCAGACTAAACCACATACTGCCAATGGCTGCAGCACGAAAAATAGTGAATGGCTCACGATTCGACTCCGGCATATCATTACCGACACCGTAGAAATAATCGGGATACCGTGAGACTTCAAACTGCCCGAAAAGACGGATATTTTCGTGGTTGAAATAGAGTTCCGGTAAAACACTTGCCACAAATTGATTCCGCAAGGTGTACTGCACACCGCCAAAAATCTGATTCAAGCGATTGGTCGAGTCGCCGTCGGGCTGAGAGAAATAGTAGAGACCGCCAACAGTAAGAGAAAGTAACGTTTCCGGTGCATAACCCGGCACCGGCAGAACGCGCCATCCTGTGCGAGTGGTGATGGTGGCAGTGGTGAAGGTTTCTTGTGCGAAAAGCTGAAGGTCTGCAAAAGAAGCAATACCCAAGAGTATAAGAAGAATAACTGCTGCAAAGCGCTTCAATATGAGGTTTTTCATTCGATGCGACTATTTATTTTGACTTTAGGAAACCAAAAAAATCCAGCGTATCCGGCACTGCCCTCCACAAGAGACGCAAAGGAAAGTGCAGACGCGAACGAACGAAACTGAAGACTAATACGCCCAGCGTAATGGTATAAATCACAAAGCCAAGTGGCGCTAGGGTTGGTAATTGCAAATATCCAACACCAACAAGTGTCGTCAAGCCTGCCACAACAGCCACAATAATAAACACCAGCAATCGCCGCATCTCTCCAAACGCCAGAAGAACAGGTAGAAGTGCTACGAAAGGCATTGCCGGAGCTGCAAAGGCGAGAAGGCGAAAGTATCCAATAGCAGCAGCATACTTCGGCGAAAGCAGACGGGAGATAACATACTCTGCAATACTTAGCTCTGTAAGTAACACCACGGCAAGCGTCGCCACGAGACTGAAGGAGAGCATTTTGGAGAGCATTGTCACAAGTTCCGTTTGGCGGTCTTCATGAACAAGCCGCACCGTAGCAGGATAGACAAGGCTCGTGATGGCGCTAAAGCCTTCATCAAAAAAGCGAAAAAGTGTTTTTGCTGATTGATAAACACCGACCGTTGCAGTGCCAAAGAAAAATTGCAACACGGTTACGTCAAGTTGACGGACGGTATTGCCAAGCATACTGGCAGTGCCCTGATATGCTCCGGCATGAAAAAACTCGCGTTGCGTCATGTTCTTTGCGCCCTCAAATGATAGTTGTCTCCGTGTAATCCACAGTGCCGTGAGAGAACTTGCTGCCATGCCGACTGCGGCAATAGTGAACATGGCTTCAAAGGTGACCAAACGATGCATGGTCAGCATCCATGCGGTGAGTAAGCACATCGTTCCAATCCATACAACGTTGATAGTGAATATTGCTCGTGCTTGCACATCGCGGGTGAGATATTTCAAGCACAGTGTTCGCGGAATACCAAGCAAACAAAATATCGGTAAATATGCCGCCACTGCGCTTAGACGAGGTTCACGAAGAAGCCATGCAAACGGCAGTTGCAAAAGGAAGATGAGCGCCGACGCGCCCAGCACGATAATGATGTGCCACGTAATAGCAAAGCGGTTAATACTCCCGCGCAATTCCTTGTCCGTTCCGAAAATAATGATGGATTGCAATACAAAACCGTCGCTCATGGCAAAAATGAAGGTCTGAAGCGCATTGCAGAGCGTGTACAAGCCCAATTCCTGCGGTGGCAGGGCGTTGTTCTGCATGATATTCACAAAACCATAGACAAGGTACAGCGCCTTATCGGCAGCCGTCCACGAAATTTTTGCGATATGGTCTTGGATACGAACCACAGGGGGCGTAGAAAATGAGGAATGAAAAATTACGAATTATGAGTCAAGCGAGAGGAATCACCGCACTTGGGCTGTATCTGAGCGTACCAAAATAAGTTTGCGAGCGACTTCCGCACACACTTCATCCACAGTAATAGTGTTGAGGCAGTTCCGATGTCCACAATTTGTCATATTCATACTGCTTGGCTTAATGTGCCCCAAGACAAAACACGGACTGCATGGCAAATCTTTCCGAATGTCCGTGTGTTTGTCGGCGTTCAGCGACCGAAAACTTGCATAATCTGTCATACCAAAAATGCGTACCGTTGGCACTCCAAGTGCCATCGCAATATGCCCAACGCCACTTTCATTCCCGACAAAAATATCGCTCTCAGCAAGCACACGACAAGTCGCTGCAAGGCTTTCGGTGCTGTGGTCGCCCACGCGGGGCGTGGAGACGATGGCTTTGGGTGCATCATTTCTATTTGCGTTGATTTCCCGTGCGATTTCTTCCAGCAACTCGCGCTCCGAAGCATCGCCCAAAAGCGTGATTTCGGCAGTGTATTCGCTCACAAGACGCTTTGAGAGCGCCACAAAGCGCTCCGTTCCCCAATTCTTCCATGCCAGAAGCGGGCTGACGGCGGCGTGAATGGCAATGCGCGGCGCAATGCGAGACGCAGAGCGCGGTGCAAAGTGTGCTTTGTTAGTCGTAGGCGGTGCAAAGAAGCGAAACGCCGCTTCATTAGTTGGAACACTCGCTCCTTCTGCTATTGCCCGAACAACGCGGGCGTAACGCTCGGTCTCGTGTATCTGCTCGTCCGGCGCAAGAGCTGCTTGATAGTTCAAGAGCCAATCGGGGCGGAATCTTGTTTTGCTGGCATTTTTAACGGCAAGTGTATGTCCGGCGCGGTGTGGGACAGTGTTAAGAAAAGGCACAAAATGCTCAATCGGTGCAGTGTACGAACAGAAAACGCAGTCATAGCCTTGCTCCACAAGAAAGCGATTCATTCTGCGGCGTTCCGAGAGCGTTGCATCCTTAAACTCAAAAAAGTGCATTTCGGAAAAAAGGTCGGAGAGCTTGAGAACATGGTAAGCGGCTGTGCGCTTGGAGCCGAGAAAATCAAATGAAGCGTTGGGAAAGAGTTCTTTCATTGCCCGAAGTGCGGGTAAAATCATCACTCCGTCGCCTAGTCCTAAATATCCAAAGACCAGTATTCGGCGCACGTGCAAACGTTGTTCTTCATTCATTGGTGCGTTTGGTTGGTGCGCACCGAAACGAGAAAAGAGAATTTCCCTAAAAGCGAAGGCGAGATTAATGAGACGTGATAGGCGCATTTATGGCTTGGCTTGATTGAGAAGGGCTAGACGAGAAAAGGATTTGTCCGGCGCTCTACGCCAATACGTGTGCGCTCGCCGTGTCCGGGGAAGACGATAAAATCATCGTCCAACGGGAAGAGTTCTGTGCGAATGGCATTCAGCAGCGTTTCGTGGTCGCCGCCCGGCAAATCTGTCCTCCCGATGCTGCCCGCAAAAAGCGTATCGCCCACAAATGCCAGTTTCCGTACATGGTCTATAAAGCAGATGCCACCTTCGGTGTGTCCGGGTGTGTGGCGGACTTCAAGCACCCACGCGCCCACGCTCAGTGTATCGCCACCGCGCAAGTAGCCGCCATCGGCTTTGCAGGCTTCAAGCGTGAAGGGGAGCGGGAATCCGGTGTATTTGTTTGGTTCGCCCATGCGATACTCGTCGTCGGGATGCACGTAAATATGCGCTCCCGAAGCACGTTGCAATTTTGCCGCGTCGCCCGTATGATCCCAATGGGAGTGTGTGAGAAGAATGTGCGTGATGCTCACCTTCTCTTGCGCGGCGGCTTCCAAAAAATGGTCGGCGCTTTCAAGTGGAACATCTATGACTGCTGCCACACCTGCGGCACTGTCGGAAATCATATAGCCGTAGGTTGCAACGGGACCCGATTCGACCGGAAAAATTTTGAGCGATTCGTTCTGTGCCATATTGCTGCCATTTGCGATAGTTGTGCCGAAAAGAATAGTTTATCTAACAATTACCACCTGAAGTTACACTTTCTGAAATTCCCCTTCACTGTGTGAAGGGGTGGCAGTCCAGCGAAGCGAGGACTGACGGGGTAGTCTGGCGGTAATGGACAAAGCAACACCCCGTCCTCGCTGCCGCTTGGACACCCCTCTTTGGAACAAAGAGGGGAAGTTCTTGACAAAACATAACTTCAGTTACCACGAAAACGGGTGTTCCACAACCCCGTATTTACCGAGTTTGAGCGTCGTCAGGAATTTCTCGCGCACGGTGGTTTGCCCCGAAGCAGCCTTTGAGTTTGGGATATACGTTACAATATCCACCCGTGCCAGCGACTCGCTCCGTGCTCCGAGTGCTTTAGAAAAGCCGATAAGCCGTTTCTCCTGTGGTACGAAATCTTCTTCGGCTATACGCCCGATGATGAAGAGTTTCGTGGGCAAAATGTTGCTCGTAATTACGCCCGCCACGTGCGAAAGCAAGAGCGCTTGACGTTTGAGGTTTTCCGGTTCTGCGCTGACGAGTGCTTGCAAAAAGAGATTTTGAAAATCTTTCAGAGATGTGCAGCGCTTGTACACAGCCGTTCCGCTCACAAACATTTCGGTCATGGCGGAATCTGCGCCAATTTCACGGGTTGCGTCATCCACGATATGCCGCGCCGTTACTGAATCCACAGGCGAAAGCACAGACGTAAAGACCGTCCGTGTGGCAGGAATGGTGCGCTTTGCGACGGGTGCGCTCCGCTTGGGTGCTTGGCGGTAAAGTGCAATCAGAGTCAAGCCCGTAATGCCCAGCACGCCAATCAAACCATAGACGATGAGCCAGTTGCGGCGCTTGGGCGGCGGCATCATGTCGGGTTCTTCGTACTCGGTGTTGAGTTCGGCTTGGTCGAGGTCTTGGGTGTTCATGGGTGGTATCGAAAGTGGTGATAAAGAGGCAAAATATCATTAATTAACAAAAAAGCATGGTTAGGCAAACAATTCAGATTGAGTAATAGGAGCATTATTGAGGCTGCTAATTTTATCCTGAAGAAATGGCAAGCGATGTTCATTGTTGATTTTTCCGTTATTGGCAATTCTTTCGAGGATCATTTGGTAATAATCAGGGTGCAGCTCAGATGAAACGAAATTGCGCCCAAGTTCTTTACAACGAATAATTTCCGAGCCGGATCCGCCAAATAAGATGCACACATCATCGCCTTCATTTGTAGTCGCTTGTATCATCATTTCCACTAAACCAAGGGGTATCTGGCAAGCATGAAAGGTTTTATCTTTAGAGACATTTTTTACTAAGTCAAAATAGAGCCAAGAATAAGGCATTCTACCCTTATGCCCTTCTGCAATACGTTGTTTGATGCGCTTATCATTGGGATTCAGATATGGTTGTGCTACATTGTCTTTGTAAAAATGATTCTCTTTAGACTTAGTAGCGTGTAGGATAGAGCGATGTGCCGTTGTGAAATGCCTGTGGCTATGACCAACATTAGTGTTATACACCCAAACGTAATCGTGCACAGAATAGGCATTATCATCTAAGTATTTTACCCGCAAATACGAATTTTGCTTAGGATAGTTAATCAAAAATAAATTTCCTGTTGGCTTGAGAACGCGCATGGATTCTCGTGTTAGCTCAATATACCAATCAATATATTCATGCCAAGCGGTTGTATAATTTTTTCCGGCATAATTAATGCCGACATTGTAATCGGGATCGCCATAGACGACATCCAAACATCCGTCTGGCAAAGAGCGCAGAACTTGTAAAATGTCTTTATTAAAAATTGTATTGATATACTCTTCACGAAGCATTATGGTTGACCAATAAGTTTGTAACAAGCTGCTTGCTGTAAGACAATGGACGTAATATCAAGCGGATTAGTGAACTTGTAGCACCAAAGTCGCAGTTCAGAATTTCCCTCTTTGACCGTGCGAACAATATATGTACAGAGGATGTCCCTGATTTTGCTTTGTAATTCCGGACGCTGACGGGCATTATGATAGTACAAGAACGGATGGTATAACTGGTACACAGAAAAATTATCTGGTTGCCCGTTCTTTGCCTCAAAAATTCCAATAACCCCTTTATATTCAATCGTCAAGTCAATCTCAATTTGTATCTGAGTTGCTGTTACCTTTTCCTGCTGTCCAAAAAAATATTCTAAATTCGTTTTGGTTCGGTGAGGGAAATATGTCTTCGGTCGCAAGGCAATATCGGCATTGTCAAATTCTCTATCCTCGCCAAACAGGAAGTGATGAAGGATTCGTTGATTATTGGCTACAGATAAAATATTCGACTCGCTGCTATTATATTCGTTTAGGAGGCTTTTCCGATATTTCCATTCGACGGTAGTGTTAACCGGCTCAAACGAATGGTAAATGTTGGCAATCCCTTGAATAAATTTATGCTGTCCGTCGCCGATATGTATAACCGCGTAGTCGTTTTCTCGTAGAAGGTTTGGTAAGACACTGATGTTATCAATTTTCGTAACATCAAATGGATTACCAAAGCCAATCTCTCGGCAGACATTTTTTACAAGGTCATTATCAAAAGTGTAATCGTTCCGATGTTGGCAAATTTGGAACAGCTTTATAAGAACTTCTTGTTTTTTACCCATTTGTAACTGAATTATTGATTCGTTGACAATATTTATTACCCTTTTCCCACGCGCCCCATCACAATCGGTTTCTCTGGTAAAAGCTGCGAAAGCGCTTCCACACTCTTTTCCGGTGTAATGAGAATAAAACCGATACCGAGATTAAAGACGTGGCGCATTTCTTCGTCGGTGATGTTTCCTTCACGCTGAATAAGTGCAAAAAGCGGTGGCAGTTCCCATGCCGACCAGTCCACCTCAAGGCGTAAGTGTTTCGGAACGACGCGCTTGGTATTGCCCACGATGCCGCCTCCTGTAATATGCGAAAGCCCGTGAATAAGCTCGTGCGCATCGGGGCGCTCCAGAATCGGCTTCACAACAGGCAAATATGACTTGTGAACCGCCAACAGCGCTTCGCCAAGGGTCATGCCGAGGTCGTCGAAATATTGCTCCGGCGTGAAGCGCGGGAAAAGGACGGTGCGGGCAAGTGAATAGCCGTTGGTGTGCAAGCCGCTTGAGCGCAAACCCAAGAGTACGTCGCCTTCTTGAACGCTATCGCCGCGCAGCATTTTCGATTTTTCTACTACGCCCACAATCGTTCCGGCTACGTCGTATTCGCCTTCGCTGTACATGGAGGGCATTTCCGCCGTTTCGCCGCCGATAAGCGCACAGCCATTTTCGCGGCACGCCGTAGCAAAGCCCGAAATGACCTGTTCCGCCGTACCGACTGCCAATTTGCCCGTAGCAAAATAATCCATGAAATAGAGCGGTGATGCGCCACAGACGAGAATATCATTCACACAATGATTCACGAGGCATTGCCCAACGGTATCGTGCTTGCCTGTCATAAAGGCAATTTTCAATTTCGTGCCAACGCCGTCCACACTTGAAACCAAGACAGGATGCTCATAGTCCGGGAAACGCGCATCGAAGCACGCTCCGAAAAGCCCGATGTCTGTCAGAACACGTGGCGTGAAAGTGGAACGTACAAGAGGTTTTATGCGGTCAACAAGTTCTTCGCCCGCTTCAATGCTTACTCCGGCTGATTTATAGTCCATCGGTCTGAAATGAGAGATATGGAATAAAAATTACAAATTGCAAAAACAAATCACACTCGAAACCACGGCAGGGTTACGCGCATGAATTTCTGAATATAATTGTTGGGTTCTTTCACTTCGCCCGTGTAGAGTTGGAGCGTATAATCGCCGATTTCTTCGGGGGTGATGGAAGACGCGGTTTTCTCGCGGGCTGCTTGGCGCGTGGCAATGTCAGCGATAAACAGTTGATAGACTTTTACATCGAACGGGCGCATCTCTGTTGCAAATGCCTCTGCCATTTTCATTTGTGCTATCCCCGCCACTGCTACAATCTCCGATTTGCGTACAGGAACAACGCCGCCCGGACCTGCCATAAAAATATACGTGCCGGACTTTGCTTCTTGCATGGAAGGCAGAACGGCGCGGGCAAGATAGAAATGCGGGTGAAGATTGTTATTGAGAACCTCGTGCCAATCGTCCGCCCCAAGTTCGGAAAGGCTTTTACCGCCCCACCAGCCGCCTAGCGAAGCGACACAGATATCAATCTTACCATGCTCTTCCAGCACATTCCGTACAAATTCTTGTGCTCCTGCAAATGTGCCGATGTTTGCTTGGTAAGGAATAAGATTACCCGTCGTAACATCGCTCACATAGCCTTGCAAGCCGTCAATACGATTCAGCGTCCGCGAGGGAACAATAACCGTCGCGCCTTCTTCTAAGTGCCTCCGCACAATGCCTTCGCCGATATTGCCTGCGCCTCCGGCGACAATCGTGATTTTATTTTTGAGTTTCATGGGTAGAGAGAGGTTTTAATGAGACTGAGACTGTTTTCTATCCTGAACAAGAATATTGAGTTTTCCATACCATTCCTCACCGTAGGCGCGAATAAGCGCTTCCTTGACGGTTTCGGGAACATGCACATTCTGGCGAGCGCCGTGTTCGAGCGCGGGCTTACATTCGTCAAATGTATCGTAATAGAGGTAGTCGCCCTGAAAATCAGTAATGCGAATGGGAAATAAATGGCACGAAAGCGGCTTGCGGAATTCGTTTTGCCCCTCGAAATATGCTTTTTCAATAGCGCATTTTGCCACATCGCCTTCGTAGTAAACGAATACACAATCGGCATCATCAATGCAAACCGTCGTGTGTTCGCCGGGTGCGCCTTCCCACGAGCCATGCTTGGCAATTTCAGCTTTAGAACGTTCCGAGAGGTATTTCGATGCGGGCTTGATAGAATTTTCAAGGAGAGTAATCTCTTCATCCAGTAATGGTGCGCCTTGACCACCCTTGACGGTGCAGCACGCGCCTTTGCACTTGCTGAGTTCGCATAAGAATGGTGTACTTACGATTTTTTCGTCAACAAGGATATTGTCTATCAGGAACATAGAAGCCGCTTAGATGGTGGTTTCGGTAGTATCGGTGGTGGGCAGTGAGTCATTGATCTGGGTCGGCTCAAGCAAGCGCAGAACCTGACGCAGCGCGTTGCGTAAGTCGAGGAGTTCTGCACGGCTAAAGGCAGCAGATGGTCTGGCTTCGGGAGCTACACGATTGTTTGTTTCGTTGGGAAGCAATGTGCTCGCCGTCGTCGTCGCTTCCGTCACCGGAAGCGGTTGTTCTATTGGGGTTTGTTCTTGAAGAGCTACATTGCTTACGGCTTCACTACGAACAGTCTCCTCACTTGCCAGCGCTACTTCGCCGTCATGCAGCGTATCCGGCACGAGCGTAGGAATGGAGAGCAGTGCAGAGGTATCTATGGTTGTCGGTGCATACCACTCTGCCTGCATTGTCCGCGAAAAAGAATACGCCTCACCGTTTGCAGAAGGAGTGGTCTCGGCAGGCGACGTTTCCGCTTCTATGGTAAGTGGTGGGGGTGGATTTATTTCAGAATGCTGGAGCAATGTTGTTGCGGTAACTTCCCCATTTGACTCTGCAATCTCGTTTGACTCCGTAGTATTGTTTAACTCCGCAATGCTGCTCAATTCTGCTGTATCACTCGTCAGTTCGCTGTTCACCACGCCATTGCGAGATATTTCCGTCAAATGCTCTTCTTCAGGAAGTCTTTCTTCTGCGGTTTTCGTGTCGAATTGGACAGTTTTCAGATGCTCTTTTGCACCGTCAATAGTAAAGCGCTTTATACGCAATAACTGCTGAATGGTGCGGATAATTTGGATGTCTTTTTCGTTGTAAATTCTATTGCCGGCACGATTTTTCTGTGGTCGTAACTGCTCAAATTCAGTTTCCCAATAGCGCAGGACGTACTGCTCCTCATCAACGAGATTACTAACCTCGCTGATGGAGTAATAGAGACGTTTTATGCCGGTTTGTTCCACGCTGTTCGAGAATAAGGACAGTACAAAATCTGGTTGAGTGCCGTCAATCAAATGGGCACGGAGGAAAATACGGTTTTGGAAAATACGGTTTTCGTGTGTGAAATTCAAATTGTACACAATAAAAGAAAGCCGTCGCTCAAGGTCTGATGCGACGGCTATAACGAGAGCGTCTTTACATTGGCGGCGGATAATCTTGCGGCATCGGCTCATCTACACGGTAGAAAAGTTTCCGCTCAAAAATTTCGCGCATTGCAATAAAGGTCGGTTTCGGAATTTTGTCGAATTCCTTGCTAATTTGCATTTGGTCGTAGTTGCCGTATTCGGTTTCGTCCTCAAGTGGGTCAATGTGCTGCATACGAGCTTGCAGCTGTTGTTTCACGTCGTCGTTGATTTGGCGGGCGCGTAAGCCCATTGCAGTAATCGCCTCGTAAATACTGCCACGGTCGGACGAATCAAGACGGATTGCCACCGGATTGACAATGTAATCTTTCATTGTCGAATCTTTTTTAGAATGCGAGTCTCTGGATGCCATGCAAAAATCCTGCAGCGAAAGTGAAAAGTTATTTTTGACGAACTACGAAGATACGATTTATTTGGAACTTACGCAAGAATGTCTGCACGTGGCAGCGAGATAAAATTTTACCCGCAGAAAACCTCATACTTCCAGCTTGCCTGCGCAAAAGTGCCACACTCGCCGTTGGTTAGTTGCTGAGAAGTCCGTACATTTGTGGCGAAAATTTTTTATCACTAATAGCACGTTCATGGACGCTCTTACATCACTGTTCGATATCTTCCTTCACCTCGATAAGCACCTTGGCGAATTTATTAACGCATATGGCGCAACGACCTACGCAATTCTTTTCCTTGTCGTTTTTGCCGAAACAGGCTTGGTTATCGTGCCCTTCCTACCCGGCGACTCCCTACTTTTTGCCGCAGGAGCACTTGCTGCCGCCACTGGCGCTATGGATCCTGTGATGCTTGTGGTATTACTTTCGATTGCGGCAATTCTTGGTGACACCGTTAATTACTCCGTTGGCAAGGTGCTGGGTCTCAAAATTCTCCAAAAATTCCCGTTTATCAAGCAGGAACATATCACCTACACCGAGCAATTTTACGAGCGTCACGGCGGCAAGACGATTATTCTTGCCCGCTTTTTGCCGATTGTGCGCACATTTGCACCCTTTGTAGCAGGTATCGGTACAATGAATTACAGCCGTTTTATTCTCTACAATATCATTGGCGGTATTGTTTGGGTCGCGTCGTTTATTTATTTGGGATTTTTCTTCGGAAATATTCCGGTGGTGAAGCGTAATTTCTCCTTCGTCATTCTTGGTATTATTTTCGTTTCGGTGTTGCCGGGCGTGATAGAGTTTGTGCGGCATAGGATGAAGAAAACAACCGACGCATAATATTCGGTTTTGTGTTTTGAACTTCTTTTTAAGAGAAAATAATTTAAGAGAAAATAATGTTCGATTTACCCGTCCTCAATGCGCCCGCTCAAGAAGCAAGTCTTTATGCGCCATCTGATGTTGCTACGCAAGACCAAGCTGCCCGCAAGCTCTACGTGGAGACCTATGGCTGCCATATGAACGCGAGCGATTCCGAAATCGTCAAAGGAGTCATGCACTCCAACGGCTATGCCATGACGGACAAGCCCGACGATGCCGATGTGATTCTGCTCAACACCTGTGCCATACGCGACAATGCTGAGAAGAAAATTCACGAGCGCCTGAAGCACTTGAAATTCTATAAGCGTCGCCGCCAAGACCTCATTATTGGTGTGCTGGGCTGCATGGCGGAGCGGATGCGCGAGGAACTGGTCGTACAAAAAAACATTGTGGATTTGGTCATCGGACCCGACGAGTACCGCGCTCTGCCCGCACTTGTGGAAAAAGCATTTCAGGGCGAAAAAGGTATTGCCGTGAAACTGAGCCGCGTCGAGACCTACGACGATATTGAGCCGCTTCGTACCGAGGGCATCAGTGCGTGGATTTCGATTATGCGTGGCTGTGATAAATTTTGTACGTTCTGCGTTGTGCCTTTCACGCGCGGGCGTGAGCGCTCGCGTGCCGCGCACCTCATTGTAGACGAGACCAAACGCCTGTGGGATGCGGGGTTCAGGGAAGTATCGCTTTTGGGGCAAAACGTGAATAGTTATCACGACGAGACGGCAGGTACGGACTTTGCCGACCTGCTCCGCGCTACAGCCCGCGCCGTGCCTGAGATGCGGATTCGCTACACCACATCGCACCCCTACGACATGAGCGATAAACTTATCGAAACAATGGCGGAGTTCGAGAACATCTGCAAATACGTTCATCTGCCCGTGCAATCAGGTTCCGACCGCGTTTTGCAGGCAATGAATCGTGATTATACGGTGGAGCATTACAAAGAGCGGTTGCGCAAAATCAAAGAATTCATGCCTGATTGTGCTCTGACGACCGATATTATTGTCGGCTTCCCAACCGAAACGGAGGAAGAACACGTAATGACCCTTGAACTCATGCGAGAAATCCGTTACGACGGAGCATTTATGTTCAAATACTCGCCCAGAGAGCTCACCAAAGCGTGGAAAATGACGGATGATGTGGCGGAGGAAGTAAAGATGCGCCGTCTGAATGAAATTATCGAACAGCAGCAGCGTATTGCAACGGAAATAAATCAAGCACTCGTCGGCACAATCGAAAAGGTCTTAGTCGAAGGCGAAGGCAGACGTGATGCGTCGAAGTGGAAGGGACGCACCGACACGAACAAATTTGTGATGTTTCCTCATCTGACGGACGAGGCAAGCGGAAAAACAGCCGGTTACGTCGTGGGCGACATTGTGAACGTCCGCATTACCAAAGCAACATCAATGACGCTTGTGGGTGAGGTTGTGGGGTAAAGAGGCAGCATCCTGACAAGGATAGACTAAAACTATAGAGTGTCATTGTTTATTCGGCAAATTTTGTCTCTTCAACAGTTTGAGGATTTACGTGCAAGAAAAAGATTCCCTTCCCCAGACATCTGCCAATTTCTCTCTATTAGCAGTTTCAGGCTTTTTGTTATCCGCGCTTGTCAGTTTGACTTTTCATCCTGTTGCTGCATGGGAGAAAATCAATATCCCTAATCTTCTCAATGCTTTTCCTTTTACTCCTGAAGGTATTGCTATTGGTGGGTTGATTCTCATTGTAGCTGCCCCGTATATTCTCTTTAACTTTGCGGTGTTTGCTGCTTCAAAGTGTGTGTCTGAGCGCGAGAGAACAATATTGAGTTATTCTCAATACGCAGGCATTATCATAGCACATATATTTTTGGCGGTTATGTTCTTCCGTGCTCTTTCTACTATTGGCGGTGATTTGGGGGCGGGTATTGCAGTTGTCTTTTTGGGCGGGGTATTCATGATAATCACTCCAACTGTGGGAGGAATATGTTTTGTTGCTGTCAGTTCGGGGATGAGGATTGGTTTCAGGCAAAACAAACGTGATAAATATGTTCCTTATATCGCCGCATTGTTGATTATTCTTTTCTTGAGCCTAAAGTTTATCACAGTAGGGCTGACGCATGATAATATCCAAAAATCTTATATTGAGAGAAATACTGTTGATACCGTTGCTTTAACCGAAGCAAGAATAAAGAACAACGAGAATATGTTCAAACATTGGGTCGTTCGATCTGATAGTGTACGGGAATACCAATATATGCTTTATCATAAAAAAGGTTTTGTCGCAGAATACATCAAAGAGGTAGCTCCAAATGGTCAATCTTTACTTCTCAGACGAAGGATATTTGATAAAAACAAGAAGCTCATAACGGAGGATACGACTAAAGTAGCAAAAGGACTTCCCACTGAAGCTGTTCCTATGTCGGGGATAACCAGTTTTATGGTCGTTAATTATGTTCTGCAATATAATCGCCAAGAAATCACGTATGAACAACTTGTGAAGTGGTGCAATTACACGCTACTTACTGGCACAGTTGATAAAAAAGATGCTTGGAATGTTGTGTTGGTACTAACTCGCATTGGTATTTCCGATACGCCTCAGTTCCCTCTATCAGAAGACGGCTTTAACGAGCTTGTCGGTAAGTTGGCAGTTGTGGCAAGACACCCACAATAAGGGTTGAATAAATTAGCTTTTCCCCCGAAATACATACCCACCCGTAATTTTTCTACGAAACCGTGCCGCCGTTGTATTTGGAAACACGCCTATTCGTCGCACTTCCAGCACGTCGTCATGCAAAAACAAGGAGCCGGAATCCGATGCTACGCCGAAGTGATAACCTGCTTCTCCCACAAGGCGCTTCACATCAGCATTGAGCGAGCCATAGGGATAACAAAAGCTATTCATACCGCGTCCTAAACGTTCTTCCAAGACTTGCTTCGAGCGTGCAATTTCCTCTGCTGCTTTGTGAAACGGTATTTCGCCTAAGCGTGGATGCGTCATGGAATGAGAGCCGAAGTCTATGCCAAAGCGCTGCATTTCGAGAATTTGTGTGGTTGTCAGAAGTGGTGCAGCCACGAAGTTCGTTGAATCCTTGTCCCAAAGATTATGCGTCATCCCCGCGACAAGAAAAATCGTTGCCGTAAAGCCATAGCGCTGCAAGAGCGGGAAAAGCAGCGTGTAATTGTCTTCATACCCATCGTCGAACGTCAGCAAAATTGGCTTCCAATCAGGACGGAAGCGCTCAGCGAGCGTTGGCATGGCGGCAAGGTCACTCATGGTGAGCGTAGTAAAGCCTTCCTGCTTCAGAATTTGCAAATGCTCCTCGAATTGTGGTGTCGTTACCCAAATTGGCACTGAGCCGCCGTCCTGCTTATTCTGCACAATTCGGTGATAGGTCAGTATTGGCACTTCGTAGCGGCGTTTTTCCGACCATGCTTGCTGATAAATAGCGTCAATGCGGCTCACGAGCCGTTCCATACTAAATTCTTCTTCTACGCGCTGCCGCAAGATTTTGGCATTATGGCTTTTACGCTGTGCCAGTTCCAATGCGGCGTTCAGGCTCGTGGGCAGTGTTTGCCAATCAAAGTGTTTTTCTGAATCAATATCGCCAAAGTTTGTGTGAAGTGCAGCATCAAGCGTTTCGGGCGTAATAAGCCCGTGCAGAAGGGCTTCACCGACAGCGATAACGGGCTTTTCCAAAAGCAGCGCTTCAATCGCCGAGCGCCCCGCACCAATGACCACATCGGACGTGGCGAGATAATCCGATACATTCCCCACATACCCTGTAAATTCGACTTTCGGACGGAACACATCAAACTTTGCCGGAATCCCGTTCTTATCACCGCCGACGACGCGCAAATGCACCTCGTCACCCAGAAGCGGCATAATTTCTTGCACAATGCGAAATGCTAAGTCTCCTTTTTCTTTGGAAAGCCTTCCAAGCAAGGTTACAAGCGGTTTTTCAGTGCGGAGCGCTTCCACATTGGTTTTCTCAACGATGGGCGTATCCACGCCATTACGCACAACCTCGACGGAGTGAGGATTCACGCCTAATTCTTGAATAAGATTCTCCCGAATAGCCTCGCACACCGCAAGCACCTTATCGCCAAATGCCTTGACGAGTTTACGAGAAAAATGTGTCGGTTGTCGCCCGTGAACCGTTGTGACAAGCGGAATCCCACACCACTGTGCCGCAAAGTATGCGCACCAACCGGCAGCCCGCGAGTGCGCATGAATCACCTGCACCTGATGTTCGCGCACGAAGTTCACCAAAAAACGGATGTTCTTCAGGCGCTGACTGAAGCCTCGTTTATTGAAGGGAAGAGGCGTAAATTCAGCACGTGTGGCTTTGGTAAGCGTATCGGAGACGATGAACACGCGATGCCCTAGCGCACAAAGCCTGTCGGCAAGCGATGTCGCATAGACTTCTGCACCCGTAACTTCAAGTTGAGAAAGCGCCAAGAGGATGTTCATGCGGTTTGAACTTGATGATGAAAATTATGGTTTCCTCAACGTGCCGTCCGCTTCGATTACAAGCGGCGTTTGCGGCATATCGGCTTTTGTGAGTTCCTGCAAGAGCTGGATTGCTTGCTTTTCGTGGTCATAGACCGGAATGCCCGGCGGAAGTTGGAGCACAGGTACAATTTTCCCACCAAGAAACTTCCCGGAAGCCTCATCAATGCTTGCTTCCAGTACACACGTTACGCCGCTTACACCTTTGACGTTGATATTGCCATAGGTGAGAAAATTGCCGAGCGAATACGCAATCAGGTGGTCGCGGTAGAGTTCCAGCGCACGAAGCACATGGGGTCCGTGCCCGATGACCATATCCGCACCCGCATCAATGGCTGCGTGTGCGAAGCGAACGGAATTTCCTCTGTTCTCACCAACGAATATTTCTGTTTTGTCCGGCACGTGTGTTGCACCTTTGCCCTCTGCTCCGCCGTGAAAGGAGACAAAGACAAGGTCGAAGCGCTTTTTGAGGTCACGGATGACGCTTTGCGCGGTGGCAATATCCGAGATATTATGGGAAGTCTCCGAAAAGCCAAAAGCGGCAACCGCGCAGCGCTTGCCTTTAACCGAAAGTTCCGCGAATCCACGCTTTGATGCGGGCTGTACGCCTTGCTCACGGAGAGTTTGCTTCGTTATTTCCGCACCTTCTGCTCCATAATCGTCAGCGTGGTTGTTATCCACGCTCATGACGGTAAAGCCCAGATTTTTCAGTGTTGGCGCAAGGGCAAGCGGTACACCAAACTCGAAGCATACGCCTCTTCTGCGGGAAGCCTCTGCACATTTTTGCGGCTTCATTCCCTCGCGCACGAATGCCGCTTCAAAATTGCCAAAGGTAATGTCCGCACCACGCAAATATGCTCCTACCGAATCCACGAAGATCTGCCCATTTTGCGGTGGAATGAACGTCTGCGGCGTATAAGAGCCGAGAAGCACGTCGCCAACAGCTTTGATGCGGATTTGTGCATGGAGCGGCAGCACCGAATTGCACGGGAGAAGTAGAGCCAGTACAATGACGAGGCAAGTAATAATGCGGTTTTTCATAGAAAATAGTGCCGTTAGAGGATGAGAGCAGAAATCCGAAGATTGTAATTTGTTCAGTGTTGGAAAGGCAAGCATTTAAGCGTTTAAGCGTTTATGCTCCGCAGGCAGCCTCCACCATGGCGTAGCAGGGAATTCGTGGTGTTCGTAATGATAGCCAAAGTGGTAGCACGTCAGAAATGAAAGCAGCGTTCCAAACGAATTTGTCCGAGAGCGATGGCGATTTGTGTAACCTCCATCGGGCGCGTCGGGATTCGGCTCTTTGTGCGGCAGATAGGTGCCAAAATAAAAAAGCTGAATTGTGCTTGCTAACGACGGCACAACCCAAAATAAAACAATGCTTTGCACGGGAATATGGAGGATGTGCTGCATAAGGTTAAATATCAGAGCCATGCCCACAAGCTGCTTCCAGCCGATGTAATTCATCAAAAAATGAACGTACCACTGCACAAAGCCCGTGTGTTCGCCATCGTGGAAGTCGGGGTCGGCGTGTGATGTAGCAACGTGGCGATGATGGTCCCAGTGCTTATGCCAGAGTTTTTTATACGAGAAAAGCGCATACAGCCTTACTGCTGCGACACCGAGTACGTGATTGAGCGAGCGATAATGCCGACACACTGCGCCGTGCATGGCATCGTGCGCAGTGATGAAGAGTCCGGTAAAAAGAAATGTCTGAAGCGCAAGGTGGCACGAGCTTTGCAAAGGATGTATGGCAAAAGCATCCAGCGAAAGTGCGTATGCCAGATGTGCTGCCCACGCTGACATGATTGCTAACGCAATGGCAACACCTTTCACACTATCTTTTTTTGTAGAGCGCATATCGGCTTGTGTTGTGGGTGATAATCAGCTGTTGATGCTTGCTTTTTACTTACCAAAGAGTCGGGCGTACAGGTTGTGTCCGTCTTCAGCAAAGCGCTCAAAATATCCCGTGTACCAATGGCACAGCGCTGCGCCCGCCGAAAAACTTTCCTCTACGTCCTGCAAGGTTGCTATGCCACCAGTGCGAATGATGTGAAATTCTCGTGCTAATGACCGCGAAGCGGTATAATTACTTGCTGTGCGAACAAGTTCCAGCGATGAAACGCGAAGCGGCTCACCGCTCACGCCGCCACCGAATGTTTGAGTGAAATAATCAAAAAGTGCGTGGTCGTCTTTGTGAAGCATCGTTCGGTGCCGAGCGTATTGTGTGGAAGTATTGCCAAAATTCACGCCATCGTAGGCAAGCGAAAGCAACACGTCCAGAAGCGGTGTTACATCAGCAGTTGCCGTATCGGTTGAAAATTTCACGACAACGGGCAAATTTCGTGTGCGCTTCTGCAAAAAGTGACGGCTGATGTATTCAAGCCGTTCTGTGATTGCTTCTAGTGTTGATGAGCCGTGTGCCACATTCGGACAGCTCTCGTTGATTTCCAGAAAATCTACACCTGCTTTCTCATACCATTCCATACCGCGCACAAGCTCCTGCAAAGCCTGTTCCCCGCTTGATTCCGGGTCAGTCATCAGGCTTGCTCCAATGGGGAAATGCTCTTTTTTCTCAAATGCCGTAAGGCGCTTTGCGACTGCTTCGTGACCATCATTCGGCAGTCCCAGCCAGTTCGATGCTGCCCGTGAGCGTGGGTATGGCGCAAACGGTTTTGCAATGCCATTGCGGACGTTGCCTATGCGCTTGTGGGCGGTCGTTGTTCCCGAAAGATAGCCGCCAGCACCTTGACGAAAGACCATATCATACCCTTCGCCCTGCTTGAACATTCCGGCAGCGTTCAAAAGTCCATTACGAAATGTCAAGCCCCAAAGCGTCCGCGCGTGATGTTCTGCGATATTAACCGGAACGGGCTTCTCAGCGGTAAGTGCCGACAAGAAAACATTCCTGCCCGAAGAATAGACTTGCGTCGCCAGTGTTGGCGGTAAATGAGCGGCAAGTGGGCGCACAATGTGGTCAAAGCGGGCAATTGATTCTGCAAGCATAGTGTAAATTCAAATATTGCACAAAAGCGGTGATAGATTGTTAGCAAAAACCTCACTTGCGGCAATGCTCTTGTGTGAGCGATTGGTGAAGCAAGTGAGGTTTGATGCGACATAGACGTTCTGATTAGAAGGTCTTATCGTTTTTTATCTTTTCCCGTGCTGCCATTCGACTGCCCCGGGAGTGAGCGTCCTTGCTGTCCGGCGGCTTCTTGTGCTTCGCGGAGGCGTTTTTGCAGCCAGCCCTCTTTTTTTGGTGCTTTTTTAAGGTCAGCAAGTGTCAGTTTATTTTTCGCAAAGTGTGTCGCGTAGTATTGCTGTGCTACGCTCAGGATGTTGAACATGAAATAATAGAGCGATAAACCTGCCGGTAAAGCACTAAAACCAAATGTCATCATTACTGGCATTAGATAGACCATCGCGCGTTGCTGCGGGTCTTTGACGGTTGCGTATTGCTGTGCGAACATCGCCAGGCCGGATGCAATCGCCAAGCCGGAGACAATATCCACATTCAAAAGCGGCAGTTTGAAGGGCAAGCGGATGATTTCATCGGCAATGGAAAGGTCGTGTATCCAGCCGAAGAACGGCGTTTGGCGAAGGCTAATATCGGACGAAAAAACGCTGTAAAGTGCCGTAAAAATCGGGATTTGCAGCACAAGTGGCAGACACCCACCGGCTGGATTGATGCCATATTGACTATACAGCGCCATTGTTTCCTGCTGCTGTTTCTGCATATCATCCTTGTACTTCGTCTTGATTTTTTCCATCTCTGGGGCAAGTAACTGCATCTTTTGTGCGGTGCGTGTCTGACCGACAGTGAGCGGATGCAGCAGCAATTTCATTACCAGCGAGAAAATGATAATCGCCAAGCCGTAATTCGAGACGATGAACTTATAGACAAATCGCAAAAGCGGTAAAATAAAGTACTCACCGACCGGATGAGCAATATATTGTAAACCCAAAAAGGACTGATTTGCAAAATTAAATGCTGATTCCAACCCGTAGGGCTTCAGCACTTCATAGTCCACCGGACCAATATACACCGTGAAGTTGTCCACACGATTATTGCGATAGGGAACATCAATTTTCATGTCGTAGTATTCCAGCACGCCCTCTTGCGGAGCATTCATTTTATAGCCTGTAAGCGTTGTTTGGAGCGTTTCGTTGCTCAGTGCTGCCGAGGGCTTGATAGCAGCCACAAAATACTTCGATTTAATCGCCGCAAAGTCCAGCACACCATTGGTTTCGACGGGTTTTGCCTCTCCGCCTGCATCAATTTCCGAAGCCGTACCATTCTGGGCGAGCCACGCTTTTGCTTGGCTGGATTCATCCACACTATTTTTCTCTTGGAACTGCAAGCCATTTTGCCAAAGGAGCGTATATTTTTTGTCCATTACGCCGTCCATGCCGCTTATACGAACAGCAAGATTGGTATGGTAGCTATTCCCGTAAAAAGTGTATGTTTTCTCAATAACACCACCGTTGGCAAGCGCGAGGGTCGCCACGATGGATATGGAGTCGTTGCCCGATATGCGGAAGTAGTTCCCTGGCGCGCGTGGGTTTTTTACCGCAAAGTAAAGCTCGCGTGTGTCCACAACATTGCTTTCGCGTGTGGCAGCGCCTTGTCCGTCATTTCTGTCAATGAATTTTATACCAAGCGCACCGAACTGATTTTTGAAGGGAACGAGTTGTACGGTATCGCCATACCACGACTTAAATTCTTTTAAGCGCCACGACCGTACCGTTCCACCTTCAGCAATGATGCGAGCTTTGATGTGGTCATTCTCGACAACAATAGATTCGTTCACACCCGAAAGATGCTTGTCGTAGAGAGCGCCGTATTTGCTGTGAAGAGGGTTATTTGTTTTATTTGGCGCTCCCGTTGCTGCTTGCTGCGGGGTTCCCGAAGAAGCCGGCGATTGGGTGGTTTCTGAGGAGGCTGACTGTTGAGTATTTTGCTCTTTAGCATTTTGCGCTTGCGATTTCTGCTCTTGAGCGCTTTGCTGCTCGCTCTGCTTTGGCTTAGGTGGGGGCGCTTGGATGGAAGTCCAGGTCATATAGCCCGCGACAATGATAGCGATAAGCAAAAAACCGATAAACTGTTTTCGTTCCATAGAATTTAAGTACGAATGACGAATTAGGAATTACGAGTTAAGATTGCAAAAATTACGGAACAAGGTCAACGCCGCCCAGATGAAAAGGATGGCATTTGCTGATACGCTTTATGGCAAGCCAGCCGCCGCGAAAAGCACCGTGCTTCTCAACTGCTTCAATGGCATACACCGAGCAGGTCGGATAGAACCGACACGCTGCGGGGAGCATTGGCGAAATAATGCGTTTGTAGAACCGCAAGAATAAGAGTACAAGCCACTTCATGGTAATGTCTGTGTTTCAGTGACGGAGTGTGTTCTTGAACGATAATACCGCTCCGCATTTTGAAAAATACGCTCGACAAGCGGCTGAATTTCCGCCAGATGTAGTAGAGACGGCTTGTCGGGAATGATGTTGCAAATAAGCACAATAGCAGCAATCGGGAATGGTTCTTTCTCTCCATGAAAGGGCATTGCGCTCGCTTCCCAAAGGGCATTTTGCACCGCAGCGCGAAGAATCCGCTTAATGCGGTTTCGCATAGCGGCGGGGCGTGTGCGCCGCTTGGCTCCTACGCCCACAAGTAACGTATTTGCTGGGGGGGCTGCAAACTTGGCGGTATCAGGCAATGACGTTTTGAGCGCTGAGAGCGTATGGCGAAAAAGAATAAATCCCGTCACGCCGCGATAAGCAAACCGTGCGCCATGCTCAAAGACAATATCAAATGTACCGTGTCCTTTCAGCGGTGCAATGCGGACGTTCTGTGTTGCCATTGGGAAAAATAATTGATGCCAAAAGTGCTGAATGTGTTCCCCACTACCAAAGTGCTAAACACAAATCAGGCGCAAGAAGAGTATTCATGCGCCTGAAAAGTAATAGCTAATTATTACCGATTGGGGGAAGTGCAAAGCCGATTAACCGTTGCGTGGTTCATCACTAACGGTGAGGCGGTGACGCCCTTTAGCGCGGCGTGCCGCGAGGACTTTGCGTCCGTTTTTGGTAGCCATGCGCGCGCGGAAGCCGTGTACTCGGCGGCGGCGGATCTTGCTGGGTTGGAACGTGCGTTTCATTGTGCGTTATTGAAATAACAGTGAAAAACGAATAATTGTTTTTGCGGTACTTTAGCGAAAGACTACAAACATAGTAAAATTTTGTGAAATACACAGCATTTTTTTCTAATGAACGTTCGCAAAATTTCACTACGCCCCGCAGCAACCATTCATCAAAAACTCAGCATTGTGCGCTCAAAAGCTCGTTAGAACTTTACAATTTCGCCATTTTCGAGGCTTCAGGAAAGAGCGTCAGTGCTTTTTCTAATTGCTTGTTTTGAATAAGTGCAATGATGAATGCGCTATCCTGCCAATTCCAGATGAAACTTGCAACCATGCCCTTCATGGTCGTGCGCAGCATCGCCTCTTCTTTGTCCCATTGCTCGGCATTCCACTCTACTTTTTTCTCTTTTGCAAGTTCTTTGTAGGTGTTCAAAAGCGTATCGTCAACCTTGTAGCCAGTCAAGAATGCTTTCAAGTCTTTACCGTATTTTTTGCGGATGTCATTCCCATGCTTCAAGATATAGTCTTGCGTTGCTTCGGGGAACACACCGCCTCGTGCAAGGGATTGGTAGAGTTTGCCAACAGTATCGCTTTTGACAACATAATCCGGTACAATGCCGCCGCCACCGACTACCTTGCGACCATTCGCAGTTTTGAATGTTGGGCGTGAGGAGTCAGCATTTTCGCGGGCATGCTCAAAATTTGCTCCTTCTTGGAGGTCAATGCGCCCGTCTTGAGCATTATACGATTTTTTGTCCTTGAAAGCGCGTTGAATGAGGCGACCTGACGGCGTGTAGTATTTAGCGGTAGTCAATTTTATCGAAGAGCCGTCACGCAGTGGGAAAAATTGCTGAACCAAGCCCTTGCCAAATGTAGTCTCGCCAACAACAATACCACGGTCAAGGTCTTGAATTGCACCGGAGACAATTTCGCTTGCTGAGGCAGAACCACCATTAACCAAGACTACCAACGGCAAATCTTCAAGATTTCCGGCGGCTGTGGATGGGTACGATTCACGGACTTGCTCGCTGCGGTCTTTGGTATAGACAAGCGTACTGCCTGCTTTGATGAACTCGTCTGCCAAACGCCATGCTTGGTCGAGGTAGCCGCCCGGGTTATTCCGCAAATCTAGCACAAGACGCTTCATTCCTTGCTTCTTGAGGCTCTTTACACCTTCGACCACATCTTGCGTTGTGGTAGCAGCAAAGCGGTCAATGAAAATGTAGCCCGTTTCTTTGTCAATCATATAGCACGCCACAAGCGCAGGCGTATTGATTTGGCTGCGGGTGATTTCAATATCGGTGAGTTTATCGGAGCCGGCGCGTTTGACCGTTACGATGACCTTCGTGCCAAGCGGACCCTTGAGTTTGCGCGGTACGCTGTCTTGTTTGATGCCAACTGCATTTTCGCCGTTAATTTTAACGATTTTATCACCGCAGAGCAATCCCACTTTTTCACTTGGACCGTCGAAAAGCGGCGTAATGACGGTGAGCGTGTCTTTTAGAATACCAAAGCGAATCCCGATACCGAAGTAATTGCCGCGAAATGCGTCGTCAAAATTTTCTTTTTGCTTTGCCGGCAGGTAATCGGCATACGGGTCGTTCAGTTGGTCTAATGCGCCGCGCACAGCGCTTTCCCCGACTTTTACGGCATCATTTTTATCAACATGATATAGTGAAATATACTGCAAGACATCGTTAAGTTTGTATGCCTGCAAAGACCATTCATCCTGCGAAGTCGCGGGTTGCAAGAGCATACCGCCTGCAACGCCTAAGACCAGAAATGCTGCGGCAGTAAGCCAAAGTCGTTTGTTCATGGTTGTTGTGGGGAAAATTGGAAAGAATAAAAACGGTAGAAATTGAAAAAGCGCATAACACCGTTTAGACGCTTCATTGCACCACAAAGTTACGGAAAAATCAAGGACTTTGGGCAAAGGAAGTGTTAAAGAGTGTTAAGCATATTTTTTTGCACAGCTCTATCCGTACCTTGGTTCTTTTTTTGTAATTTAAGTTTGCACCCGTAACCTTCTTCTCTCCACAACACTTTATCTTGTGCAGGTGTATTGTCAAATGCCTTTTTCTCTTGCTTGTTCACCATTATTCACCGCAAATTTTATTAAAACCATGCTCCTCAGAAATAATATTGTATTTCGGTTTTCTGTTCTCTCGTTGTTTGGCGTGTTTTGCCTAAGTGCTGTAGCGCTCGCGCAGCCTACATCGTCGCGCAATGACACGGCACGCTCCAGTCGGGGTAAGGATTTTTATATGGTTTTTTTACCAAATTTTCATGAGGAGGCACGTGACACATCGAATACACGAGATTCGCTCTTTATTTTCGTTACCTGCGACAAAGCCACAAGCGGACGTATCACCTACCGCGACCGCTTTGGTAGTGAGACAGTACGGGCGTTTTCACTTACCGACCCAACGCAGATTTATTCGTTTTCCATCAATTACGGCAATCTGGAATTGGAAGGTTTCAATAGCAACCAAAGCCTGAATCCGCTCTCGCAGAGCGAGAAAATCGCGCCGCAGTATTTTCGCATAGAGGCAAATGACGAAGTAACGGTTTATGCTCTCAATCAAGCCCGTTTCACGAGTGATGCACATTTGGTGCTACCCGTTCCGGCGCTTGGGCGTGATTACGTTGTGATGTCTTACACCAGTGACGGCAGTGGTGTGCCATTTTTCGGCAACAGTGTAGGGAATGACACGCCCTCCCAGTTTGCTGTTGTGGCTGTTGAGGATAATACCGACGTGACTATCACGCGCACTACCCCAACCTATCCAAGCCAATCTACCATACCGCAGACCATTCGGCTTCAGCGCGGTGAAAGCTATCTTTTGCAAGCTGATACGCGGCTCGAAGGCGGGCGTGGAGACTTGACAGGTTCGCGTGTGAAATCTACAAAGCCTGTGGCGGTCTTTGGGAGCCACCAAAGGGCGCTCTTGCCAATTCAATTCAAATCTAGTCTCAGTTCCCGCGACCACATTGTAGAGCAAATACCACCTCTGGAGACGTGGGGCAAAAGTGTGTTTATTGTTCCGCACGCTCAACCTACCATTCAAGCAGTTGCTGGAAGCGATATTTATCGTGTGCTTGCAGCATACGACAATACGCGTGTTCTGCTCAACGGACAGCCTCTGGCAACCTTGAACGCGGGGCAGTTCTACGAAGCGCCGCTTACGCAGGAAGGCTGGCTCACGTCGAACGAACAAATACTTGTTGCTCAGTTCAAAAAGACTGCTACTCCAAGCGGTCTCGGCGGTGGTGTGGGACCTCAGGTCGGTGACCCGTTTATGATGGTTATTCCGACCGTGGAGCAGTACGACAAAGGCTACCGATTTATCAATGTCCGTGTGCGCGATGTTGGTGCGGCGAGCAATGAGTCTTTCACCGAGCATTATGTAACAATGGTTATCCACGCAAACGGTGCCGGGTCATTGCAGTTTGACGGTCAGCCTGTTCCACAAAATGCTTTCCGCCCGATCGTCAATTCCGGCTATGTGTATGGCAATTTTCGCGTGAGCGCAGGTGTACACACGGCGAAGGCAGATTCGGGTTTTGGCATTTATGTTTATGGATATGGGCAAGCAAACTCCTATGGCTATATCGGCGGCGGAAAATTGCGCGTCATTGCGCCCGACCGCGACCCACCACAAATCGTACTCCGCCCAGAGTGCTTCGGTGTGAGCGGCGCTGTGCTGGACACGCTTGTAACCGATTCGCGTATTGACCGCGTAACGCTTATGCCCACAACACTTGCCAATGTACGGCTCTCGGTTGAGCCATTTATGCGCTATGCTGATTCGGTGCGCTTCCGTGCTGACCTTATCAATACCTTTTCCGATGGCGGCTTTAGCATAGAGGCACGGGATTCCGTCGGCTTTATCACGCAGCGAACTGTGCCGATATTTGGCTTTACCGTTGGATTGGCTGGACAAGGTGCTACGGGAGCACCTTCATTGTTGCGGTTTCAAGTGCCAACGGGCGGCACAAGGACGTTTCCGCTTGTCATTACGAATTATGGATCGACAGCTCAGACTATTTCCACCCTGCGTTTTGTGCAAGGGGCAGTGGGTTTGCAGATTGTTGGGACGACACTGCCTATCGTCATAGCAGCCCGTTCAAGCGATACGCTGCGGGTGAGTTATCGCGCCTTTCAAGACGGCACGTTTACCGACACACTTCGTGTCGGCAGCACGTGTGCAAACCGCGTGGTGGCTATTGTCAGTTTTGAATCTCAAACCGACCGCACTGCACCAACTTCTCAACAGCAGCCGGATGTATGCGGGCAGCGCATTGCCTTCGATTTTATCGAAGATGGCGCATTTTCATCCGGGATTGCATCGGTAACGGCAGAAATGCTCACGAACTGTACGCTCCGTACCGATAGCATCGGTGGCGTGAGAACAAGGAGTATTATCAGTGTCACAAACCCCAGACGTGACGCGCTCTACACGCTACAAGTACGGGACTCTTCGGGGAACGTGCTCACACTGCGCGATATAATTCCGGGCTTCACCATGGAACTCGTCGGCGACCGCACCACTACTGGCGCTTTTACTGAAACGACCATTGCCGGAACGACGAATTGCATAACACTTCAATATCGTAATGTTGGTTTGAGGACGTTTTCGCTTCCTGCGCTTGCGCCGCAACGGAATCAATATTTTTCACTACCGGTCACGCAACTTCCTTTTACCGTAGCGCCCGGAGAGATACGGAGCGTCGCGGTCTGCTTTGCGCCAACTGAGCTAAAGGACTACCGCGATACGTTAATTATTGGTGGGAATTGCCTTGGCGACACCCTCGTTCTGCGTGGTGCGGGAATCGCGCCCGTGCGGGTGGTGGATTCTCGCTGCGATGTGCCGCTTCGCCTGCGCACCATTTCTACGCCGACGGCACTGGCGATTGTGAATGCTCTTCCGCAGCCTGCTTCAGATGCCGCTACCGTGCGTGTTATGGTGAGCGAGACGGTAGAAATTAGTATGAAACTGTACACGGCGACGGGTGTAGAGCGTGTGAACGTCTATGAAGGTGCTCTCCAAGCAGGTGAAACAGATGTGATACTCGGAACACAAGGTTTAGAGCCGGGTGTGTATTTCTGCGCTGTGCAGGCAGGTACAAAACGAGCTGTACGGCAGATAGTGATTATGCGGTAAAGAGCGCGTCTGTATTATTCACCTCAAATATGGAGTCTTTCATTCGATTGCCGTTTATGCTGTGTATAAATCGCTTGTGTGATTGAACGAATTTCCCTAGATTACGACGTTTTCACAACGTTTGTGGGCAGATGTTCTCGGTGTGTTGCGTCTTTTGCTCATTACCCGTCTTTTACTGTCATTATCTTTTCTTGAGCAGTATGGCTTTGACTCCTTTCCAACGTCTTTTCTCGCGTTCTGCGGGTGTGCTTGCGCATATTACCTCACTCCCTTGCCGATTTGGGATTGGTGATATTGGTAAATCTGCCTATCAGTTTGTAGATTTTCTCGCTACGGCGCAGCAGCGCCTCTGGCAGGTGCTGCCACTCACACCGACTGGCTATGGAAACAGTCCGTATTATTCGTACTCGGCAATGGCGGGTAATCATTTGCTTATTAGCCCCGATGCGCTGAAAGAGCGCGGCTATCTGACGGATGAGGATTTGGCTCATCTGCCGAATTTCTCCGACGACCATGTCAATTTTGGCGCAGTTATTCCGTTCAAGATGGGCTTGTTTGAAAAGGCATTCGCTCGTTTTAGTGCTCACAAAACCAAAAAAGACACTACCGACTTCGACAAATTTTGTAAAAATAATGCTTCATGGCTTCCTGATTTCGCGCTATTTGTCGCGCTCAAAGAGGGTAAGTACAAGGGGCAACCGTGGGACAAATGGGAGGAAGGCGACCGTCTGCGCGAGAAAAAAGCAATGGACGCTGCTCGCAAAAAATATTCTCATCTCATTGAACTGCACACATTCTTACAATATGAATTTGCAACAGAGTGGCAAGCACTCCGCCTCTATGCCAATAGCAAGGGAGTGGCATTGGTGGGCGATATTCCGATTTTTGTGGCATACGATTCTGCCGATGTCTGGTCAAAAAAAGAAGCATTTCGCCTTGATGGCAATGCCCTTCCGACACACGTTGCAGGAGTACCGCCCGACTATTTTTCTGCTACCGGACAGCTTTGGGGAAATCCGCATTACAACTGGGCGCAGATGGAGAAAGACAATTTTACATGGTGGGGCGACCGCTTCCAAAAATGTATGGAACTCTATAACGTCGTTCGTGTTGACCATTTCCGGGGCTTTGAAGCATTTTGGGAAGTTCCTTTTGGCGAGCCGACCGCAATGAAAGGCAAGTGGGTAGCAGCTCCGGGGCAAAAACTCTTCAAAGCCATGAAAAAGCGTTTTGGTGATTTGCCTGTTATTGCGGAGGATTTGGGGTTGATAACACCTGAAGTAACGGCACTTCGCAAGGAATTTGGTATGCCGGGCATGAAAATTTTACAATTTGGCTATGAAGGTGGCGACCCGACCGATGCCTTTTTGCCCCACAACTACGAGACCGATTGCGTAGTCTATACCGGCACACACGACAACGACACTACTCTGGGTTGGTTCCGTGCTTGCAGCGACGATAGAAAACGCAACGCCCTTGAGTATTTGCGAGCTTCCAGCGAACAGGAAGTTGTATGGGAAATGATTCGCGCAGCATATCTTTCGACAGCGCTCTATGCCATTATTCCCTTGCAAGATATTCTCACGCAGGGTACAGAATTTCGTATGAATTTTCCCGGTAAAGCCGATGGTAATTGGGGCTATCGTTTGCTTCCGAATCAGCTTGGCGAGTGGCATATTACCATGCTTTCCAAGCTGGCAAGAATTGCGAATCGGCTTGAACCAATTGAAAAAGAAGCCGTAAAACTGGAATCCACCATTTAAGAATTGTAGAGAACAGAAGCAACCATGACGAGCATCCTCATCATTGACGACAACAAGCACATCCGCACCCAAATCAACCTTGTGTTGAAGCTGGAAGGTTACAAGACCTATATGGCTTCCAACGGGCTTGAAGGTGTGCAGTTGGCGCAGGATGCCCATCCTAGTCTTGTGATATGCGACATTATGATGCCCGAAATGGACGGGTACGGCGTACTGAGCGCTCTGCGCGGCAGCCCGCAAACGGCAGATATTCCATTCCTTTTTTTATCGGCAAAGGCGGAGAAGCACGATATACGGCAGGGTATGAATCTTGGTGCAGATGATTATTTATGGAAACCTTTCAGCACCGAAGACCTCATCAAGGCAATACAAGCCCGCTTAGACCGCCACGAAATGACACGCCGTGTGATGTCGGAAAAGCTCTCGCCGCTTGCAACCGTCTCGCTCACCCGTGATAAATTTCTCGCGCTGATGACACATGACCTCAAGAGTGCATTTACCGGTGTTATCGGGCTGGCAGAATTGATGGCGGCAAAATATACCGCAATGTCGCCCGAAGAATTTGATGAAACGCTTCAATTGATGAACGAAACCGTCCAATCCACCTACGGCTTGCTGGATTCATTCTTGGAGTGGTCGCGCTTGCAAATCGGTGGTATGTCTGCTACGCCTCACAACTTCGACCTTCAGTCGAATGTCCAGCGCGTCATTTCACTTCTCTCCGCAAATTCTTCGCATAAAAAAATCACCCTTGTGAACGCCGTCCCCGAAGAAACACGGATTTTTGCTGATGAACGTATGACCGAAGCAATCTTGCGGAATCTTCTCTACAATGCTGTGAAGTTTACCCCTTTGGGCGGGAAAGTTGTTGTCAGCACAAGTGATGAAGGGCAGATGATCCGCACATCCGTAGAAGACACAGGCATTGGTATCAGCGAAGAAGATATTGTGCGCCTTCTGGAACCGGAGAATGAGTTTACCACGCTTGGCACGTTCGGCGAAAAAGGAACGGGGCTGGGTGTACTTTTCTGTCGTGAACTTGCTGAAAAAAATGGTGGTGATTTGCGTGTCGAGAGCGTGAAAAACCACGGTTCGACGTTCTCCTTTACACTACCCGCCGCTCGTACATGAGGCTTTTGTTTCCTCAGTTCTCGCCTGTTTTTATCCTTTTGGCATTATCTCACCTGATTAAACGCTTTGTACACAATGCACATTATTCCTGCAATTGATATTATTGACGGCAAATGTGTCCGTCTGGCTCAAGGACACTATTCTGCAAAGACTATCTACGATGAATTTCCTGTTGATGTTGCCATGCGTTTCCAAGATGCAGGTGTCAAACGCTTGCACGTTGTGGATCTGGACGGCGCAAAAGCAAAGCGCATTGTAAATTATCGTACATTGGAGCAAATCACGCGCCACGCGGAATTACTCCATGTGGACTTTGGCGGCGGCATACAGTCCGACGACGATGTGCGAATTGCTTTTGAGAGTGGAGCACGCCAAATCACGGCGGGGAGTATCGCTGTCAAAAATCGAGATATGTTCTTGCGCTGGCTCAGAGAGCGGGGCGCGGAAGCAATCATTCTTGCCGCCGATGCCCGCGATGAACGTATTGCCGTGAGTGGTTGGGAAGAGATAACCGAAATCTCTCTCATGGAATTTCTTGCCGACTATGAAGCGCAAGGAATTAAGTACGTGATGTGTACCGACATCAGCAAAGACGGCATGATGCAAGGCTCCGCAAATGACCTCTATCGGCGTATTCGCGATGAACGTCCCCAGCTCAATCTTATTGCCAGTGGTGGAGTGTCATCAATGCACGACCTTGAGGAGTTAGAATCTATCGGTGTTTGGGGTGCAATTATTGGAAAAGCTCTCTATGAAGGAACACTCACTATTGCAGATTTGAAGCGCTTTTTCTAACTTTTATCACCAAGCCTAATTTTATCAGGCAGCTCGACGTATCCAGAGAAATTTTTTGCTTGGCTATAAAAAAAGCCTGTCTTAACCACAAATACATGGAAAGACAGGCTTTTCTATTGAAGTGTATTGTCCTTTTTAGAGGCGCACGGTATTTTCGTTCATACCTTGAATCGTCTCCACGATTGTTTTCAGGAACTGTCCGCCAAGCATACCGTCAATCACGCGGTGGTCAACCGTAACAGAAATATAGCTCATGCTCCGCACTGTTACGACATCCTCGCCATCTAGTTCTCGTACAACGGGGCGCTTTTCAATCGCGCCCAAGCCAACGATTGCGCATTGCGGCTGGTTGATAATCGGTGTGCCGGTAAGGATATTGAACGTACCGAAGTTTGTGAGGGTGATTGTGCCGCCGGAAATATCGTCCGGTGCGAGTTTCTTCGCACGGGCGCGTGTAGCCAGGTCGTTTACGCTGCGAGCAATGCCTGTAAAACTCTGCATATCGGCATTTTTAATCACCGGTACAATGAGGTTCCCATCTGGCAGGGCTGTTGCCATACCGAAGTTGACGCTCTTGTGGCGTATGACTTTTGTTCCTTCAACGCTTACATTGACCATCGGACATTTTTTTACCGCTTCGACAATACCGTAGATAAAGAGCGGTGTAAAGGTTAATTTTTGACCTTCACGCTTCTCGAACTCGGCACGGTAGCGCTCGCGGAGGCGCACGAGGTTTGTAACGTCTGCCTCAGCAATCAACGTAACGTGCGGCGAGGTGTGAACAGACTGCACCATATGGACGGCAATACGCTCACGTACTCTATCCATCGGAATAATTTCAATGTTCTGCCCATATTTTTTGTAGATCTGCTCGTCGCCGGGTGTGACGGCAACAGGTGCAGATGGCGCAGCAATAGGTGCGGGAGCAGAAGGAGCTGCTGGTGCGGACGGTGCATAGACTGGAGCAGCAGGTGCGGGAGCTTTACCACGATTTTGCAAGAAGCCCATTACGTCGGTTTTCGTAACTCGTCCTTCTAATCCAGTTCCGGCAATAGCATCCAGTTCGTTTTGCGCAATACCCTCGGTCTTGGCAATAGAACGTACGAGCGGCGAATAGAAACGCCCGCCCGATGAGCGAGATACTTCACCTGCCGGAACAAGTGCTGGGGCGGGCATGGGAACTGGTGCTGGAGCTTGAGCGATATTTGCCGGAGCAGGCATGGAAGCTGGCACAGGCGCGGGAGCGGGTGCTGGTGTCGGGGCGGGCGCAGAAGCCACGGATGCGCTTGCTCCCGTAGAAATCTGTGCGATAATTTTACCAACTTCGACCGTATCGCCGACTTGGAAAAGAATCTTTGCCAGAATTCCGGCTGCGGGCGACGGAACTTCCGTATCAACCTTGTCGGTTGAGATTTCCAAAATTGTTTCGTCGCGCTCTACTTTGTCGCCTTCTTTTTTGAGCCAATTCAGGATTTTGCCTTCTTGAATGGATTCGCCCATTTTCGGCATAACCACATCCAGTAATGCGCCGCCGGAAGCGGGAGCAGATGTGGGAGCCGGAGCAGGCGCTGGAGCAACCGCAACAGGTGCAGCAGTGGCGACAGGAGCCGGAGCAGGCGCTGGTGGAGCTACGGGCGCAGGAGGTGCGCTTGCACTGACGGGCGCATTCACATCGGTTTCGATGTAGGCAATGACCGTACCGACTTCGACGGTATCGCCGACGTTGTAGGCGAGCTGCGCCACCACACCAGCCACTGGTGACGGCACTTCGGTATCAACTTTATCGGTAGAAATTTCGAGAAGAATTTCATCACGTTCAATTTTGTCACCGACTTTTTTCAGCCAGTTCAAAATTTTGCCTTCTTGAATGGACTCGCCCATTTTTGGCATGACCACATCAACTTTTGCCATAGCTCTTGACTCCGGAGATTAAAAATTACGAATTGGGAATTACAAATTACGACCAAGAACACCACCAGAATTACGAATAAGAAATTACAAACGAGAATGCTTTATCTACTCGTCATTCCCAATTCGTAATTCGTAATTAATTTCAGACAGCGTGTTCTGGGACTTCGACACTGATAACAATTAGATCTTCCTCCACATCCAGCCACCACTCATCGTCGAACTTATCTTGGAGTTTGTGTGCTTCTTTGGGAGATAGATTGGTTTTGATGAGAACTGAAAGATATTCTAAATCATTCGCTTCGTTTTCTTCGTCTGGTTCGGTTTCGTGGCGAAGCTCTGCGCTTTGCAGAGACTTGCCGAAAATCTTGACGATATGCTCGTAAGCATCGGTCAAAATCGGAAAAAGATGCGGATAATCTTCAATAAAAAGTCCCACGACCGGTGTATTAAAGACCGTGTACATTTCTTCAAGTGTAGCAATTTCGTTTTGCATAGCGCTCCCCGTCAGGATTGAATGGGTGAATGATGATTGTGTATAATGCTGTGAGTTGAATAATGCGCACCAAAGCCGAACACAACAATATGGTTTTGGGGCGCTTGTGCAGATGCAGTAGAGAAGCAGTCAGGAACAAATCTAAGAATTTTTTTTTGTTGTACATACTTTTTGTTGTGCAGAAGACGTGGAAAAATTTCCTTGCACCCTAATAATGGACGCACAAAAGGCTGCTGCTCACAAAAAGGTGGAGCAGCAGCCTTCCTTAGCTAAGTACGATATCCTTTTACCGAGCAAGTACCATCATTACGCGCCTAGATGAGTTTTTGCCGTCCACAACAATCTGTGCCGCATACACACCACTTGCGAGCGCCTGCCCATTCTCGTCGCGTCCATCCCAGAGGATGCGCTGTTCGCCGGACGGCAGATTTGGAAGGAGGAGCGTCCGCACCACCATACCGTTTGCGGCACTTACCACCAATCGCACCGAGCCGTTTTCCGCCTGATTCCACACGAGAGTTGTTTCTTCGCTGAAAGGATTGGGATAGCTTTGCGCCTGCGCGATGCCACCAAGTGAAGCCATGCCAGCAGGAGAATCGCTTGCAATCGGGCTATTTTGCGGAAGATTTGCGGTCAGTAGAACGCTCGAAACAATAGATGTTTCTTTTTCACTGGCGCTGTGCACGATTTCTGCGCGGTATTCCCGCCCAATAATCGCTGTGGTAGTACGAACAAAAATGGTGGCGTGAACTTGTGCTGATATGGTCGTAAGTGTTAGAGATTGCAACCACGGTCCGTGAGCACTAAGACTTGCTTCTGCACCTTGCGGAATGCGAACTTGAATCGGTCGTGTGATGCCATCTGCTTGCAATTGGTAGGAACGAACTGTGCTTGCTGACTGCGCATTGGAAATTGTACCAAAATCAAGCCTGCTTGCTGAAACGCTCAGTGTCGGCTTCAGCGATGAACCCAGCACACGGAGTGTCGCTGTTGTGCCGTTCATTTGGTGCGTAAGCGCTCCTGTAAAAATACCTTCCCAACGCGGCTGAAAACGAACAAAGATATATTGCTGTAAGCGCCCGTTTTGCGGCGTGATGGTAAGCGATTCGCTCCATGAACCGTTGTCTGCCAGAGCAATAGCAAATCCGCTTGAAGCTGTAATCGTTACAGGCGTTGTTACATTAGTGGCTTCTAACCAATAGGTCGCAGTCGAACTCAAGCGCTGAGGGACATAGCCGAAATTTATTATTCCTTGCAGAATCTGCGATGCGCGGAACGTTGCTGTGGGCTGCACGACATCGGCACGAACAAGAATTGATGAGCTTGTCGCCCCAACGCTGTGCGTGATGCGGCTTATGAATGTGCCTTGCGCACTGGCTTCGTAGCGAACGAAAATTGGGGCTGAGATTGTGTTCTCAAGCGGAGTGAGTGTGAGGCTGTTTTGCCAAGGACCATTCAAGCCCATCGAAATCATCACACCTGTTGCTGCGGTAACGCTGAGCGGTGCATCAATGTTTGTTACGCGGAGGAAGTACGACGCAATGGTGCTTTGTCCGAAAGGAATCGTACCCAAGCGAAGTTCCGGCTCGTGGGTGATAAAAGCACGCTGCGTAAAACCAATAATAGGAAGCACAGCAACAGAATTACCCGACCAATGCGTAATGCGTCCCTCAACCGTACCGTCTTGACGGGGCGAGAAGCGCACCCAAACCACCGCACGGAATGCTGCTGTATCTTGGCGGGGTGGTGTGGGTATTTCTAAGCGCGATTGCCATGTACCTGTGGAGGATAGTGCTATTTGAATATCACCCGACACGGTTAGACCAATGGTGGAGGTAATACTCCAGCCCTGAATTTCATACGCAATGGGCGTAGAAGCATCTCCGACCCGTGTACGCGGCAAAGTTAGTGCGGATGGATTCACCGACAGGAGAGCGCTTGTATCCACCTCGCCAGTCAAGAGAACTTCAATTGGTTCTGTTTGTCCGTCATATGTCAGTCGAATAATCGCAGAACGGCTTCGTGAAACGCTGGGGCGGTAGCGGATAGTAAGGGTCTGTATTTCACCGCCACCTAACGTTGTACCGACGACGTGAGAATTACTGATGATGCTAAAATCACTCGCATCCGCGCCAGTGATAATCACTGAACGAAATGCAAAGCCTGTGGATGCGGTGTTTTGCAAGGAAAGGTTCATTGAGAAAGAACTATTAATGCGCAGTGCCGGGAAAGACAGGGCTGAGGTCATAGGTTGCACGCCGCTTGGGAAGGTGAATATCTGTGATGAAGCAGGTGTATTGGTCGGTGTTACAACCTCCACAGCGCCTGTCGCGCCTACGCCCACAATCGCCGTGATTTGAGTCGGGCTGTTAATCGTGAAGGATTGCGCCTCTGAGCCGCCAAAGCGTACAGCGCTTGCATTCTGTAAGTTCGTGCCCAGAATGACAACGCTTGTTCCCTTACCGCCACGTGTGGGCGAGATAGAAGTAATAACGGCGAGTTGTTGACCGCCATTACCACCATTACCGCCATTACCGCCGTTTCCACCATTGCCATTATTCGTACCTGTCACCGTAAATGATTGCGATGATGCTGCCGTGTTGGTTGGTGTTACGACCTGAATTACACCTGTTGCACCGCTCTGACCGACAATGGCAGTAATACGTGTGTCGTCCAGAACCGTGAAGTAGGCGGCATTAACACCACCAATGCGCACGGCACTTGCTAAATTAAAGCCACTTCCCGTGATAAGTATGGCAGTGCCGACAGCACCACTTGTGGGCGAAAAAGAACTAATTGCCGAAAGTTGTTGTCCGCCGTTATTTCCGCCGTTTGTTGTGCCACTAAAACTAAATGCTTGCGGGGAAAATGCGGTATTAGTAAGTGTGGCAACTTGCACCGTTCCACTTGCTCCTGCGCCAACGATTGCGGTAATGCGTGTAGCGCTATTGACTGTGAACGACTGTGCAGCGAACCCACCAAAACGCACGGCACTAACGTTGGTAAAATTAGTTCCTGTAATCACTACCGACGTGCCACGTACACCGCTTGTCGGCGAGAATGAGCTAATAGAGGCGGGCGGCAATGGAGCAACAAAGGTGAAATTCTGTGCGGAGGTGGCAGTACTCTGCGCTGTGACCACTTGGATTGTTCCACTAGCACCTGCACCAACAACAGCCGTGATTTGCGTGGAACTGTTGACGGTATAAAACGCAGCGTTTGTGTTGCCAAAGCGCACTGCTGTTACGCCCGTAAAGCCTGTGCCTGTGATAATAATTGGTATGCCCTGCCCAGCACTTGTTGGCGAAAAAGAGGTAATAGACGCAGGTGGCAGAGTAAAGGTAAATTGTTGGGCAGAAAGTGCGGTATTATTTGCTGTTACAACCTGTATCACACCACTTGCACCGGAAGCGACAATAGCCGTAATGCTGGTCGGGCTATTGACCGTGAAGGATTGCGCCGCCACACCACCAAAGCGTACCGCGCTTACGTTAGTGAAGTTTGTGCCGGAAATAACAACCGATGTTCCCTGACCACCACTTGCGGGGCTGAAAGACGTGATGGTAGCTGTAGGCGTAACAACACCCGGCGCAGTAAGACATGAGGCTGCTTCAGCACGAGTACGCATAAGCGTGGCGCATTGTGGATGGAACATGACATCTATATTGGAAATACCGCCGGAAAGGGTGTGGCAATAGCTCATAATTGTACCGCGACTTCTAACGACAGCAGGAATACAGGTTTCTCCCGGCTCAATAGCGCACCTGTCAAGCGGACCACCGGGCCAAGTGCAGCTATGCGTGTGTGGTGAGCCAAAATTATGACCGAGTTCGTGCGCCACTACAATCGTTGTCCAACCCGGATCAATCGGGAACGCAGCCCGTAAGTTCGCCGAAACACCATAGCCAATGTTTCTGTTGCACAATGCACTCAAGTATGCAACGCCCCCGCCCAATGTCCGAGATGATAAGAGGTGTGCCAAATCACGATTGATGCTGCCTTGTGTTGTGCTCCAGATACTGCGCATAGAATTTAGCACCGAACTTGTCGAACTCAAGCTGGCATATGGGTCTGGGGTCGTCCAGACTTGAACATGGGAAACGAGGAGCTGGGTGTTAATGTCGCGCTCGTAGATTTGCGACACAGCGGCGATAACGGCAGCCGCATACTGCGTGGCTTGCGATTGGCTTGAGCCAAGCGCCTGATACGTCGCATAGTCAATCTCGATAGCAATTTCTGCCTCAAGACGCTGTGCGGATTGCAACTGTGCGCCATTTTTTGAGGATTGCTGCGTAGTGTGGTCGTGGTCTTGTTCAACATCTGGCGCTTCGCAGGAAAAGGTTCGTGCTTGCTTGAGGTCGTCCGATGAATACAGTGCGTAAACACCATCATTCTCATCGGATGTATTTTGGGATGAAGTCTCTTCGCTGCTCGGAACGGATTCAATCGTCAGAGTTTGACCGCCGGAGCGCAGTGTTATCAGGACTTTACCGCCGCTTACGCTCATGTTGACTTGCGAGGATTTCTCACCATCAATGGTGCCTCGGTAGAGCATAAAATCATCATCAAGTGTGATGGGGACTTCGCCACTTGCAGTTTTTGCGGTAAACGTCGCATTGCGTGTGAAGGGATTATAGGGCTGCAAGGAGATATTCACCGCCCGTCCTTGTATCGGCAAAGCAAGCGAAAGGTTTTGTTGCTTACGGGAAAGCATTTGCCGGAAAGCATCTTCGCGGAGGGAAAGCAACGAAGATTTTGAAAATGCTTGTTCGGCACGGCGCGACGCGCTTTGGAGACGAACTGATGCGGTTTGCGCACCGATTGAAATTGGCTCAAAAAGATTGAGCGTTTGGGCATCTAGCGAAAAGGCAACAGCGAGACTCAGAAAGAAGATGCAAAGCATCATGCGCACATAATGGCTTCTGAGCGGCAAGGAGGTAGAGTAGGGGTACATGGCAACACTCACGCGAAAAATGGTAAAAGAAAAAGTTGTAACGAATTATCATTTGATTTGTTGTTGTTTGATTCAGAACAAAAATCGTTGTTTTGCCCCTCCAAAACATGATGCTCTTCGTCAGGACTTTCTATGCACTGCCGTCATCTTTGTCTATACCCAAAAGTCATAGGTGAATGATAAGCAAACTTTTTTTTTTAGGCATTATTTTGTAGCTTTGACCTTTGCTAACGACATCTATACTCTATTTCCCCACATTTCAGAAAAGCGCTATGGATAGAGACATCATCCCCCTAACTGCCACTTCGACCCTTGAGCGGGTGCGCCACACACGGCAAAACAAAATGATTCAAAAAGTGCTGGACAACAATACCAGCATTATGATTGATGACCCGCTTGAACACGAAATGGTTCTGAACATGGGTCCACAGCATCCTGCCACGCACGGTGTACTGAGAGTGCTGCTGAAAGTGGACGGCGAAACGGTTGTGAAGTGCATACCGGAACTTGGGTATCTGCATCGCGGGTTCGAGAAACTCGCCGAGAACATGAACTATCACGAGTTCATACCCCACACCGACCGTCTGGACTATATTTCGCCCATGTCCAACAACGTCGCTGTTACCATGGCGTTTGAGAAACTTGCTGGTGTGGAAGTGCCTGAGCGTGGGCAATGGGTGCGCATGATGGTCTGCGAACTGGCGCGTATCTCTAATCACCTTCTGGCAATGGGCTGCACCGCAATGGACGTGGGTGCGCTCACCGTGTTTATCTGGACATTTGCCGAGCGCGAAAAACTCTACGACCTTTTCGAGGAAATCTGCGGCGCACGCTTTACGACAAGCTACTCGCGTATCGGCGGCGTTGCCAACGACCCTGGCGCTGCACTTCTCAAGAAAATACGCGCTTGGCTGAATGAATTTCCCAAGCTCTTGAAAGACAGCGAAGGTCTGGTAATGAAGAACCGCATTTTCATTGACCGCATGGCAGGTGTGGGATATGTTCCCCGCGAGAAAGCAATTTCGCTTGGTTTGACCGGTCCTTGTCTCAGAGCTTCCGGAGTAGCTTATGATTTGCGTCGTGTAAAACCATATATGCAATACGATAAAGTAGATTTCGATGTTATTACCGATACTGACGGCGACGCATGGGCACGCTTCAAAGTGCGCGGCGCGGAGATGTGGGAAAGCGTGAAAATTCTTCATCAAGTGCTAGACAAGCTCGAAACCCTCAAGGGTCCCGTCATGGCGAATGACCCCAAACACGTTCTCCCGCGCAAAGCTGAGATTTATACACGCATGGAAGAGCTTATCAATGATTTCATGCTGGTTAATTATGGTACCATGCCGCCCAAAGGCGAGGTATATGCTTCGATTGAAAGTTCCAAAGGCGAGTTGGGTTTTTACGTGGTCAGCGACGGCTCCGGGCACCCGTGGAAGTGTAAAATCAAATCGCCCTCCACGACAAATCTGCAAGCGCTGCAATTCATGGCAGAAGGGGCGATGATTTCTGATGTGGTCGCTATCATCGGCTCAATTGATCCCGTTATGGGCGAAGCTGATAAGTAAGTCGTGTCTGCAAAAAAATATGAGGAAGGTCTTGTTATTGAGTGCTCTGAAGCAGCCCATAATGAGACCTTCCTTCGTTACGAACCTTTTCTTTAGCCAGTTTAACCATCTCATCCGCCACTTCTATTCTTATCGTCATGGTAAATCTCATCAACGGCTTACACCACGTAACAGCCATAGCAAGCGCTCCACAGGCAAATGTCGATTTTTACGCCGGCATACTCGGACTGCGCCTTCTCAAAAAAACAGTCAATTTTGACGCTCCCGATGTTTATCATTTGTATTATGGTGATGAAACAGGCTCACCGGGCAGTATTATGACGTTTTTCCCTTTCGGGCATATCCAGCGCGGCAGACGTGGCGCGGGGCAGATGTCGTACACAGCGTTTTCTGTGCCGGAAGGCGCTCTCAGTTTCTGGATGGAGCGACTGAAAAAATTCAACGTTGCTTTTGAACCACCTGCCCAGCGCTTCAATGAAGAGTTTATCCGCTTCGATGACAACGATGGTTTGGGTATAGAATTGGTCGCCACAGCAAATGATACGCGCCCTGCGTGGGTGAGTGCTTCTATTCCGTCGGGTGTTGCTATTCGTGGATTTTACACAGCGACGCTTCAGGAGCGCACGGGCGACCGGACGATTGACCTGCTTACCAATCAGATGCAACATCGCTTATTGGCTCAAGAAGGCGACCGATATAGGTTTGAAGCAGGCGCAGGTGGGGCAGGAAATTATGTTGATATTATCGGTGCAGTGCAGGGCGGTAATGGACTACAAGGCGCGGGAACAATTCATCATTTGGCATTTAGCACCGACACAAGCGAGACCCAGCTTGCCATTCGGGAGATTTTGTTGAAAAAGGGCTTGGATGTTACGCCCGTGATTGACCGCCAGTATTTTCATTCCATTTACTACCGCGAACCGGGCGGCATTTTGTTTGAAATTGCTACGAATCCTCCCGGATTTGCTGTTGACGAAGATAAAAACTCACTTGGTACAGCATTAAAACTTCCGCCGCAATATGAATCGAAGCGGGCACTGATTGAACAGCACCTTGAGCCGATTACAGTGCGAGCAATGTAACTGACGCTGGGTTTATGATTCTCAGCATTTACTTCAGCCAGCCTTGCTCGCGAGCATATTTCGCCAAGCCGACAACACTTTTTAACTGTAATTTTCGCATAATGTTCATACGATGCGCCTCGACAGTACGAATGCTGATATTCATACGGTCTGCTACTTCAGCATTAGTAAGTTCTTGTGCCAACAAGCGAGCCACACCGACCTCGCGGGGAGTCAGAAGCTCTTCCTGCGGGTGTTGTGGCTCATTTTTTTCTGTGAGTGAGGCTTTCATCATTGCAAGGGCAACGTCACTTGAGTAGTGCTGCTTGCCAGCAACCACTTTCTTTATTGCCTCGACAATTTCCGTCTTCGATGAGTTTTTCAATAAATATCCGCTTGCGCCTGCCTGCACGGCACGGACTATCGTGTCCGGTTCATTAACCATACTGAGCATCACGATACGAATGCTGGGATTATCACGGGTAATTTGCTCGGTGGCTTCGATGCCATCGAGCCTTGGCATACCAATATCCATCAGAATTACATCAGGCTTTAAGTCCCGTGCTTTTTTGACGACTTCCTCGCCGTCGAATGCTTCTCCAACCACATTCAGCTCGCCCGTCGATTCCAGAAGAAACCGTAGTCCTTCCACAAAAACCGTGTGGTCGTCCGCCAATAGTAAACGAATAAGGCTCATGGTGCTTGCTCCATTGCTGATTGTGGTGAGGAAGAAAGTTCGTTTTGTGGTGAGTACATCGGAATTTCCATTGTTGCCACCAAACCACTGCCGGGTGATGAATCAAATTCTATCGTGCCACCAAGCAGCAAGACCCGATTGGTAATGTTCCGAAGACCAATACCATTGGGGGCTGCCGTAGTATCAAAGCCAATACCATCATCTTCGTAAATACAAAGTAATGCTCCATTAGAGTTGATGAATTGGATGCTCATGGTCGTGGCATGGGCATATTTGAGCGTATTGTTCACAAGCTCTTGGAGAATACGAAAAATACTTGTTTCTAATTCTGTACTCAGATGTGGCGACAAGGAATCCAGTGCATCCAAAGCACTATCTATGCGCAGTGAAGTGGAGATCGTAAGCATTGTCATCAGGTCTTGTAATGCCACTTTTAAGCCCATTTTGCGTAATGTTGCGGGCATAAGTTGGTGCGAGACGGCGCGAACTTCCTGCACTGCCTGGTCATAAAGCTGAAGGAAATGCTCGAACTCTTGCATTCGGTTCGGTACAAGGCGCTGTACCTCGTCGTGAAAAGAGCTTAAATTGATTTTTACGATTGAAAGTAAATGTCCCACGCCGTCGTGCAGGTCTTGAGCGATGCGGTGGCGCTCGTCTTCCTGTCCCTGAATAAAAGAGCGTAGGGCAGCGTTTTGCTGATGCTCCAATCTCACAAGCAAATGCTCTTTTTCCGCAATCAAGGTCTCAAGTTGAAGAATCAGATTTTTGAGTGCCGTAATATCAACAAAGCTGGCAATTACCGCAGGTTCGTCTTCATAATCAATCACAAATGCAGTGATTTCGACCCAAAGGGTGGTACCATTTTTATGAAAAATACGCTCTTCGTAGCGCCCGGGGAGATTTTCGCCTCGAAGACGTGCCCGACCTCGCTCTTCAATATTTTTGCGACTGTCGGGATGAATGACTGAATAGATATTGAAATGGCGGAGTTCTTCTTGTGTATATCCAGTAAGATTACACCACGCTTCATTAACAAAGAGCAGTTCATTGCCACGTGTAACCGTAACGCCGACCCCCATTGTTTCCAAAATTTTTTGTTGGTTCTTTTGTATTCGGCGTAAATCTTCTTCTGCTCTGCGCTGCTCGCTTATGTCCACATCCATACATACAAACGTGAGGTCGCCTTCTTCCGATGCCGGAATAACAAAGGTGGTTGCGAGACAAAAACCCGCCGAACCGTCCTTGCGTCGGAAGGAATTCACCGAGGGACCAAAACTTTGCCCCGTCTGTCGAATGTCGTTCAGCATCTGTACGAATGCTTTTGCTTCCTCCGATGTATGGATAAGTTCGTCGAGCGTCTTTCCGATTGTTTCTTCGGCTGTCCAGCCGAAAATGTACTCGCTTGCTTTGTTCCAGTATTGGACTCTGCCTTCATGGTTGTAGTATTGAACAGCCACAAAGGGCGCGAGTTCCATTACCATTCGCAGTCGTTGCTCGCTGATGCGGAGGTCGCGTTGCGTTTGCGCGGTGAGCGCTTGATTGTGCCGCAGGTCGTCCATCATCGCACGAATTTTGTGCGCCATCTTGTTGAAGGATTCGCCCACCACGCTGAGTTCGTCATCGACCGTAACCGCCACAAGTGCTTCAAGATTACCGGTCGCAAAGGTTTCCGTGGCAAGTTGCAATGCTGAAATTGCTTGTAACATTCGTGTGGAAAATAGCCAAATGGTCAGTGCGAGCACAGAAATTATAACGATAACCATTGCTGCCTGGGTGAACGTGACCGCAGTGAGAGGTGTGATGACAACATCCTTCGGCACACTCACCAAAACAGACCATGCGGTGCTTGCAAAGCCAATCTGCATTGGTGCAAAGGCATACAACGTGTCATTTTCAAGGAACGTGCCACTTCGTGATGCTTGATAGCGTCGAGAGGACGCTCCTTTTGAGGCTGTAGAGTCGGTGCGAAAAGGAGAGAAGACTGTACCCATAGATTTGGTGGCATATTCCGGTCGGTCGGTCATGCTGACAATCGTGCCGATATGGCTGAGTATAGCAACGCTTCCGGCATGGTCGAATACATCGGCTTTATCGGTGAGGTTTTGCAAAAAGTCCAGTGTAATATCTACAGCACAAATGCCATAGAAGATATCGCCAACGATAATCGGTACACTTAGTGAGGTTATCAAGACATTTTTCCCTTGAACGGGGTAACTATACGGCTCCAAAATACATTCTCGTTGGGTATTTTTGGGCAGTTGGTAATAATCCCCGATACCGTTACTATCATAGCCGATATTAACCTCTTGCTGAATTTTTCCGTTCAACCGCGACCAATAAGGCGAAAAACGACCAGTTGAATCGTGACTAGGCGCACCAGCATAGGCGGCATCATTGCCATCGAAAGCATTCGGCTCCCATGCGGTGTACACTGCTAAAAACGATGGATTACGCTTTAGAGCTTGTTTGAAAAGTCAGAAAGTAGGTAAAAAAAGCGGGCAAAGCCCGAAGT
>CALCNX010000050.1 GCA_937899715.1 uncultured bacterium | reverse complement strand
TTGGTACTCATAGACCACAAACTTCGGGCTTTGCCCGCTTTTTTTACCTACTTTCCGACTTTTCAAACAAGCTCTAAGTTTCTTAAAGATTGCAACTGTTGTCTAATTTTAGGTTTGATGTTATTATTTGACGGATATTTTTCTCTGATTTGATTTTCAAACTGATAAACCTCTGCAAGTGTAAAAATCTGCTTTTGAATAGAATGAACACATTTGAAGATTTCCAGCGTCTGCCCTGTGAGCTTGAGAGAACTGATAATTGGCTCAATTGGAGTTTCAATAACATCTGAATTTTCTTCAGGCGTTTCAATTTCAAATGAAGGTAATTTCGGAGAAACAGATTTTGGGATTTTTGCCAATATCGTTTTGACATTATCCAAATGTAGCTTCTTGATTATCCCCGTTTTATCGCTCTGTGTCAGGGTCTTGAAGTCATTAACAATTTCTTGGACAACGAGAGGCTCATCCAAATAAATCCCATACTCGAAATTTTTCAGCATTCCGCCATATGTCAAATTACCTGATGTAATTATTGCCTTCACATCATCAAAGATATAAACTTTCGAGTGCAGTTTCGGAAAACTCTTCACCACTCCATTAGCGTCAATAATACTCTCAAGAGCCGAAATATCAAGCGAACCGGAATGAATGCTCATCAACTTGAATGAAGTAATCAATTCAATTTTAGAAGAACTGACTTTTGCGCTAATCATTTCAGAGCATATATCGTTGTTCACAAACGGAGAAGTGATTTTAATGGATTTCTTCGATTGCTGAACAAGATTAAGAAAATCTACTTTCCATGGTGTTGTGAGAATACGCATTATCTGGCAATTAAGGGCTTAGAGTTTTACATACTATTTGATAAATACCTAACTGGTTTTGTATTTACGAAATCTCTCCACCTCACCCAAAAGCAAGGTGGAGAGCCGCATACAATCAATTACTTCCGTGCCAAAAACTGACGTGAGTACATACTGCAAAATGCCGCCGTGCTTGTAGTATTCCACTTCGCAATTGTTTCAAATGCAGGAATCTGCTACTCAATATGCAGCATCAACTGTTTCCCCAAGCCGTTTTCGATGATACGGAAAAGCGTTGTGAGTTGAATATCACTTTGTCCGTTTTCAATGCGTGAGATGTAGGTTTTCTTGGTGCCGGCTTTTTCTGCAAGCTCTGTCTGCGTCATATTGGCTTGCTTCCGTGCTTCTTTAATCAATTCGCCAATAGCAAAGGCTTTCGAGTTTTTCTCAAATTCATTGCGTGTTGGCACTCCAAGCTCACCATAGCGTTTTGCTAGATGCTGTTCAAGTGTTGTGGTTTTGCTCATTGCGTTTTTCCTCAAAGTATTGATGTTTCAAACGTTCTGCTTTTTGAATCTTGTTTCGGGGAGTTTTGGCAGTTTTCTTTTGAAAACCTTGCAAAACCACGATGAGTTTTCCGGCATCGAAAAAACAAAAAAAGCGAAAAATATCGGAACCGACTTTGACGCGAATTTCATAAAGTCCGTCCGTATCTTCTAGGTGCTTCAGAAATTTCTTCGGTACACGCTCCACATTCGCAATCAAATCAAGTACATAGTCTATCTTCTCCTGAACATTTTTTGGTTGTGCATCGTAACAATCGAAGAAATAATGTTCGTAAAAGATGATTTCTCGTATCATGGGAAAGTTGTCGAATTAGATAACAAAACGCAAATATTTCTTGCATGAAGGTAGGATTGCCGTGTGCGTCGGTGATGGTCTGGGGGTGGGGATGGTCATGGGTTGTGAGGTTGCGAAGCGAGTGTTAGGTTTCAAAACTTAGTTGCACGTCAATACCCAATAATCTAGCCTCATCTGATTCATCGGTGAGCTCCAGTTTAATGGTTTTAGTATTAAAAATAGTCTCAATATCTATACTCTCCATGCGCTCTGTGGCTGCTTGCATATCTTTTTCGTTGATAGTGAGGATATATTGAAAATTCCCGCTTATTGCATACCGTTGTGCTGTTTTGAGCATAATCGCAATTTGGCGTGGGTCAGCCTCCGCAACAATAGGGCTATCATGAACGAGAAAGCGCATTTTATGGTTATATTGTTGAAGCAAAATTGTCCAATCAAAACAGAAAATCTTTACTTCTTGAATGCCGCCTGAACCATCATGTCTAATTTCTGCCTCAATATCATACCGTAGCATATTATCGCGATCATTCACTCTTACATCAATACCCGCAGGCTTATTGTCATAAAATTCTTGGGCGAGTGAACGAAAAACCTTGATATTTCCTTCTATGACAGAGTGAACATCTTGCTTTAGATGCTCAATAGCAACCAGATTTTCTTGTTGTAATTGAAGTTTTACTTCATTCAATCGGGCTTTATGCGCATCCGATAATTCTTTATGTTCTTTGATTTTTTTAAGTTTGACATTGAAGTCTGATAGTTTTCTGTGCAGGGCTTCGTATTCATTCAATGCACCATGCGTACCCAGATACTGCATCAGATCATCTTTATGTTTGCCCAACAAAACGATTTCTTTGTCAATTTTTGAGCGTTCCTGCTCAAATCGCTTTTGCTCTTCATACAGCCGTCTTGTGCGATCTGTGACCAAACGTTGATGGAATATTTGTACGTCCTCAATACGCTTTTTGAGGATGTCAGGAACTTCCACTTGCGCTTGTGTATAAAGGCTCATAATTCGCTGACTATCAACATCAGATTTAAGAGCAAGGCTTTTTTGAATACTTTTGAGCGCATTGTCAATAAGGACTTTTTGGTTGTGTTTCTCTTGAATTTGAGCCGCCAATTGGTCTGCTTCATCACGAGTAGATTCATAATCTTCGGCTATTTGGTACTCGCTTAATTGAATCTCTAACTGCTTAATGCGCTCTTCAAGGTCAATAATATCAATATCAGCAGGCTCATTCTGGGCAAAATACTCTAACAGCAAAGGGCTTTTTTTAAGGCTATCACCAGCACTTTTTATTGCCTGAAATTCTTCGCGCAACGCAATTTTTCTTTGTGCAGACGCAATATCTAAACCAAGCAAATACGTTAAGCAGAGCGTTGGTATTGGTTCAAGTTCACGCCGTTCATAGATTTTGTATTGCCCATAGCCAAATGGAACAGGGCGAATAAAACGATGAATTAATGACCTGAATGTTGGTTTATGCGATTGCTCTAAACGATTGAGAAAGAATACCTTTTCTCCTAAAAATTTATTAAACTCATCTAGTCTTAACTCTTTTCCGTTTAATCGAATAATAGATTGTTTTTCCGTCGTGCGAGTAGCAAAAAAACGCTCATTATCAATCACAAACTCTAACGTAAATTCCCATTGAGGTAATTTTGTTTTGAAGTCTTTAATCTCCTTGCAACCAAGACAAAAGTGAATGAGGCGAATAAGGAGGGATTTACCAACACCGTTGTATGTACCTTTGTCATTAGTTTGACGCGGACGCACCGACCTGCCCACAATCAAGGTTAATCCTTGCGGGTTAAATTCGACGGTATGAAAACTCGCCATATTTGCGGTTAATCGTGCCAAGCGCATTGTAGTAATCCTTGAGAATTTACACCAACTGAACCAATAAGATACAAGAAATCTAACGCCAAAATAACATTATCGAAACTATGATACGCAGGAAACTCATCGGTATCATTCACTGTTAAATATGCAGACCAAAGTTCATCCACTGTTTTCGGAGTATCCAGAAAACGTAGTAAATATGCGCCCAATCCGAAGAGTGATTCGGCAAGTGAAATATGTTTAGCAGGGAGAATCATTGCTTTAGTTGGTTGGTTCTTCGTAAATATCACACGCTGCAAAATAATACGCCATGAGGACATAAACAGCGTTTTCATTTAGAAAATTTCGCTTCGGGCTTGCTTTACCAACGATATAGAAAAATATTGAATCTGGGTTATAAGTATTTGCTATCAGAGAATCTTGAATTTCTGCCTTAGCTTGTTCGTAGAGTGTCTTGAAACGGTTTCGAATTTCATTCCTTGTATATTCGCTATTGCGCTTGAAATACTCATCAAGAATATGGCTGCTTCGTATGCCAGCCTCTAATATTGAAGTTGTAGAGCGGCTTAGAGCATTAAATTTTATTTTTTTATCAAAATCCGGCTCATAGCTATAGTTTTCTTGGACTCTTGCACTATCGTAGTTCATAATATGACTAATAACTTCATTCATCACAAAATAATCAATTGAACCGATCCTCATTGGGTCTGGGATATTTCCGATAATATCAATTATTCCATCCTCTCGTAAACCCATGAAAATATCCTCTACGCCCTTCGCAAGCATAATATCAAATGTAATGTTGCTATACTGCTTCCGAAGTTCAGCAATAGCTTTTGCAATTTCAGGATATGTGCCTTTATACTTATCATTGACAACGAAGTAATAATGCTGTATTGGCGTTGATTCTTGCCACTCTTGGTATAAACGCTGAAAATTAGTTTGAAGTTTTTCTATAGCATTTTTTTTCACTTCGTGCAAATCTTCCGGACCATACACCTGATAGTATGTACCTGTTGTATAATCAAAGCCGTCATTTCCGCCATCGCCTTTTCTGCCTTGAGGTTTGACTGGACGGAAATTTGGGTTATGATACTGCATTATACGCACAAATAAATCCTCAAATGCCTGAGCATCTGATTGAAATATCAGAGGTTTGAACATCGCTCGTGCTATTTGCTTTTCTTCGCGGTTGAGCATACATCTTATGAAAAAGAAAAATATAGGAAGTGACTTCCTTAACTTGAGAAGCCACTTCCTAATTGAGTTTAGTATTACTTACGCCTTCCGCGCCAAAAACTGACGCAACACATACTGCAAAATCCCACCATGCTTGTAGTATTCCACTTCAATTTTGTTGTCAATGCGGGAATCTACCTGGAACTCGAAACTCGTGCCGTCTTCGCGCGTGGCTTTGATAGTCAAGGTTTCAAGCGGCACTAAGCCTTTCGAGATGCCTTGAATCTCAAACGTTTCGCGTCCCGTTAGCCCCAGCGATGCTGCGGTTTGTCCGGGTTTGTATTGCATCGGCAGAACGCCCATGCCCACGAGGTTGGAGCGGTGGATGCGCTCGTAGCTTTCGGCAATGACCGCCCGCACACCCAGCAAAAACGTACCTTTTGCAGCCCAATCGCGTGAGGAGCCGCTTCCGTACTCTTTGCCCGCTAAAATTATCACCGGGATTCCCGCCGCTTTGTACTTTACCGATGCTTCATAGACCGTTGTCGGCTCGTTTTCGGGCAGATACGTTGTGAAGCCGCCTTCTTTGTCCGCCAGTGCGTTTTTGATGCGGACGTTCGCAAATGTGCCGCGAATCATCACTTCATCGTGTCCGCGCCGTGCGCCGAAGGAATTGAAATCTTCCTTTTTCACGCCGCGTCCAATCAGATACTTCCCAGCCGGAGTGCCCTCTTTGAAGCCGCCTGCGGGCGAGATGTGGTCGGTGGTAATCATGTCGCCGAGCGAGAGCAGCACACGTGCGCCTTTGATGTCTTTAGGGTCGGTTGGTTTTTCGGGCAAATCCTTGAAGAAGGGCGATTCTTTGATGTAGGTTGAGCTTTCTTGCCAATCAAAAACTTTGCCCGTCGGCGCAACGAGGTCTTGCCATTCTTTGCCGCCCGCAAATGCGCTTCCGTACTGGGTTTTGAAGTCTTCGGTTTTGAGAGCCGCGCTCACTGCTGCGTGGATTTCGTCATTCGAGGGCCAGACATCTTTCAGGAAAACAGGTTTGCCGTCTTTACCAACGCCAAGCGGTTCCTTCTCCATGTCAATATCTATGCGCCCTGCAAGCGCGAATGCCACTACCAGCATCGGCGACATGAGGAAGTTCATTTTGACTTGATTATGCACCCGCGCCTCGAAGTTCCGATTTCCCGACAGTGCCGATGCTACCGCCAAGTCGCCTTTGTCAATCGCCGCAGCAATAGGCGCGTTCAGAGGTCCCGAATTGCCGATGCACGTCGTGCAGCCGTAGCCCGTTACGTGGAAGCGTAGTTGCTCAAGGTCGCCAAGCACACCTGCACGTTTCAGGTATTCGGTAACGACTTTCGAGCCGGGTGCGAGACTGGTTTTTACCCAAGGCTTCACATTTAATCCCAATGCAACAGCCTTTTTCGCCACCAAACCCGCGCCAATCATTACGTCGGGGTTGGAGGTATTGGTGCAGCTCGTGATAGCCGCAATCACCACCGAGCCGTCTTCCAGCTTGAAGTTTTCGCCTTCCACGTTCAGCGAGCGCACGTGTCCGTTGAGTTCACCTGTTTTGCGGTCTTGGGGTTCAACATAGCTGCGGGAGAAGGTTTTATCAAGTGTGGAAGCAACGGTGCTTTTCAAATTGCGCATGAGCACCTTATCCTGTGGGCGCTTTGGTCCTGCTACTGTCGGCTCGACGGTGCTCATATCCAGTTCCAGAACGTGCGTATAGACAATTTGGTCCTCGTTCTCGCGCCAGAGAAGATTTGCTTTTGCATATTTCTCAACCAAATCAACTTGTTCGGCTGGGCGACCAGATTTGGTCAGGTATTCCAGCGTCCGCGTGTCAATGGGGAAGTAGGTAACGGTGCAGCCGAACTCCGGCGACATATTGCTGATGGTTGCGCGGTCGGTAACGGAGAGGTTGTCCAGCCCCGGACCAAAAACTTCCACAAATTTATTCACCACGCCGTAATCGCGCAGAAGGCGCGTAATGGTGAGCACAAGGTCGGTGGCGGTTGTGCCGAGCGGCATTTTGCCCGTTAAGCGAAGACCAATCACCTCCGGAATAAGGAAAAACGAGGGCTGCCCAAGCAACGCCGCTTCTGCCTCGATGCCCCCAACACCCCAGCCAATCACGCCGATACCGTTCACCATGGGTGTATGCGAGTCTGTGCCGACAAGCGTGTCGGGGAAGGCATAACCATCACGCGAAATTACGCCGTGCGCAAGGTATTCCAAATTTACTTGGTGGCAAATGCCCATGCCGGGCGGCACAACGGAGAAATTACGGAAGCCTTTTTGCGCCCATTTCAGGAATTGATAGCGCTCCATATTGCGCTCGTACTCAACTTCCACGTTTTGGTTGAGCGCGTCGGGAGTGCCGTAGTAATCTACCATCACGGAGTGGTCAATGACCAAATCAACGGGGATAAGCGGGTTCACGTCGTCGGGATTGCCGCCTTTACGGGCGTATTCGGCGCGAATGGAAGCAATATCCACAACAGCCGGAACACCCGTGAAATCTTGCATCAGCACCCGTGCGGGCATATAGGGAATCTCCTCTTCGGGCGGTTTTGGCTGCCAGTTGAGAATCGTTTCGATGTGGGCGGTGGTGGTAGCGAGGTCGTCAAAGTTGCGAATGGCGTTTTCGAGAAGAATACGAATCGAAAACGGCAGTTTCGAGACTTTGCCGCCATATTTCGCGTCCAATGCCTTCAAATCGAAGTATTGATGCGTCTTGCCGCCTGCTTGGAGGCTTGCGGCGATACGATAGGGAGATTGCGCTTGGCTCATAATGGAGAGAGTTTGAATGGTTGAGAAAAGGGTGTGTTGTGAAATATCGTAAAGTTGAGCTTTTATGAGGTTTCTATGGAGTTTTGAGAATTTTAATTACATTGAGCGTTGTTGCTGTCTTGATGCGAAGCCAATACAGACCTATATTCACCGCTAAACCATTATTATCCGTACCGTCCCACCTAAATTGTTCGTACGGGCGAACATGGAATTGCCTCATTATTCGCCCTAAAACGTCGAGTATTTCTATTTCGGCTTCACCGCTTTGATTCCAAGAGATAGTTAAATCTGATACGAAAGGGTTCGGAGCAAGGGCAAGAGATATTTCAGGTGCCGATGAAACTGATGCAAATTGCAGAAATTTGGACGAGTCGCCATATATTTTCCCATCTATCAATGCTGCGCATAATGAACTATATATATTATTCTGTGCACGCCAACAACTTAAACCTTTTTCTGTCTTGCCAAAAGTAGATGAATAGTTTTCAAAGCGTTGGCATACCGCGCCACTAACGCTGGAAATACTGAAATAGCTATTAACCGGGACACCAAAAACAGTATCTTTCTGTGTTGTGATATGAAAAAAAGTGCTTGATGTGAACCTATCGCTGAAAATCAGAAATTCCTCATTACTAGGCTCCGACCAACTATATAAATTGAATCCTTGCGCCCTCATAATGCTGATAGAATCTTCATCAAGAGGATTACCATTTTCTCTATACGATTTATATCGGACGACTGCATAGCGTTTACCGTTAATAGTACGTTCAGCAACAACTTCTTTTATACTATATTGCAGGACTCCTAGCCACGAAACTTGGCGTGTTTCATAAACAAACTTATTCCCCACTTTCAAATTCCAAATCGTTTCCTGTGCCCCAAGTGGAGAGACAATACCGATAAAGACAATAAGTATGGGGAGATATGTTTTCATGGCTTGAACATTGGATTGGAAGCAAAGAAAAGGCTAGCGAATATACAAAAGAATCTACAAAAAAGCCCGAATTTTGACGGTTTTTCCGCATATCTCTGCCGCTTGCGGTGAAGCGCCTTGCACAATGTTTTTCATTTATCATTCCTATGCACCGACATTCACATTTTTTAACATTTCACCATAGCTGCGCAACCGCTAAAATGTGCTATTTTACGCGTCTAAATAGTGCCGTAGCGGTACAACAACATCGCAAAAGCATTTCAAAAAAAATCTTTTTCGCACTGCGTATCGAAAAAAATCTACCTTATTGCTCACAAAAAAGTCGTAACTTGCAAGTCTCTTTTTGTCAATTTTTTAGGAGAAGACCGTGTGAATTGGGTAGCATCACAAACCGCAGATGACAAACTGCTTCAGCAGGAATTATGCGCTCTGGGCAAAATGCCGGAGCACATCGCCATCATCATGGACGGCAACGGACGCTGGGCGGAAGAGCGCTCACTGACGCGCACACAAGGACACCGCGAAGGAATCAACTCCGTGCGGGATATTGTCGAATCGGCATCGCTGCTGGGCGTAAAACACCTGACGCTCTATGCTTTTTCGATGGAGAATTGGCGCAGACCTCGCATGGAAGTAACGGTGCTGATGGATTTACTGCTGCACTATCTTCGCTCGGAACTGGACGAATTGCACAAAAACAATGTCCGTTTGCAAGCCATTGGTAAAATCAATGCACTTCCGAAGAACGTCCAAAAGCAGCTTTTCGAGTGCATGGAAACGATGAAAAACAATGCCGGGCTCACGCTCACGCTTGCCTTGTCATACAGCGCCCGTTGGGACATCGTGCGAGCAGTGCAGATGGCTTCACTAGACGTGCGGCGCGGCAAGCTCTCGCCCGAAGATATTACTGAAGAGCGCTTTGCGACGTATTTGCAGACGCACGCCACGCCCGACCCCGATTTGCTTATCCGCACAAGTGGCGAGATGCGTCTCAGCAACTTTTTACTCTGGGAACTGGCATACTCGGAACTTTACGTTACCGATAAAAACTGGCCCGATTTCCGCCGAAACGATCTTTACGAAGCAGTTGCAAATTATCTTGGACGCGAACGCCGCTTCGGAAAAACTTCACAGCAAATCATTGACGAAAAAAGCGATGCGCCGGAGACAAATTCACTCAAGCGAATGCTCAATGCGCTTCGCTCTTAAAAGATTGCCAACCAGCTAATAACGAACTGCTTTTGTTATCTGTTATCCATAACTATCCACTTTGACCATTCCTGTATGTTTCGTTTCTTATTTGCCTTTCTTTCTCAGCGTGATGCCCAACGCCACGTCGTGCCGTTTCTTGCATTCATCACCCTTGCGGCTCTTCTTTCTTCAGTTGCTACTTTTGCACAGCTTCCTTCTCAACAGCAGCAGCAACGCCAGCAACAAAAGCCCGTTCCCATCAAGATTTTAGGCTTGCGCGTGGAGTCGCCGACTCCTGTGGATACAGCTTCGGTGCTGTTCTATGCAGGTTTGGAAGTGGGCGATTTTATCGATGCTCGCGGCGGACGGATTCAGGATGCTATCAAAAGCCTCTGGAAGCGTCGTCAATACTCGGATGTGGATGTGGTTGTTGACCGCGTTACTTTCGACGGCACAGGGGTCTATCTGAATGTAAAAGTGAAAGAAGCAACACGCATCGGAACCTTCAAAATCAACGGAAATTCTGCAATCAGTAATAAAGACATTCTCAAGGCATTCGATAAAAAGGAGGGTGATGTATTCACACCCTACGACCTCGAACTTGGGCGCAAAGCAGTCAAGCAACTATACGATAAAGAAAGTAAGCCATTTGCGAAAGTCGAAGTGCGGAAGGAAGCCACCGACACGCTCAACGTCTATCGCATCGTGCTGGACATTAAGGAAAGTGTTACGTTCTACGTCAATTCCATCGTTTTTCCAGGTGCTAAACACTTCACTGATGCTGAAATAGCAAGCTCTTTCGAGGATACTAAAACAAAGCAATGGTGGGAGATTTGGAAGAATAATAAGTTTGAGCAGAAAAAGTACGAAAAAGACAAAAATGAGAAACTCATGACGTTCTACCGTAAGAACGGCTATATTGACGCACAGATGCTTGGTGATTCGCTTGCGTTCAACGATTCGCTTGAAAGCGTGGACATCCGAATCAAAGTAGATGAAGGGCAGAAAGTCTATATTCGCAATATCTCCTTTGAAGGAAATTTGGTATTTCCTTCGCTTTATCTGGAATATCGTTTGCAGATGCAAAAAGGTGACCTTTACAATGCCGATAAATTCGACAAAAACTTACAGGGCAACGAAGAACAAAACGATGTGGCTTCGCTGTACATGAATAACGGCTACCTGACAGCCCGCGTAGAGAAAGAAGAAAAGCGCGTTGCGCCGGATTCGGTGGATATTGTCGTAAAAGTCTTTGAGCGCAATCAGTTCACGATTCGCCGCGTAGAAATTGAAGGCAATACCAAAACGAAGGACAAAGTTATTCGCCGTGAGCTGTATGTGCGTCCGGGCGACTTCTTCAACCGCGCTGCCATTATCCGTTCTGTGCGCTTTCTGGGGCAGTTGAACTTTTTCAATCAGGAAAAACTCCGTCCTGATGTGAAACTTGCGGACAACTCGCAAGTAGATGTGACCTTCAAGGTGGAAGAGCGCTCCAACGACACGTTTAATGCGTCGTTTGGCTATGCCGGAGCGTTTGGTTTTACCGGCTCGGTCGGTATTACATTGAACAATTTCTCCGTAGCCGAACCGCTTCAAGGCGGCGGCGGACAAATTTTCAACCTGAATTATGAGCGTGGCGGTGGCTTTAGCAATAGCGGTAGTTTGGGCGTAAATAGTACCTTTGCCGGCGGTGCGCTCAGTACCTTTACGCTGGGACTCACTGAACCGTGGCTCTTCGACGAGCCAACAACACTTGGTTTCAACGTCTTCGACACACAGAATTATTTTTACAATAATCAGCGTACAGGCGCTTCGCTGAATATCGGTCGCCGCTTGCGCTGGCCCGATGACTTCTTCCGTGCTGACTGGGTGCTACAAGGCTTGAATAACCGCGCATTGACCGGTGCATCAACATTGAATACCGTCTACGCACAGGGCTTGGAATTTGCCCTCAGCCAAACGATTTCACGCATTAGTATTGATAACGGGATGTTCCCGACCGAAGGCTCACGGTTTGTCCTTGCAACAAAGATTGCAGGCGGCTCGATTGGTATTGGGCAAATGGATTATTTCAAAAATCAGCTTACCTTAGAAAGCTATACGCCGATTTTGCAAATTGCCGAGCAGAACCGCCTTACACTCCGCCTGAACGCAGATTTTGGCTACGTGACGGGCTTAAATCCTGCTACTGAGCTTATTCCACCGCTTGAGTTATACTACATGGGTGGTACTGTTTTGGGCGGTTACGCTATTACACCACTTCGCGGCTATCCTGACCGTCAAATTGGTCCTCGCCTTCCGGCAGAGGGTACTCCGCAAGGGCTGCAACCACAAGGTGGACACGCAATGATGTTACTCAACGCTGAACTTCGTTTTGCCGTTACACTCAATCCCGTTCCCATTTATGCGATGGCATTTGTGGAGGCTGGTAATGTGTGGGATAGAATCAATCACGTCAACCCTTTCGATTTGAAGCGCTCTGCGGGCGTGGGCGTACGCTTTTTGATCAACCCCATTGGTCTTTTGGGCTTTGACTATGCCTACGGTTTTGACCCTATCTTAGGCTTGGACGGTACGCGCGTGGGCGACAGCAACGGAACATCACCGGGCTGGCGCTTCCACTTCCAATTTGGACGATAAGAGCCGTGCCGTTAAACTTTTTCGCACAAAGCCGTTATCAAAACACGAAATGTGCGGAAAGAATTTGGCAAAGCGCTTTTGGTGTTGTAAATTAGAAGTCTTTGCAATTTGCACGTATTATTCGCACACAATTTCTTGTTCACAGTTTAACTCTTTATTATATTATGAAATATCTTGTAAGCGCAGCAATTCTGGCTGCGGTGGCATTTGTTACCCCAAGCTACGCACAAAAAGCATCCGGCGCGGCTGGTGCATTCAAAATCGGTGTCGTAGATTCTCAGAAAATCGTTGCGCAGCTTCCTGAAGCAAAAGAAGCGCAAGAAAAACTCCAAGAGTCCGGCAAAAAATACCGCGACACACTGGAAACCATTCAAAAAGATTATCTCCAAGCGCTTGAAGGCTACGACAAGCAAAAAGCTATGATGGCTGCTGATGCAAAAACCAAAGAAGAAGAGCGCTTGAAAGCCATTCAAGAGCGTTTTATGCGCTACCGCGAAGAAAAACTTGGTAACCAAGGCGAACTTGCGGCTCTTCAAGAAGAACTCCTTGCTCCTATTCGCAAGCGTGTTCAGGCTGCTATTAAAGATGTTGCTAAAACAGAGAAACTTTCTGCTGTCATGGAAACACCGGCGTTTGTCTATTTCGATGAAGAACTCGACATTACCTTCCGCGTTCTGGACAAACTCAAGCGCAATAAGTAAAATAAGTAAGAAGTGTGCGAACTCACGTGTTCGCGCCCCAAACGACTCATAATTTGTAGAACGGTTTCAAGCATTTATCGAAACACTTTGCTACACAGTTGAAAGCCAAAGCCGATGCAATCAGTATTGCCGTGCTTTGGCTTTTTCTGTCGTTGGTGCATTTGTTGTTTCACTTTTTTTGCTGTGATTTTATGATGAACATTCTTTGGAAGATGCGTTATCATCAGGCTTTTGTCTGTGTGCTTGTCGGTTTTTTCTATGGTTCTGTGCTGTTTGCGCAAGTGCCGAAGGTGGCGTTTGTGAACTCGAATACTATCCGTGAGCGGTTTCCCGAATACCAAACTGCCAAACAGCGTATAGAATCGCTTGTGGCGGATTGGAAAAAACAGGCGGACGACCAACTCCTTCAAATTCAAGCGTTGGAGATAGAAATTCAGAAAAAGCGCCTCATCTGGAGCGAGTCCGAGCTACGAGACCGTGAACAACTGCTCCAAAAGCGCCGTGCCGACCGCGAAGAATTTATCCGCAAGACTTTCAATTCCGGCGGCACATTTGATACTGAGGCAGCAAATATCATGCGTCCGGTGGAAGCAAAAATTGCAGCCGCCATTCAAGAAGTGGCTATCACGGAAAACTACGATTACGTCTGGGACAAAAGCACACAGCCCATTCTCTATGCCAACCCGCGCTACGACATCACGGCAAAAGCAATGGACAAACTTGGCTTATTTACCGACGACATCAAGGCAAAACTGAACGAGGCGATTGACAAAATCGAACGAGAAATCAGCAAAGCACGGCAGGAACTTTCGCCGTCGAATATCCGCCGCCGCATCAGCAAAATGGCTGATGATGCTAAAAAAGCGGCTGAGGACATCGTAAAAGAAGGGGAAAAAGAATTCAAAGACGCTGCCAAAGACTTAAAACTTGGGCAGCCGCAAGATTCTACGAAAAAGCCTTTACCTACACCCGCACCTGTACAGGACTCCACGAAAAAAGACCCTCCGAAAAAGTGATGTTGTTTTTGGGCAGTGCATAGGAGGAATGAAGTATAAAAACAAAACGGCTCACGTTCTTGCTTAGAACGTGAGCCGTTTTCATTTGGCTAGAGTATTTTACACAATCTCTGATGCAGGCGTAAGAGACTGTTCCATATAGCTTTCCATCGGCGGGCAGGCGCAGATCAAGTTGCGGTCGCCATAGGTGCTGTTAATGCGCCCGACTGAGGGCCAGAACTTACGCTCACGTACCCATGCAAGCGGGTAAGCGGCTTCCTGACGGGTGTAGTTGTGCGACCACTGGTCGGCTGAGATAACGTGTGCGGTGTGCGGAGCGTTTTTCAGCACATTGTCGTCTTTATCTGCGCTACCGTTTGCTACTGCTTCAATTTCACGGCGAATGGCTAGCATTGCTTCGCAGAAACGGTCAAGTTCTTCCAGCGACTCGCTTTCGGTCGGCTCTACCATAATTGTTCCCGCCACAGGAAACGAAACTGTTGGCGCATGGAAGCCATAGTCCATAAGGCGCTTGGCAACGTCTTCCACTTCAATTCCGGCAGTACGCTTGAATTCACGGAAATCAAAAATGAGTTCGTGTGCCGCGCGTCCGTTTTCGCCGGAGTACAGCACGGGATAATGCTTCTCTAAGCGAGCTTTGATGTAGTTCGCGTTCAGGATTGCTACTTCGGTTGCTCTCGTCAGTCCCGCGCCGCCCATCATGCGGATGTAAGCGTAGGAGATGAGCAAAATGGATGCACTGCCCCACGGAGCCGCAGACACAGCCGATATTGCACGGTCATCGCCAATACTGACAACGGAATGTCCCGGTAAAAACGGTGCTAAATGCGATGCAACGCAAATAGGTCCCATGCCCGGACCGCCGCCGCCGTGCGGGATACAAAAGGTTTTGTGCAAATTCAAATGGCAGACATCTGCGCCAATCATTGCTGGGCTGGTCAAGCCCACTTGTGCGTTCATATTTGCACCGTCCATATAGACTTGCCCGCCGTAACCATGTACAAGGTCGCATATTTCCTTGATGGTGGACTCAAAAACACCATGTGTGGAAGGATACGTGACCATAAACGCTGCAAGATGATTCTTGTGCTGCTCTGCCTTGGCACGAAGGTCGTTCATGTCTATATTGCCGCGTTCATCCACGCCCACAACCACAACTTTCATACCCGCCATAACGGCGCTTGCGGGATTAGTACCGTGCGCAGACGATGGAATGAGAGCCACCTCGCGGTATGCCTCGCCGCGGGAACGGTGATAGGCACGAATGACCATAAGACCCGCGTACTCGCCTTGCGCTCCGGCATTGGGCTGGAGCGAAACAGCAGAAAAGCCTGTGATTTCTGCTAGTGCACTTTCGAGTTCCTTAAAAATACGCTGATAGCCTTGTGTTTGGTCAATGGGTGCAAACGGGTGCAGACCGCCAAATTCCGCCCACGTAACGGGTATCATCTCGGTCGTCGCGTTCAATTTCATCGTGCAAGAACCAAGCGCTATCATAGAGTGCGCAAGCGACAGATCCTTGTTCTCAAGGTGCTTCAAGTAGCGCAGCATCTCGTGTTCGGAATGATAACGATTGAACACCGGGTGCGTGAGGTAGTCAGATTCTCGGCGAAGCGCTTGAGAAATATGCGTCAAGTCCGGCAACTGCGCCAGTTCATCGAACCCAATGCGCGAAAGCTCACGTCCCGTCGCACGAGCAAAGCAGACCAGAATAATTTGAATATCGTTCAGCGTCGTGGTCTCATCCAGTGAAATCCCCACAAACTGCTTTCCTGCTTCGTCGTCGGAGTAGCGGAAGTTGAGACTGTGCGTCAGCGCGTATTTACGGATGTTCTCTTTTGTGCTGGGATATTCCAGCGGAACCGTCAGCGTATCAAACCAATACTCGTTGGTGGGCGTAAAATTAATTTTGATAAGGCTTTTTGCCAAAAGCGTTGTCAGGCTGTGAATCCGTGTGGCAATAGATTTAATGCCTTTTGCACCGTGATAAACGGCGTACATGGCGGCGATATTGGACAGAAGCGCCTGCGCAGTGCAAATATTGCTCGTGGCTTTGTCGCGTTTGATGTGCTGCTCGCGGGTCTGAAGCGCCATGCGATATGCCACACCGCCTTGCGCATCAATTGAAACGCCAATAATGCGTCCGGGCAGAAGCCGCTTGTATTCTTCTTTCGTGGCAAAGTACGCTGCGTGCGGACCGCCATAGCCCATCGGAACACCAAAGCGCTGTGCCGAACCGACTGCTATATCTGCGCCGAACTCGCCCGGCGGCGTGAGAAGCGCAAGGCTCATCAGGTCTGCTGCCACGCAGACCATTGCGTGATGCTCGTGTGCCGATGAGCAAAACGCACTGTAATCGTACACTTCGCCGTTTGTGGTGGGGTATTGAAGAATTGCGCCAAAAATTTCGGGATGCTTCTCCCAATCAAGCGTGGCATGATTTCCGACGAGAAGCGTGATTCCGAGCGGCTCGGAACGGGTTTTGAGAATGTCTATTGTCTGCGGAAAACATTCTTGAGAGACGAACAGCGTTTCTGCGCCTTTCTGCACCGATTCTTTCGAGCGGGCGGCGTGCATGAGGTGCATTGCTTCGGCGGCGGCTGTGCCTTCGTCCAGAAGCGAAGCGTTTGCCAGCTCGAGTTTAGTCAGGTCAATCACCATTGTTTGAAAATTCAGCAGAGACTCCAAGCGCCCTTGAGCGATTTCGGCTTGATAGGGCGTGTACTGCGTGTACCAACCCGGATTTTCCAAAAGATTGCGTAAAATCACCGGGGGTGTGATGCAATTATAGTAACCCATTCCGATATAGGACTTAAAAATTTTATTCTCACTCGCAATGCCCTTCAAATCTGCCAAGAACTCATGCTCGGTTTGCGCCGGAGCAAGGCGTAGCGGTTGCTGGAGGCGAATACTTTGGGGAACAGTCTGGCTGATGAGCGTTTCCAAGGAGTCCACGCCGATAGCTGCGAGCATGGCGTGCTGCTCGTCCTCACTGGGACCGATGTGGCGGCGCGAAAAATCGTCGAAGTTGCTGAGAACGGGGTTATGCGTGAGTTTGCCGTTGGCGGAGAGTGGGTTAATGAGGGGCGTTGGGGCTTGTGTCGGGCGTAATGCAGAGTTCATCGGAATTGTAGGGTTTTTGTGAGACAAAAATTAGCAGGGCGGATACTTCTGAACAATACAAAAATATCACTTTTTTTGTATTCGCACTGCTTTAACGCACGACAGATGGAAAAAGTTTGGCTTACCAAATAAATTGCGCATTGTCGCCGAACCCTATACTCCAACCTCTTCCGGCGGCTTTTCGAGCAGTACCAAACCTTTGGTTTGCTCTAAATGATAATTCATTTCCCAATCACTACGGAAAAGAACGACCTTGCGACCTTGCTCATCAAGCGCGTAGGTGAGCGTCGAGGAAGCCGGCAGAATGTCGCCCCCAATCCATCGTGTGCGTGTGAAGGGTAGGCGTTCCAACGTAATGACCTCGTTGTACTCCGATTCCATGCGGGATTGGAAGACTTGCAACTGCAGTTCGCCCACAGCTGCAATGAGCGGAATGGGGCTGCCGTGCATATCGCCGAAAATCTGCACCACACCTTCCTCGCCAAGCTGCTCCACACCTTTGCGGAAGGACTTCGAGAACGAGCCGTTTTTCGGGATAACCTTCGCATAAATCTCCGGCGCAAAGCGCGGAAATTGGGGAATGGAGAAATCCGTACCCGTCGAAAGTACGTCGCCAACGCGAAACACGCCCGGATTCGATAAGCCGATAACATCGCCCGGAAACGCCTCGTCAATGATTTCGCGGTCTTGTCCGAAGATTTGGAAGGGATAATTGAGTTTTACTTCTTTGCCTGAACGGAAATGTTTTGCTGTCATACCGCGTTCAAATTTGCCAGAGACAATGCGAAAAAACGCAATGCGGTCGCGGTGCGATTTATTCATGTTCGCTTGCATCTTGTACATGAAGCCGGAGAAAAAATCGCTTTCGGGGCTGATAACACCTGTAGATGCCTTCATCCCTTGCGGTACGGGCGCAAGATCAATAAGCGATTGCAGGAAATTCTCAACGCCAAAGTTCGTGATGGCACTACCAAAAAACACAGGCGTAATGCGCTCTGCAAGGAAATCCTCCTGCGAAAACTGCGGCAATACGACTTCGACCATTTCCAAGTCTTCAATAAGTTTTGCGTGTGCTTTTTCGCCCAGCGAGGCGCGGATATGCTCGTCGTGAATATCGGCAAGGCGCATTGGTGCTTTGAACATACCGCCTGTGGTGCGCTCAAAAAAGTGAAAGAGTTTGTCCTGCCGCTCATAGACACCGCGAAAATCTTGCCCATCGCCGACGGGCCACGTCATCGGCACGGCAGTAATGTTAAGCACTTTTTCGACATTATCCAGAAGTTCAAAAGGGTCAAGCGCGGGGCGATCCATTTTGTTGATGAAGGTGATAATCGGTATTCCTCTATCGCGGCAGACTTTGAAGAGCTTTACGGTTTGTTCCTCGACACCCTTGCCAGCATCCAAAAGCATGATGGCGCTGTCCACAGCCATGAGTGTTCGGTATGTATCTTCGCTAAAGTCTTGGTGACCGGGCGTGTCCAAAATGTTCAAAATGTAATCGTCATATTCTACCCGTGCGGCGCTGGACGAGACCGAAATACCGCGCTGCTGCTCAATCGCCATCCAGTCGGAGACAGTGGCTTTGTGCTTACCCACCATCACGTTTCCGGCGGAGCGGATTGCACCGGAGTAGAGCAAAAGTTTTTCGGTGAGCGTTGTCTTGCCCGCGTCGGGGTGCGAGATAATGGCAAGAGTGCGGCGGCGCGTGATTTCACGCTGAAAGTCATTAGTCATGGATTTCGAGATTACAAACGGGCAAAATGCAAATTATTAAAGTACGTTTTTTTGACACGGACTCGGGAAGGATTATGCGGATTTCACGGATGAAAGACGCTATTACCTGAGACAATGTAGGTACGCAGAACCTACATTGCATCGGCAATCATAGATTCTACGGGCATTTCCGGTGCTTCTTGTGCGGCGAGTTTGGCGGTAAGCCAATCATTGAAGAACATCATCAAACTAGCCACAAGCGGCACTGCCATCAGCAAACCTGCTATGCCCCAGAAATGCCCGAAGACCAGCAGAGATGCAATCATCACAAGCGGATGCAAACCCACGCGCTGCCCAACGATGCGTGGCTGCAAAACGTAATTATCCACAAGGTGTAACACCAGTACCGTTGCCGTTATCACGCTGAATGAAAAGACAATCATATCGCCTGAACCCACCACCACCACCGTTATTAAGCCGATGATAATACTGGAGAACATTCCAATATACGGAATTGGATTCAGCAAGCCGCAAACCGTGCCGATAACACCCGCGTAGGGGATTCCAAACACAAAGAATACAACGCTGGACACCGTGCCAATCATCACCGCCGCGATTGCTTGCCCGCCGATATATGCCTTCACGATAGCATTGATGCGCCGTAGGTCGAAAAGTAGCTTTGCATTGTTGCCGCTCAGAACCTTCACGATAAACGCCTTGAGTTTATCGAAGTCTTTGACAAAATAGAACATCAAAATCGGTGTCAGAATCACATTCACCACCTGCGTCGCTACGTCCGAAAGGCTGCTCAAGAACGAAAGTAATGTCCGCAAAATGAGGTTAAATGAGCCTTCTAAGCGGGGAACAATTTCGCGCTGAATAAGTTCGCGCGTTTGCGGAGAATTTAAGCCGTAGCTGGAAAGAAGGCGGAAGAACTGGCGGCTTTCGAGATAGTTCGTTGCACGAGTAATCAGTGTGGACATCTCACGGATGATGTCGTTCAGTTGCGCCAGAATAACGGGAAACACGAGAATCACAATTGCCGCCACAAGGCTGATAAATCCTGTTACCAGCAAGCCTGCGGTCAGCCATCGCGGAAATTTTTTGCTTTTCAAAAAAACGACAATTGGCTCGAATAAATACGCAAACGCGAAAGCCACAAAAAATGGTGCAAAGAGGCTGCCCACCTCACGGAACAGCCATGCTGCGAAGGTCAGACACAAAAGCGTCATCATTCGCCAGACATGAACGGAGTCATTGCGGAAAGGATAGAGCAGAAACACCGACGAGGCGAAGAGCACAAACGGGCTGGCAGCAAGCTGCGTCATCACGAGAAATGAGCCGTACGCTACGAAGAATGCCGCCGCAATGACAAATACCAAAAACGGCGAAGAGGGAAAGTTTTTGAGAAGATTCATGCTGCCGGAATCTTGGAAGAAGTGGGAGAGGGCTAGTTCGAGTACATCAATTTCAAGTAAACCAATGAAAAAGCGGCGTTGAGGCTGTGAAGCTATCAACGCCGCATTGCATCATGCTTTCTAATGCTTTTTATTGGAGCGTATGGGCAGAATTTTCAGGGCAAAGTGCGTTTAAGAACTTCGTCATTCATCACTTCCGCCTTCATCTTTTCTTTTTCAAGCAACGGCTTCTTTTGCGCAAAACTCGTCAAACATTCCTTTGAGGGCTTCAGCAATCGTTTCCGGCATTCTGCCTTCGATGTGATGGCGGTGAATAACAGCAACAGGCTGACCGTCTTGGAAGAGCGCCATAGAAGGCGAAGAAGGCGGAATTCCTTGCAAATATTTCGAGCGAAGATGCTGCACAGCTTCTGTGTCCTGTCCGGCAAAGACTGTTACAATGCGGTCTGGAAGCACTTCATTTTTGAGAGCGAGTGCAGCAGCAGGACGAGCGCCACCGGCAGCACATCCGCAAACAGAGTTGACAACGACAAAGGTTGTTCCCTGCTGCGAAAGAGTGCTGTCGACAGCCTCCGGCGTAAGCATTTCCTGAAAACCAACGCGGGTAAGTTCTTCGCGCATTGGTTTTACAAGCAGCGGGTCGTATGGCATACCAAATCCTTTGATGGTGAAATAAAGTATAACTGTGGTCATATCAATAGATACAACCGAATACAAAATTAGCAAGAATCCGCGTAATTTGCACGGGTTTTCGCAGAATCGCGTAAATACTTGGTTTCACAGCACGCTTGAAGGACAAATTCTTTTGCCTTTCTCTGTTCCTCAATGCCAATAGTTCAGACAATACATAAAATCGGAGTGCGGAATTTATTCCGCGTCAACTACTCCGCATCATCTATCTATACGGTTGAGAAGAACAGAAGCGGAATAAATTCCGCACTCCGCAAACAAATGTCCATACCGTTGCAATGCAAACCCTTACCATGTCCGATATTCCATTGCTTTGGGTAAAATGATAGTGTCCGTTTGCTGTGCACGGCTCACAATGAGCTTACCGCGAACGCCATCCCATGCCACAAAGCGCTTCTTTTCTAACTGTTCGCCGATATTCTCTAGCAAACGCACAATTGTATCGCGCTTAATGACATCGCTTGCGGAAGAAACATTGATGTCTCTGGCTTGCAGCGCATCTAGTGCAGCAAAAAAGCGCGGGTCTTTGTACAACAGCGATTGTGCCACAACGCTCATTCGGACAGGTATAGGAGGCTTTTCCTGTGCTTGACGCTTTGCTAAAAGCTCGCTAATCCGCGACGCAATGAGCATTGAAACTGCACCGGTGGTACAGAGCGTTATGGAATCTTGCTCCGCGAGGCAATACTCGTGCAGGTAGCGCTCCAATCCTATATCGGGCTTTGGTCTTTCGTCTCCAAAACTCGCCGTCCGGCGGTCTTGCAACAAAACCATGCAATGCCTGCGCATCTGAACAACAACCGCAACAACCTGTTCTCTTGGCAGGAGGCGCACCTGTAGTGATGGCGTGTGAATATCCAGAATCATCGCCAACAGCGCTCCGGCAGCAATCACCACCACACCGCGAAAGGCAAGGACTCGCCACGATGCTGACCAAGCACAGTAGAGCATAGCGGCGGAGAGACTGAGCGCCAGCACAAGGGCATATCGCCCTTCCACCGCAGCAAATTGTGGCTGCGCGGCATAATGATTGAGCGCGTTCATTCCAAGCAAGCACGTGTGCGCCGTCTGCGCGAAAAGTTCTGCCCAGTAAACCCAGAAGCCTGAGAAAATGACGCTTGCCAGCGTGTACAGCATTGCTATTGAGCTAAGCGGCACAATGGCAAGATTTGCAAGGGGAGAAATAAGTGAGACCACACCAAAATACCACGCCACAATCGGCGCTACTGCCAGCGATGCCGCAAAGGTAATGGCGAGCGCCGAGGCAAGAACCGAGCGGATGGGGAAATCTCGTCGCCTGCCAACGGCACGAACGCCCAAAAGCCGCAGAAAACCCTCTTCAAAGACAGGCAGTGCCAGTGAAATTCCAAACACCGCCGCCGCCGACATCTGAAAGCCCGGAGAATAGAGGAGCGCTGGCTGCCACGCAAGCAACAGCACAACACTCATGGCAACAATATTCAGCAAACTCGCACGGCGCTCCACCGCAAAAGCGAGCAAAAACAATACTGCCATCACCGCCGAGCGCATGGCAGACGGCGCTGCACCTGTGAGCAGCACAAAAGCGGTAATGCCTATGACCGATAATATCCAACGCACCGCCACACGCCGGACAAATGCAAGCGGCACAAGCATTATCGCCATGATGAGGCTAATGTGCAGACCACTGACGGCAAGAACGTGAACTGTTCCCGCACGTGCGTATTCGTGCTTGGTCTCAAGGGCAAGATGTTCGGTGTTGCCAGTCAGTAGCGCCAACGCAAAGGGTGCGGTGGTTGTGGGAAAAAGTCGGTCAATACGTCGTTCCAGCGCCGCCTGTGCCATATCGGTTAAACGCTGCACTGTCAAATGCTCTTGTACGACGGCAACGTTCCGAACCTCTGCCCGCGCGAGAAACGAAGCGCCTAGTGCCGCAGCATAATTTTCTTCGTCAAAGTCGGTTGGCAAAAATGCACGACGCGGCAAGGAAGCGTTCACCACCGCATAGATACTCATCCCAGAGTGAATATTCTCGCGGTGAAGATACACTCTGTCTGCAATGCTTTCCTGCGCATCGTTGCGGCTTGTATCGTTGTATTTGCCCGTAAACACCGTCAGGAGCGTGGTTGTTTCATACAGGCGTGGAAATGCTTTGGTGTCGACCTCGCCACGCACCAGAACACGAGTGAGGACAGAATCATGGCGGAGAACACGCAGAATCTCACCCCGCACGACAGCAGGCATGGCGGGTGTGATGGTCTGAGCATTATGCACCACACGCGAACTCTGTGCTTCCCAGCAAAGCATCCAGCCCAGTGCCACAGCAGCGCACCAGTACACGCCGGAAGCAGCAATACGAAGCAGCAGTGGCGCAGGGGACTGATTTTGCATCCTTTTGCGATGAATGATGGCAGCAATTATAATTCCGGCAAGCGAACATAACAACGCCGTCCCGCCAACAATGGCAGTTGGTACAAAAGAAATTGGCACAAAAGAAAATATCAAAAACATCGCTATACCAAGACTGCAGCCGACGAGTAATTTGACGGCAGGAAAATGATGAAGCGAGTATTGACGCGATTTCTGAAGCATCTGAATAGAAGTATTTATGCTGGATTCACGCGCTGTGAAAGATTTTGGGACGAGCTACGTCAATAAATGAAACTCTTTTTAGTGTTTTGCGTTGGAAGAAGGGTAAAATCTTTTGTAAATTACCATCCTTGATACTATTCGGAGCGGATACAATGAAACGGAACAATCCATTCTACGAACAACCGCACGATACCATGCCTTACACAAGGAATATCGCCATGAGCAGTTTCTCAAACAACAACTGGGACAAATATAATACCGGCAGAGACAATCGCGGTCGTAAAAACCAACAAGAGTGGCAAGAAGACTTTGCCGATATGCGCGACAAATGGCGTAAACGCAGGCGTGACCGCTTTGAGCGCGACATGGACAGAGGCAAGGAATACCGCACCCGTGCCGGTGAAATTGTCGGCGAAATTATTGATACCGTCATGGATGCCGTTGATTCGGCACTCGACACCGCCAAAACAAGCCGCGCACGCTTTGAGCAGCAGCGTGCTAATGCACCCACAGCATTAGACCGTTACCGCGAAGAAACCTATAAACGTCTTGTCAAAAAACTCCAGCAAGCCGAACGCAAACTCGAAAGCGGCAAGCGAAGCGTGGTTTTTAGTGTGATTATGTCCGCGTGTTTTAGTGTTGCGATGGTGTTTGGCGATGCCGATTTTGGCGTACCGGCGCTTGTATTTGCTGGCATCGCGGCTATGTCCGCCTACGGTGTCCGCGAGAATCGCCAGAAATTTTATCGTTTGCAGGCAGAACATCAAGAATTTCTTGCTCTTGCGCCTGCATCAACACCAATGTCACCATCTGCTCCGGCAAACTTTGTAATGATGGAAAAAGCAGTCTTGCGCTACGCATTCGAGCATCAAGGCAAGGTTTATCCTGAGTTGCTGGTGATTGAATCCGATTTCTCGCTTTCCGAAGTAGAGCAGTTCTTGAAACACGCTGTCGAGAAGCGGCTTGCAACGGTAGAAATAGACGCAAACGGACGCGCTTTCTACTACTTCAGCAGCCTTGATAATTCCGACCCCTATTCGGCATTGAATCAGACGATGCCCAAGTAATTATGTACTTCTTGGGCTTATTTACCACCACTACTTTCAGTTATGGCTACACATCCGGCGTTCAACACTATTTCTGATGCCATTAGTGACCTCAAACAAGGTAAAATTATTATTGTTTTAGACGATGAAGACCGCGAAAACGAAGGCGACCTCATCTGTGCTTCGGAACTCTGCACTCCGGAGATGATTAACTTCATGGCGACCGAAGGGCGCGGATTGGTGTGTGTATCCATTACGCCTGAAAGGGCATACGCGCTTGAACTTGACGCGATGGTGCGCTCCAATACAGCACTGCACGGCACAAAATTCACCGTATCGGTGGATTATTTGCACAATACCAGTTCTGGTATCTCAACATACGACCGTGCTGCAACGGTGCGTTCGCTTGCCAGCCCTGCAACCAAGCCGTCCGATTTGGGCAGACCCGGACACATTTTTCCGCTTATCGCTGCCGAAGAAGGTGTGCTGCGCCGCGCAGGACATACCGAAGCAACCGTAGATTTAATGAGACTCGCTGGGCTTGAGCCGTGCGGAGTGTTATGCGAGATTCTGGACGAAGACGGCACCATGAAGCGCCGAGACGCGCTCATTGAGTTCGCAAAAAAGCACTCCATGAAGATTATTACCGTCAAAGACCTGATTGCATACCGCTTGCAGACGGACAGGCTGGTAACGAAAGTTGCCGAAGCCGAGATGCCAACGGAGTTCGGGGAGTTCAAAATCGTCGGGTATCAAAATGTGGTGGATGGCAAAGAACACATCGCGCTTATCAAAGGTTCATGGACAGCTGACGAGCCAGTATTGGTGCGAGTTCACTCAGAATGTCTGACGGGTGACGTGTTCCATTCCATGCGCTGCGACTGCGGTTTACAGTTGGATGCAGCCATGAAGCGTATCAGCGAAGATGGCAAAGGTGTATTGCTCTATATGCGTCAGGAAGGGCGCGGTATAGGGCTTTTGAACAAGATTCGCGCTTACGCTCTGCAAGAGCAGGGAATGGACACGGTGCAAGCAAATGAGGCGCTCGGCTTCCAGCCGGATGCGCGTGATTATGGCATCGGCGCACAGATACTTGCCGACTTGGGTGCTCACAAAATGCGCCTTCTGACAAATAACCCCACCAAGCGTGTCGGGCTGGAAAGCTATGGCTTAGAAGTTGTGGAGCGTGTGCCGATTGAGGTGGCGCACAACGACCGCAACATTGACTATATGCGCACAAAGAAAACCAAAATGGGGCACTTGCTTCAGCACTTGTAATCCCATTGTAACACCTTGCAAAAATTCATCTTGGCACTACCATAAAGTTTTCGTAACTTTGTAGTTCGCTTTTGAACCAAAGCCATTCCCCGTAAAGCGCGGTGATGGCTTTGTTTTTTTTATTGGTTTTTGGTTTTTGCCTCTTTTAGTTTTTACCTCATTTTTACATCTTTTTCCCTCACTTTGACCATATTTCAACCATGAGTACACAACCGATTTACCTCAGCAAGGAGCGATTGAACCAACTCGAAGCCGAACTGAACGAAATGACAACCAAAGGTCGTGCCGAGATTGCACGAAAAATCGCCGAAGCCCGCTCTCACGGCGACTTGAAGGAAAATGGTGATTATGATGCCGCAAAAGAAGAACAGGGCTTGCTAGAACTACGGATCAACAAAATTCAAGCGACGCTTGCGCGGGCACGTACGGTCGAGCCGGGGGACTATCCGGCAGATAAAGTCTATATTCTTGCCAAAGTAAAACTCAAGAACAAGAAGAATAATGCCACACTCGAATACACGCTCGTAAGCGAGGAGGAGGCTGATTTTGAGAAAAATAAACTTGCTGTGAACTCACCCGTAGGGCGTGCGCTAATGGGCAAGTCCGTTGGTGAAATTGCCTCGGTGAAAGTGCCGGCGGGAATGACAGAATACGAGATATTAGAAATTTCTCGCTAAACATTTCTCAGCTTCACGAAAAAATAAACGGCGACAGAGCAAGAATTGATGCGCTCTGTCGCCGTTTTTTCGTTCTTGCCCGAACTGCGAAAAAATTGTAGATTTGTTTAATCCTTAGCGTATCAAATATTTTCAATGCCACAGCAATGAACTTCCAAAAACTCACGCTTAAAGCACAAGAAGCGCTCCAACGCGCCCAAGAAATAGCATCTGCGAATAACCACCAGTCTATCGAACCCGCACACGCGCTGCTGGCGCTTTTGGAGGATTCGGGAGGGATTATTCCGCCCATGCTGCTGAAGCTCGGCGCAAATGTGGATTACCTCAAATCCAAGACGCAGCAAGACCTCGACGTACTGCCAAAAGTCGGCGGAACGGTCGTGGGAAGTCAGTTTCTGAGCCGTGACTTGGGAAGCGTGATGGAGCTTGCGCTCAAAGAAGCACAGAAACTAGGCGACGAATACGTCAGCACCGAACATTTGCTCATGGCTATTGCCGAGCAGAAATCGTCTGCATCCCAGCTTCTGCGCGACCAAGGAGTGACTAAGGATGCGGTTGTCAAGATTTTGAAAGATTTTCGCGGTTCGCAGCGCGTGACCGACCAAAATCCCGAAGATAAATACCAAGCGCTCAAACGCTACGGACGCTCTATCAACGACGAGGCACGAAAAGGCAAAATTGACCCCATCATCGGGCGTGAAGAAGAGATTCGTCGGGTGCTGCAAGTGCTTTCGCGCCGCACGAAAAACAATCCTGTTCTTATCGGTGAGCCGGGCGTGGGCAAGACCGCCATCGCCGAAGGCATTGCGCAGCGCATCGTTACGGGCGACGTGCCGGAAACGCTCAAGACCAAAACGATTATCGCGCTTGATATGGGAGCGCTTGTGGCTGGTACGAGCTTTCGCGGGCAGTTTGAAGAGCGCTTGAAAGCCGTGGTGCGCGAAGTGAGCGAATCTGACGGAGAAATTATCCTTTTCATTGACGAACTGCATACGCTTGTGGGTGCAGGTGCGACCAACCAAGGCAGTATGGACGCAGCAAATATCCTCAAGCCCGCACTGGCGCGAGGGGAGCTCCGTTGCATTGGCGCAACGACGCTGGATGAATATCAAAAATACATCGAAAAAGATGCCGCTTTAGAGCGCCGCTTCCAGAAAGTGCTGATTGAAGAGCCGAATGTGGAAGATACCATCACGATTCTGCGCGGCATCAAAGAGCGCTACGAAGTGCATCATGGGGTGCGAATCACCGACGGAGCGCTCATTGCGGCGGCACAGCTTTCGCATCGCTACATAGCAGACCGTTTCCTGCCGGACAAGGCGATTGACCTCATAGACGAGTCGGCATCGAAGTTGCGCATTGAGATTGATTCTATGCCTGAAGAATTGGATTCTATCGAACGCAAAATTCGCCAACTGGAAATTGAGCGCGAGGCGCTGCTGCGGGAACTTGGCGAGGCGTGACGGTGCGCGGCGGGCGTGAAAATGCCCGTCAATACTTCACCACCTTCTGCACGGTGCGCTGCCGTGTTCTCGCGCTCTCCACCTCCACAAAGTACACGCCCGCCGCCAAACCGCTCACATCCAGCGTTGTCGTACCCGATGCTTCCGAAAGCGTCGCAACGGCGGTGCCAAGTGCGCTTGTGAGGCGGACACGGTGCAGGTCGTTTTCCGGCAGAGCAAGCGTGAGTGCTTCGTGTACGGGGTTGGGGGAAAGGGTAATGGGGTTTGGGAACGTGAGGTCGCGGGTGCTGGTGGCTAGAGAAATTGTAATGTTAGTTGTTGTAATATAACGGTCAGGAAGCCCAGTATATCCGGGATAAGGAGGAAGAAAAAAAACTAGCCCAAGTTGATATGTTCCTGCCGTGATATTAGGCATGGCTGGTATTCCGAAAGAAACAGATCCCCCCCAATTTGCGCCATATTTAAACCATATTGTTTCTCTTGGAGTAAGGAAGAGTTTGCTGAATACAAGATTAAGAATAGATGTAGTAACTGGTACAAGAGAGGCATCTATTCCACGAAGTTCAATATTCATAATATAGCCTGACTTTAAAGCGGAAATAGCAATCGGATTCGCCGCAAATGCCTTGAAGTTAGGGTCTTGAAAAATAGCATAATCATACCCCGGCTGAATCATCGCACACTCCCTCGCTGTCAAGCCTGACGCTTCCACCCACGCCGTGAGTTCGGGCATTTGCATATCCGAGAGAAAATCGTACTGATGTGTAGCATTGATGCGTTCTGCAAAGGCGCGTCCTGTTGTTTGTTCGATGAGATAACCGACGGCACAGATAGTACCAGCCGCGTCTATGAAGCAGGGACGGCGTTCTTTGGGAAAAGCCAGATTTGTCGGGAAGCAGCCTGCTAATCGGTATTCATAGAGTTTATCCAAAAGTGCGGCACGGCGTATTTGGAGCGGCTTGGCGAGGTGCGACACATCGGCTGCACGGAGTAGTCTTTCGACATATTCCAAGTGTGTTTGGATGCGAAGGCGCTCATTGGCTGTTGCTGTTGGGGCAGTGCCGAATTTTTGCACAAAGCTGACATCGCCAAGAATGGCATTGATAGTGTTGCGATTGGCAACGGTATGCGCAGAGGCAGCACGGGCAGAGAGCAAGGCGCACAGAAGCACGAGTGCCAGAGAAAGGGAAAAACGTAGTTTCATGGTCGAACGAGATGGAGAGTGAAAAATTCCTGCAAAACCCGCTCAAAGATAGGAAAAATTTTTACACAGACCATCACAATTCGCTCAAAAACTCAACCTCAAAATGATTGTTATCCAGTTTGCAAACTACGAAAAAACGACAATTAGCGCCAGAAACGGGTGCGAAGACTTCGAGCGTATTCATCATTGAGCGTTGTGGGTCATTCTGCACTTTTCGGAAAGCATAAGTCACCACCGCCACGACCAGTGTGTTCCCTTGTTCGTATAGAGTTTCTATTGCTTGGAGAGCGCTCGGATACAATGTTAGACAGATGCTGCGTGAAGAGAACGAGTTGACCATTTGTATAAGTTCACGCACGGCGTACATTAAACCCCCATGCGGCAAGTAATCGTAATGCCTCCTCTTGTGTCGAAGCGGCATGGAGTTCTTTTTCTTGCTCCGATGTAAGATAACCGTGATGCTGTACAGGAAGAATTTCTTCCGTCTCGAAAAGTGCATCAATCGTCGCTTCTAAGGTGGATGCAGGGAATGTAGTCGTTGGAGACATGATAAGCCTCGCTTGGGTAGATGAAGTAAATATCGGATGTCTATGATGCAAAATAGCAAATTTTCCGAAGACCACCATATCCGCGATTTTACAAAAAACCGCACGTTTAGTGCTGTATTTTTGTGCTATATTGCGGAACATTTGACCCAAACACAATCTACCCGAAAAACCGCACGCACCAATGGCAGACAAGCAAACACCGCTCATGCGGCAATACAGCCAAATCAAGAAAAAACACCCCGATACCGTCCTGCTCTTTCGGCTGGGCGATTTTTTTGAGACCTTCGAGGAGGATGCGGTCATTACCGCCAAAGCCTGCGGCATCACACTCACCAAGCGCAACAACGGCGGTGCAGATGAAACACCGCTTGCAGGCTTCCCACATCATCAGTTGGACAATTACCTCCCGAAACTCGTCCGTGCCGGATACCGTGTTGCCGTCTGTGAGCAGCTCGAAGACCCCAAGCAGGCGCGTGGAATCGTGCGGCGCGATGTGGTCGAAGTCGTTACGCCGGGCGTGGCGTTCAATGAAAAATTGCTCGACGCACGGCGGAATAACTACGTCGCTGCGCTTGTGCCGCTCACAAGTGGCACGGGAGCAAAGGCAACCGCTATTGTCGGCGTGAGTTGTGCCGATATTTCGACGGGCGAATTTTTCACAACCGAGACCGACGAAGAACACCTCGCTACATTACTGGAAACCCTGCAACCCGCAGAAATCCTTCTGCCCAAAGGCAAGGTGGACGCTCTCATGCCGCACATTCGCAAGGCATTTCCCGCTAACGTCTCACCCGCTCTCACACGGCTGGAGGATTGGATTTTTGAAGAAAATTTTGGTAGAGATACGCTTTTGCGCCACTTCAAGACGCAGAACCTGAAGGGCTTCGGCATTGAAGAATTGACAGCCGGAGTTGCTGCGGCAGGCGTGGTGCTGCACTACATCCAAGAGGCGCAAAAGGGTCAACTACCGCACATTCAGCGCGTATCGCTCTTTAACCCCAGCGAATACATGACGCTGGACTTTGCCACAAAGCGCAATCTTGAGATTACCTTCAGCATGAATGATGCTTCGCGCGAAGGGACGCTTATTGGGATTCTGGATAAGACCGAAACCCCGATGGGAAGCCGTCTCTTCAAGAAGTGGATTACGCGCCCGCTCCGGCGTTTACAGCAGATACACCAGCGCCAAAGCGCTGTTGCGGCACTATTTCAGCACGACAACGTGCGTACGGCTCTCCGTGCGGAATTGGGGCAGATGGGCGATATTGAGAGGCTCATTGCCAAAATTTCGACGGGACGCGCCACGCCGCGTGATGTGGTTGCGCTTGGCAAAACGCTTGCACGGTTGCCGCGTGTGAAGGAGCTGTGCAATGGTCTGGGTTCGGAGGCATTGGAACGCTCTGTGCAATCCTTACGCGACGTGAGTGCCCTTGTGGAGCGCATCAAATCTGCCTTTGTGGAAGAGCCTCCTGCGCAAGTGGGCGGCGGCGGGGTCTTTCGCACAGGCTTTGCGCCGGAACTGGACGAAATTGTGAACGTGATGTATTCGGGTAAAAATTGGATTGCGGAGTATCAAGAGCGAGAACGCACGGCAACGGGTATTCCATCGCTGAAGGTCGGTTTTACGGGCGTTTTCGGGTATTTTATTGAAATTTCCAACGCCCATAAAAACAAAGCGCCGGAACATTACCAGCGCAAGCAGACACTCACGAACGGAGAGCGCTACACCACACCTGAACTCAAGGAAATGGAAGCGAAAATCCTGAACGCCGAAGAGCGGCTTGCCGACACGGAACGCGCCATTTTTCAGCGCCTCCGCACGGAATTGAGCGAATTTGCTGCCGACGTGCAGCACAACGCGGCACTCGTGGCGGCGATAGACTGCCTGCAAAGTTTTGCGCAAGCTGGACGGGAATATGATTACGTCTGCCCAACGGTGGATGAATCCGAAGCGCTTGTCATCGAAGGCGGGCGGCATCCTGTCGTAGAGCGGCTTTTGCCCATTGGCGAGAAATATGTTCCTAATTCGACCCGCATGGACACGAGCGCCGAGCAAATGCACATTATTACGGGACCTAATATGTCTGGCAAATCCAGCTATTTGCGGCAAATCGGCTTGATAACGCTTCTGGCGCATATTGGCGCGTTTGTGCCTGCCAAGCAAGCAACCATTGGGCTTACAGACCGCATTTTTACCCGTGTCGGGGCACAAGACAATATCACGGCAGGTGAAAGCACATTTTTGGTGGAAATGCAGGAAGCGGCAAACATCATCAACAACGCCACGCGCAAGAGCATTATTCTTCTGGACGAGGTGGGACGAGGCACGGCGACGTTTGACGGAATAGCGATTGCATGGGCGATTGCGGAATATCTGCACGACCGCACGGGCGCAAAAACGCTCTTTGCTACGCATTATCACGAAATGACTTCTATCACCGAGCGCCTCCCAAAAGCGCGGAACTACAAGGCAGATGTGCAAGAAGTGGGAGCTAGTATCATCTTCACGCGGCGCGTGGTGGAAGGCACCGCCGACCATTCGTTTGGTATCCATGTCGCGGAGATGGCTGGACTGCCGAAGGAACTTACCGAGCGGGCGCGAGTAGTGATGCGGGCGCTAGAAGGAGAGAAGAAAGAAGAATTACGAATGAGGAATTTCGATGCGCTTATTCCGCAAGTAGCTATTCCGCAGGTAGCGAGTCCTCAAGCGCCAAACAACCAAGTGACGAGCGCCCCAGCCTCCGAAGCCGAGCCGCAGTTCTCGCTGTTTGAAATCCGTGATGATAAAATCCGTGAGCGAATCAGAAAGATGGATGTAAACGCACTTACTCCCATGCAAGCACTGACGCTGCTTGCGGAACTACGGGCGATGGTAGAGGAATGACATAAGTACATAAAAAGCCGCACCAGCAATAATTGTTGATGCGGCTTTTCGTGTATCGTGTTTGTTACCAGCTCGGTTTTATCAGTTCTTACGTCCTTTAGTCGGCACTGCAAGCGGAAGCGTCACTGTTACCAACGTTCCTTTTGCCGGCTCGCTTTTGATAGTGAGTTTTCCGCCAAATAAATCTACAATTCGTGCGATAATGGAGAAGCCGAGACCGATGCCCTGCTGTTCATACATCTCGCGGTCGAATTGCGTAAAGGCTCCGATATTCTTGATTTGTGACGAACTCATGCCGCGTCCCTCGTCGCGCATTGAGATGACGCACATATCCCCCTCTTGCTTGACCGCAACGACAATCGGCGTGCCTGCTTGAGAGAATTTCATTGCGTTGTCCATCAGTTCGGTGATCAGCGTTGTCAGATAGACTGCGTTAATGCCAATCGTGATATTTTCTTCTTCGATATTGAGTTCAATATCTTTCATGCGATTTTGTTCCTGCGCTGCGTCCAGCACGACATCCGAAATGGTATCACCTGCATTATCGGCAACGCGCCGCCCAAGCTGCTCCAAACCTTCTTCGCCTTCGTGGGCAATGGATTCCAGTTTGGCATAGAGCAGAATTTTTTCTAAAAGACGATTAAGATTGTTGGTCGAACTGTTGACCATTTTGAGCAATTCAAGGATTTCGGGCTTGGAGAGCGTTTCAAAGGAATCAATGATGTACTTCGTTCCGCCAATAATCGTGGAAAGTGGCGTACGGAACTCGTGGGGCAGCACCCGTACAAAGCCGGAGCGAATCTTCTGCAAGACCGAATCCATCTGCCGTTGCACAAGAGCGCTCTTATGCAGACGTGCATGGACGGCGTGCATGAGTTCTTTGATTTGAATGGGTTTGGTGAGATAATCGTCCGCGCCAAGATTCATTGCATGGCGGATTTCGGTATTGTCTGCCTTACTGGAAATGAACAAGAGCGGGATATGCGTGGTGTGCAAGTCAGCGCGAATTTCCTTCAAGACCTCGTAACCACTCAGTCCGGGCATCAAAATATCGGAGATAATGACATCGGGAATATGTTCTTTTGCCATTGCCAAGCCTGCGGTACCGTCGCCCGCACCTAGCACCATATAGCCCTCTTTTTTCAAATGCCGCTCAATCAATTGGCGCATTTGGTTGTGGTCTTCAATGATAAGAATTTTCTTTTGCGTTATCACTCCGTCTTCGCTCACGAGCGCCCGCAAATCCTTGTTCCCACGCTGTATTTCGAGGATTTCATCTTCGTCCGGCGCATAGCGGTCACCCTCTCCCGTAATGATATAATGATAATTGAAGCCATAGCATTTCTCAAAAAGCAAGCGATAATCAACCGTATTCCGATACTTCCAGTTCGATAACGCCGATGGCGTAATACCAAAAAACTCTGCAAGTTCGGCATCGGTGGAAATATCATAGAGGTCTTTAATCCGTTGGAGGATTTCCCGGGCGGGAGAATGTTTGGTCATAGTGGTCATAAACCGGAGCAATGGCAAAAATGATAAATGCGTGATTTCGTTTTACACGTTACTTTATTCCACTTCGCACGTTCACAAAGTGTGATATATGCAAATATACTCTTCCTTTTCAATCCAAGCAAGAATTTTTCGCTCATTTTTCTCACGTATTGTGAATTATTTCTCGTATTGTGAATATGTGACTGTTCTATTTTGAGAATCGCAAGCATTGGAAAAATAAGTCTCAGCGCGAACAATCATAGGTAATTCTGCTAAAAACTTGTATCCTTGCGGCTATTCGGCTGTTCTTCGATAACGACCCGTTTTTTGGCATAAGAATTGAGAAAGTATTCAATAGGTTTGCACAAGGCAAGCCAAAGCACATTTCATTCTGACGCTTACAAAAAAATAACCAGTCCGCACGGATGAGCAGAAGCAGCATGACGAATTTCCTTCCGTGCGGACTGTTCATACAAACATCCTTGAGACGTTTGCTATTGATAAGCGCAGAGCAAATTTTACCACATCACGCTATGACTATCCTCTCACTCGCTCACAATACCACATCACGCATTGTATTTTCTTTGAGCGTATTTGTTCTTTGTTCGAACTTCACCCCGGCATTTGCCGCAACAACGTCGGCAGGATATTTCCTCAATGTCGAAGAATCTTTTGCAAAAGAGCTTGCTACAAAAGAGCTTGCTGCAAAAGAACTCTTAGGCAAGGAATCACTCAACTTTGTGGCTATTGACAACTATGCGCAGCGCGTTCCACAGCATATTGCGAGCCAATCCATCCCCAAATTGGTTGCGTACCTGACAAAACCCGCCACAAATGATATTGAGAAAGCCCGCGCGATTGCTCGTTGGATTACTTCCAATGTGGCATTTGACTTTGAAGCCGCATCCAACGAAAAATATCGCCCTTCCGACAACGCCGATAGCGTTTTTCTCAATCGCCATGCGCTCGAAAGCGGCTTTGCGGCACTTTTCGTGCGAATGATGCACACTGCCGGAGTGGAAACCTTTGCCATAAACGGACTGAAAAAAGGTTTTAACTTTGCTCCCGGCGATGCCTCTACGCTCAAGCGCCATACATGGAATGCTTTCCGCACGGGTGGAAAATGGTATTTGGTGGACTTGCCGGTGTACAAAGAAGTCGAAACCGATGGCTCCTACAAACTCGCCTACGCTGACGCTTTCTTCTGCATCCAACCTGAACAAATGGTCTTTACCAACTTCCCCGACGACAAACGCTGGCAACTGCTGAACGAACCGATAACCAAAGAGCAGTTTATCACGAGTGTTCAGTGCTTTGGTGCGTATCATGGGTATTTAATAACGCCGCTTTCGCACCGCGATTACGAAATTTTCTCGAAGCAGCGCACCGTCACACTCAGTTTTGATGTTCCTGTTTCCCTGCAACCAGGCGCACGAGTCTATGCCGAAAAAGGTGCAAAAGAGCAACACGCTTCCGTTAAAACTCAGCGCGAAGGACGCAAATTCATCGTCCACGTCAAATTCCCCGCCGAAGGTACATTCAAACTTGAAATTACTGCCACCGAAATGATTCGTGAGCGCGGCACAAACGAGGTTGTAGGTTGTTCCGTCAAGACGGTTGCCGAATACAATGTCAATATCGGCGACAAGCAGCCACGCAGCATGGCAATCATTAGCAAATAACTCAAGAACACTTGCCCTAAAGACAGCATGGAATGGCTTATCGTTGGTTTGGGTAATCCGGGCGTACGCTACGCCGAAACGCGCCACAATATCGGCTGGATGGTCGCCGATGCCTTTGCTCGCAAGCACACCACCAATAAAAACACACCTCTTTTTTCTGCCGGAAAAGGTGATTGGTACGAGGCACGGTGCGCCGTTCGTGGAACGGACGTGGCGGTCATTCTCCCCATGACATATATGAATCTTTCCGGTAAAGCTGCTGTTCATGCCTCTCGGCACTTCCACATTCCTCAAGAGCGCATTGTTGCTCTCGTGGATGAATATAATTTCCCCGTAGGACGTATTCACCTCAAAAACTCAGGCTCGGATGGCGGGCACAACGGCACGTCTTCAATGATAGAAGAACTAGGCACGAAGGCGTTCTTCCGCCTGCGTTGCGGCATTGATAAAAAATTTGGTCCCGGCGAATTAGTAGAGTACGTGCTGAAACCGTTTGCACCCGAAGAATTTGCAACACGCGATGCAATGATAGAAAAAGCAGTCGCAGCACTTGAAACGCTCATCGAAGTAGGTGCAGCAAGGGCTATGCAAATAGTGAATGTACAGAAATAATTGAGAAAAATAGCTAAGAGAAAATACCACTCACCGCACCACAATAATTTTCTGCGAGACCGCACCCGTACCTGCACGAAGCAATACCGTATAGATACCGCTTGCCAGCCCGTTCAGATTCAGACTTATTGTGTAGCTTCCGGCTTCTTGCAGTGGGAAGGTGAGGTTTTGCAGCGTTTTTCCGGTAGCATCACTGAGGCTGATTTCCGACAACGCTGCTTCGGCAAGTGTATAAGCTACTTCCACGGCTTCCCGTGCCGGATTGGGGGTGACTGATAGAATCATGCCCTTTGTCGGCGCTATGAGGCGCACTCCACCTGCCCGCGAAACTAATGCCGTGAACACCGTGTCTCGCGACGGTTCTACAAAAATCTGCCGCCCGACGACGTTAGAGAGAACATTCATGGATTCAAGGCGCAAGCGTGTCCGAACCGTATCGCCTGCTACTACACGACCCCTTACGATTGCCAGCACCCTATCTCTCGGATTGGCAAATCGTCCCGTAACTTCTATTTGCGTCTCGCGTCCGGTGCTGTCGCTACGGCGCAGTGTGCGTACGCCCGGCTGCCCTTCTATCGGCACCAGAACGTTCCTGTCGAAGCTCACAATTGCTCGCCATTCGGATTCTGCGGAGGCAATAAGTTTTTCTGTACTCCCCGAATCAAGGACAACGTATATGTCCACCGCCGACCCGGGCGGCAAGTTATCTGTGCCGGGTCGCACGCCAAAGCGTACCACGATATCGTCCGTTGTTGGCTGTCGGGCAATCGTAGTGAGAGGAACAACTGCCTCATCGCTTGAACCTGCTTGCGTTTCTTCGTATCCTTTAAGCAATAATCCGCCGTTGACAGCCCCTTCACGTAATGCCAAACAGGAATATGCCACCACCGCCGTATCGTTCGCGCCGAGTTGTCGGCGAGTGCTCTCGGTAAAACCAAATACTGCATTGGGTGCGCTCGTGGCAGTTTCCACAGTGATTGTTTTCTGCCAACGATTGATAACGTTCATCGCGCTAACAATACGCCTACCGACGGCAATCGTGTCCGGTAGTAGTGGGCGAATGAACAAGACCCCTGTCCTGCCCGTCAGTGTTGCGCTTGTGGTTTGCGAGGCAGGTAAGCCGGAGGCTCGAAAGCGCACTTGTAAACTAGCTTCTTTCGATTCACCCAACCGATTCACTGTGCGCGGTGCAAATATAACACCTACATTCAGATTCTCGCCTGAGCGTAAAATCCTGCCTTGAGGCGGTGATTGAAGAGTGTAGTTCACTTCTGGATTGTTCGTCAGAGCCACATCTTCGATGGTCAGAGGTACTTTTGTTTGATTGGTAAGCACAATCTCTTGTCTGCTGCTTTCGCCTAGCACAGTGCGGGGAAATGCTGCAAAAGAAAGTGCAATCTCCGCCGTGCCGGAGGCTGTCGTGAAGCGCCACGCCGAAGACCACTCGCCCGCGCCGCCGCCATTAACAGCCCGCACTCGCCAGTAGTACGTCTTGAGCGGCTCCAATCCCATAATCGGAGCCTCTGCCGAAGCCGTCGTTGTCTGTGCCACAAGTCTTGTGAAACTTGTATCCGAGGCGATGTGTGTCTCGTACGAAACCGTACGCACATTCCCTTCGGCAGTTGGCGGAATGGCTGCCCAGCGCACGGCGGCGAGAGTGGAGATATTGATACTTTCATTTAACGGAAACACCAAACGAATGATGTCGTTAGGAGCAAGTGGCGGTGTGGTACGCAGCGAAATGCTCGCAGTTGTGAGGGTGAGACCGGGAAAGCTGTTGGAAACTGCTTTGCAAACATAGCTACCGGCATCGCTAGGGCGAACAAAGGGAAAAATAAGCAGAGAATCAAGTGATGCCGAACGGACTTCTTCGCCGTTCTTGAACCACTGGTACGAAACTCGTCTGCCCGCTATCTGTGGGTTCAGCGTAAAACGACTTTCAAGTGGTATGTCTTTCACTACGCCTGCTTCGCCGAGACTGTCTTGCGGTGCGTAACTGATGCCGCGCACACCAGTATTTGGTTCTAAAGCAGCAAAATCAAGTTTGTTGCGCTCTACGGCAAATTTTGTCAGGCGTTTGAGTGCGCTCATGTCTGTCAATCCCTCAAGGCGATTGCCCGCCACGTTTACTTCCTCCAGCACATTCAGGTTTGCCAATGAAGCAGGCAGCGAGCCGGAAAAACGGTTATCAGCAAGAACGAGCCTTCGCAAAAGTGGGAAAAGACTCATCTGCGAAGGAATTGTGCCCTCCAGCGCGTTGCTCGAAAAGTCAATCTCCTCCAACGCCGCCGATTCTGCTTGTGTTCGCGCACCTTGCGTAAGCCGCTTTGTCGCTTGTGTTGTGCTGTCAAGTTCTAAACGCCCAGCCAAGCGATTACGCGATAGATTGATGCTGCGCAGTCGCGGCAGCAGCAGTACCGATGACGGAATGGAGCCGGAAAGCGCGTTATTGCTCAGGTCGAGCCGTTCCAATGCCGTCCAGCCCTCAAGGAACGACGGCAATGCGCCCTCGATAAAACAGGAATTGAGAATCAGCGTTTTGAGGCTCGTGAGTTGTCGGAGCGTGTCGGGAAGTGCTCCCACTAGGGTTGCGCCCGTAACAGCAATTCCCGTTACGCGTCCTTGCTCTATCGTAATGCCTCGCCAACGCTCCATCGGAATCGTTGCGAGCCAGTCAATCTGGGCGTTGGAAGCATTGTTTGTCCGCTCCGCCCATACCCTAGCGGCTTCACGGAGCGTCAGAGAATCTACTTGAAGCGGCGTGTAGTAAGTCAGCCGTGCAGATGAGGTAGCCACGCCGTTTACCGTTAGCACTTGCACTTGTCCGCTTGCACCCGCACCAAGCGTCAGAAGAGCTTGATTCGGGGAAAGCGAGACAACCCGTGCGGCAAGCACACCGCCCACATACCCCACCAACGATGAATCCAGATTTGTGCCGCTTACGGTAATGGTTGTACCCTTGCTGCCGACCGTCGGCGTAAAATCCGTAATGCGCGGCGAGCGCACTGTTGCTTGTGTAGGAACAAACGTAAAAAGTGAATCGGTGAGCAGTACGCTTGTAGCAATACCACCTTCGCTTTGTACTGATACCAGACCGCTTCCACGCTCACGTTGCGGCGCGATGACGGTGATTTGCGAAGGAGAATTAATCGTGAAGCGGCTTGTACTCACGCCGCCCAGAGTAACGCTGGTAACAATTTGAAAATTCATGCCCGTCAGCATAACCGCCGTACCGCTTGTGGCGGCTCGCGGCGCAAAACTTGTGAGCACGGGGGCGGGTGGCGCAAAGTCACTCACAGACTCGGAACGTCCCGTGGAGCCTTGCACAACCACTTTTCCGCGAGACCGCACTGCACCTGCCACTGCACTGATACGGCTGTCACTGTCAATCGTGAACAGCGCACTCACTCCGGCGATGGTTACAGTCGTTACGCCCAAAAATCCTGTACCACGCAATATAACAGGCGTTCCCGAAAAACCGACCGAAGGCGAAAAACTGGTGAGCGCCGCCCGCTCGGTGATAGGAATAAAAACCGATGATGTTGTCTCTCCAAAAGGCGTGGAAAGGCTTGCTGCCGTAGGAGACGAGACAATGCCTGCCGGAACGCGCACCAGTACTTGTTTTGCTGTAATGTTCAGTATTTCTGCTGCAATTCCCCCAAGGCGCACATCCTTTGCGTTGAGAAGATTTGTCCCCCTGATACTCAGGCTTGCACCTGTGGTAACAGCATTTTCCGCAAAGCCTGTAATGGTAGGCGCTCCCTCGAAACTAAACTCCTGTGGTGCTGTAGCCGAGCCGCTGCGTGTACGGACAGTCAAGACTCCACTGGTGCCGCCCGCGCTAACGGTTGCCGTGATTTGCCCCGCTGACTCAACGCTGACAGACGATGCCGGAACACCTCCAAAAAACACCTCTGCCGGAGTGCTGAAGTTCGTACCCTGAATCACCACACGCCCACCCGCGCCCGCAGAACTCGGCGCAAAGCTACTAATTCTCGGCGGAAGAAGATAGGTAAAGCGTTGCTGCGATTCGGCGCTTCCATAGACCGTTGCCACCTGAACATTACCCGTTGCGCCATCGGCAAGCACTGCTTGCAGTTCGGTGGAAGAAATGACGCGCACCGAAGCAGCCGTCGCGCCGCCAAACATCACCGTTGCGCTTGTCGTAAAATTCGTGCCCGTGATGATGACCACCGTTCCTGTTGTACCGGATTCCGGTGTGAAGCTGCTGATGGTGGGCGGTGCATTTGCGCCCAAGGCAAACACGCCGTTCAAAAAGCTGCTTTGGGTCAAAGGCAAACTCACGATTGCCGTTGTACCGACCGCTGCCGCACCCACGCCCACAAACACGCCTGCGGGCGAATCGGAGCGGGCTACGCTGCTGAGCGGGGTCAGCAGAGAAGTGGGAATGGGGCTAAGACCGATTTGCACTTGCGCAAGCGCTCCGCTCACAAGACGTGTCTCCCAGTATCCCACTCCTGTCAGTACGGCAATGTTCTCGCCCACGCTGCCGGTTACTTGCGCATTAAATGCTTGTGCCTGCACGATAGCGCCTTCACTGCCGCTCGCAGGCGCAATGAGAGAAAAAGGAAGGTACACAGAACCTTGTCCCGTCGGGAACAGATATTCTTGAGTATTGTTTTGTGGCAGATTAGGTGGAAGAACGCGCTGCATGGCTCCCTCGACGAAAGATTGCCGCGAACCTCCCACAACAGCATCGGTGCCGCTTGCAGTTAAGCGAAGAAAATTATTGGAGGACGCTATGACCGTGCCGTTTGTCAAGATAATGCTTCCCGTCAGGGCGACAGGCGTACCGAGCGCAAGCCGAGCGCCGGAGCGGTTCAGAGCAATACTGCGTAAGCGACCGATAGCGCCTAAAGCGGGAAGACTTGGTGGCGCAATGTTCAGTGTTCCAATGATTGTTCCACTGCCCTCAATACTCACCCCTCCGGCGGCATCATCGGCGAATCGCCCCGATAATGCTATGTCGCCCGCGAGCCGTAGCGTGGCGGTATTGGTATTGCAAAGAGCATTAGCGCGCAGCGAAAAAGCAGTGGTCACGCTTCTGCTGCCGCTCAGACGCACACCGCCACTATTGTCGATGACGACGCTTGCGGTAGTCATCAGGCTTGGAAATTCGATGGTGCTGGCAATAGTGGGCTGCGTGCCGACGTAGGTAAGAAGTGCCTTCTCGCCAAGCCAGCGAATGGGAGCGGTCGTAACCGAAGCATTATCTTGCAAGGTGAGCGCACCGCCAATTTGCACCGTTCCTTGATTCTGAAGCGTTACCCCACCCGTGATAGTGAGCGTTGCGCCTGTTTCTACGGTGAGCGTTCCGCCACTCACCACCGTCAGCGAGCTTTGCAGTTGAGCAGTCTTTGGGGGGCGCACGATAAATTCTGCCGGAATTGCCATACTGAGCGGCGCGACGGCAGTTCCGGCAGGGTCGGCATTCCACGAGGAGCGCTCGGCGGCATCGCCGGAGATGTAGTAAAAGGGACCGTTGACGTTGACGCTCACGGTCGTGGTGGCGGTGAAGCCCGCAGCATCACTCACGGTGAGAATATACGTTGCATTTGTCGCTAGGGTAGCGGACGGAGCACTTGCTGTGGTGCTGCTCAGTCCCACCGATGGCGACCACGCATAGCGAAAGGGTGCCGTGCCGCCGTAGAGCGTGTACGCGCCTGCAAGCGAAATGGCAGTGTTTGGCAATCCATACACCGTTGTTCCCGCGAGTTCAGGCAGGAAGCGGACGGTAATTGTACTGCTGATTGTATCGCGCTCTTGAGCGAGGCGGTAGGAAATTCTATCGGTAAACCCTTGCTGCACAGCACCCGTGCGGGGTTCGTAGCGTAGCGTCTGAGCCGACACGCTGACATTTGCCAAAGCAGAGCCACCGCTCACACCTTGCAAAAGAAGATTCACGGGAGAAGACGAGGATGGCTGCCCTTGACTGGGAAAAATGCGCGGAGCGATAACCGATGCGGTGCGGGGGGATGCTATTACCGAATAGGCTTGCGCCGCAGGGACGACGGCATCGCCATACATACCCAAAAGCATTGCGCCGTTTTGGCGAGGTGAAGCGTCCGTTGCAATCAGCCCTTCATAACTGTTGAATTGCCAGTAGCCGAGAAGGTTTGACCAGTTTGGGTGCGTGGGATCAATTTCTTGTCCGGTGTAGCGTGCGATGGTAGATGCGGGCAGAGCGGTATTCCAATAGCGGACTTCGTCTATTGTTCCTCGAAATCGCAGTATTGGAGAAGCACCAAACCCCATGATGACGGGAACATTATTGGGCTGTAAGTCGGAAGGGACGTTTTGTTGCGAGGTCAATATGCCGTCTTGATATGCCCTGAGCGTTCTGCCGTCGAAGGTAGCGGCAAGGTGATACCATGTATTTGCTTGGAGAGTACCGAATTTTGCGGGAATATTTGTTACCCCGTCGGCAAGGAGCACTTGCGCCGCGCCGCGAAACTCCGGAGCCGCATGATCCCAAACGATAGCTATTCCCGGATTCGATCCATGAGTAAAGGGATAGGTAAATTTACTGCCACTTGGTGCTTCAGGTGAGCGCACCCAACACTCAACAGTCCATTGTCGCGGTCTGTCAAAAGAGTTTTGGGTTTGAATACGTTGTGTCCCGTTGAATTCTATTGACGACCCGAAGCCTGTGCGGAGGGGATAGACGGAGGTAGGAGAAATGCGGAACAAGGAAATATCAACACCGCCGCCTAATGTACGCTGAAAAGCATCGGACGATACGAGGCTGTTCGCAGAATTTGTGCGTCCCATAAGGATTATGCTCCCATCACTTTGAGGAAGCATCGAAATAGTTTGATCGCTTAATGAACCGCCTAGCAATGTCGAATAAAGCAGTGCATTGTTTCCGCTTATAGCAAGATCAATAATGCAAAAGAAACCCTCAGTTCCACCAAGTGATTCTGTTTGCAAAGCACCGGGCGTGACGGGAAATGCTGACGATGTTGTATAACCTACCAAATAGAGCTTATTGTTGATAATTGTAGATGAATTGATTTGTGTACTTGGGGTGTCAAAATAAGAGCAGTACTGCAGACCGACAGCGCCTGTGAGATTCGTGTTGATAATGGCAACAAATGGCGTATTCTGAAGACTGTTATCAGTTATTTGGAATGCTTTTGCGTGTGTTATTGGTAGGCTACCATGCGTTATTCCTGTAATAACGACGAGACCGTCTGCATCAATAAAACAATCCTTGGCATAGCGTTCAAGACCTGTGCTACCGAAATACGATAAATACTCCATGTCAGACGCGCCACTCCCCACAGGATTGATTTTGGCAATAACATTGTCATAGTTGTTATAACTTGCATCATAGGCATTTGCTGTTGCACCGAGGGAAAGAGCACCTGTTGTATTTACCACCGCATATATCCGTCCCGTACGACCAACTTTCAGGCTTGCAATTTCCTGATCATTTGCCCCTGCAATATATGTAGAGTAAAGCAAGCCCGATACACCGGCGACATTCGGGTCAATCTTGCTTACAACTACCTCCTGAGCGCTATTGTAAGCAGTAGTATAAGCGCCGATTGATGTTGGATAATCGCCTGATAAGCTATTGCCACCCGCGCAGATATTTCCGCTTGCGTCAACATCTACATACATAAATTCATCATCGCCCGTACCGCCAACATAACTGGAATACGGCAATGACGCGCCAGATGAATTGAGCCTGAGAACAACAGCATCAATTGACCCTGCGTTTGTCGATTGATATGCTCCGGCAGTAGGGAAATCAGCACTTGCTGAACTACCGACAATATTGATGTTACCGCTGGCATCGCACACCAATCCACGCCCATCGTCATTTCCAGAGCCACCGATATAGGTAGCAAATATTAACCGACCGTCTGTGCTAAGCCCTGCAGCTACAATATCTCTTGCACCATTGATTGTGTTGTCGTGAACCGCTGCGCCCGCGACTTTGGGGAAATTTGTAGACGAGGTATAACCAACGCCAACAATAGAATTTCCGACACCCGAGGGGCGCATCATCTCAAAAGCATCTGCAAGCGTCCCACCCAAAAACGTCCCCCACACAAGCGGGTCTATCACCAGCGGCAGCGTGGGGTCGTAAACACCGAGAGCGAAAGAGACGTTTTGAGTTTGGGATTGTGAGTTGCGAGCATTCTTGGCTGTAAAGCGGCACGGTATCTGCTCTCGTTGCCCATTTTTCATTTGGTACGCATACAATTTTCCATGCAAAAGCTCGCCAACGCTCGTTTGCAACACCAAATCGCCTGCGCTATTCACCTGCACATTGTCCGCGCTGTCGAACTCAAGCGCAATCTGGCTTGCATCTGCGCCCGGCGCAAGAATCATATCGTACCGCACCTGCCCGCTATCGAAATAGACCCGTGCCGAAATACCGTCGTAAAGGTTGTCAAGACGCACTTCGGCATAACTGGGCACATTGGATGCCCACTTGGAGCGGTCATTGCCGATGAAATAATTGAAGTACGGCGTTTGTTTCTCCATGCCTCGTGCGTGCGATGTTTGCTTGCTTCCGGCAAAATTCATCTTCACAACATGACCTCGCAGCAGCGTATCTGCCTGCGCGAGTGGGGCGGAAGCCTCACGTTTGCGGTTGCCACTTCCGTGCTTCTTATGCACGTCATAGACCAAGCCTTTATCTGTTATCCAGGCATCCATGCCACCCAAACGAGCCAGATAGCGGGCTTCTTTGTCCCACTGCCCTTTGTTTTCGATGAAAACGGTAGCTGCCGTGGTGCTGCCGTGCAGAGCTTGATGGGCATACAAGGACTCGAAAGAAGGTTCTGCGGCACGTGAAGAAAAGTTCTGAGCCGTTGCAAACACAGGGACCAGTGCGACAACAATAAACAGGAGAAATAAACGGGGCATAATGAAACTCCGCGAGGTACAAGGAAATAAAAATTGTAATCGGCGAGAGGTTGAGGCAGTAATGTATCGTAGGCGTTAAATTTACTCTTTCTAAGTGTTCTGTCCAAGTTTTTGAAGGTTTTGTACGTCTTATTTTCTATACACGTAATACATTTATTTGCTAAACGGAAGCACGCTTTTTTAGCTAAAAATACTCACACTGTTCGTCTTCTTCAAGGCAGCATCCAGTGCTTTTTCTGCGTGTGCCATTAGTTCTTCGATACTACTTTGCTTGAGAAATTCCGCCAGTCCGATGCTAACGGTAACATTATACTGCTTCCCGCCCACACTCAGGTTTGCGGCGGCAGTTTCGCGCCGTATTCGTTCTGCCCACATTTGCGCGTCGTGGGTGTTTTTCTCAATGAGGCATACTGCGAGCGTCGTGCCGTGATACCGCGCCAGTACGTCGTAAGGGCGTATATTCTTGCGCAATATCTGCACAAAAGCCTGATTGAGTTCGTCGAGAAGCACAGGATTATTGCTGAAAGAAGCATATTTGTCGAGGCTGACAAGCGCAATGGTGAGCGAAAGTTCCACGTCCTCAGCCCGCGCCAGTTCTTCCTTCACACGCTGCAAAAATGTTACCGTGCTGACAAGCGCATTATCGCTTGCTTCTTGCAAGAGAGCGTGCGTGTGGACGTACTCCTGAAGCTGCATTTGCTCAAGAGCCGTTCCCGCGTACTCGCAGACGGTCTCAATAATTTCAACGTCCTGCTTGGTCAAGCGTGTTTCGCCCGTTTCTTCGATGAAAAGTGCTCCGTAGCAACGCGAAACCGACACGAGCGGAACACCTGTGAATGCGAGCGTTTGCGGCTTTTGTTCGCGCTGTGTTACGCGCACGAAATTTGCCGCCGGATTGGCAAATCGGTATGTGCGCCCATTGGTGATGGTCTTGCCAACAAGCGAGTTGTCCAGATACACCTCACCGCCCAAAATTTCTTTTGCTGCCGCTTCTTTCGTATGCAGATTCGAGACGTACCAGCCGCCGCGCTCCTCGCTGTACATACACGTCCCGATGGTCGTGTAGGGTACAAGCCGCATAAGCGCACGAATGAGCGCCGTGCAGACATCCTCGCCCGTGCGGTCAGGCTTCAGCGTAAGTTGGCGAAAGGTGTCTATCGCATCCAGTGTTCGTGCGGATTGCAGGAGGTCGTATTTTTCGGTGTAGCTTTGAATCAAGCCACTGATGAGCTTGGTGAAATGCCCTAGAAAGCTCACGGTTGCATTATCGTAAGCATCGTCTTCAGTAGAATCTGCTGTCAGCACACCTACTACGGCGGTGTTGAAAAATATCGGTACGCCCACAAAGGAGCGCGTATGAGCAGAAGAAGCATAATAGGGAAGTAGCTGTAACTCCGCATCACTGCTGATTTCGGTCAGAATCTCCGGCGCACCGTTTTCGGCAATGTGGCTGAGAGCATCGCTCCCAAGCGGAAACGAATTGCGTTTCTGCATTGCTTCCGGCACATCGGAAATTTTGGATTCCAGTGTCAACTGCTTGCGGTCTGCGGCGTACCACCAGTAGGCGGTTGTGCGGGCACTCATGGCGGAGCGAATGGCGAGCAGTACTCGCTGGAGTAGGAACTCGAACTCGCGGCGCGGCTCATTCTTCGCGCTCTCCGGCGTTTCCTCGACAATTTCCTCCATCTGCACCGTGAGTTTTTTTCGTCTGTGGCTCACAGCCTCTTCGGGAAGTTCGGTGGATGCTTGGTTTGCAGGAGCTTTTGCTTGGGGTTTGCTGGCATCGGGTGTGGTTGCCTGAACGCTTGGCACAGCATACTGCTCGCGGATGACGGCAGCCTTTGCAGCACGTGTTACTTTGTCCTGAATGTCTTCACTGGTGGTAAGCTCCTCCAGCGTCTGTGAGGCTTCGTGTTGGCTTTCCTGTTCTTGTCGGCTTTCCTGAACAATTTCTTTGACGAACTCAACAGCAGGACGTATTACGCTTTGTTCCGGCTGGGGCGTGGATTCTGCAGCGGGAGGTTCGCTTGGGGACTCATTTTTTTTTTTTACTTCGTCGGCGCTTTTTGTTTCGTTTTCAACGGGCGCGGTCGCAATGGTAACGGGAGTAGGCGCAGCAGCCACGGACTTGCCTACAATGCGAAATTCTGCACCGTCGTCATCGTCAAAATCAGCACCAAGCAAGGATTCATCCAGCTTGGGTGCGTTGTAATTGCCCGGAATGGGTTCTGCTACTTTGACGGGCGGCGGCGGTGGGGTGACAGGCGGTGGTGCGGGTTTAGGCTGCAAGTCGCTTGGAAGCGTGGTTTGCCCGATTGCAATTTGTGGCGTGAAATCATTGTTCAAACTCGCATTTTCATCGCTGTCGTCGAAGACTAATACTTTTTTACCGGATGAGGTCTGACCGAATGAGGTCTCAGCCAGAGTTTGCTGCACCGCGCTTGGCGGCGTGGGGAGCGTTGGCGGTGGTGTTTCGGGTATGAATTTGTGCGGCGCGGTAACGAGCGTAATTTCGTTTACATCGTCGAATCCGGCAGCATCATCGCTGAAATCGTCAAAGACCAGTTTCTTCGGGAGCGTCGCGCTCGTGCTCTGTGGCTTGGGTTCTGCTTTGGGGGGTGCTTGGGATGCAGACGATTTTGCTGCTTCTGCTTTGGGCGCGGCGGGCGTGGTATCGTCCTCCACAACACCGAAAGATTCTGCAAAGTCATCGAACACAAGGCGTTTTGTACTGCCATCTTGCTTCATCGTCGTTTTGAAATCCGACACATCCGACGCTTTTGGCGACGGCTTCATCTGCTCACGAAGCGCATTTTCACGAAGCGCACTTTCACGCAAAGCCGATAAATCCTTCGTGCGCTGGTTGTACAAGACCACAACGCCGATGCTGCCCAAAAGCGCAATACACACACCAATCAGGCGCACGGGCAAATCACCCAAAAAGAGCGCTATGGCAAGCCCCAGCACAATGACGAGTATTGCCGGAACGTCGGTCGGCGCATTGAAAAGCCGCGAGAAGGAGGGTTGGTCGTTGCTCATCGTTTTTTTGCAGAAGATGAAAAATGATACAGCTTGAATACAGACAGCGCGGATTTACTCGTTCGCCAGAAATATTTGCCATGCCGCCAGCGTCATACCGTCCCAAAGTTCGCCGGAACGGATACGGGCGGTGATTTCGGCACGGCTCATGCGGAGATGCACGAACTCTTCGGAATCGTCGGGATGTACATTTAGTGCGGGCTGGAGGTCGGTTGCCAAAAACACCGAGCACGTTTCATCCGTGATGCCGTTGCAGGGATTGTAAGCACCTATCAAATGTAGTTTGCCCGAAAAGCCCGATTCTTCCTGCAACTCGCACTGTGCCTGCTCTTCGAGTGTGTGATTGGGAAGTTGACCACCACCCGGAAACTCAAGGCTGAGGCGGCGATTGAGATAGCGATACTGCGTCGAAAGCAAAAACGTATCGTCGTCGAAGCGCGGCACAATCATCACCGAGCCGCGCGAATGAACGTAGTGATACTCACCCGACGAGCCGTCGGGTTTCTCATATACGTCGAACCCGTACTGCCAGTACGGGTTCTCGTATTTGATGCTGTGTGATATTTGCTTCAGTTCTTTGAGCATTTTTGAAAAGCGCTTGAGTTAGTGTGCATTTTCTTGGCGACTAGCCTTATACTTATCCCAAAGTAGCAGAAATAATACTGTCATGAACGTTGTAGTTATGACCTTTAAAGCGGAAATATACCAAAGCATATTCGTATCAATAGATGCAATCAGCGTTCCAAGCGCAACGCCAAGACCAATATGCAGGTATTTACTCTTGAAATTCATATTACTTCTAAGCTGATGCAAAAAAATAATTACTTCTCAAGCCGACTCATCGTTCAATTTAAACTCAATTTTACAGCGTATTAGCAGCAATTTCCGCTTCGCTGAAGAAGAAAGCAACTTCAGCACGACCGTTTTCGACGGAATCCGAGCCGTGAGCCGCATTCTCGCCTTTGCTGGATGCAAAACGCTTGCGGATAGTGCCTTCTGCCGCTTCTGCGGGGTCGGTTGCGCCGATGAGTGTACGGTAATCCGCAACGGCGTTTGCTTTCTCAAGCGCAATTACCACCACCGAACCACTGCACATAAATTCCACAAGTTCGCCGTAGAACGGGCGCTCTTTGTGAACGGCGTAGAAAGCGCCTGCTTGCTCTTTGGAGAGACGAATCATTTTCAAACCGAGGACTTTGAAACCCGCTTGTGTCATCATGGCGACAATTTCGCCAATAACATTTTTCCGAACTGCATCGGGTTTACAAATAGCCAGTGTGCGTTCCATGAGAATCTTTCTATGAAGTAAAAAAATGAAAAAAGATGTAAAATCAAAAACTTCGCCACACAATGATGGCATCATGCGGCGAAGTTTGAATGAGGTGTTTGCTTATTTTTTTGCAGCAGGCTTCGCGGGCGCTTTTGCTGCGGGCTTCGCAGCCGCCTTCGGCGTGGTTGCTTTTGGAGCTGCGGCTTTTGGAGCGGCTTTCTCTGCTACGGTTTTCGCAGCCGCTTTGGGGGCAGCAGTCTTTGGCGCTGATGCTTTTGCTGCGGGTTTTGCAGCTGCTTTGGGGGCGGCGGCTTTCGGAGCGGCAGTTTTTACGTCAATGCCCAATGCTTTCGCAACCGTAATACCAATCGTTGCGGGCGATTCGACCACGTGAATGCCTGCTTTTTTCATAGCAGCCATTTTCTCTTTTGCCGTGCCTTTGCCGCCGGAGATGATTGCACCAGCATGACCCATGCGTCGTCCCGGAGGCGCGGTTTGTCCGGCAATAAAGCCCACAACGGGCTTCTTGACGTGCTTTTTGATGTAGTCTGCAGCTTCTTCTTCCGCCGAACCACCAATTTCGCCAATCATCACGATAGCATTGGTCTTGGGGTCTTCGTTGAAGAGTTTGATAGCATCAATGAAGCGCGTACCGATAATCGGGTCGCCGCCAATGCCGATTGCTGTGGACTGAGCGATACCGAGATCGCTCATTTGCTTCACTGCCTCGTAGGTGAGTGTGCCGGAGCGCGAGACCAAGCCCACGCCACCGCCGTTGCCTGCGGGCGTGAAAGCAGAAGGTGTGAAAATAAAGCCCGGCATAATACCGATTTTGCACTCGCCCGGCGTGATGATGCCCGGACAGTTTGGTCCGATAAGGCGCGACTTCGAGTTTTTCAATGCCGCATGAACGACCGTCATATCGCGCACCGGAATACCTTCGGTGATGCAGATAATCAAACCGATACCGGCTTCGATGGCTTCCAAGATTGCTTCGCCCGCAAGCGATGCCGGAACGAAGATGATGGAGGTATCGGCTTTGGTTTTCACAACGGCATCGCGTACCGAGTTGAATACCGGAACGGGGCGCGTGAAGGTGTCCTCACCTTTGCCGGAATACTCCGTGCCGCCTTTGCCGGGCGTTACGCCGCCAACGACGTTTGTGCCGTAGGCAAGCATTTGGGAAGCGTGGAATGTGCCTTCATTGCCCGTGATACCTTGCACGAGAACTTTTGTGTTTTTATTAACCAGAACACTCATAGTGCAAAAACTTGAAGATTGATGAGGTAGAAAATTATGTCGTTGTGTGTATGGCGGCGTTGTGTCCGCCGATGCCTGTTTGCGTGGAATGATTTGCACAGACTTGCAAAAATAGCAAAATTTCTTGGGCTAACGAAACAAAGAAAAAATCAGTGGAAAAACAATGCCGTATCTTCGGCAAAAAAAATGCACAAAGTATTTGACATTGACTCCGGCTTTTGTATCGCCCCGTATTTCCACCCTCATTCCTTTGCCTCGCCCACAAGCACGGTGGAAATCCCAAGCCAAAACCGACGTGAGTGCATTCGGCAAAATCCTACCATGCTTGCTAACGGGTTACATCTTCGTTCGCAGTCCTTCTGCTTCAAGAAGCGTTTGTAAAAGAGCATCAGCCGTAAAAAACACGTCCACCTGACCGGACAACACACAACACGTAGCAAGTTGGATGCCGTCAAGTGTTCTTAAACCATGCTTTCCATATTTTGTCATCAACATTCTGGTTTGTTCCAAAATCAAACTGTCCGTAACGATAAAGCTATAATTCCCGAAATCCTCTTCAAAGAGTTGAAGCGTCGTTGCGGCTTGTTGTTCACTAATTTCTTTTGTCCGCACCTTTTTCCAAATAGCCGAAGCGAACTCTACTTTTGCGATTTCCGAAAGAAAAACGTGTGTGATGTTCGCTTGCGTGAAAACAGCTTCAAGCTCTACTGTTCCTGCTTCTTGATGATACAGTTTGAACAATACAGACGTGTCCAGGAAAATCTTCATACCGCAGCGCGTCTTTCTTCAACAACAGCCTCGCTGAACGAACCGGTGAAGCTCTCAAGGTTTTTTCTGCTTTTTGCGAACGAAAAATCCGCTGGCGAAATTCCGCTTTCGGATGTGCTTTCAATATCTTCAATAAATGTTACGATGACGTTGACAGGAGTATTGGTCACATATTCTTTGTTCAATTTCACGTATCCATTTTGGTATGTTCCGACAATGGAGAGCATTGTTTCTCGATGTTTTATGGTTGGATTCTGTGTGTTAATGGACAATGTGTATGCGGAGTTTTTCGTTATCCCGCGATACCTGCGGTAATTTACTCAAAATTTACTCAATTTGTTATTCAAGCAAACGCTCAATTTCCTCGCGCAGCCTCAGTTCCTGCCCTTTGGTGAGGCTGTGCTTGAGTAAATCCATATTCTCCGGCACATCGCTGCACAAAATCATCTCGTGATTGAGCAGACCGCGCTTCTGCGCCAAACTCAGCGTGGTCAGGCACGTAAGCGGGTAGAGGCGTTCGCGGGTGATGAGATGCTGCAAACCGTTATCGGTAGGATAATCCCAACCAAGAAGCGTCATGCCTCTGCATCTGCCGAACTGCGCGGCATCACCCGTGAAGCGAGTATTGGAGACGAGCCACTGCTCGTAACGCCGCTTTACGCCGCTTTCCTCGCGGGCGCGAAATGCTTCGGAGGTGTCCAAAAATCGTGCATAGACGTAGAGCGCTGTTTTGACTTCGGTGCGAATGCCTTGCTTATTGTGAAATTTACATTCGGCAAAAATCTGATGTTCTGCCGTGTGTGCCAGAACGTCTATTTCGTGCTGCACGCAAGCCCCTTGCACAGTAATCCCTGTGCGCACTTCATAGCCGCGCTTTTTCAAGAGTTCGCCGATAAGCCGCTCAAAAGGATAACCCGTCGGACCCAAGTCCATAAGCGCCCGCTTGATGCTGTACCGCGCTGCCGAGGGACGATTATACTTTTTCAGAAGCCCAAAGGCAAGACTGTGCAACGCACTCGACTTGATTCCATGACGAATTTGAGATTCTATTGTGCTGAGAACAAGGTCAACGATTTCTTCCGTCGCACCAGTACGCAAGAGAGATTCACGAAGTTTGTGGCGAGAGAAATTTTCGGTTTCGCCGGAGGCTTTAGAAATGAGCATAGAGAAAAAGTGTTTCGGTTGTATAAACGGTTGTCCGACGGGGAAGAATTGCGCCGCGCTTGAGGAATATAGCTCGCGCCAGCCATTACCACAGCTCCTTACCTTCTGCCGCGCCCCAATCTGTCTCCGAATGAAGATTCTCTGGCGTGATACGAGCAAGTATCTCGTCTAATGCGTCTGCTGTCGGCTCTAACTCAATACGCAATAATTTCATCGCTTCCATCCACAATCATATCGGGGTATGTTTTGTATAATGCCGCAGCACGCTCCGTTTGCTCAAGCAAAATAGCCTCGCGCTCAGCGAGCGGTAGTTTGCGCAGTTCTGAGGGTTTTAGCGCCTGCGTCGGTAAATGGCGGGTATCAGCGTGCTGTACTAAGCCCATAATGAGCCGACTGTACGACAGCCCTGCTTGTTTGGCAAGATGCTGCAATACCGCTTTTTCTTCGGGAGTAACACGAATGGTTATTGGAACAGCTTTGCTGCGTATATGCTGTATCTTCATGCTGTCCGCCGATGACGAGAGTGTTGATTTTGAGCCTGATGAGATAGCCATAAAAGCAATGAAAATTAAAGAAACATACAGTACAACGAGACTTTTTTAGAGTCCAATACATAAACCGACAGCCAGAACAATTTCTTGCAATTCGTCAAACGAAACATGACCAATTTTCTTGACAAAACGATCCAGTGAAAAACTTTTGCACTGGAACGCATCCGCACCACTTGGCTTGCGGAGTCCTGTTGATGAGCCTTGCAGGGCAATAAACCATGAATAGGTCTCATAGTCCGGCTTCCAGTCCGTGCAAGGAACAACCATCCGCAATGGAAGATGACCAACACTATCTACGGACACCACAACAGCAGGGCGCGTCTTGGCAATCTCTGCACCACGCTGTGGGTCGAATTCTACAAGCCAGATTTCACCACGTTTCGGAGTCATATTGAGTACAAAAAATACCGAAAAATTACTTGTTATACAAGTCCACTACTGCCCTATCGTCGTGCTTACGCCCAGACGCACACCGTCGTAACCCACTATCCAGTTCCGTCCCGGAATGTAGGAAATAAGCGGCACGTACGCCGTCAGCGAGACTTCATTTTTGAACATCCACAGCAGGCGGCTCTCCGGCGCTATATCGGCGAGATTGATGCTGAGGGAAATGCCGGAATCGAAATTGAAGGGTGAAGGGGCGAAACGAGACTCAGGGCTAATTGCTCCTGCAAGATAGATATTTGGCTTGATAGCTTCTATCACTGGTACAGATACCCCATGAGCTTTAAGTGTCTTATTGCCAATGGTTAGATTTGCCGCCAATACTGCATCAACTGGATTGATTTGGGCACGTATTAAGCCCGGACCACCAGGGGTAAATACTGGAAGCCCCATAGAAGTTGCAAATCGTGTAAATCGTGAGGGTATATTTTCAAACCGTTCTATAGCTGTACCAGTGTTCATATAATACCAAATTTCTGGTTCCTGTAAAGTCAACCAAGGCGAAATAATTGCAAATCCAAACAACCTGCTCTGCACATCAAGCAAAGGGGAATCAAATAGTCTATCACTCCACTCAATGCGTAGTGGAAAAGCCGCGGTGTAACTTAGCTCTACCTGAAAATATCCTGTTTTCCAACGCGATTCCCCAAGCGCTCCCAACCGTGATACACCTGATAGTCTTGGGAACCATTTTGAATAAGAAGAATCTTCAAAACTGTATAACTCCACAAAGAGTTTTGTAATGGCGAAACCTTCTCTTGCATATCTGACAGGCGGTCTGTCCAACAACCATCGGGCTGTAAATCCTGTAACACCATCCATTGAAAATAACGAGGAAACAAGTGTGGAACGGTTGTCCCCGCTTCCGATCATCTGGTTCACACCAACCTGCCAATCAAATCGCCGATTCCCAAGATTGTAGTATGCTCCCAAGGTTATTTTGGGATTATTATACCCGCCAAACGCATCGGCTCTTGCCCCAATCTGCAAGCCCCCAAGCGGGTCGTACCACACCGACGGACGCACCGATACGCCGTAGTAATCAAGCGGCATAGCTTCATCGAAGCGCGTCATAAAGCCAAACTTCACCTCCGGCAGTGCAGGAAAAATACCGTTTGACTGGATGCTATTTTTTGTCAGGTCGTGCCGGAGCAGATTTCCTGCGGTGTCCAGCCGTACTTCGCGCACGGGGCGCTCGGTGATGAACTCTGCCGTGTAGTCCGGCGCTGCCCAGTACCACGGCGCAAGGCGGGTTGTGTCGCGGTTGGGAGCGTTCAGGGTTTCGCTCGGAATACTCAGCATTTGTACGCTGCCGCTTGCATCGGTCGCAAAGAGGCGGAGCGGCACGTGGGCGCGTTCGCGTCGGGCGATTTGGAGGGTGTTTTTGTATTTCCCGTCCGTCATCGGCTCGGAACGCAAGGACTGAAGCGTGTAGTCGGGGAGTTCCGTTCCGCGAATGAAGGTGTCAAAGACTTCATCCATACGCTGCCCGAAAACTTCGGAGCTGATTTTCTCGAAATCCGGCGGGTACGGATGACGGAAGCGCCAGCGCTGCTGGTAGGTGCGGAGCAGTTCGTCCACCTTGTCTTTACCGAAGGAATACTCGAATTGGCGCAGCATGGAAGAGGCTTTCCGGTACACCATCACGGCGGTCGCGTCTTCATTCATGCGGTCTTGCGGGATAGAAAGCGGCTCGTCGTAGCCAAGCGCATAGATGCGCAGGAAAGAGCGGTTCGCTTCCAAAGCGTCTTTGCGGCGCGGCACGAGGGCTTTGTCCAGCCACGTGGGGCGGGCTTGCTCGTCTATTTTGAACTCTTCCGCCATAATGCGGTCGGTGAGGTAGTCCGTGATGCCCTCGTCCATCCATGCGTGTTTGGTCTCGTTGTTCGCCCCCAAGCCGTAGAACCACTGGTGCGTGGCTTCGTGGGCGATTGTGCCGAGCGTGCCGTTGTAATCGCCACTCCGAATCATCACCAAATTCGGGTATTCCATGCCGCCGTCGCCCGCCTGAGCGCAGGTGAACTGTTTGTACGGGTAGGGCAAATATTTTTCGCCATTAAAACGAAAAACACGTGGCAGCCATTCGGGAGCGTTCTTCCAAACGGCATCATACTTGGGCTTGGAAAGAACGTGAAACGTCAGGTTCGGTGAAATTGGCGAAGACGCGGGCATTTTCACAATGCGGTGAATGTAGTCCGCATCTGCCACCCACGCAAAATCATGCACAGGAAATGCCACGAAGTGCCATGTTTTCGTGCCTTGCGGCTTTTGGTCGTCGGGTGCGGGCATTTTTACGGTGTCGCGGTCAAATTCGTAACCATGCCCCACTTCAAGCGGGTTCTGAAGGTCGCCCGATGCACCGACGACGAGTTTTGCAGGAACGGTGAGCTTTACGTCATACTTGCCCCACACGCCGTAGAACTCACGCAGCACGAACTGGTTGTTCTGCCAGCCGTGCTGGTCGTATTGGCACAGCTTCGGGAACCATTGCGCCATTGAATAGCGCACACCTTGTGAGTTGTTGCGCCCGGATCGGCGAATTTGAACGGGTACTTGCCCCTCGAAGGTAAAGTCCAGCGTGATGCGCTCCTGCGGCAAGAGCGGCTTTGCGATGTCCACGCGGATAATTGTTCCTGTGCGCTCCACCGTGAACGCCGCACCATTAGCGGTGCCGGAGAGGATGTCCAATTTACCGTATTCGTTGGGCTTCAGATTGGCAAAGGTTTCCGGTTTCATGCGGTTAGGACCAATCGTTGCCACGCGCTTATGCGTAAGGCTGTTCGGCTGAAAAGCGTTGAAGTGCGCATGAAAAAAGATTTGGCGCAGCGTGTCGGGCGTGTTGTTGAGGAACTCCACGCGGGCAGTGCCCTTGAAGGTGTAATCGTCGTCGTTCAGCGTAACATTCATTGTTTGCACAAGGTCACGCAGACGCTCTTGTTTCAAGCGGTCTTCCAAGTCGGCGGGGTAGCCGCTTGGGAGAATAGTTTGCGCGGAAAGGCGCGGTGCGGTGTGGTGAATCAGACACAGTACAACAACCGTGCAAAGAACGGCTTTTGCCGCATGAAGGAAATTTCGCATATTAGCAACCTTAGTGTTTCGTCAACTTTTGAACAAATTGTGTTTTTCTATGAGTAATGGACAACGTATCGGTCTTGTTATCGGGCTTCCGCTCGTGATTGCGTTGAGTACGTTTGGTTATGGCGCTCTACAACTCACCAAGCCGGTAGAAATTGCCGCGCCGATAGATTTTTATGTCAGCCCCAAGATGAGTTTGAATGCAGCAATTAGCCAACTTGAAAGCCGCTCTATTATCACCTCGCCGACAATAGCCCGCTTTGCCGCACGACTTATTGCGTGGCAGACCGGGCGTGTCATTCAGCGCGGAACATTCACGATTGAACCGGGAACGGAACAGTTTGTGGTCATCATGGGACTTTTTTCCAGACGTAATTTACAAACAGCAACCGTTACCTTCCAAGAAGGAATCACGCTCAGCAAATATGCAGAAATTGCATCAGAAAAAATCGGTTGCTCGAAGGGGGAATTTTTGCGGCTTGCGTATTCCGATTCGCTTCGCCAAGCGCGTGGAATCACGACTGCGACGATAGAAGGCTATCTGATGCCGAACACCTACGAATTTTATCTCAAAACGCCCGCCCACGAAGTGCTGGATAAATTGCTGGACGAGCAGGATGAATTTTGGGCAAGCGTTGGCACAACCGGCACCACGAAGCTCGACCGCCACCAAACGCTCGTGCTGGCTTCTATCGTGGAAGCAGAAACGCCGGTGGACGACGAAAAGCCGCGTGTGGCGGGGGTGTACTGGAATCGGTTCAAAATCGGGATGAAGCTGGAAGCCGACCCGACGGTGCAGTACATTTACGACCTCAAGAACCCCAACCGCACCAGTCGCCGTCTGCTTTTTGCGGATTTGGAAATAGATAGTCCTTTCAATACATACAAGTACACGGGTCTGCCGCCCGCACCCATCAACTCGCCCGGGCGAGCAGCAATTAAGGCTGCACTGAACCCCGAAACGAATTTTTACTACTACTTCGTTGCGAAGCTGGACGGCTCGAACACGCACACCTTCACGCGCACGGGCGCGGAGCATCAGCAAGCAGTGGCGCTCTTTCGGGCGCGGCGCAGAGCGGGGAAGATAGATATTTAATGCGTGCTGTTGAAACGATTTGAAAATTGTTGTTTGTGATGTGTAGGATTTTGCACAATTTTGCAAACCAATTTTCAAATTGTTTCCTAAACTTCACAAAATATGGCGAAAATACGGTCGCAAGTAACGATAATTCGTATTGATGACGAAGGTCGAGAGCGCTCATACATCAGCGAGCACATTGGTGATGAAGCCGAAGCAATAGACAAAGCAATTCGTAAACATTTTGGGCAAAAAGCCTACTTAGCTTCCGGTTATATCGCAGGATATGCCGTGATTATGAAAGCCGTTGAAGGCAAGCCTGACGAAAAAGTAGAGGGTACCTTTAAGCTCCACGCACGGCAACTGCCGCAAGAAATTGATTTTAATTTGTATCGGGAATATGAAGCCTATTAGTGGTGTTTGCTATTGAGCTGTATATTTCGCTAAATTCAGAGAGGTTGCTACACATTAGACTATTGCTCGGAAGTAGTATTAGTATTCCATTGACTGCTTTTGATGAGAGTTCTTGTTTATTTTCCTATCTCACCCATCCTTGACTCCATTCATAATGACAAATCCTGCCGTAAAAAACGTTCACACTGAAATCCTATCCGACAATTGGTACACACTGCGTAAAGTTACTTTCGATTATCAAAAAAAAGATGGCTCGTGGGAGCAGCAAAACCGTGAAGCGTACGACAGAGGCAACGGCGCAACAATTCTCCTCTACAACAAAGCAAACAAGACCGTCATTCTCACCCGTCAATTCCGTATGCCAACGTATCTGAACGGCAACGAAACGGGAATGTTAATCGAAACCTGCGCCGGGCTGCTGGACAATAATAACCCCGAAGACTGCATCCGACGTGAAACCGAAGAGGAAACTGGTTATACCGTCTCCCATGTCCGCAAGGTCTTTGAAGCATATATGTCGCCCGGCTCGGTGACGGAGATTTTATATTTTTTTGTGGCGGAGTATTCCAAAGAGATGAAAACAGGCGCGGGCGGCGGCTTGGAGGACGACCAAGAAAATATCGAAGTGCTGGAATTACCTTTTGGCGAGGCGCTCCAAATGATAGCAAGCGGTCAGATACGCGACGGCAAAACAATTCTGCTCTTGCAATACGCGCAAATACACAGCCTCATATAAATTCTTTGCTCTCTATGAACAAACCACAAATGATTCTGGTCGCCGGACCGTATCGCTCCGGCACGAATGACCAGCCCGAATTGATTCAGAAAAATGTAGAATTTATGAGCGAAATCGCATTGCAGATTTACGCGCTGGGGCACTTGCCCGTTTTAGGTGAATGGTTTGCACTGCCACTGATTGAGACAGCAGGCGGAAAAGAGCTTGGCGACAAGGTTTTCACGGAAATGTTTCATCCTGTTGCCATGCGCTTAGTGGATTTCTGCACCGCGGTCTTGCGAGTGGGCGGTGCATCGCAAGGAGCAGACGAGATGGTGGCAACTGGTGTAGAGAAGGGTAAAATTATTTATCGCTCTCTGGCAGAAATCCCGAATCTGCAAGCGGTTTTTACCAAGCCATAATGAACTTTTTCAATTTCAACACTGTGTTTTCAACACTACTTTGGAGACCGCTATGGTACAAATGTTTGCTTATCTGCGGGGCTGTGCACGGTTGCTTGTTCTGGCAATTCTTGTTCCAATGAACCTTTCTGCCCAACAAGGGAGTTACATGGGCACAATCGGTAAAAATTTGGGCGTGTATATGTCGCTTACAACCAAAGACGGAAAGGTGTCGGGTGAGTATTTGTACACAAAAAATGGCGCGAGCATAGCACTCACGGGCACGATAACACTGAAGGGCGAAGTCGTGCTGGAAGAATTTGCCGAGAAGAATAAAAAGACGGGTACATTTGTGGGAAAATTTGCTGCAAACGGTACATTTGCCGGTTCGTGGACAAGTCCAGACGGTAAAAAAACGTTTCCTTGTGCACTCAAACCCGTACCAACACCTGCTGGATGGGACGGAATCAGTGGCAGTTATCAGCGCTTCGGTACCGATGGCGCGACGATTGATCTACAAGTGCAGAAGCAAGCAGCATCAAGATCCGTCCGCATACAAGGAGAGGCATTTTGGGTGAGTCAGACACAAAAAGACAATATTCACACCGGAGAGACGTGTGGTTTGGCATCGTTGCGCGGCACAACAGTTCTCTACAAAGAAACGCCCGACAAGGAATCATGCGGCTTTACCATGAGAATCGTCAACGATGAAATGATTGTAAGCGAAGACAATGGAAATTGCGGTGGCATGAACGTACAGTTTAACGGTACATACAAGCGCGTCGGACTTCCGCCCAAGCGTTGGGAACCATGTGAAATAGGCAACAGATAGAACGAGTAGATTCTTAACGTACTGCATGAAAGCAAAAAGCCCTCACAGCGTGTATTGATGCGCTGCGAGGGCTTTGTCATTCTAGGCTGAAAACTGTTATTTACATAAACAGCATCAGGAATTTGCCCAGAGAACCGATAAAACCTTCTGCGCCGCTCATTACATCGGCAAGATGCAAAAAGCGCACAAATGAACACGCAAAAAGGGTGATACCAAAAGTTTCCATGAAACGCTGCAAGTTCGGGAAAAGACCGGCGGCATTAGAAAAAGCGCCTGTCCAGATGCCGACTACACCCAACGCAATGCCCGTAGCAAAGCGTGGTGCGTGAATCACGACCGGAAGAATCATCGTCAGGAACCATGCCGCCGTGAGGGCCGCCACTACGCCAATGGTGGTCATAAGTGGGTTCGGGTGCAAGTCCTCGGTGTGTTCGATATGTTCTGCGTGTGCTTGGGACATACTAAATCCTCTCAAAAAATTGGAATGAAACAAGTTTGAATAATGAAGATTTGAATAATAATAGAGTCGGTTTGTGAACGGTGCTTTGGCTGTTGTGCAAGGATTGTGTAAGGTATGAGCAGGAGCGAAAGTACGGAAGGTTATGGGATTGACCAAGAAAATTTTTTCTCAATGCAAGACTGTGTGTGCGTTAGCGACCTCACGCCAACAAGCATATCGTAGTAAATTCCTGCAAAGATTGTATTTTTGAGCAGAACACCATACATTTTCGCATTCACCACCATGACCGAATCTTTCGCATCAAAGCCGCACACTTCTGCAAGCCTAAACGAGCGGCTTGCACTCACACTCTTGCGCCAATACTTCGGACACACCAGCTTTCGTGCGGGACAGAGCGAGGTGATTACCTCTATCCTCAGTTGCCGAGACACATTTGTCGTCATGCCCACCGGCGGCGGGAAATCGCTCTGCTATCAAATTCCCGCGCTGATGATGGACGGCACGGCGCTTGTAATTTCGCCGCTCATTGCGCTTATGCAAGACCAAGTGCGGACGCTGGAGCGAGCAGGAATTCCGGGCTGCTTTATCAATTCTTCGTTGCCGTTTGAAGAAATTCGCCGCCGGATGCAATCCGCACGGGAAGGCGCATACAAGCTCATCTACGTCGCACCGGAACGTCTCGAAAGTAAGCAGTTTTTGGAAGAAATGCAGCGCGTGGAATGGTCGTTCTTGGCGGTGGATGAGGCGCATTGCGTCTCGGAGTGGGGGCATGATTTTCGTCCGGCATATCTTGGAATTGCCGAAGCAAATGCCGTGCTGGGACGCTTACCAACGATTGCCCTGACCGCCACAGCAACGCCGGAGGTGCAGGAAGATATTCTCGCCCAACTTCAAATGCGAGAACCGGAGCGCTTTATACGGGGGTTCGATCGCCCGAATTTGAATTATATCGTCGAGGCGGATCACGACAAAACCGTGCGTTTGGCGGACATTTGCGCCTCCTCGCGCGGCACAAACATTGTCTATTGCGGCTCTCGCAAGCGTGTTGAGCAGTTCACTCAAGCGCTTCGGGACTATAATTTGCCCGTGCAACCCTATCATGCCGGATTGAGCGATACCTTCCGAAAGTCAGTGCTGGAGCGGTTTCTGGGCGGTGAGTGCAAAACAATCGTTGCCACGAATGCCTTTGGGATGGGGATTGACAAGGCAGACGTGCGCAACGTGATTCACTGCGACCTCACGCTTTCGCTGGAGGCGTACTATCAGGAAGCAGGGCGGGCAGGGCGCGACGGCGAAGCAGCTGATTGCACACTGCTCTACACGCCCGCCGACCGCCGACTCATGGAGTTTTTCTTGCATTCGAGTTTCCCTGCCGTCGAAATGGTGGAAAAAATTTACACCCTGCTCTACGACAGCGTTCAAGTAGGCAATGGTGAAAAGGCTGTTCGTCCGTCCCCTCTGGACGATGCCCGTCTTGCTTCGGCGCTGGGCGTTCATCCGGCAGAAGCAGGTGCTGCGGTGAACTTACTGGAACGAGCAAATGTTCTCCGGCGCGGCTCTGCGGGGCGCACGGCACGAGTCCAGTTTCTGGCGACGCGCGAGCGCCTACGGGAATACCACAGCAACGTGCCGGAGAGCAGGCGCAATGCGCTGAATGCGCTCATGCGGCTTGTGGGGAGCGCTGCCTTTCACGAATTGGTGGAATTTGATGTGCAAGACGTTTGGCGCAAACATGGCGTTACCGTAGAAGCCTTTTTGGAGGCAATGCGAGCGTTTGAATATGGGCGTTTGGTGCGATTTGAACCGCCCGGAATGTCCGATGGAATCACGCTTCTTCTGGAACGATTTCCAAAAGCACACCTCACCAAAAGTCTCCCTGTGGATTGGCAAAAACTGACGCTGCGCCGTGAGCGGGCAATGCAAAAGCTGGAATCGGTGGAACGCTACGCCACCACGACCGAATGTAAGCGTGATGTGCTCCTCACGTACTTCGGCGAGGCAGATGTGGAGCCGCATTGTGGGCGATGTTCGTCGTGCCGTCAGGCAGAAAAAACGATACAAAAAAGCGAAAGCCTTTCGCCCAAAAAGCAGTTTCTTTTGCAGCAAATCTTGAATGTGGCAGCGGAGCTGGACGGGCGCTTCGGGCGCACGGTCATAGCCGATGTGGTGCTTGGCAAAAAATCGTCGGAAAAAGTGCGCAAATTTGGTTTACATCGCCTTACGGGATTTGGTGCAGCCTCAAAATTTTCCGAACAAGAAGTCAGCGAGGCGCTGCAAACGGCACTGGAAGCGCAGTGGCTTGGTATCAGCGAGGAGCGTTTTCCGACGCTTTATCTCACGCCGCAAGGCGCATCAAAGCTGCCTTCTGTGCCGGAACCTGCACAGCTGGACGGCTACAACCGCGATACATGCTCCTATCCCGAACTTTTTGCCCAAGCACAGCGTGTGCGGGACGAATTGGCATCGCTCTATCAAATCGCCCCGCATATTATCGTGGACGACAGGTCGCTCATCGCGCTTGTGAATGCTCTTCCACGCACGGTGCAAGAGATGAAGCGGGAAGTACGCTATCTGAGCGATGTGTGTTTGTACCGTTTTGCGCCGATTTTTTTGCAAGCAGTTCAAGGATTCTTGCGTCATAGAGCCGCCGAAAGCGGTATGGATACAAGTGCTTTGCCCGATGCGGTGCAGCGAACACTCGCCATGCTGCGCTCAGGGCTTTCGGTGGAGGAGACCGCTCACAAGCGCCATTTGAACGTCGGTACGGTTGCGCAGCACATCCAAGTTGCCTTGGAGCAAGGTGTGGTGCTGGAGCGAGGGCGTTTTGTCCGCGAAGAACTTTATGCGGTCGTCAAAGAATTTTTGCAGATTCGCCCCGATGCTTTTTTGAAGGATGTTCGTGCTGCGGTTCACGGCGAGGTGGAATGGCACGAACTCCGCATTGCGACTGCCTTTGTGCGAAGCGAACGCGAGGGACAGGCGCAGAACGCAGTGCGGTAAATCTACAATGTGCCTTACTGCTCGTCTTTCACCAGCATTGTCATTCCGGCGGCTATCAGCATAGAAATTCCACCCAAGATGAGTGCAAATACTGCTTGATTGCCAAAGAACGTGCGCATGAAATATCCCAATATTCCAGCAGCCGTAATTTGAGGAATGACGATAAAAAAGTTGAAAATTCCCATGTAAACACCCATGCGCTCCGGCGGCAAGGAACCCGCAAGAATGGCGTAGGGCATGGACAAAATGCTCGCCCATGCAAAGCCCACTCCTAGCATAGAAACAAGCAGCATCTGGGGGCTGGAGACGACATAGACCGAAGCCAAGCCGAGCGCTCCGAAGGCGAGTGCCAGCGCGTGAACGGCTTTACGACTGGTCTTAGCGGCGATGGGCGGAATGATAAAGGCAAAAATTGCGGCAGCACCGTTATAGACCGCAAAGCACACCCCCACCCAGTCTGCACCTTGGTTGTAGGCGGCAGAAGCGGTATCGGTCGCGCCATAGATGCGGCTGGTGACGGCACTGGTGGTGTAAATCCACATCGAAAAGAGTGCGAACCACGAAAAAAACTGCACTACGGCAAGCTGAATCATTGTGAGTGGCATTTCAGCAAAGGATGCGATAATTTCTTTTGCTCCGTGCGCCAGACTGTTCACAAAGCCGCTTTGTTGCTGTTTCTCGCGCTCAAATTCACTCATGTTTTCGGGCGGATATTCCTGCGTTTTCAGCACTGTCCAGACGACCGCGCCAATGAACGCAAATGCACCCAAATAAAACGACCACACCACCGATGGAGGAATAGCGCCGCTTGGAGCAGTATTCGCTACGCCAAACCAGTTCGTGAGCATATACGGAAGTGCTGAGGCAATCACCGCACCCGTACCAATGAAAAAACTTTGCACCGCAAAGCCCGTTGTACGCTGCTCTGGTGGGAGCATATCGCCCACAAGCGCACGAAACGGTTCCATGGAGATATTGATGGAAGCATCCATTATCCAGAGCAAGCCCGCAGCCACCCACAATGCCGTCGAATTGGGCATAGCAATAAGCGCCAACGACGCAAGAATAGCCCCAACGAGAAAATACGGTCGCCGCCGCCCCAAGCGCCCCCATGTGCGGTCGCTCATGTAGCCAATAATCGGCTGCACGAGCAAGCCTGTGGTGGGTGCCGCAATCCAGAGAATCGGTATTGCGTCGGGGTTTGCGCCGAGGGTCTCGAAAATGCGGCTCACGTTGGCATTTTGCAAAGCAAAACCAAATTGGATGCCGAGAAATCCGAAACTCATGTTCCAGATTTGCCAGAAATTAAGGCGGGGTTTGGTGGTCATAATCGTAGTGGGAAAGGAAGTAAAATCGTATAGTTTGGCTGCAAGCAAAGAATGAACACAACAAAATAAACACAGCAGCAATGCTGTGGTAACGCCGCGCATAAGATACAATTTTTGTGCTGTACTTGGGAAAAAATATTGCGTAGTGAGCGGAAGAATTATACAATCTTGGATGGCGTTCATTTCCCGCAAAAGCCGTATATTTGCAGTCTTTGAACTTCTTACACATTCGTAATTCCTCATTCGTCATTTCTCATTCTCTACAACTATGGGCTTCAACTGTGGCATCGTCGGGCTTCCCAACGTCGGCAAATCAACCCTCTTTAACGCGCTTACGGCAAGCGGCGTGGAAGCATCTAATTACCCCTTTTGCACCATTGACCCAAATGTGGGCATTGTGAACGTGCCGGACGAGCGTCTCGACAAGCTCTCGGCAATGTATCAAACCGATAGCACCGTCCCCACGACGATTGAGTTCGTTGATATTGCGGGCTTGGTGAAGGGCGCGGCTTCGGGCGAAGGCTTGGGGAATCAGTTTTTATCGCATATCCGTCAGGTGAGTGCGATTGCTCACGTGGTGCGCTGCTTTGAGAACGACAATGTGATTCACGTGCAGGGCGGCGTTGATCCTGCCCGCGACATTGAAATCATCGAAACCGAACTTGTGTTCAAAGACCTCGACACGGTCGAAAAACGTATGCAAGCGGTAGAGAAAAAAGCACGAGCACAAGACAAAGATGCAAAGGCGGAACTTGAGGTCTTGACAGCGCTCCGAGCACATTTGGATAGTGGGAAATTGGCAAAAAACTTTTCTCATGCAGACGAAAATCTTGCGGTGCTGTCGCAATTATACCTCATCACCGACAAACCCGTGATGTTCATCACCAACACCGACGAAGACGGCATGAAAAACGGGAACAAGTACATTGATGCAGTCCGTGAAATTGCCAAGCGCGACGGCTCACTGGTGGTGCCGATTTGTGCCAACATCGAAGCCGAAATTGCTGAATTGGAAGCCGAAGACCGCGAGGCATTTTTGGCGGATATGGGCATGACCGAGCCGGGGCTGCACCGCGTGATACGCGAGGGCTACACGCTTCTCAATTTGATAACCTATTTCACCGCCGGAAAGAAGGAAGTACGCGCGTGGACGGTGGAACGCGACGTGAAAGCGCCAAAAGCGGCGGCTGCCATTCACACCGATTTTGAAAAAGGCTTTATTCGTGCCGAGGTGATGAAGTATGCAGACTTGATGCGACTTGGTTCGGAAGCCGCTGTGAAGGAAGCAGGCTTGTACCGCGTGGAGGGTAAGGAGTATGTGACACAGGATGGGGATATTATGTATTTCCGATTTAACGTCTAGGCAAAAAGCAATCAATTTTTCAAGCGACAAAGCACGTATTTGCTGCTTTGTCGCTTGTTTTATATTATGCCGATACCGTGTTTATACATAGCCGCCAAGAGCAACGTTGTTTTCCTGCTTTTGTGCTGCGCGAACCCGCTAAAAAAACAAACCCAGGCGCCCTATACCGCCAATAAAGAAAGGCAAAGACGAAACACTTGATACAATTTTGCGTTTGTCGCTGAAATGATTGAAAGTGATTCTACGAATTGTATCCCTATGTAATGAAAGCGGAAATTTTCGTACAGGAAATTAACCCCCAGATCGTATGCCATTTGCAAAGCAGATACGCTTGTCAAAGAGCAGAACATCAAGTATGACGGCACACTCGTGCAAGAAGGCTTGACAGCATAACACTTCGATTATATGCTTTCCAATTTGCCGTTTGGCGTGGATTAAAAAATTCAGAATTGTCACCGATGAACACAAAAGCTTTGGCTTTGCGGGCAGATTTGATGAGGGATTGCCGCCTGTCAACGACGGTTCGTTGGTCTTTCTGCAGCAGATAATCTCCAAAATGAAACCCGCCAAAGACGATCGGTTTTTACGGGCGGTGACTTATCAATCAAAGGAAGAAACAGTTATGACATTCGACCCTAATAATCCGATTGTTCAGCTTTGCGCACAGGGTATGAGTTTAGAAGGTGAAGGCAAACGCCAAGAAGCTGCCGAGATTTTTCAACAGGCGTGGAATATTGCTTCTGATGACGTTGAGAAATGTGTGGCTGCCCATTACGTTGCCCGTCACCAAAACAGCATTGCCGATAAACTACAATGGGATGAATTGGCGCTGCAACTGGCAATGAACGTGAAGGATGATGGGAGCATCAAAGGCATATACCCCTCACTGCACCTCAATATTGCAAAAGGGTATGAAGATTTGCACGACTTCAGGGAAGCACAAAAACATTATGAATTGGCATTACATTGTAACAGCTTTTTATTGGATGATGGTTATGGACGCATGATACAACAAGGCGTTACAGCAGGTTTAGAGCGGATTCAGAAAAAAACAATGGCTGGTCAAAATCCGATGTGAAATAAAAGACGTAATCTTCATTGTATAAATTCTCGTTATACAATTTCTTGCAAAACTTGCATCTTCATCATCCTTATCTGTTCTGTATTATGCTACGCAAAATCTATAACCCGATTCAAAAAGATTATGTTACGTTTCTTGAAACCTCCTCGGAAACGGCGGACAAATACACGCTTGTCGAGGTTGATTTAGCCGCCGGAGGCGGTGTGGGGTTGCATTATCACAAAAGTTATGATGAGACGTTTGAGTGCGTCGAGGGAACATTGGGAATTGAATTGGAGGGGAGAACTCTGCACTTGAAAGCGGGCGAAAAAGTAACTGCCAAGGTTGGCGAACACCATCGGTTTTTCAATCCGACCAAGGAGCGATGCCGTTTTTTGTGTACTATCACACCCGGATATCGCAAGTTTGAAATGATGCTCCAAATTGGTTACGGTCTTGCCGAGGCGGGTTTGACCGACAAACACAGTATTCCGAAAAACAAACTGCATCTGGGCTATATGGTGATGCTGGGAGATACGTGGCTGACAGGCTGGCGGCAAGTGTTTCATTACTTCATTGCATATTGGAATCGAAAAGCCCTTGAAAAAGGCGTAGATAGAGACTTGGAGCGTTTTATCCAATATTGATTTTTGGACGGCGTATATATACAAGTGATTGTTCTTGATAAACTTGTCACAACCACTCCCTACGCTCAATCCTTTCTACAAGAGATTGAAGCTCTTTGTTCAAGAAAACAAGCATTCGTATCGTAGGCTAGAATGTAGAAAATACTAAACAGCTTCTCTGCTTCAGATTTTCTTCTGTAAGGATTTCATAACAAGCTGCTGTAACGAGAGAACCATAATTGCCGAATCGCTGAATTTTGTTATTTTATGTGCTGATTGTGTTGGCTTTTGTGCTCGCATAATTCCTTGTCGTTATCCTTTCTCACTTCTTCATTTTGCCCCTTTACGGTATGCCCGTTACCAAAGCCGAAAAACCTGAGCGTGTTGACCAAAAGCGCATAGACCTGAGCGACCCGTCGTATTACATCAATCGCGAACTAAGCTGGATAGCCTTCAATCAACGGGTTTTGGAGGAGGCGGAAGACCCCGCGAACCCACTCTTGGAGCGACTGAAGTTTCTCGCCATTTTTAGCTCAAATTTGGACGAATTTTTTATGATTCGCGTTGCCGGCTTGAAGGAGCAGCTGGACGCAGGTGTGGTGAATTTGGCAGTGGACGAAATGTCTGCCGCCGAGCAACTGCAAGCCATACGAGAGCGACTTCTGCCCCTCATTGCCAAGCAATCAACACTTTTGCGTGAACTTCTTCCGCAGCTTGCCGAAGCGGGCATTGTGATTCATTCCTACGACAAACTCAACTCCCGCGACCGTGCTGCGTTGGAGGAGCATTTCTACCAGACCGTTTTTCCGCTTCTCACGCCACTGGCGATTGATTCCGGGCATCCGTTTCCGCAGGTACTCAATCGCAGTTTGAATATCCTTTTTACCATCCAAAGCACAGATGAGCCGGATGAACGGCGGGCGGCGGTCTTGCAGCTCCCGCAAGTTCTCTCGCGTTTTGTGCCGCTCAAGCGCAAGTCGGGATACCATTTTGTGCTGATGGAAGAAGTGATTCAGGCTCATTCCGACGCACTTTTTCCGGGTTTGCAAGTGATGGAATCGTACAATTTCCGCGTCTCGCGTGATGCCGATATTGAAATAGCCGAAGATGAAGCAAGTGATTTGCTGACCGAAATGGAAGAACAAGTCCGCCAACGCAGATGGGGCGCTGCCGTGCGCTTGGAATTGGACGAGCGGGCACCTGAAAATCTTCGCGAACTCCTGATGACTCTGCTCGACCTTGCCAACGATGACGTGTATGCCGTGAGCGGACCGCGCAATATCTCGGACTTCATGGGGCTGACGGGCTTGGATGCACGGCAGCTACGTTATCCCTCTTTCAGCACACGTATTTTGCCGCGCTTTAATGCTGAAGTTGCCAATCCCGCAGCGCTCTTTGCGGCTATTCGGCAGCAAGATATTATCGTGCATCACCCGTTTGATTCCTTCTCGAATCACGTCGTGAAATTTGCTCTAGCCGCCGCCGAAGACCCTGCGGTCTTGGCAATAAAGGTAACATTATACCGTGCGGGGCGAAAATCACCCGTAGTGGATGCACTTATCAAAGCTGCGCAGAACGGGAAACAGGTAACTGCCTTTGTGGAGCTGAAAGCCCGCTTTGATGAAGAAAATAATATCCAGTGGGCACGAGAACTAGAAAAAGCAGGTGTTCATGTGGTTTATGGCATCATGGGCTTGAAGACCCACGCCAAAATTATGATGGTCGTGCGCAAAGATGAAGACAAAATCCGCACCTACGTTCATCTTTCAACCGGCAATTACAACCAAGTAACGGCGCGGATTTACACCGATCTGGGGTATTTTACCGCCCGCGAAGATTTCGGGTCGGATGCCATCAATCTCTTCAATTTTTTAACCGGGTACTCGCAGTGCAAGACATGGCGGCAATTTGCCATTGCGCCCGTGACGCTCGCCGATGTTCTGCTCATGCTTATTCGGCGTGAGACGGAATCGCATACGGCGGAGAATCCGGGTGAAATCGTTGCGAAGTTGAATGCGCTTGTGGACGAAAAAATCATCCGGGCGCTCTACCGTGCTTCGCAAAAAGGTGTAAAGATTAAGTTGCTCGTGCGTGGCGTATGCTGCTTGCGTCCGGGTGTGCCGGGTGTGAGCGAGAATATCGAAGTCCGCAGCATCGTGGGGCGCTTTCTGGAGCATAGCCGAATTGCATACTTCAAAAACGGCGGCGACGAGGAAATTTATCTTTCCAGCGCCGACTGGATGCCGCGCAATCTTTATCGCCGTGTGGAAGTGATGTTTCCTGTGCCGGAGCCGAGTGCCAAGACGCAAATCAAGCATTTTCTGAATGTGTATTGGAGCGATACCGCCAAATCGCGTATTCTCAAGCCCGACGGCAGTTATGAAAAATTAGGCGACCGCATAAAAGCGAAAGATAAAAAACTGTTCTCCTCGCAGCAGCATTTCTTGAACGAATTACGCTTGTACTCGAAGGGCGCAGCCACAGGCGGAGCCAGCCTTGACGACATTCAAGCACTGCTTTTTTCGCCAAGCCTTTTTGCTCAAGACCAAGCCCTGCCATCGCAAGCAAACGCTGAACAAAAAAGTAATCACCATAAAAATATCCCTCTAGGAGCAAAGAACAATGCCGCACATTCTTAACCCCAATCTCGTTACGATTGCTCCCTACAAAGGCGTGATGCCGCGCCTGCACGAGAGCGTTACTCTTTTCGATGGAGTGCGCGTGACAGGCGATGTGGAAATGGGCGAAGACTGTACCGTTTGGTATAATTCCGTGATTCGTGGCGATGTAAACACGATTCGGGTCGGCAAGCGAACCAATGTGCAGGATTTGTGTATGCTCCACGTGACGCACGAAAAGCATCCGCTTGTCATTGGTGACGACGTAACGCTTGGGCATTCGGTGGTGGTGCATGGTTGCACGATTCACGACTTTGCGCTTGTCGGCATGGGCGCTCGTGTGCTGGACGGTGTTGTCGTCAATTCGCACTCCATTATCGCCGCCGGCGCAATCGTGCGCGAGCGCTTCATTGTGCCGTCAGGCGTGCTGGTGGCGGGAATTCCTGCAAAAATTATTCGAGACCTCACCGATGCTGACCGCGCAATGATTGCTGCCATTCCGCCGCGCTATGTGGATGTGGCTGCACAGTATCGAAAAGAAGCAGGATTGTGAAAAGCCGGGAGATTTCTCTGGAACCTCTGTTTAGAGAGTCTTTCGCATTCGTGCCATAAAAAAGCCGTCCGTGCCGTGCCGCGCGGGCGTAAGTGTAAGCCATCCGGCATCAGAAGCTAATCCCGGAATACGGATACCGTTTTGTGCGAAGACAGGGGCAAGTGCTTCTGGTGTAAAATCAGGGTTTGCGGCAAGAAAATCCCGTACAACGTGCTCGTTTTCTTGTGGCATGAGCGAACACGTCAGATAGAGCAGCACACCGCCGGGCTTGACAGCATTGGCGTAGAGATTCACGATATCAAGTTGCTTTCGGCTGTGCTTCAGAAGTATTTCGGGTGTGAGTCGCCATTTTGACATTGGCATACGCCGCGCCGTTCCTATGCCGGAGCAGGGTGCGTCCACTACGACGGCATCGCAAGCGCCCGTGAGGTGCGCCAGTTGCGCCGGAAGCGTTACTGCGGTCTTTCTATCGGTGAGTTGTGTGGTGGAAATGAGCGACAACCCGCTTCGTTTGGCACGAAGAGGCAATTCTTTCAGACGTTGGTATTCAATGTCGGAGGCGATAATTTCGCCCTTGTTTCTCTGCAATGCCCCAATGTGAAGCGCCTTACCACCCGCTCCGGCGCAAGCATCCAGCGTACGCCAGCCCGCTTCGGGAGCGAGAGCAAACCCCGCAAGCTGGCTTGCTTCGTCCTGAATTTCTACTGTGCCTTCGCGGTAAAGATTCGTTCCCGTCAGGTTCACACGGCGGTCAATTAAGATTGCGTCGGGCGAAAGTTTGCCCGCGCGAGCATGAATGCCATCTTCGCGGAGTATCCGAAGAACAGTCTCACGGTCGGCGGCAAGCGTGTTTACGCGCAAAGGAATCGGTGCTGCACCCAAAAGCGAAGCCGCAAGCTCGACGGCAGAAAACCAATCGTCCGCTTCAATTGTGCCTTTCTGCCATGCCTCCAGCATCCAGCGCGGAGTGGCAAAGCGGGTTGCGAGGAGTTCTCGTGCGGCTTCGGGAAATTCCTCCCCTGCAAAAATCAACTCAATTTCTTCCGCCAGTGCAGACCAAATCTCATGGAGTGCCATTGCGAACTGAATGCCCGCATCAGTCGCAATACCAGAGCGAAGCGCAAATGCCTCGCCCAAGGCAATGATGCGTCCTTCGATGTCTTGGTAGGCAATGCCGAGCGTCTGCTCGATACTCTCGAACATATTTCCCACGCCGACTTGATTCCCCACGAGCGCACACGCCGTGATGATGCCTAGTTCGTGGAAAAGCAGTTCGGCGCTTGCTTTCTTGCCTTTGTGCTCATGGTGAAACTGCTCTTGTGCGGCTTGCACTTGGGGCGCAATGTTGCGTAAAGCCTCAGTTGCACAGAGCTCAAACGCCGAGCGTCCGCGTAGTGCCGCAAAGACCACCGACGAAATAAAACGCCGTTCCTTCGCGCCGATATATTTTTTTGCGCGAAAATACTCCGATGCAAGTACATCGGCGGGGCGCTGCGAGTGGTCAATGAGCCTCAGCAGCTGCGCAGAATGACCGAGAAGAGAAGGAAGGTGCATTATGGAAAGGGTGAAAAGATGAAGGATGAGGGATGAGTTGGGCGTACAAAGCGCTTACACGCTGACTGCGTATCGTTCTCAACCTTCATTCAGAATTTCTGGTTCGGAATTAAAACGTGACGACAAGTTTACCAAACTGCGTTCCACTTGCCATTGCCTCAAATGCCGCGCCAATTTCTGCAAATGGGCGCACAGAATCCAGAATCGGTACAAGGCGCTTTTCGGCAACAAAGTCTAGCATTGCCCCAAACTCCGCATCAGTACCCATTGTAGAGCCTTGCAAGCGAAGTTGTTTCCAAAATATCATCTGTACGTTCAGCGATTGCGGGCGACCATTGGTTGCGCCATAAAACACATACCGCCCGCCCGGTGCGAGCAGCCCAAGAAGCGCATCCAGACTGTCGCCGACGGCGCTGTCAATGATGCAGTCGAGTTCGCCTGCCTCCGCAAGAAGTGTTTTATTCCAGTCGTCCGAGCGATAGTTTGCGCCGCCCATTATTCCAAGCCGCTCTTTTGCGGTATGAAGTTTTGTATCATCGCCGGAAGTCGCATAAACGCTTGCCCCCAGGGCAACGGCAAATTGTGCGGCAAACTGTGCCACGCCTCCGCCAATGCCCGTAACGAGAACTTTTGTTCCCGCACCGATTTCGCCTTGTGTGCGCACGGAGCGGTATGCTGTGATTCCCGCAAGCGGTAGTGCTGCTGCTTCGGCAGCGCTCAAGTGCGGTGGTTTGGTGCAGAGATTCTGGACAGGTACGGCGCAGTATTCCGCAAATGTGCCGTTCGTCGGCAAGCCGATGATGGCGTAATTACGGTCTTGAGCGCGAGGGTTTGCTCCCCAGCCCAAGGAAGGATTCAAAACAACCTCTTTGCCAAGCCAGTGTTCGTCTGCCTTTGAGGTGACTTCTTCTACAACGCCACAGCCGTCCGAACCCAAAATTACGCCTTCACGAATCCGCGCATATTGTCCTTTCCGAATCCATTCGTCACGGTGGTTGAGTGCGGCTGCTTTCATGCGCACCAGCGCCTCGCCCGCTTGAAGTGCGGGCTTGGGGGCTTCCTCAATACTGATGCGGTACGTTTTACGTTCTTTGCTGGCTACTGCTGTCGTCTCAGTCGCGGGGTTCTCATGCAGAATAAGGGCTTTCATCGTTCTCAAGTTCTTGCGTGAAATTGTAGTGTGATACCATTTATGGTGCTTGGGGTCGCAGCGTAAATTGCTACAAAGTAGACATCGCTGCAAAAAAATATGTGAAAAAAGTACATCCAAGGCGAAAAATGCGTATTTTACAATCCATTTTCAATCTGTGTAATAATGCAGTTTTGTAGCGAATAATCTACACATTCCCCTCTTCATTTCTTCTTTCTGTGCTATGAACGTTCCACGTTTTTTTTGCTTTACGACAATAGCATCAATACTGTCGTTTGCTTGTCTTCTGGTTCTTGTGCCCCAGAGCGTTCTCAAAGCACAAACACGTTTTGGAGAAGACCATGAATCCAAAATTCCGATATTAAAATTGAAAGGGAACGTCTCTATCACGCGGCTGAACCAGATAAATTCTTCCTATCAGGAAGCAAACCTTTCGATTACGCCCGACGGCAAGCGGATGTTCTTTATGTCGGACAGGGGTGCTCAAGTGTGGTCGCGCCGTCCCGACACTCTTGACCGTTTCGATGGTGATATCTGGGTGTCCGAGCGCGTCAATGGTGAGTGGCAAGCCCCGCGCTGTCTGGATGCAACGGTCAATACGGCTCGTGGCGAGGATGAGCCAAATATCTCGCCGGACGGACGGACGGTTATTTTTCAAAGCTGGCAGCCCGGTTGGCAAAATAGCGGCGGACCCTATTACAGCGCACACTTGCAGAGTAGTATGTGGGAAAAACCTATCGGCGTGGGTGGTGGAATCAACCTCTTTTTTACGCAGATGCGCAAACAAACCAATGACCAGTACGGCACAGACGGTGCGGCTTTCTCGGCAAATGGCAGACTGTTTGTTGTTGCCTGCGGACCTGATTACGACGGACCAATGGATTTATATTTTAGCCGAAAAGCAGGCAAAGCAGGCTGGCTCTATTGTCAGAAGCTCGACGTGAGCACTGACGGTAACGAGCGCTCGGTACACCTTGCCGCCGATGGCAGAACTCTTTATTTTGCGTCTGATGGCTTGGGTGGATTCGGTGGATTGGATATTTTCAAGGCAACATTGAACGATGACGGAACCGTAACAAACATTACCAATATCGGTGAACCTTTCAATACCAAAGCTGATGATTACGGCTTTACCGTTAGTGCCGACGGCGGTGAGGTGTACTTTATTCGTAATGGTGATATTTTTATGGCAAAACTCACCAGTGCCTTTGCAGCATTGAAGCCTGAGCCGGTGGCTGTGATCTCCGGTACAGTGCGGAGCAAGTCTGATGGTGAGCCGCTCGTGGCAAAAATTGTCTTCCGAAGTGCCAGCGAAATGGATAGCGAAGAGGTGGGCACGAGCAACATGGGATATTATTCAGCCGTTTTACGTGTAGGCAAGACCTATCAGCAGATTATCACCGCTCCCGGGCACAAAGAAATGAAGCGTGCTGTCAGCATCCCTGCAAGCAAGAAATCAAGCACTCTCCAAGCAGATATTGTCCTTCTTCCTCAGTCTAAATAAGCGGGTTTCCCAAAGATTCTCAGTATAGAAATGATATACGATAAAAGGATAAAAATTGCGCATTTCAAAACCTTGCAAGCGTGGCACCGTCAAGTTTTTAGAAAAATAAAGTACGCAAAAATCACCAATATTGAGCGTAGTTTTACGTCATCTTTTCAGTTTTCCTAACGGTTTTTTGAATGGATATTGTGTGAATATTGTGTGCCTTTGTTTGTCAAAGGTGCTTACTTGATACCACTTGTTTCACCTTGAATAATAAGCACTATGAACCGCTCCCGTCTCCGCTTCTCTGCCCTCATTCTTCTTGGGCTTTTCGTATGTTCTTCCGCCCGCGTCCGCAGTCAGACGGTGTATCAAGGAACTGTGCCCCGCATCACAAGCGGTTTTGGGGCAGACGGCACGTTTGCTGTGGATACGCTGCGTTTTCCGGCATCAGGCTGGGAAGGCGCTGCCTCAACGCCGAATGTGGAGGTATATTATCCGCGCGGGAGCACCACACCTCGCCCGACGATGCTTTTTGCACATGGCTTTGGGGGGTATGACCCGCGCTATTATGGCGAACTTTTGCGTAACGTTGTTTCGCACGGCTATGTAGCAGTATTTGTACCATACCCAATTTCAATCAATCTTGCCGGACTCTACCGCACACTGGATAGCGGCTTTGCCGAAGCGGTGCGGCGTTTTCCCGCCGTGATTGATTCCACGCGTATCGGCTTTGCGGGACATTCTTTTGGTGCCGGAGCGATTCCCAGCCTCGCTTTCAAGGCGTTTACAACGCGCAGATGGGGAGCAAACGGGAAATTTCTTTTCCCGATGGCTCCGTGGTATGCTCTCGAAACCACACAAGAGCAGCTTCGTTCCTTCCCTAGCGATACAAAGCTCCTTATGCAAACCTACGCTGACGATGCCACTAACGACCACCGAATGGCAATGGATATTTTTATCAATATCAACATTCCCAATGCCGAGAAAGATTTCATCACCGTTTTCGCCGATACCGTGCAAGGCTATTCCTACACCGCCGGACACCAGCTCTGCACAATACAAACGCCGACGGGTGGTGTGTTCGATGCGTATGATTATTACGCCGTTTTTCGTCCGTTGGATGCGCTCATGCAATACACCTTTAATCCCGCCAACACAGCAGCAAAAAACGTTGCTCTCGGCAATGGAAGCGCGGAGCAAGTATTTATGGGCGCTGTGGGCAGTCGCATTGTGAAGCCGATGACAGTAACAGACCGCCCCACGCCGCTTTCGACCGCGCCCCGCGCCACTTTTCAGTGCGATAATGCAACCAATACTCGCCGTGATTACTGTTCACTACAAGCGTCCGTATCGGTACGCGAGGACACACGACCATTTGCGCGGCTTTTTCCGCAGCCCTCTTCCGACCGTGCTGTGCTATCTTTACGTTTGCAAACGGCACAAGCTCTCACGGTCAGCATATTCGATATTTTGGGTAGAGAGCGTCTACGGGTGCTGTCCGAAACGCTACTGACGGCAGGGAATCACGATATTGAGATTCTGCTCGCAAGCCTGCCAAGCGGTGCTTATATGTGCCGTCTTGGGGCAAATGGCTCCTTTACGGCTTTGCCGCTTCTTGTCCAACCCTAACCCCTGACGTATGCGTTATGTCCTCACACCCGCGCAGATGCGTGCTTCCGATGCTTACGCCATAGAAACGCTTGGTATTCCGCCCGCAATTCTTATGGAAGACGCTGCCTGTGCCGCTTCTGAGGTGGTGGGTGTGCTTTTGGATGAACATTGCAAACGGTATCGTATCGTGCGCCCGCGAATCATTTTTCTCTGCGGCTCCGGCAACAACGGCGGTGACGGTTTTGTGCTGGCGCGTCATTTCTCACATCGTGCGGATGTGCGTGTGTACTGGACGGGTGCAGTGGAGAAAATGAGCGCCGAGACCCGGGTGAATTTTACGTTGTTGCAATCGCACGGTATTCACACGCAGCATATTTCCTCGCCGGAGGCGCTGCAAGGCGTGGACATGGAAGCGGATTGCCTCGTGGATACGCTCATCGGCAATGGTGGAAGTGAGAATGTGCGCGGTATTGTGGCGGATATTCTTCATAGTATCAGAGAGAATAAATCGGCAAGAACATTGTCAATCGCCGTTGATATTCCGACGGGGCTGAACGCAGAGACCGGAAAGGCGCACCCGGATTGCTTTCGTGCTGATTACACGATAACGATGGCTGCGCTCAAAACAGGTTTGCTGCTGAACGATGCGCCCGATGTTTACGGCGAAATACGAACTGTGCCTATCGGCATACCTGAAGCATTTATTGAAAAGCAAGCCTCGGTGCGGGTTATGGAAGATAGTGATATTGTGCGGCTTCTAGGCAAACGCCTGCGCCGTGCTACCAAGCATGATTTTGGGAGCGTAGGCATAATTGGCGGCACAGCAGCAATGGCAGGTGCTCCGGCGCTTGCCGCAAATGCTTGTATTGCTGCGGGTGCCGGATTAGTTCGGTTGTATTCGCCCACGATTCATCCCATAACAAAATTGGAGGTAATGACTCATTCGCTCCCTGTTGATGAACGTGGCGTGATAACTCGCTCCGCTCTGCCGCTCTTGCGAGAAGCTATTGAGAAAAACACGGCATTCGTGATTGGTCCGGGACTCGGTTCCGATGAGGAAACGCTTGATGTGGTGCGAGATTTGCTTACGCTCATTCCGCCTGAAAAGCCCGTCGTACTTGATGCAGACGGCTTGCGAGCAGTACGTTTGGATAGTGGTGGCTATCTTTCACTTCGTCCGAATATCATACTCACGCCGCACAGAGGCGAATTTGCGCGGCTGACAGGCTGCGCTTACGAACATTTACCTGAAACCGCACAAGCGCTTGCTTCTGAATGGGCTTCCGTACTTGGATGCACGTTGCTGCTTAAAAACGTTCCTACCATCGTTAGCAATGGTGCGCTTTCCTATTGGAACATGAGCGGTAATGCGGGCATGGCGACTGCCGGAAGTGGCGATGTGTTGGCGGGAATTATCGGGGCGCTGTTGGCACAAGGCAAAGCGCTTGGCGCAGAGACACTCGAAGCCGCCGCGCTTGGCGCATACATTCACGGACGCGCAGGGGATGTCTATGCGCAGACGTACAGTCAGCAAACATTGACGGCGAGCGGGCTTATTGAGATGCTGGGTGTTGTTTTTTCCTCTGTTTAGTGTTTTGGATAGTCCATTTGCTCACGCCTTCGCCACCACGACCGTACCCATGCGCTTTAGCACACCCCAACCGACCAGTGTACCCCGCACGACGCTGAGGAGCGATCGCACAAGCGGCACGTACATCATGTACCGATACACGAAGCGTTGCAGCATGAAGAGCCAGAGCATAGACCACACCTGAGAGAACGACAATATTTTTGCGTCGTCGAAGCTATATGCTACAATAGCTGCGAAGAGTTCTGCTGCCAAAAATGCCGCGTAGTAGGTTCCAATCTGCTGTACGTCACCCGAAAGCAAGCCGCCAAGCAGCATGATGTCTGCCACGGGAGCAATTAGCGGCAGCATAAACTGAAACAATAATGACTGCGGCAGTGCCACCATGCCGAGCGCTTTGTACTGCGGGTTCAAAAAGGCTTCGCGGTGTTTCCAGAGCGCTTGCAAAATACCAAACGACCAGCGAAAACGTTGCTTGAAGAACATTTGTGCAGTTTCGGGGGCTTCAGTGTAGGCGAATGCCTCCTGAGCAGAGCGCACAGTGTAGCCTTCTTTCAGGAGACGTATGGTCAAATCACAATCTTCGGCAAGTGTATCGGTAGCAAAGCTGCCTGCGTTCATAAGCGCCTCGCGCCGGAACGCACCGATAGCGCCCGGTACGACCATGATACAGCCCAAGAGCGCAAAAGCCCGTTTGTCCAGATTTTGGCTAACGGTGTATTCAATAGATTGCCAGCGCGTTAAGATATTATGCGCATTGCCGACCTGTACATTTCCGGCAACCGCGCCAACGCTATCATCTACAAATTGCTCCACTAAGCGCGTAATTGCGTCCGGCGCAAGCTGCGTGTCTGCATCAATGCACACGACGATTTCTCCTTTTGCCCGCCCGATGCCGAAGTTGAGCGCAGAGGCTTTGCCGCCATTTGGTTTGGTCAGAACGCTTACACGGCTATTTCCCGTGAATAGAGCTTCTACGTGCTTGTAGGTCGCATCGCTGGAGCCGTCATCAACAAATACAATTTCTAAGGGCGCGTAATCACTTGCGAGCAGTGCATGAACTGTTCGAGCTGCATTGACTTCTTCGTTGTATGCCGGTACAATCACGCTCACAAGCGGCTTCCACGTGCTTGGAGCAAAGTGGCGTTCTTGGGTGCGCTGCCGCCATGCGAGAAGTATAATTGTCGCCATCCGCCCAATGCCGAGCACAATACCGACAATGAAAATTGCGCGAAGCAAGCGTCCGCCGCGCCAGACGATGCCTGCACTGAACCAGTTAATACGCGAAAACAGCACGTCGTTAGAAGAAACAAGTTGCGGCATCAGATTTTCCCGCATCGTGCCAAGCAGTCCGGCGACGGTCGTGAATGTATAGCCCTTGCTTTTGAAATAGCGAATAATGCGTGGCAATGCCTCCAGCGTTGCCGTGCGGTCGCCGCCGGCATCGTGGAGCAGAATCATTGTGCCGTTGCGCTCCTCAGCAATGGTGCGAGCAAGAATTGTATCGGCGCTGATGTTTTCTTGCCAGTCGCAGGGGTCGATGGATTCACCGACGGTGTAGTAGTTATGCTGCTTTGCGAGTGCTACGGGTAGGACTTCTTCCATTGTTTCCGGCTCGGAGTCCGCATTGTACGGCGGTCGAAAAAGCACGGTCGAATGCCCAGTCACGCACTCAATAATGCGCTGCGTGGCGTTCAGCTCCAGTGCCGCACGTTCTGTGGAGACCTCAGCGATATTCGGGTGCGTGAAAGTATGATTGCCGATTTCGTAACCTTCATCGTAGATGCGTTTCAAAACGTCTAAATTGCGCTCCGCGTTCAGACCAATCACGAAGAATGTGGCAGGTACATTTTCCGCTTTCAAAATGTCAAGAATTTTTCCCGTATATTCTGCGCTCGGACCATCATCGAAGGTGAGAACGACAGTTTTTTCATTCGCAGGCTTACCCGATTTACGAATGAAATACGACGATGGATAGCGTTTGTAGGTCTCCTCGCTAATCATGTCCTCTTCAGCATTATACTCAAGGTCAATGAAGCCACTCGACGGCGTTGCGACCACATCCAGCACTTCGCCTTCACCGCTATAATTCACATCACTGGTGACGGGTATTTCTTCGATGCTGCTCAGGATTTGTGCGTGGCGCTTGGCATCGTTCATCGTCATGGAGAGCTTGAAAAATTTCCACAATCGAGCATCTTCGCCGCCCAAGCGCCAGAGTGCTACTCCTGCCGTGCCTACGTTAGCGGCGGAGCGCATCGTATTGAAGGCGGTGGCGGCATCGGTGAGCCAGACTTCATGCGGAATATCATTGTCGTCGGCGTAGGTGTAGTGCAAGTTGTAGTTGTCGTTGTCGAAATCCATTACGCCTTCCGATTCCTTCGCCGTTACGATTGCCTCTTCGTAGCTCACGTCCTCAGCTTCGGCAAACCCTTCGGGTGTTTTCGCCCAATCATAACCGTAAGCGGCAAGGCAGAGAATGATTTTTTGTGGTGATGTCACGCGGCAGGCTTGGTCTAATGCGCTTTCTACCCATTTTATCGGTGCAATCGCTCCCGGTTCGCTTGTGGAATAATGTAGGTCATATCCCATCAGGAAAAGATAGTCATTATGCGTTGCAAACTGTGCCGTGTGGGTGTCAAAGGGCGCAACGTCTTGCGTGACAAGGTAATTCATCGGGTGCAAGGCGGCGTACAATTCTGCTTGAAAAAGTGCGACGAGGTTTTGGGATTTAGTCGTCGTCAAATTTTCAAAGTCAATGTTGATGCCTGCGAAGCCGTAGCGTTGAAGAAGTCGTAGAATAGTCTGTACGAGGCGTTCGCGGCGTTCTTTCGTTGCGAGGTGTTGCTGAAGGCGGCTTTCATTAAAGATTGTACCGTCGTAATTTGACAAAATTGGTACGATTGCGACGTTGTGTTCGCGTATATATGCCAGTGCTCGCGCGTCCACATCACTCGCGATGAGGGAATCCGCAGGGGGAACGTGCTGCCCACCCGCAATACTGACGGAGTCCGCTAGTGAGAACCATTCGGGCAGCACCATTGTCAACTCTCCGATATGGTTGCGCAGCGAATACCATGAGCGAATATCCCAATTAACGTAGAAGGCAGCACGTATTTGCGCTTGCTCTTTTACTTGAAAACGAGGTAAAGCCGCTTGGAGATTGGTTTTGCGGTTGTATCGGTACTGAACGTCTGCGTCCTTGCCCCAATGCGCACGCAGGCTGTGAAAAGCACGGTTTTCGGGTGTGGCAAATGTCGTGATTTTATCAGGGTTCAACACCGCATGGTACACATTTGCTTGGTGAAAAACACCTTTTGTCTCCGATGTAAAGGGGTCGTAAACGACGGCAATTGCTGCAACCACCACACCCACTGCCACAAACAAACCCAACAGGCGTGTAACGCCTTTGAAGGCTTTCCAGCGCCGACCTGTGGCGCTAAAAAAGATGGGCTTGGATTCGTGTCTCATGGTTTTTGGAGGGCAGTTTTGAAGAATTTGGCAGGTTGTTGCTGGAATTTTGACTTGACGCTTCGTAGTGGATTGCTTGCACTCGAAAAAATATTACTTTGCGCTCACCATTGGTCGCAGCGGATAGCGCTCGAAGATGACTTGGATAATGTAGGAAATGTCCGCGTTCATACCGCCACGGCTATACAAGCGCTCTTCCGAGAGACCGCGCCAAATCACATTATTTGTTTTGCGGTCGATGACTTCTATATTCAAAGTTCCTTCGCGAATATTGGTACGATACGAACGGTTGTACATCGGATAATAACCGCCACCGCCGTACCAGAGGCTTCTACCAAAGAAAAACGGTATCGGTGGAGCATAGCCATAGACGGGCGTGGTGCGATAACCGGTATAGTTCTGGATACCCCTTTGATAGCGTAGAAGAAGGTCGGGAGTAGCCGTGTCAACTCTCATACCTCGTATTTCAAGTTCTTTGGTAACAGCAGTTTGAATAATCTCGGCTTGATTGCGGGCGGAAATATTGTTCTGCCAGTCTTTTTGCTCCGGCTGAAGCCAAGCAAATGTGCGGTACTGCTCAAAGGCTACAGTTCTATCTCTTTCAGTGCTCACACGAAGAGGGGTTGTGCAGGAGGAGAGTAAAGTAATGCATGATGCTACAATCAGCGCGAGAAAAAGTATCAAGGCTGTGTCTGTGCGACTTCTATAGGAGCGATATAGCTGGTTCGTTTCCATGTTACCACCTCATTGATGTTTAGGTGAAATGATAAGGATTAAGTCCGTTCTTGGATGTTTGTTCTATTGCGTGGTATAATCAAGTGAATCCATCTTTTCATCCATAAACTTACTCGAAATAATATTAAAACAGCGTTAAAGTCCAGTTAAATAAATGTGTTCAAACGTTTTTGCTCTCCCAAAAACTCCGTATCTTTGGATTACTGAAAAGTGTATTCTTCTTTTTTTACCGTACTAAATTTGATAGTAATTCATGCACATTCTGCTTGTTGAAGACGAAAAAAAAGTCGCTAGCTTTATCGAAAAAGGCTTGGAAGGTCAGTCCTATACGGTAACGCTGGCACGAGATGGCGACGAAGGCGAAAAATTGGCGCTCGACCCTGATGCCGAGTACGATGTGATTGTAATAGACGCAATGCTTCCCAAGAAGAATGGGTTTGCTCTTTGCCAAGCTATTCGCAAAAAACGTCCTACTGTGCCGATAATGATGCTGACTGCACTGGACACTACCGACGACAAGGTGCGCGGTTTCGATGCAGGCGCTGACGATTACCTTACAAAACCTTTTGAATTCCGTGAGTTTATAGCACGATTGAGGGCGCTGGCAAATCGTGGAAAAAATGTTCAGCGTGGCAATTCTCTTGAGTACGCTGATGTCATTATGAATCTTGATGCGAAGACCGTGACTCGCGCTGGTGTGAAGATTGCGCTTTCGGCAAAAGAGTTTGCGCTATTGGAGTTCTTCCTGCGCAATAAGAACAAAGTCGTTACCCGTCAGAATATTGCCTCGTCTGTCTGGGGCTTGTCGTTTGATACCGAAAGTAACGTGATAGATGTATATGTGAATTTTCTCCGAAAAAAAATAGACAAAGATTTTTCGCCAAAACTCATACACACTGTTGTCGGGATGGGGTACGTGCTGCGTGTGGAGGAAGAATGATCTCAACGAAGACGATAGGAGAAGAGCACCGATGACTATTCGTTTCCAACTCGCACTGCTTTTTATGGTGCTTGTAAGCCTGATTTTGACAGGGTTTGCCATTTTTGCATATGTGCGAATGAGCATTGAAGCTGAACAGGATTTTGATGCTATTCTTACCAGCCGCGCTATTACTGCATCGGTTATTGTGCTGGAAGAAGACAAATTGGATTCTGCCAAATATAATATCGTTAAAAGGGAATTTGATGTCTCGCAGCTGCCCGAAGAGCGCATTGTCGTCATGGACTTCCACAATACAATTCTTTTTCGCAATGATGCAGGCGAACCACGCTTTTTTTCTTCTGTACCGTCTGCTTTAGAAGCCGTGCAAAAGGTGGGCTCACTGCATTTTACGCAGGAGATTGGTGATAAAGAATACCGCACGCTCTATCAACGATACCACGACAACAACCAAGAATTTGTGATTATCGTCAGCGCAGTAGATAAGCGAGGTATGGAGACCTTACGGGATATGCGTCGTATTCTCGGATATGGTATTGTGGGTGTTCTTCTGTTCTCCTTCGGTGCGGGGTGGCTCTTTGCGCGAAGGATGCTTGCGCCGGTGGATGTGATGACGCGCCTTGCAGAGGAAATCTCTGCCTTCGACTTACACAAGCGCATACCAGAAGCAGACAAAAATGATGAAATATCGCGTCTGGCTCACGCTTTCAATGGAATGTTTGACCGTTTAGAACGAACATTTACAGCGCAGAGGCATTTTATCGCTCATGCCTCGCACGAACTCCGCACACCGCTCACCGCATCCGAAGGCGAGCTGGAAGTGGCTCTGATGAACGAATCGCTGCCCGATGGTGCAAAATTTGCTCTTGTGGAAACCCTCGACAATACGCGGCAACTCCGCACGATGGTCAACGACTTACTCCTGCTCGCCCGTGCCGAATCGGGGGTCTCGGCGATTTCGCAAGAAAACATTGAGTTCGCAGAGATTGTCTTTGAGGCGCTCGACCATGTACAGAAGCGGTTTACGGGGCGAACAATTCATGTTAATTTTGAAAATTTTGTCGGAGAAAACGAAGCGCCCATCTATATTCGTTGCAATGCTGAACTGATGCGTGTGGCAGTACAAAACATCATCGAAAACGCACTAAAATACTCCGCGAATGAAACAAGCATCATGGTTAGTATAGGTTTTGGTATCACGCAGACTAGGCAATATGCGCGTCTCACCGTAGAAGACTTTGGCATCGGGATTGCTGAGGAGGAGCAAGAGCGCGTCTTCGAGCCGTTTGTACGCTCCGAGCGTACATACGATATACCCGGAACAGGTATTGGACTCGCACTTGTGAAAACAATTATTACCCAACACGACGGAACAATTTCTCTCAAAAGCACTCTCAATGCAGGTACAATCGTGACAATAATGCTTCCTCGCATTCAAGGTAGCATTTAACGCAATTTTAACATGGTTTTAATCTGCCCTTGTGTAAGTTGTAAACAGAAAATATGACAACAGTCTATGATATTCTGATGAAAGTTTTCGACTATCTCTCATTACAACCCTGAAGCGGTTTTGTCAACAAGGGGACTTGGACAAAACCGTTTTTTTTTGCCTACTTTCTCCTACGCCGGAACGATTACCACATTAAGGGCTTTTTCATGGATTTTTAATAGGGTGGAGAAATATTCCACCCCCCGAATCCACTCTTTTTCCAACCGTCTCCATCTAGCGCAAAGACTTGTCAATATGTAGATTGGTGCTACAATTTTTTTTTCACTTTTTGTATCACCTTCAAAGGAAAAAGCTATGAACAGCTTATTGTTTTCACGTTGCGCATTTGGTTTTGCGATATTTGCCGCTTTCTCTCTCAGTGTTTGTTGGCTTGGCGACGGTCATCAGGTAGCCTTCTTATTAGAAAGTGCTTGGAGTTGGGTAATATGGTGTGTGGTAGGAGCTGGTGCTGTTTCCGTTTTGGCGGTAAGGACATTGCTTTCACAGCGACAGTTCATTGGTTTAGGTGTTTTGTACGCTCTCATGCCATTTACTATTACGTGGTCATTAGGTCAGTCAACTCTTTTCCTTCTTCTGCCCGGGCATATACTTTTGGCTGTTTTCTACTGGTTTTGGTCATCGGTGTATTTCGGTCTTTCTTTTCGTGGCAAATTGATACGACCATCAGCAACGGTACTTATCCTTTTGGTAATAAGTGCCGCCGGAGTATTTTGCCAAGAAAGTAATCGGCAAAAAATTGTTTATGATTGGTACCCTCCTCAAGGAAGCACAAATTTTCCGGCAGTTTTAGTCATTGGCGGCTCTGAAGGTGGAAAAAATTATGGACAACAATGGGCAAAAATTCTTAACAGTAAAGGCTTCGGTGTTATGGCATTAGCGTATTTTGGCGTAGAAGGGCTGCCGAAACAACTTGAAGAAATTCCTCTGGAATATTTTCAAGCAGCGTTTGATTCCGTGAAAACATTTCAAGGAGTTAATGCTAATAAACTTGGTGTTATTTCTATGTCAAAAGGTACAGAAGCAGCTTTATTACTTGCAGCGGATAACCCGGCACTGAAACTCTTGGTGGCGGCTTCTCCGAGCCATGCTGTATGGCAGGGTATTAACCGAGCCGATTATAGCAGCGTCAAATCAAGCTGGCTGAAAAATAGCAAACCATATCCTTTTTTGAAATATGACTATTCACGGGGATATTTTCCGGTCATCAATTTTTATCTGGGTGCTTTGGAAAAACCTGTGAATCAAGATGCCGTTATTCCCGTTGAAAAAATAAAAGGCACGATTATTCTTCTCTCAGGAGGTAAAGACCAAGTCTGGCCCTCAAGCAAAATGGCTACAGAAATCAAGAATCGGCGTAGTGATAAAAACAACACATTGATTTATAAGGATTTCCCTAATGCAGGTCACGGTTTTCTGATGCCATACCAGTCCGAAGAGGAAGCAAGAAGAATTCTCAATGGAATAAAGCCCAATTTGAATTTTCTGGGTGGAAACATAGAAGCATTTGAAGAAGCCATGAAGGAAAGCCTTCTTGTTGTTATTGCTGAATTATCAAAACTTCAAGTAAACGAAAAATAATATCAAACTGGCTCTATTATGATTACTGCCGAACGCAAGCAACAAATCTTTATCGGTGTAGGTCTATTCCTTTCGCTTTCGGCAATCGGTTTTTCGGTTGGCGACAAAAGGATACATTGGTTTTGGGAACAAACTCCGTTTATAGCGCCCTTGCTCATGCTGCTTGCGTTCTTTGCAGCCCGTCTGTGGTTTTTATTGGAGCGCGAACGGCAAAAAGAAGAAATTGAGCAAACCGTTAAAGCTCTTCAAGCAAAGCGTGACACAAGCCTCATGGATATGCTTTCGATGCGGGAGAGAGAAGTTGTCGCAATGATTGTGGACGGCAAAACAAACAAAGAGATTGCCGACAAACTCTGCGTGGAACTCAGCACCGTGAAAACACATATCAATAATATCTACAAAATTTTAGATGTGAAAAATCGCCGAGAAGCCATCGAAAAAATTTCCCGCACTTCTTCAAGAACAGAAGAATAACTACGCTTGCTCAACTTCTACAACTCTCACAATTTTGTACACTCCCCTTGCAATATGAATTATGTCGTAGAAACAATTAGATTCGGAAAGCCGCTTCCTACAATACTTGAAAAGGAAGAGCGCTTCCAAGAACCAAACCCAGTGCGCCGATGAATAACCAAACTCATTGCCAAATTTGTGGTAAAACTGCCGATGAAACCACGCTTGTTCCTGCCGCCACCATTCGCAGCGGTGTCAGCAACCAAATTCTGCGCGATGTTCCCACCTGGGACAAAAGCGGTTTTATCTGCGAGGCTGATTTACTGAGCTTCCGTGAGGCATATATCGAATCGCTGGTGCAGCAAGAAATGGGCGAATTATCTGCGCTGGAAAGCGAAGTCGTACAAAGCATCGCACGGCACGAAATTATTTCTACGCTGCCCGATGACGACGATGAGGACATCCGCACCTTCGGCGACCGCATGGCTGATGCATTAGCGCGGTTTGGCGGTTCGTGGAAGTTTTTGATAACCTTTGGTTCTGTTTTAGTATCGTGGATTATGCTCAATTCTCTTTTGCTTCTTGCTAAACCGTTCGATCCATATCCTTTTATTTTGCTTAATCTGGTGCTGTCATGTCTTGCCGCTGTTCAAGCACCTATTATTATGATGAGCCAAAACCGGCAGGAGGCAAAAGACCGCTTGCGAGCGCAAAAAGACTATCAAATAAACCTGAAAGCCGAACTGGAAATCCGTGCTGTTCACGAGAAAATAGACCACCTCTTGACGCAGCAGTGGCAGCGCATGGCAGAGCTTCAGCACGTTCAAATCGAACTTTTGCAAGAATTGAAATCGTTTCGGAGACCTTCCGATTCATAATGGTTTTTTGCGCAAGAATTTTTTGCGAATTGTAGGCAAATGTACTTTCCCTGAGAACGCAGTATTAAGTACGTTTGGCTGTGCGTCGCTTTTTTACTAGCTTTGTGGCGCGTCGTAGCAGTCTTATCGTAACTATATCATTCATTTCTTCTCAATAAGCCCATGCGCCTATTCGTTACTTTCTTGCTTATCGTGCTGACAGCCACGAGCGCTGTATTTGCGCAAAAGCCGTCTCCATCCGACTTGCCGGATTTATCGCGTGCCTCCCCCGATGTCCTGCGCAATCTGCCGCCAATACATCTCCTTGATAAAGGCGAAAGCCAGCCTGTGCTGGACGCACAGCATCTTGCTGAAAATGTGATGGTGATTCAAGCAAAAAGGAAAGTTGGTGCTCAGTTGACGGCGCTTGATTCCTCGCTGCGTCCCTTCTATCATGGCGTTGCCTCTGGCGACCCGCTTTCAGACCGTGTTATTCTCTGGACGCGCGTTACACCGACTGTGGATGCACCCGTCACCGTGCGCTGGCAGCTTGCGACCGATACGTCTATGAGCGTGATTGTTACATCGGGAACATTTACCACCTCTCAAACGCGCGATTACACCGTGAAAGTAGATGCGCAGGGCTTAGAAGCTGATAAAACGTATTACTATATGTTTACGGCGCTTGGTGCAAATTCCCTTATCGGGCGCACCAAAACGTTGCCTGCGCCCGGTGCAACCGTGCGGCAGGTGCGTTTTGCTGTTGTTTCGTGTAGCAGTTACCCGCATGGTTTTTTCAGTGCCTACGGGCGTATTGCTGCCCGGAACGACCTTGATGCCGTGCTGCACTTGGGCGATTATATTTATGAGTATAATGCTTCCGAGACCAGTTACGGCGGGCGCATAGGGCAGAAAATTGGACGTGTGAGCAATCCCTTGAATGAAATTATTTCGCTTGCTGACTACCGAACACGATACAGTCAATACCGTCTGGACGAGGATTTGCGCCGTGTGCACCAGCAGCATCCCATGATTCACGTCTGGGACGACCACGAGACGGCGAACGATTCCTACAAGGACGGCGCGGAAAATCACCAACCCGAAACCGAAGGACGCTGGGACGTTCGCAAAGCAATTGGTAAGCGTGTCGCCTACGAATGGCTGCCCACACGTGAAAATGCCGATACGATTATCTATCGCCGCTTTGCTTTTGGTACGCTTGTGGATTTGCTCATGCTCGACACGCGGCTGGAAGGGCGTGAGGAGCAGGTTGCGGGCGTTTTACCGTCATCGTCGCAAGCATCGAAAGATTCCATTAACAACCCCAACCGTACCATGCTTGGCACGAAACAGTTTGCATGGCTGACTGAGGGCTTGCGCACTTCTCGCTCAACGTGGCGTGTGCTGGGCAATCAAGTTATGTTTGCGCCGATTGTGGTGGACAAAGTTGATATGGACAGGGTTCGTCGGTATTCCTTTGTGCTCAGTCTGCTTGCTCCGTCGCTTATGAACACATTACAAGAAGCATTTTACGGAGATGTCTGGACAAATTATCCTGCGGAACGAAAAAAACTAATGGACTCCATTAGTGCAAATTCTATTCGTAACGTGGTCATCACCACTGGCGATTTTCACACTGGCTTTTCGATGGACGTGACGCTGGATGCCGCAAGCACGACCCGCTATAATCCGGCAACGGGACAAGGCGCTGTGGCGGTTGAGTTCATGTGTCCGAGTATTTCGTCGGGAAATTTCGACGAAAATATTGCGAATGGTTTATTTAACGTTATCAACGGTATCATGCGCACGCTCGGCTTCCAAAGCCCGCAGCGCGAAGGCTTTGCAGATATTATGGCAGCAAAAGATACGCAAGAATTATTAGGGGTTCTGAATGATGCTCTTCGTGAGCAAAACAGGCATTTGAAAAATATCAACCTCACCGACCATGGTTACACACTGCTGGACATCACGCCGGAGCGAGCACAGGGTGATTATTGGTACATGGACACTATTCTTGTGCCGTCCGTACGGGAGCGCTTCGGAGGCGGTTTCTTTACCTTGAGTGGTCAAAATAATCTTACGCGTTCCAATACTCCGGCTGCACCCAAGCCCCTGCAAGCTATTCCTGCGCCCGCCCGCCCGCTTCGCACAACGCTTGTGGCAGAAGTGCAAGAGGTAGTGCCGCAAGTGAGCGCAAAGCGATCCCAGAACAATACTCCTCCGGTAAGCACAGGTTCGATGCTGCTTCTCGGCTTTTACCCCAATCCGATGAATAGCGTGGGCTACATCAATTACACTCTAGATGCGGCACTTTCTGTGACGGTGAAAATTTATGATGCCGTAGGAAAGGTCGTTTCCACGTTAGTAAATGCTCAGGTTCAGCAGGGTAATATTGTTCTTATGCTGGACGCAAGCCGCTTGCCGTCAGGCGCGTACACGTGCAGTATCGAAACACCACAAAGCACCATACGGCGTGCGCTTGTTGTACAGCACTAATTGTACAACAGTAATTGTTTAGCCTAATCACGCAAAACCAAATGGCACAGCCTACGAACAACCGTGCGGCAGGTAAGACTTCCGAAGACCTTGCGGCTGAATTTCTTGCGGCAAAAGGAATTCGCATTGTGAAGCGTAATTTCCATTTTGGGCGTGTGGGCGAAATTGACATTATTGCCGAAGACGGGCAGGCATTAGTCTTTGTGGAGGTCAAGGCGCGGTCTTCCACACTCTACGGCACTCCCGAAGAAGCAATTACATCATCTAAGCAACGCGCTATCCGCAAGGTGGCTGAGGGGTATCTTTACACGCATGGCATCACCGACCGTGAATGTCGGTTCGATGTTATTGCAATTCGATTGTTTTCCGATGAGCCGGAAATTACTCATTTGATAGCGGCATTTTGAGATGCGCAATGGTTGGTTAGGACAGTTGATACAAAGCGACAAGCAATAGGTAGCGGAACGCAGATTTCAGGATGCAGAGAATTTTCAGAAAAAAAATTACATCTGATAAAATTATTGTCTTCGGGGTATCCTGAAAATCCTGTCCATCCTGAAATCTGCGTTCCGCCGTTAAAAGCAAGAATCTCTATCGTAGAAGCAAGTAACGTCGTGATGAAGCTATCGCAGTGTTACTCCTCGTCCGTGTCTTGCCCTTGACGGTGGCGCTTGGAAATATCGCGTGCATTGGTCACAAGCCCACGAATGACACGGTGTTTGAGTAAATTAGTCGAAACGGCTTCCAGCTCTGCCCACGAGCCATCGGCGCGTTTGAAGCGATACTGCATTGTTTCCATTGCGCTCAGGGGCATTTCGACGAGTTTCAAAAAGAGTGCTTTGATGCGCTCTAAATCGTCGGGGTGAATGTACGAATACGCATTTTTCCCCATAAGCATTTCGGGTGAGTAGTAAAATATACGTGCAACCGAAGGGCTAAGATAGGTGAAATTTCCCTCGGCATCGGTGATAACCACCGCATCATTTGCATTTTGCATAAGGGCACGGAGGCGTTCTTCGCTTGTGCGGAGTGCCTCTTCTGCCAGTTTTCGTGGCGTAAGGTTTTCAATGATAGAGACTCGTACAAGTGGCTTGCCATCTTCGCCGCGCAGATAGCGGCTGTGAATATTGACCCAAATAATATCGCCGGATTTAGTATAATAGCGCTTTTCATACTCAATTTCGTCCACTTCCCCGACCAACAGTTGTTTCAAAAGGTCTTGTTCACGGCGATAATCCTCCGCCACTGTAATGTCTTTTGTGTTAAGGCGCGTCAGCTCTTGTTCGGTATAACCCAGAAGTTTGCAAATGGTCGCATTTACTTTCAAAATTCGATTGTTCTGCGAGACAAGCGCAATACCTATCGGGGACTGTTCGACGATAAATCGGAAGCGCTCCTCGCTCTCGCGTAGTGCCAGTTCGGTCTCTTTTCGCTCAGTAATGTCCGCAATCAGCCCGTCATAGCCTATCACTTCACCATTGTCTGCAAGCCGCAGAACGGGCGTGTTTTTCACCCAGCGAATAGAGCCGTTTTTGTGGATAATCCGGTGTTCCAGTGCCCCCGTGTTTTCGCCCCGCAGCAAACATTCCGCTTGATGCACAACTGCATCGCGGTCATCGGGGAATATCATCTCGTACCAGAGCGCTGAGCGGATTTCGTACTCCTGGGAGGTATAGCCCGTGATAGCGACGCAATTCGCGCTGTGCTTGGTGTGGACAGCGTTGCCGTGCTGCACGGTAACAGTGAAGGTGTAGTCGGTGATTGCTTCCAGCAGATTACGGTATCGTGCTTCTATCATCCGCTCTCGCTCGGCACGCTCGGTGTGAAGCGTCTTGAGCGACTGCTCTAGCGCTTCATTGCGTTCCATCAATCGCCGATAGAGCGTGATAAGTGCGTCAGTATTGCCTTCGCGTGCGCTTTGCCCCGATCCGTTGGTTTGAAGAGCATTGCGAACAAAGGTTTCAATGCTTGCGCCATCGCCGGAGAGCAGCGCCGGCAATTCGTGGAGTAATGGTGGTATTCCTGACACAACTTTTAGGGGAAAGAATGAACGATGTCAGCGTCATAAGAAATGACGGTGTGGCTGGGTAACGATAACAATGGCGAGTGCGTCACACAATACTACGCACTCACCATTCAAAACTCAAAACTTCTTCGGAGCATCCTGCTTGAGCGCGTCTTGTTTTGCCGCATGAATTTCGTTTATCGGCAAGCGAGCACCCATACGGGATATAACCCTTGCGGCAGCGTGCGAGCCGATGCGACCTGCATCTTCGGGCGTATGACCATGCGTGAGTCCATACAGCACGCCCGCAGCGTAGATATCGCCAGCGCCGGTGGTGTCCACTGGAGCAGCCGGAGCGGGCGGAATCGTGTAGGTGTGTCCTTCCCAGACAATGCGCGAACCGTCTGCACCAAGCGTCATCGCCACGTGCTTTGCTTCTTTGCGCAGGAAGTGAAATGCCTCATCGGGGTCGTCGGTGCCAGCAAATGCTGAGGCTTCTGCTTGATTGCAGAAAATTAAGTCGCTTTTGAGAAGCGCTTTGCGTACGTGGCTGCCAAAGACATTAATCACAAAAGTATCCGAGAAACTGATAGCTACTTTGGTGTCGTGTTTGTGGGCGTAGAACATTGCTTCTTCTATTGCTGCCACTCCTGTTTCTTCGGTAAACTTAAAGCCCTCGAAATAGAGCCATTCTGAGCGTTTAATAGCATCTTCCGGGACGTGATGCTTGTCGTAACCGGCATTGACGGCAAGCGCCGTGTTCATCGTGCGTTCGGTGTCGGGCGTGATGACAATAAGCGATGTGCCCGTTGCCTCGCCGTCCAGCACGGGTGCGTGAAGTTCGATGCCAAGTTCTTTGAATTCATTAGCATAGAACTCGCCCAGATTGTCTTTGCCCAGCATAGAACCAAGAGCCGCTTTCCCACCCATCTGTGCAAACCCGATGATGGTATTTGCTGCCGAGCCGCCGCTTTGCCAATGTGGGTTGTAGTGAGCGAAGCGTCGCAGTAACTCGCTTTGGCGCTCGGCATCCACGAGGTTCATGGTGCCTTTGGTTAGACCGAGTTCTTGAAATTCGTGTTCTTCGATTTGGAGTTGGATGTCAACAATGGCAGCGCCAATGCCGAAAAGGTGAAGATTCTTGCTCATGAAACGTGATAGGTGAAAGAAAGTAGAAGATTATTGTTCCCACGCAGGCGGTGGGGAAGGCGGACAAGGTGCAAATGCTCAACAAAAAATGGTTACTTTAATTGTCTTATCCTTGGGCGATAGAGACGAACTTCTCGAAGCCTTGTTTCATCTTGCTGGGAGAAAATTCTATCACTTCGTATTCGGCTACCTTTGCAATATAAAACGGGTCTTGCTTCAAAATATCATCAATGGTTGTTCTATCATTTCCCACCGCCAATATCACACCGCCTGTTCTGGGTACACGCGCACCGGAGGCGATGAATATTCCTTTTTGGTATTGGGTATCAAGAAACGCAATGTGCGGAGGAATAAACTGATCCACTTCCACCAGAGGTTTGATATATTTTATGAGAATGATATACATACATCAAATCTCTATTATAGATGTTGGATATAGATGGTAGGCTGTTTTTAAGCGTTTTTATATTCTTGTTTTCTTGAGCGTACAGACTTGAAACAGCTGTTTATATCAATAAGCGTCCGTGCTGATTATCGCTTAAGGCGGCTTTTGTCGTGTCGGCAATCGTCGGCGGTTCAATATGCTGATACTGTGCGTCGCGGTAAGGAGCTTGACTGAGCGAAGGCGACTGCGGAGCCGAAAGCACACCGGCGGGTGTGGAGGGCGAGCCTGCGGGAAGGGCAACATGGAACTGCCCAACGAGCTTTTGCAATTCTGCCGTTAAACGCTTGAGGTCTTGTATTGCGTGTTCGATTTCTTTGGTCATTTGAGCAGATTCGTCGGCGACGCGGCTGATATTATCCACATTACGCGAGATTTCACTGCTTGTGGAAGCCTGTTCTTCGCTGGCTGCTGCAATATGGGTAATGATGGTCGAGACAGACGACGAACGCTCTATGATGCGTTCCAATGCTTGCTGCGCACGTTGGGCGGCTTGCGTACCGCGCTCGACTTCTTGTCTGCCTTGGTGCATGGCGCTGACTGCCTCGCGGGTATCGGTCTGGATGCGTTCAATAGTCGTTGCAATTTCTTTGGTCGCTTTTTGTGTTCGCTCGGCGAGCTTGCGCACCTCATCGGCAACGACCGCAAAGCCTTTTCCCGACTCGCCTGCCCGGGCAGCCTCGATAGCGGCATTTAGCGCCAGAAGGTTTGTTTGGTCGGCAATTTCGTCAATGACCGCAATGACATTACCAATTTGCTCACTAGATTTGCCCAATTCTTCGATGGTACGGGCAGACTTCATCACTGATGTTGCAATCGCTGCCATCCCGACGATGGTTTCGCGTACAATCTCACCGCCATTGACTGCATCTTGGCTGGCTGCTCTCGCTTCGTTAGAAACGGCGGATGCTTGCTGTGTTGCGTCCATAATCGTTTTGGTCATTTCTTCCATCGCGCCTGCTATTTGCGTCGTTTCGTCGGATTGCCTGCTAATGCCTATGCTCATAGTGCTTGCATTGGCAAGAATTTGTGTGCTTGATGATGCCGTCGTATTTACTGCTTCCACGACGCGCACCAGTAGCATCCTAATTTTATCCATAGCATCATTAAAACCGCGATAGAGCCTCCCAATATCATCATTATTCGTTACCTGAAGGCGTACGGTAAGGTCGCCCACGGCAAAACGTTGTACTACGCCGAGCATATTCTCAACGCTATCGGCAAGGTATTCACGTTGTGCTTCAGATTCTTTTACGGCTTCATCTACTTTGCGCTGAACGCTGGCTTTTTCGGCGCGAAGTTTCTCAATCCCTTCGCGTATGCCCGCTACCATGACGTTGAACGCGCTTGCGAGCGTCCCGATTTCGTCGTGCCGCTTGACTTCGACGAAGGTGTTAATATCGCCATTGGCAAGTTTTTGTGCGGCAGAGGCAAGGTCTTGTACCGGTGCTATGACAGCATTGCGCAGAATAAGGCTAATAATGGCAATGAGCAACACGACTACGGCTAAACCTATTCCAGTGGCTATCCACATAATGCGGAATACTTGGCTTGTTACTTCTTTTGTACGGTAGGCAGTCACAAGGGTGTAGCTCCACGCCTCAATGGGTTCTTTGGTAATGACATATTCATCTTCCACAATCTTTCCGGCGGCAGTATTGATGCTATCCGCAGCTAAAATCTCTTTCAGGGTTTCGGGGCTTGCGCCGGAAGAGTGGAAGCTGACCGTGTTGCGATTTTGATGGTTATCAACAAGCATCACCACGCCGTCGCTCATAAAACGCTGCTGGGCAACAATCTCCGCAAGCCGCTCAAGGCTTGTAACCGCGAAACCCACGTACCATACCCCTATGGTTGTGCCTGCTGAATCCCGCATCGGTTCATAGCCAGTAATATATTTTTTGCCGAGAATGTCCACCACACCGTAAAATCCTTTATTCTCTCGAATGGATGCAATCGCCTTGCCTTTGGGGTCGAGTTTGGTGCCGATAGCCCTTGAGCCGTCGGGCTTCAGAACGTTGGTGCTGACACGCACAAATTCGTCGCCACGCCGCACGAAGAGTGTGGCTGTACCGCCCATGTAGGATTTAACAAAATCAACGAGAAAGAAATTATTGTTCTGTTCTGCTGCGCCAAAACTCAGCGTTGGCACTGTTTCTTGCCCAACTTGTGTTGGAGCGCCAAGTGTCGGTGCACCCATTTTTTTTCCTTCTTCCACGAGCATTTTCATCGCCGCACGGACGCGCTCTTGCATAAGAGATTCGGTAATGCCGAGGTCGGAGGTGACAAGCTGAATGACGTTTTGTGTTTGCTGTGCCGCATCGGTTTCTACACCTTTTTTTATACCAAAGCGAAGCACTACCACGACGAGAGCAATCACAATCAGGATTGTTGCGGTAATAGGGACGAAAATACGAAAGGCAATCGTTTCTGTTCGTTTCATTGTCAAAACCCCGTAGAATTATGAAAGAGTAAAGTGAGAGGAAGAAAGAATATGGGAAGAAAGTACACACGATGTACACACGGTCGCTGACGGAATAGCTGTTTGGTATAAGCCCGATAAGGCGTAAAACTACATAATTTTCCTGTTCAGACACAGGATTTTTTTCAATCACCAAAATTCGAGTAAAGTCTTGTCTGCGCGGAAACATTTTGTATTTTTGTGCGTCCAAAGCCTATATCACAATACCTCTTGGAACGCTTCCAAGAACGTCAACGTGAGAAAAATCAACATACGTTGTGTCGTCCCCACGTTTCTTTTCTCTACATCCCAAGGCGTTCATATTTATAGCATAAATCATACCATTTTTTCCCAACCTTACATTGCTTGAATACTATGAGCGAAGAGCAACAAATTCCAACTTCCGAAGCAGAAGAAAGCCGTGTGGCGTGGCTTTCGGGCTTTCTCGATATCATTACTGCACCGGGAGAACTTGCTTTGAGGCGTGTCGCCCGCCCTGCCCAAGTGATTGTTATGGCGGCGCTTTTGATAACCTTTGCTTATACATTCGTGCAGTATCTTTATTCGGTCAACGACGGCATCCGTGGGCAGATGTTCACTATGCAGGCGCAAGGTTTCGAGAAAATGGCGAAGAAACAGGGTCTGCCGGAAGGGCAGATTGAAGAGCAGATGGAAAAACTCAAAAAGCAGCAAGAATTTTCTTTGCCGAGGACACTTGGAATAAGCCTGATTTTTACGCTCATATCGGTGTTCTTGTACGGATTTCTCTTTTGGATATTACAACGTCTGTTCAATAGCGAACCGCCTCCGGCGCTTGTCATTGTGGCACTTGTGAACTATACCGCTTCCATCGCCGCTCTGGGATATGTTCTGACGGGACTGATGCAGTTTGCTGCCAATTCTATCGCTGCATCACCCTCGCCGACACTTTTAATCAATGCTACCGACAGCCCGTATTTGTTGCAGTTCTTGGGACGGATTAACCCCTTTACCATTTGGGAATACGTCATCGCAGGAATCGTCGTCGCAAAGCACGTGGGTATGTCGCGGGGGCAGGGTATCGGTATTGGCGTAACGGCGCTTGTCATCACGTTCATGCTCTTTGGCTGCTTTGCATGGGCAATGTCGAGTTTTATGAGTTAGAGTGTTGAGAAAGAAAAATTACTGAACTTTACTCTCTACCATGGCATTTCTCTCAAAACGTTGCGTGAATGTGTTCTTTCTCTGGCAAACGATAGGGTGCTTGGCGCTGGTCGTCTGCTCTTTATCGTCGTGCACAAATTCCGCTGCCACACCCGGCACAGAGACGTACTTTCCGCAGGTGCGTGTGATTGTGCAGCAGAATTGCGTTTCTTGCCATTCTCCCGGTGGAATGGGCTTGCCGACGATGCTCACGACCGATGCGAACATTGCGGCTCTGGCTGCCGCCATCAAAGCCGCGACAATAGATCCCGCCAGCCCGCGTAATAAGAGAATGCCGCAAGGCGGCGAACTGAGCGCTGCGGACAAAGCGATTATTCAAAAATGGTTTGATAAGGGCGGTAAAATCTCAGATTAAGCAAGGCGATTCTTCACTTTCTTATTCCACAAGCAATTATGGCTCGTACAAAAGTTATCTTCCCCAATATCAGCCCCCGTGCGTGGGAGCACCCCGCAGACCGTGCTGCACTTTCTACCTTGCAGTCCATACCGGGCTTGGATATGCTCCTGCAAAAAATGGTTGGCAATACCACCGAGCGTTCACTCAGGCTTGTGGCGCTTTCCTCGGCGGTGCGCGTCTCGGAGCGACAGTTTGCAAAGGTGTACAAACTTTTCCGTGAAGCGTGTCAGATATTGGATGTGAAGAATCCGCCGGAGTTGTACATTTCAGCCAGCCCTTTTGTCAACGCCCGCGCAGTCGGCATGGAAAAGCCGTTTATTATGCTCAATTCCTCGCTTTTGGATACCCTCACCGATGATGAACTTTTGGCGGTGATAGCGCACGAAATCGGACATTGCTTATCGGGGCATTTGCTGTATTCCACGCTGTTGGTGATGCTGACCAATTTCACCATGCCGATTCTCTCCAATATCCCGCTTGGTGGCGCGGCGGTCATGGCTATTCGTATGGCGCTGATGGAATGGTATCGCAAAAGCGAACTCTCGTGCGACCGTGCAGGTTTGCTGGTCGTCCAAGACCCCGAAGTATGCTATACGCTGGAAATGAAGCTCGCGGGCGGTCGGCACGTGTCGGAGATGAACATCAACGAATTTTTTGCCCAGGCGTATGAATATGAGTCCGGCGGTACGATGATGGATAGTGTGCATAAAATCTTGAATCTTCTGGGCGAGACGCACCCTTTCCCTGTGCTCCGATTGGTCGAGCTAAAAAAATGGGTGGACGCAGGCGAATATGGACGCATACTGAGCGGCGGCTTTGCGCAGGACGGCGAATCAGCTACTCGTGCATACGATGCACCGCACTATGCCACGCCCGAAGACGCAAAGCAAGAAAGCGTTGTGGACAATATCAAATCCGCAGCCCGCAAGTACAAAGAAGATTTATCGGAGTCAGGCGACCCCTTAATCGAAAAAGTCAGTGATATAGCCACTTCTGCTGCCGATACTGCCAAGACCATTGCAGAAAATATGCGTAAACGCTTTGAGAAGTAATGAGAAGTAATATATATTTGCAACGAAAATTTCTTAGGTAGTATCTTTTAACCACCGTAACCTTTCCTTGAGAAACAACAATGAGCAGTAAAAGCGCCCTTCCAAAACGCAGTGAAAACTATTCCGAATGGTATAATGACCTTGTCAAACGCGCCGACCTCGCGGAGAATTCCGCCGTGCGTGGCTGTATGGTCATCAAGCCCTACGGATATTCCATTTGGGAAAAAATGCAGCAGGCATTGGACAAACGTTTTAAGGAGACCGGGCACACCAACGCCTATTTCCCGCTCTTTGTCCCCAAAAGTTTTCTCGAAAAAGAAGAAGGTCATGCTGAGGGATTTGCGAAAGAATGTGCAGTCGTAACGCACTACCGCCTGAAAAACGACCCGAACAAAAAGGGTGCGCTCATGGTTGACCCCGAATCAAAGCTGGAAGAAGAACTCATCGTGCGCCCCACCTCCGAAGCGGTTATCTGGAACACCTACAAAAACTGGATTCAGTCCTACCGCGACCTGCCACTCCTTGTCAATCAATGGGCAAACGTTGTGCGTTGGGAGATGCGGACACGCTTGTTCTTGCGCACTACGGAGTTTCTCTGGCAAGAAGGACACACCGCGCACGCCAGCGCCGAAGAGGCAATCGCCGAGACGCGGCAAATGCTGGATGTCTATGCCGAGTTCGCAGAAAATGTGATGGCAGTGCCTGTTATCAAAGGCATCAAGACCGCAAACGAGCGTTTTGCCGGAGCGGAAGAAACGTTCTGCATCGAAGCAATGATGCAGGACGGTAAGGCTCTTCAGGCTGGGACTTCGCACTTTTTGGGGCAGAATTTTGCCAAAGCATTTGATGTACAATTCTCCAACAAAAACAACCAACTGGAATACGTCTGGGGTACGTCGTGGGGCGTGAGCACACGCTTGATGGGTGCGCTCATCATGGCGCACTCCGACGACAATGGCTTGGTCGTGCCGCCACGTTTGGCTCCGATACAAGCAGTCATTGTACCGATTTACAAAAATGAAGAGCAGCTTGCCGCCATATCCGCCAAAGTAGCCGAGATTCAAAAAGCGCTTCAGGCAAAGGGCATCGCCGTCAAATACGACACCCGCGACAGCCTCACGCCCGGATTTAAGTTTGCCGATTGGGAATTGCGCGGTGTGCCGGTGCGCCTTGCTCTGGGCGAGCGGGATTTGCAAAACGGCACTATCGAAGTCTCCCGCCGCGACAAAGAGCGTGGCGAAGAAGGCGCAAAGACGGTGGCACAGATAGACGGCATCGAAAACACCGTTGCAGCACTCTTGGAGGAGATTCAAGCAAATCTCTACAACAAAGCACTCGCCTTCCGCACCGCTAATATGCGTTCTGTGGACGATTATGCTGAGTTCAAAAGCATGATGGAACAAAAAGGTGGCTTTGCCCTCGCGCATTGGGACGGCACAACCGAAACAGAACTCAAAATCAAAGAAGAAACCAAAGCCACCATTCGCTGTATTCCTTTGGATGCTGCGCAGGAAGATGGCAAGTGTATCTACTCCGGCAAGACTTCTAAGCAGCGCGTACTCTTTGCTGTGGCGTATTAAGTTGAAAAAATAACAAGGGGTGAATAAAAAATATACTATTATTCGCCCTTTTTATTGCTCCACATACCTTTGCTTTGTAAGGTTTGAACGCATTATTTCTGTGATGTATAAGAGTTTATCGCCCCTTCTATGACTTTTGGTCATGGAAGAAAGTTACTTCCGGTAACGGTGAAAAAATTCCGCAAGGTTGTATATTGCACATACCCTAATGACAACAACACCCGTTTAAGCACGTGTACAGTTTTTCTGTGCAACATCGCAACACATTTTTCGACGTATTTGGTTCACGCAAGCATATCCAAGCATAACAACACGCATCAATGCAGTGCTCCTCGCATTGATGCGCCCACTCAATCGCTCAAGCGAAGCATAGTGCCTCAAAAATGCTCCGCCCCGGCGTTGTCCCCCCATGACTCTGCTTTTGACCGAAGTAAGCAATATTTATGTTGTACTATTTCGATGTTAAAGTCCCACAATACCATGACTTTCAGTCATCAAAAAAACTTACATTCAGGCACTACCACAGTTTGTGAAATTTGAGCATATTTGACCAGAGTTTGAATTTTACACTGTTTCTTGAATCACACTTCTCGGTTTGCATTGGCAATACACAAAGCGAACAATCATAGTACACTCTTGGCAAGCGTCCTGATGAGAAAAATTTTCTCGCTTTCACACGCTCTCCAAACGGACACACAAAAAAACCTTTTTTGTATGTGCTGGGCTTTTTGTAATTTGCGCGGCTTTATTACTATTCCCTTACTCACTGAACCCCATAACAGCAAGCATCTAATTCCATGTTGACACATTTTATCCACAAATTTCTGGGAGGTTGTATGTAGCCCCGTGTAATGCGCTCCCATTCTTGGTTCGCCCCCGCTCCCGTGAGGGCTGAATAGAGAATAAAGATAGCGCACGAGGTTTCAGATAGATACGCTGTTCGCGCAGGATATACGAGCATAGCAACAACATCCCAACGACCCCCTAAGTTGTCCTGCATTATTTGGTGTCCACCGTTTAGAGGCAAAATGTCAGCCCGTTTCTCGAAAAACAACCATTCCCCCAAATGGTTACACATTTGAAAATAATGTGGCAAGCACGAAAAACAGACACTGACACCACTAAACTTCGCTTGGTAAATCGTCTTTTTTATGGTTGATGGAAACACAACCATTCTTTTATCTTAACTAAATGATTTCTATGAAAAAGGTATCTTCTTTCGTTCTTGCACTCGTCGCGGCGCTCCTTATGGTGGCGGGCACGGCTCAGGCGCAAACATGGAACAATACCAATCCTGGTAACTGGCAGTCAGCCAACTGGGGTATTCCGAGCACATGGCCCGGTCAGCTAGCGAATAATAGCGCCGCCATCATTAATCCGAATGCCGCGTTGACGATGAACAACTCTGCTCCTGCCAATCCGATTGGTGACCTGAACATTCAAAACCTCGCTGGTGTATTCACCGTGACGTTGAATGGAACGGGTACTCTTACCGTTAATGGCGACCTGACTGTTGACAATAACCTCGTTATTGGTACAGGCTTTAGGTTGGTCGTTAAAGGTGCTCTTAAAGGTAGTGCACAGATTTTTGTTGCGACTGGTGCAACGCTCCGCCTTGAGAATACAGCAGCTACTGCTATCCAAGGTACATTGACCATCTCTGCGGCTGCTCCGTCAGTCTCGACTGGTACAATTGACTTCGGTGCAGGCTATAATGCGGGTGTCTTCCCAACGTCGCTTTTCTCCGGTAACACTGCTGTCAACAGCATTACTGTGAATAGTAATATGTCCGTCCCGGGTACGTTTACCATGACCTCCGGTCCGCTGACATTGAATGGCAATCTTACTGTTAATCCGCTTGGTAATCTTCAGTTGCAACAGCGCAACGTAAACTCCCTCCAAGGTTCATCTCTTCTTGGCGCACAGCCGGGTGGTCAGATAACGTTTGGTGTGCCGGGTACGAGCCTGTTCAATAACGGTGTTATTCCCGGTAGCAGCATCGCTAGCCCATTCTTTGGTCAGTTGAACGTTACCACCGGTACACTCGCGGGTAATCTTACCCTCGGTGCAAATGGTGTTCTTAACCTTGCTTCCGGTAATGTTTCCAACCCACTGACAATTCTTGCCGGTTCTACTCTTACCGTGAATAATACCTCGCCGAACGCCATTAATCAAGGCGCTCCTCGAGGATTTATCGCTATTAATGCCGGTGGTACTCTCGCTTTCGGCGTAGGTGCTAATGCAAGTATTCTTCCGATTCAAGTTGTAACAAACGCGAATGGTACGATTCAAACTGCAGGACCAATGACCCTCAACCTTCCTGGTGTTGGTTCGGTTATTACTCCCTTCCCCACAACCAGCTTTACGAGCGTGTTGAACTTGGGTGGCGATTTGACTCTTGCCAGCGCTGGTACTATCCGTCTGGCTGCTCTTGGTTCAAATACCATTATCGGTACTGGTAAAATTCAAGCTGCAAGCCCTGCATCTATCATTCGTGTTGATCCGGGCTTCAATAATGGCATCTTGAATGGTAGCAATTTTGGTTGCCCGATTAGTGCTACCTTCCAAATTGCCACCGGTGCAAATTTTGACGTTCAGAACACATTGTGTCTTGGCGGTCCGGTGCAAATCGGTGGTCTATTGACCGTTACCTCCAATTCTGAACTTCGGTTGTCCAATAACTCCGCGAATTCTATTTCCGGTGCTGGTGGCTTAAGTTCAACCGTTGGTATTGTTTCTCTGAATAATACCGGTGTTGTTCGTCTCAGTTCCGGTTTTAATGCCGGTGTGCTTCCTATCCCCCGGGTTCCATTCCTTGTGTCCACGGGTGCTACGGCATTCAAAGGACGCTTGATTGTAGAAAGTAATCAAATCCTTGCTCGTCCGCTTACATTTGATGTCGGTAGCATTTTGGATTTGAATGGTGGTAATCTTACCGTTAGCGGTGCTACTGTTTTGGTTCTGAATAACCAAGGCGCTGGTTCCATTACCGGTACAGGCTTCCTTCAAGGTACAGAGTTTGCTCCTCCGGGAGTACCGGTTCCGGGGCAAATTGCTCTCGGACCGACCTTCTCGAACGGTATCTTGAACACAGCTCGTTTTGCCAACCCGTTCTATGGTTTCTTGAACGTATCAACGGCAACCGCTCTGACGATGCAAGGTAACCTTGTTCTTGGTTCGCCTTTTGGTAAGACCAGTCTGTTCCTCGGACCGACTCAACTTACCATTGCTGCTGGTTCCAGCCTTACTTTGAATGGTGTTACTACCGCCACGGTCGTTACTGATGCGACATTGCCTGGCTTTATCCAAGGTATTGATTGTACCTCAAAACTTATTCTCGGTCCACAATTCAACAATGGCACAATCGCTTCCCAAGGTGTACTTGCCAGCCCGTTCAATGGTGGTCTTGTGATTCAAGGTCGTGGTGCACTCACAAACCCGATGCAGGTAACACGTGCTTCGCTCACCATCGGTCAGACAGGCTGTTTGACCTTGCAAGATGATATTGCTCTTGCTCCGGGTGCGAACCTTACTCTGAATAACCAAAGTGCAAGTTCGCTGAATGGCACAGGACGTATCGGTGGTCCGATCTTGTCGTTGCTCTCAGGCGGAACACTTGCTGCTTTTGGTCCTTCAACCATAACATTAGGTACTGGCTTCAACAACGGTGTCGTCAATGCTGCGAACTTTACCTCGCCATTGAACTCAGGACTTGTTCTCCCGATTTCGCCGCTTAACCTTAATGGTTCTCTTACCATGGGCTCCAGTGGTGCTACGCTCTTCACACAAGCTCCTGGTACGCTCACTATCTTGTCCGCTTCCGGTATTACCTTTACCACCAATGCAAATGCAATCTGGGGTAGTGGACGTATTGCTGGTACCGATTTGACTTCTCAAGTCAACTTGGGTAACGGTGGTGGCTTCAACTCCGGCTGGAGTGGCATTAGCACAACTGGTCCGCTTGGTACAGGTGCTACCGGTATCAATGCTCAACAATTTGTTTCGCCGTTCGTAGGAACAATGAATATTGCTCCGCCGCCGGCAAATACAAATCGTCCGGTCTATATTACCAACGGTACATTTACCTTTGCTCCTAACAGCGTCCTGAACCTGCTTGGTCCCGTAGTGGTAACAAGCGCGAACAACAGCTCTGTTGTTCTTGGTATGACGGGCTTGAACTCCTTGACCGGCACAACACTCGGTACCGTAACAGGTGCAAGCGTTAATGTTCCGATTATTCTTGGACCCGGCTTTAACGGTGGTCAAATTGACGGTCGCCGTTTTGGTCCGACCACACCTCAATCAGTTCCGTTTGTTGGTTCATTGCAGCTTCCTTCCAGTGGTAGCTTCCGCTTGACAGCATCATTGACCACAGCTACAGCCACAGTACTTGCTGCTGACGGCAACGTTACTGCAGGTGAGATACAATTGAATGGCTCAAATCTTACCATTGATGACGCTATTCAACTTGTTGTATCCATGAATGCGACCACAGGCGCACCGCGCTTGACGACGCTGACCGGTACAATTCAGGGTGCTACGAACCTTTCAGAAGTTATTCTTCCGCTTATCACAACGGGCAATCCTGCTGTTACCGCAGCTACGTTTGCTTCACCGTTTAACGGTCGTTTGACAATTGGTCGCAATAATCCTCTGAACAGCGCTATTCCTATCGCTCCAAACTTCATTGCATACTCCTTGCCAAACGTTCCTGCCGGTGCTACCTTGACTATCGGCGCGTCTGGTTCGGCAAACGGTGTCTTGAACGTTGCTACATCCGCTGTGTTCGTTGTTCAAGACGGTGCAAACCTTGTGTTGAACAACACTTCCTCGACCGGTGCTTCGCTTCCGGGCGGTGGTAATATTAGCGGTGCAGGTCCGAACGCAAGCATTACCCTCGGTCCTGGCGCTCTTGGCGCTACGATTCCGGGTGCTGTCTTCACCAATCCGTTCATTGGTAATCTCGTTACATCGCCTGGTCCTGAAATGACCTTGACCCAGCCTGGTATCACCATGGGCACTGGTTTGGCTGATGATGCGAAATTTACTGCGGGCGGTCCGGTTGCAATCGGTGCTAACGCAAACTTCGTGTTCAACAACACAACCATTAGTCGTTTGATCGCTGCAGGTGCTGGTTCTATCCGCGCTGCTGATCCTACAACCTCACGCTTCACCTTCGGTGCTGGCGCTAACGGTGGTACAGTTCCCGGCTGCGTATTCTCAAATCCGTGGACAGGAACAATGATCACCAGTGGTGCTATGAACCTTGAATGCCGACTTGTTCTTGGTGCATCGAACTCGTTCAATGGTATCTTGAGCCTTGGTGGCACGTTGAGCGTCACTGCCGGTACCGTAGGTATTACACCATATGGTGCTAACCTTGTTATCAATAACCGTAATCCTGATTTCATCGTTCTTCCGGGCTTGCAAACAATTACCGTTGCTGGTACAGCAACCGGTGGCGATGTTCTCAACGGTCGTTTGACAATTGGTCCTGGTGCACTTTCCACCACGGCTAACGTTGCTATTATCCCGAACTTCCGTTTGACAGGTAATAGCCTTACCGGTACTCTCGCCAGCTCGACTGGTACAGCACAAATCACAAGCGGTTCGGTTATCTTGGCTGCTCCGGGCGGTTCACTTCGTATTGCTGGTAACACAGGTAATACGGCTGTTCCGTTCTCGACAAGCAACGTAATCTCACTTGGTGGTTCTGCAACGCTTGTTACAATGAATACCGATGCCAACGCTCTTAACGGCAATGGCGTTATCCAAGGTACGAGCACACGTTCGCAAGTGTACTTCGGTGCAACTGCAAACGCTTCTACTATCCCTGGTAATCTCTTTGGTCAGCACTTTACCGGTACATTCTATACCAATGGTGCAATGAACCTGAGCGGTAACTTGCGTTTGGCTCCTCAGTATTCGTTTGCTACCAGCACAGGTGCTTCGATGCAACTTGGTGGTACCCTGACGGTACTTGCAGGTGCACGTCTTGATGTTTGGAACACACTTGCTGCTCCTGGCAATGCTTTCCCGGCTCCTGGTTCAGGTGCTGCTGGCATCTTGGGTGGTACTAACGGTGGCAACGTCGCTGTACCGGGCTTCATTAACCCTGCTACAGTGGTTCTTGGTCCTGGCTTCAACGCTGGTGTTATCGATCAAGGTGCAACTCCGCTTTTGACCCCGGTCTTCAACGGTATGCTTATCACCTCTACCGGTACAACAACCGTTAGTAACGGTCCGTTGACATTTGGTACTCTTGGTACCGACGGTTTCAACACGACAACCGGTACACTTCAAATCGGTGGTAACTTCCTTGCAGGTGCTGCTGTTGCTCTTCGCTTCAACAACACCTCATACCGTGCGTCAAACTTTGGCACAGCTGACCAGTTCAACGGTGATGCTTCTGCCTTCACGCACTCGGTAACCCCGGGCGCTGGTACATTCACCGTGAATGCAGCAACAGCCAACTCGTCAATTACCTTGGCAAACGGCTTTAACGGCAGTTACTTCCCGACAACGTTCTTCGGTGCTACACAGTCCTTGACTTTGAACACCTGCTCCGGTACAGCTAACTTCCAAGTAATTGGTAATGGCATTCCTAACGGTCAGTTGAACATTCTTGGTCCGACAGTTGCCGGTACAGTTCGCACATTGACAATGATTCCTGCTGGCACGAACCTTCGTGTAAACGGAACATTGCAATTTGGTAACGCTGCTGGTATCAGTGCTGCTGGTCGTTTTGTGATTGCAACATCCAGCACATTGTCTGCTCTTAGTGCAGTCAACATTGATGCTACAAACTTTGGTACCATTGCTGCTGCTGCTCCGTCATCTATCTATGATGCGGCTGGTCCGGCAACAGTGGACACCTTCTACCCGGCTCTTGGCTTGGCAGGCGGTTTCACTGGTATCCTTCGTGTTTCCGGTAACATCGTTATTAGCGGTGTGACAGAAACATTGGCAGCAAGCGGTCAATTATCGCTTTGCAACAATGCTATGCTTAGCTTGGCAAACGTTGCAACCAGTGGTTTGAACCTGAACAACACAGGTACCAACTCGCTGAACGGTACAGGTCTTATCCTTGGCACAAGCGCTACAAACAGCGTCTTGAACCTTGGTGCAGGCTTCAATGGCGGTCAGATTCCGGGTGGTTACTTCGGTTCGTCTGCTAATCCGTTCAACGGCACAATGCGCCTTGCTGGCAATACGCCGGCTAATACGGGTGCAGGTTCACTCTCTGTTGTTACCGCACCGCTCTTTATCGGTGCAACCGGTTTGTTTGACTTTACCGCAGGTAGCGCAAACAAACTTACCTTGACTCAGCCCGCAAGCGTTTTGGGTACGGTATCGAACTCCGGTTCTACACAGTACTTCGTAACAGCTCCTGGCGCTTTGACCTTGGGTAATGTTGGTAACGTAACCTTCCCTGTCGGTCCTAGCTCAACGGTATTCGCTCCGATTAACCTTACCAATAATGCTACTCCTGCTTCCTTTAGCGTTGTGGCTGCTGGTTCTGTTACACAAGCAGTTCCGTTTGCTACGGGCAGCGCAGTATTGCGTCAGTCCATTGTGAACCAACAGTGGAACGTATCACAGCTTACCGGCGTAACACCTGGTTTTGCTGTAACAGTTACCCCGCTCTGGTTGCCTGGTCAAGAAGCTGGTGGCTTTAATCGCTCTCTTGCTGTTACCAATGCCTTCACGACAACATCGGGCACGATTAGCTCTGGTGCTGGTGCTGCTGCTAGTGATCCGACGTTTGCTGGTTATTTCCGCTCCGGTGTAACCGTTACGCAAACCGCTACCAACAACTTGAACAACACCCCAATCCTTGTGTCATCTCAGCCGAGCCCGGCAGTTCTTGCCTTCACTCCGCCAGCGCAATCATCCGGTGCTACGCTTACCATCACTGGTAATCGTTTTGCTCCTGGTGCAAGCGTTAGCTTGGGTGGCGTGAACGTACCGGCTGCTAGTGTAACACTTGTTTCAGGTGGTTCATCCGGTATTGATACCCTTCGTGTTGTTGTTCCGTCTAACGCTGCTTCCGGCAACGTGGTTGTAACACAAACCGGTGGTACGTCAACAGCTGCTTCTCAGTTTACCTTCTTGGGCACTCCGCTCCAGCAGGCAGTTATCAGAACAGTAACTCCTAGCCCAATTCCTGCAGGTCTTGGCGACGTAGAGATTACCATCGACGGCGCTGCTTTTGGTGTTCTGACTCCGCGCGTTGTGGCTGCCGGTTCCGGCATTACCTCCACCATTACTCCGTCATCGAACACAACAACTCGTATTGTTGCAACGATTCCGGGCAACGTGGTTCGTAATATTGGCAGTGTTGTCTTTACCGTAACCAGTCTTGACCGCTTGCCGGTTTCGACCACCGTTACTGTTTCGACACCTCCGGCATTGGCTCTCACAAGCCTTAGCCCATCAACGACGACTGGCAACCTCCGCGCATTCACCATTAGTGTTAATGGCAACAACTTCTCGGCTCAATCGCTCTTCTCGCTTGGTACAACAACTCTGCGCGTTTTGAGTGTTACTCGCAATAGCGATGGCACACTTACCGCTCGCGTAGAAGCACCGGTAGGTGTTCTCAGTGGTAACGTAACCGTTCTGAACCTTAACGGTCAGACCGCTTCCTTGCCGTTCGTTGTGAACAGCCTCCCACGTCCGCTTGTCAATGGCGTTTCGCCGAATGTGCTGCCTCCGGGTTCACCGGCTGCAACCATTGCAATCACGGGTCGTTACTTCATCCCAGGTGCAGTTGTCAGCTTCAACGGCACACCGCTTACCGGTGTTCAGCTTACCGGTGATTCTTTGATTACTGTTACGATTCCGGCTGGTCTTTTGGCTAACCCTGATCTTGCAGTACTCACCGTTACCAACCCTGATGGTCAGTCTATCGGTTATCGCTTGCCGATTACCGTTGCTGCTCCGGGTGCTATTGAAATCCGCTCCTTTACACCGACAACAACAACTGCTTCTGCATCGGCATTCTCCATCCTCATCGATGGTAGCGGCTTTGCGGGAACTCCTACCGTATTCTTGGGTGGAGTACAGTTGACAGTCGTTGGTGCAACTTCGGCTACACAACTTCGAGTTAATGTTCCGGCTACTGCAAACGTTGCCGGTACATACCAGCTTCAAGTTGTCAACCCAAGCGGTGTAATGGCTCAACGCAGCTATACCATTGAGGTTAATACAACAGGCTTGAATCCACAAACAGCTCCGGCAATTACTCGTGTAACTCCTACAGTCGCAAATGCTGGTGTCACTACCAACATTACGATTGAAGGCGTGAACTTCGTAGCTGGTTCCGTTGTTCGTCTTGGCGGCACACAGCTTGCGATTGTATCACTTTCTGCTGATGGAACGCGTATCGTTGCGACAGTTCCGGGCACAGTTGCCGCCGGAGCATATGTTCTGAGCGTAACTGTTCCTGATGGTCGTGCTGCTACCCAGCCATTCCCATTAGCTGTCGGCGTTTCGGCTGAACCTCTTGCAGGTATCCGCGTATATCCAAACCCAGTCGTTGAATCAGTTAGCGTAGAAGCTAACCTTGAGCGTGCTGCGAAAGTGGTTATCACGGTTACGAACTCCCTTGGTCAGCGTGTAATGGTTGTTGAGCAAAATGCAGCAGCTGGATTCTTCAGCCGCTCACTCAACATCAACAGCTTGCCTACGGGCGCATATATGGTCGAAATCACCGATGGCGCACGCCGTTCGGTTGAGAAGATTATCAAAAACTAATTGAGTCGGCTTCTTTCGGGAAGCAGATCCCTTTAGACGGTATTTCAAAGCGCCGCTCTTCCTTCGGGAGGGGCGGCGTTTTTTTTGTGCTGTTATTCTTCGCTCACGGCGTATTTTTGTGGCGCGTACAAAAGCACATGACATTTTTTTATCTCAAACCAAGAATAATCTCGCTATGACCAAAACGCAATGGCTCAATATTGCCCGTACCGCAATGGCTTCACGCCTCATGGACATCATCGAAGAAACCGAACTCGCTCCGGCTGGCAAGGTAACGTACCAATTTTCCGCACGGGGGCACGAACTCCCGCAAGCACTCATGGCAGAGGCACTCACACACCCGCACGACGGGGCGACGGTCTATTACCGCTCACGTCCGTTTTTGCTCGGTGCAGGGATGAGTATTCGTCAGGGTTTTGCCGGACCTCTGGGCAGAGCCACGGGGCGGAGCGGCGGGCGTGATATTGGCGTGGTGCATCATTTGCCCAAAGGCACGCACGGAATAGCGGTGCTGCCCGCAAGTGGTGATGTGGGAGCGCAGTTCACGCCCGCAGTGGGCTGGGCGCAAGCGGCGGTGTACCGTGCAGAGGTGATGAAGGAAAAAGCATGGGAAGGTGCAGTTGCGGTTGCATTTTCGGGCGAAGGCGCAACCGCTACAAGCGGCTTCTGGGCAGCACTTGTGATAGCCACCACGCAGAATCTGCCGATTGTTTTTTGTGTGGAGGATAACGGTTACGGGATTTCTGTGCCGTCGGTCTATCAAACGCCGGGGCGGAATATTGCGGCAAACCTTAAGAGCTTCGGTAATCTCAGTGTTCTGGACGGGAGTGGCACAAATCCTGCGGAAGCTGCGCAATTAGTGGAAGAGGCAATAGCGAGCGCACGCAAGCGCACGAAGCCTGTGCTCTTGCGGCTCACAGTGCCGCGTCTCTGCGGGCACTCAGGAGCCGACAACCAAGCATACAAAAGTGCTGAAGAGCGCAAGAACGAAGAATCACGCGACCCGTTGCCAGCAATCCGCGAATTTTTATTGAAAAAGAAACACTGCTCAAAAGCAGAGCTAGAAGCGTTGGAGCAAGAAGTGGAGCGTTCCGTCCGTGCGGAACTTGCACTTGCTCTTGCGGATGCGGAGCCGAATCCGGCAGATGCCACGCGCCATGTGTTTTTCGACGGGAAAGCGCCCCTACGCGGCGGAATGATGGCAGAGGGAGTGGCGGTCGAAAACGTACAGAAAAACGCAACAGAAGCCGCGCAAGAAGCAAAAGAAGACTCAAAAGAACCGCGAGTGAATCTTCTGGAAGCAGTCAAGCGAGTGCTGGATGATGAACTGCGCTTGAATCCACGAGTGACGGTCTTTGGTGAGGATGTGGGCGTAAAGGGCGGCGTTCACGGTGCAACGGTGGACTTGCAGCGCAAGCATGGTGCGTCCCGTGTGTTCGATACATCGCTTTCGGAGGAAGGAATTATCGGGCGGGCAGTGGGAATGGCGCTTGCGGGCTTAGTTCCGGTGCCGGAGATTCAGTTCCGCAAATATGCCGACCCTGCCACAGAGCAACTGAACGACTGCGGGACAATTCGCTGGCGCACCAATGGAGACTTTGCCGCGCCGATGGTGGTGCGTATTCCTGTTGGGTGTGGGAAGCGTACGGGCGACCCATGGCACAGCGTGAGCGGTGAAGCGGTCTTTGCGCACGCAGTGGGCTGGCGGATTGCGATGCCGTCCAATGCACGGGACGCGGCGGGGCTGCTGCGCGAGGCACTGCGCGGGAACGACCCGACGTTTTTCCTTGAGCACAGGGCACTTCTGGACACTGCGCAGGGAAGAGCGGCATATCCGGCATCGTCGGACTATCGCATCCCCTTTGGCGTGGCGGCCCAGGTGGCGAGCGGTTCGCGGGCAACGATTGTTACGTGGGGCGAGATGGTCTATCGTGCTTTGGAAGCCGCACAGCAAGTGGGTGGCGACGTGGAAGTGCTTGACTTGCGGACAATCAGCCCTTGGGATAAAGACGCAGTCACGGCATCGGTGCGCAAGACAGGGCGCTGTCTGGTGCTGCACGAAGACACGCACACGGCGGGCTTTGGCGGTGAGATAGCAGCATTTGTGGCGCAGGAGTGCTTTACGCATTTGGACGCACCGGTGGAGCGCTTGTCCACGCCGGACTGCCCCGTGCCGTACAATCCGATACTGACGGATGCCGTTGTGCCATCGGTGGAGGTTGTTGCTGCCCGATTAAAGGCGCTCTTGGCGTTTTAGGGAAGAGGCGAAAGTGGATGGAGCAAAGAAAAAGTTTTGAAAATTCGTAACTTCCTGCTATATTTGAAGTCTTTCTCAAAACACGACGCAAATCATCAACTATCTCACAGCATAATTCCCAACTACGACTATGGCAAAGAAAACTGCCCGCGTTATTGTAACGCTTGAATGTACGGAAGCAAAAAAAGAGGGCAAGCCCGCTTCACGCTACACAACCGAAAAAAATAAAACCAATACGCCTGACCGTATGGAAATCAAGAAATATAATCCTTTCTTGCGTCGCCACACCGTTCACAAAGAAGTAAAGTAAGTTGGAGAAGAAATTCTTCTAGAAAAGCATCACAAGGTATGCAGCATACAAAAACGCCTTGCCGGATATATTTTCTGGCAGGGCGTTTTTTCTTAGGTGTAGTTGTTTGTCCCGTGTGGTTTCTGCGAAGAAAAATTTGGGTATAACGGTTTCTTCCGTTAAGTTTGGCATAGTGTTAAGGGCTTTCCTTAGGATAAGGATTTTTCCTCACGTAATTTCTCCCATCTCCCCTATCAAGGTGTCGTTTATGCAGCGTCTTATTATTTCCGATGATCATACAATGCTGGCAATGATGCTCAAAATCTGGTTTCAGCAGATTGCGCCCGATATTGAGGTGGTAGCTATTACCACGAGCGGACGGGCAACGATAGCTGCGGTGCATGAGCACAAACCGGATGTGCTCTTGCAAGATATGATGCTTGGGGATATGAGCGGGCTGGAGATTATTCATGCTCTTCGTGCGGACTTCCCCCAATTGCGCATATTTGCTATGTCCGCTCGCCCCATGCTGGCAAAGCAGGCGCTGGAATCAGGCGCAAATGGCTGTATGCTCAAGGAAGACAATCCTCATGTTATCCGCGAGGCGCTCGATTGGGATGTAACACAGGGAAATTGGATAAGCCCTCTGCTTCAAGAAAAACTGATGACTGCTGCCAATGAAATCGCCAAGCACAATTTTACTAATGGAGAAATGAATGTTTTACGCCTTGCGCACCTCCATAATACAGAGATAGCATCTGCTTTGGGGTTGACCGAAGGGAGTGTGCGCAATATGTTTACGACTATTTATCAAAAAACCGGACTCAAGGTTCGTGCCGACCTAGCGCAATGGACACAGAATGTTTTGTTGATGAGTTCTGCACAAAATGTGTAGAGTGTTTTCGTTTTGTGAAATAAAGAAGTGACACCTCCCTCAAAAATCGTTGCCCCCCCCGCACTATTTTACTACTCTTCTATTCGTTATTTTTGCACCAGTATAGTTACAAGTCTGTACTGTAATGCTTATGCAGCATAAATGCTTTCATAGTTAGGTGCTGCCACTATCATCGGCACACTTATTGCTTCACGGTACGTTCTGTGGTTGCTGGTGCTCTTCGATTGACTTCAATACGACATACTTCACTCTTTCCATATATTATTCAGTGTTTACCATGACTCAGCCATCCTCTCTTTTCGCATTCCTGTCCGGCATAGTCGGTATGCCGCGCAGTAGGAGAAATGCTCTTCTTATACCGCTCGTGTTGTTGTTCTCGTTTTTGGGAGCAGCAATACCTTCTACGGCGCAGATTCTTGACCCAACCTTTACATTTACCGGCCCGCCGGACGGTTTCAATGCTGAGGTGCGTGATGTTATCCAAGTCGGTACGCAATTGATAGTCGTAGGGAACTTTACCAATTATCGAGGTACTGCCGTTAACCGCGTCGCTCGTCTCAATGACGACGGTACGTTGGATGGCACATTTGTACCACCCGGTTCGGGAGTGATTAACGGGCAGGTCAACTCGATTGCCTCCGATGGCACGGGATTTTTTATCGGTGGTTTGTTCAATAACGGTACGCAGAATTATGTGATGCGCCTTCAAGCGAATGGCGCATTAGACGCAGGTTTTGCGACAACCGCCATTGACAACACCGTACGTGCTGTCGCTGTGGTGGGCACAGATGTCGTGGCGGTGGGTGATTTTACCACACCGTTCAACCGTCTTGTTCGCCTGACCGCAACCGGTAGTGCCGTGGGCGGCTTTAATCCGGGTGTCGGTTTTACGGGTGGAAACTTTGCTTCTTCCGTTGTTCTTGATGGTACAAATCTTATTATCGGTGGTGACTTCACGGATTACAATGGCAGCGCTGTCGGGCGTATTGTGCGAGTAAATGCTGCTACGGCGGCGATTGATGCAACCTTTAGAACAAATACAGGTACCGGCTTTGATGGTGATGTCTTGGTGCTTCAACTTGTGGGCACAAACGTATTGGTCGGTGGAAACTTTTTGAATTTTAATGGAACCGGTCGTGGTCGTATTGCCCGTCTTGTTGCCGGTGCAGGCGCTACTCGCGGAACGCTTGACGGGACATTTACTACGGGTGCAGGTTTTAACGCTGCCGTAAACTCTATTACCGTTGATGCGGGCGGTAGAATTATTGCCGGTGGCGGCTTTGCGACATATGCAGCAACGTCACGGAATAATATCGCTCGTCTCAGCACTGCCGGCGCTATTGATTTATTGTTCAATCCCGGCTCCGGTTTCGATAACGTTGTGAATAAGGTAATGAACCAGTCCGATGGTAAACTGGTTGTCGGCGGGCGTTTTACGACCTACAACACTACTTCCAGCCGTGCTCGTATTGCCCGCTTTGCGTACGCTTCTTCTGCGTATCCTTCTGGCTTGGTATTTCCCGAAGCCACCGCGAATGACGGCTCAAGCACAACACAGCTTACCATTACCCTTGGTCCGACCGCACCGACTGCACCGCTTGACCTCGAAGAATGGACGGGTGCTGTTACCACTGGAACAGATTTTACTGTTGGTACACACTATACAGTCACAGGTGTTCCGGCAGGTATGACAATGGCAATTCAGAAAACATCGCTCAAAACCGCGACCATTCGTCTGACGGGGAATGCCGCTGCGCACGCAAACATCAACGACGTTATCAATGGTATTACCATCACATGGCTCAATGCAGCGCTTTTGGGAAATAACGCGGCTGGTGTCGAAAATTTGAACACTGCCACAACAAGGTATTCCGTAGATTTTCGAGACCCTGCGCTTGGTGCATATTCTGCTACCACCTTCGATGAGCAAGCTGCAAACAATGGGGTTGTGCCGACAGTGCGCACCATCACGGTGACCAATACCGTGTGGAACGAAGCCATTGCAACTGGAGCGACCTTGACAGCAGGCGTTCACTATAACGTTACTGGCGGTCCAATTCCGACCGGACTGACGTTAGTGGTTACCAAAACCGGTGCAACCACAGCAACGGCAACCCTTACCGGCACTGGTGCACCGCATACCGCAGCTCAAAATACGACGTTCCAGATAACTTTTCTGGATGCTGCCATTCAGACGGGGCAAGCTGCGGCTGGGGTGACGGGCTTGAATGGTACTGTTCTGAGTGCCAATTTCCTCAATCCCGGTACTGCTGCTTATTCTGGTACAACCTTCCCTGAGGATGCCGCTAATAACGGCGCTGTGTCGCAAACTCGGACGATTACCCTTACCGGTGAGCAGTGGGCATCTGCTGTGGCAACAGGTGCTACTTTTACTAATGTTACACATTATACTGTCGCAAACGTTCCGGCGGGCTTGACTGCCGTTCTTACCAAAACCTCTGCCGCCGTTGCTACCATCAGCTTTACGGGCACTGCTGCTGCACACGCCGCAGCCAATAGTGTTGCGAACGTCCAGTTCACCTTTGTAGGAGCTGCCATTGAGAGCGGTAGTATTGCGGGTGGTCTGAATGCGGTGAATCATTCTATTAACTTCAACGACCCCGGCTCTGCTGCATATTCCGGTACAACCTTTGCCGAATCGGCTGCAAATGACGGTTCTATTATCGCAACACGTACCATCACGCTGACAAATGAGTTGTGGGCACTAGGCGTGGCAACGGGTGCTACGTTCACCGCAGGCGTCCATTACAACATCGCAAACGTTCCGGCGGGCTTGACGGCTGTGCTAACCAAAACATCCGGTAACGTTGCTACCATCAGTTTTACAGGTAATGCTGCCGCTCACCTTCCTATTAACGATGTGCTAAACGTCCAGTTTACCTTCTTGAACGCAGCGCTTCAAAGCAATGCTGTAGCAGGGGTAACGGGCTTAAATGGTCAAAACTTGGCTATCAACTTCGGCGGCGCGGGTTCGGCAGTGTATAGCGGTACGACGTTTCCTGAGTCGAGCGCCAATGATGGCACGATTACCCAAACACGAACAATTACGTTGACCGGAGAGCAATGGCCGACGGCAGTCGCAACAGGCGCTACGCTGACCAATGGTGTTCATTATACCGTTGCAAACGTTCCGGCAGGATTGACGGCAGTGGTAACAAAAACGTCCGCCGGTGTAGGTACGATTTCATTCACAGGCGCAGCGACGCTGCACACCACCGCCGATGACGTGGCAAACGTTCAGTTTACGTTCTTGAACGCCGCATTCCAAAGCGGTTCGGTAGTCGGCGTGACGGGTTTGAACGGGCAGAATTTGACTATTAACTATGCAGACCCGGGCACTGGGGGCACATACGGTGGCACAGTCTTTACCGAAGCCGGAGCAAATAACGGTTCGGTAACGATGACCAATACGATTACTCTCGCTGGTGAGCAATGGCGCACAGCTGTTGGTATCGGCTCGCCGCTTGTGTCGGGTAGTGATTATACGGTTGCAAACGTACCTCCGGGCTTGACGATGGTTATTACCAAAACCTCTGCCAACGTTGCTACCATCAGCTTTACAGGAAATGCTACGAATCACCTTGCGGCAAACAGCGTCAATAATGTTCAAATTACGTTCAACCCTGCTGCTGTTGCCAGTGGTAACCTCACGGGCTTGAACGGGCAAAATCTTGATGTTAATTTCAATAATCCTGCCGCAGGTTCGGCAGCGTATTCCGGCACAACCTTCCCAGAAGTAGCGCTCAATAACGGTACTGTGACTACTACTCGCACAATAACGCTTACGGGTGATACATGGGTAACGGCAGTTACTGTGGGTAACCCTTTGACGGATGGTGTACACTACACGGTAGCGAATGTGCCGCCCGGCATGACGGCTGTCTTGACAAAAACATCAACGACCGTTGTTACTATCTCGCTGACCGGCACAGCAACCAATCATGCTGCGGCAAACAGTATTGCCAATATGCAGTTTACCTTCACGAATGCGGCGATCAACAGTCTAGACGCTGCGGGCACAACGGGCTTGAACGGACAAAATTTGGCGGTGAACTTTATTGATCCATCGTCGGCTGCATATTCAGGTATTACATTTGACGAATCAGTTGCGAATGATGGTTCTATTGCAAACTCCCGGACAATTACGCTGACCGCCGAAACATGGACGGCAGGTGTTGCCATTGGTGGAACGCTTCTTGCCGGAACGCACTATAACACCGCAAATATCCCCGCAGGCTTGGTACCAGTCTTGCTCAAAACATCGCCCACGCAGGTAACGATACTGCTTACGAGTAATGCTGCACCGCATCTTTTTGCCAATAGCGTGAACAACGCCCAATTTACGTTCCTGAATGCTGCTGTGGCAGGTGGCTCGGCTGCTGCTGTGGCGGGCTTGAACGGTCAAAATCTTTCAGTGAACTTCATTGATGTTCCTGCAACAGGTTCGGCAGTATATTCCGGTTTGACCTTTGCTGAAGCTCCCGCCAATGATGGTTCCATTACACAAACGCGTACGGTGACCTTGACTGGTGAGACGTGGGCAGCGTCTATACCGCTTGGCTCTAATCTAACTTCTGGCACAGACTTTACGGTTGCCAATGTCCCTGCGGGCTTGACGATGGTGATAACAAAAACTTCTGCAAACATTGCTACAATTAGCTTCACAGGTAATGCTGCCGCGCACGCTGCTGCAAACAGTGTGGCAAACGTACAGCCCACATTCCTGAACCCATCGCTTCAAGGCGGTGTGGCAGGTGCTATCACGGGGCTGAACGGTCAAAGTTTGTCTATCAATTATGTTAATTCGCCGCCGCCGACAGCCGCGTATTCCGGTTTGGTATTTAATGAAGCCGGTACAAACAATGGTACCGTGCCCGATACTCAGACTATTACACTCACAAACGATATTTGGTCAGTAGCGATTGCAACAAATGCTACGCTTACGACTGCGACACACTATACCGTTGCGAACGTACCGGCAGGGCTTTCCATCGTGCTGACAAAAACTTCCCCGACTGAAGCCCGCATTTCCTTTAGTGGTAATGCTACTGCGCATACGGCTGCGAATAACGTCGGCAACGTCCAAATTACTTTTCTGAATGCAAGCGTTCAAGGTGGTAGCGCTGCTGCTGTTACAGGACTGAATGGTCAACTGCTGTCTATCAATTATATCACCGGCACAGCTATTTACGCTAGCGGTGTGAGCCTTGCGGGTAATGCGAATGGCACCGTTACGGGCACACTACCGATTAACATTACCGGTGACACCTTTAACGGTGGTATTCCGGACGGTACTGTCCTGACCGATGGTGTCAACTATACCGTTACTGGTGTTCCGGCAGGATTGACACCTGTTGTAACAAAAATTTCACCTACGCAAGTAACCGTAACCTTTACTGGGGTTGCCAACCCTGTCCCTACGGGTCCTCTGAATAATATTCAAATCTCCTTCCTTCCGGCGACGCTCACAAGCGGCAATCCGGGAGCTATCACGGGCTTGAATGGGCAGAATTTGGGACTGAATTTCCCCACAGTTGTTCCGCAGCCAAGGACTCTTACCATATCAAACATTCTTCCTGCCGGCGGTCCTCGCGGTACCAGAGTAATGCTTGGCGGTTCCGGATTTACCGGTGCCACAAGTGTTCGTTTTGGCAGTTTTCCAGCGCAATCCTTCCGAGTATTAAGCGATAACTTTATTGAGGCAGTGCTTGATTCTACAGACGGAAATGGGGTAGAGGTGATAACGCCTTCTGGTACTGTGCTGGCATTTGGTTTTAGCTATCAGCAAGCACCGCCGCGAACAACTGTTGTTACAGGGGTTTCGCCTTCACGATTTACCTTTGGTACGCCCGTTACGCTCACTGGTACAAACTTCACCGGGGCAACGCAAGTCTTGATTGGCGGCGTTCCTGTGCAGAGCTTTACGGTGAACAGTGATGGTCAAATTCAGGCGGTAGTAGGCGGTGTCCCGGTAAATGACCAGATACAGGTCATTACCAATCAACCAAGTGTTGTTTCTCTGCCGACGACCTTCGGTGGTCTCGGCACTGAGTATTTGCGTGGTCAGCCACCGGTGCTTATTCGCGTAACGCCAAACCCGATTATGTCCTCCGGCGAAGATATTCCGCTTACTCTTCCCGGCTTTAATCTTAGCCCACAAGGTAAAATCACGGTGTTCGACGGTAGCGCACCGCCGACTCCTGTGCAGGCAACGGCTATTGTGACCACACAAGCAAATATGACACTTCCTGCAACGCTGCGTTATCCCGGTGTTCGTAGTATTACCTTCACCAATCCTGATGGACAGTCTGCTTCGGTAAATCTACAAATCGTACCGGGACCACCGCCACAAATCTCGCTTACCCCGGCAATCGTTACTACGGCGACGGGTCGCCCCTTTACGACGACCGTAAGCGGTAGTGGTTTCTTCCCGACTTCGCAGTTTACTGTGGGTGGCGTTCCGGTCACGTCGCGTGTCCTGTCACCACAGCAGGCAACGATTGAGATTCCGGGCGTATTAACTGCCGAGCCTCGTCGTACCGAACTGCGAATCACAAATACCGACCGTCAAAGCGCAGCAGTACCAGTCGTGTTCGAGCGCCGTCCGCCACCATCTATCAGCACGGTTGAATCTTCACCCGTTCCGGGTAACTGGCAGCTTACGCTTCGTGGTCGGAACTTCCAGCCCGGTGCAGGTGTCACGCTCTTTGGTCAGCCCCTCGGCATTTTGGCTGCGTCCGGTGATTCGCTTGTTCTTGCACTCGTACCTAATACGTTTAGTATTCCGACAGGTTCGACGGCTACGGTGACAATTACAAATCCTGACGGTCAATCGCATGGTGTCATTCTGCCACAGTTCCTTTTCGACCAACGCGGCGGTATTACCAATGGCAATACGCCGAATGGTGCTGATTCGCCGACTATACGGGATTTGCGTATTACAACTCCGCAAGCAATTGTTACTTCCGCAACGGCTCGCCCCTTCACGGTAACGCTGAACGGAACGGGTTTGTTGCCAACTACAGTTGTTACGCTGGATGGAGTGCAAATACCGATGACCCGTTATCTCTCGCCGATGCAAGTAGGGGTGGAAATTCCTGCATCGCTGAACACACCGCGTACAGGTACGGTTCGCCTCACGAACCCTGACGGTCAGACGGTAACCGTTCCAATTACTATTAACAACACACCAGCGCCGTTCATTACCATGATGACGAATATCCCGACGGCGATTGGTAACCAAGTTGTTCTGTATGGACGTAATTTCGGACCGTCTCCCACGCCGACCGTTGGTGGTCAGCCCATGCGTATCGTCGGAAATAATGACTCGGTTATTGTCGGTTTTGTCCAGCCACCACCCGGAGGGTTCCCTTGTAACATCATCACGGTATGTAATGTTACCGTTCCCGATGGCGCAGGCGGCAGTATTACTATTCCGGTCGGTCATATCTGTAGCCCTTGTGGTAGTAGCACTATTCATGATCAACCGATAACGAGCTTCACGATGGCTGACCCTAAAGCAAGTGCAGTTACCTCAAGTGCTGCACCCTCCGGTGTCGCTACTTCGACCGTGGGGCAAATGTCTGATATTATCGTTGCCAACGAAGCCGCCGTTCGTAAGATGTTTGCTTCTGTTCGTGTCTTCCCGATCCCAGCGAACGAGACGGTGCTGGTGGAAGGGTTGTCCGACTTTTCCGATGAGCCTGTCAAAATACGTCTGCTTGATGCAAAAGGCGCTGTGGTCAAAGAATCTCGTGGTGAGCGTTCGTTTGATGTGAGCAAACTTGCTTCCGGTGTCTATTTTGTCGAACTCTCGACTGAAGCAGGGCAGCGCTGGTCATCACGTGTAGTAGTGAAACACTAAACCCCGCCCGATAGCCGCACTTGCTTAGAGAAATAGTATGGCGGCAACAAAAAAATAAATCAGCAGCGTGTAGTCTTGTCAAAAAGGCTACACGCTGTTGTTTTTGGGAGAGAACCACTTCTCTTCGTTCTCGCTAAAAACAGGCGGATTAGATTTGATTATTTCAATGAATATTTTGTAATTTACGCCGTTCTAAGCGTTCGCTTCTAAGCACCTGCTTCGGAGAGCGCCAATGATATAAACGGTGTGTTCAGGAACACGAGTTCGCAAACAATAGACAAATACCATTTTCTTTACGTTTTTTTGTGTAGGAGATTGTTATGGCATCGAAGAAATCCGCTCCGGTGGCGGCAAAATCGAACAAACCGGCACCGAATACCAGTAGCAATGCCAATGGCGGGGCGAGCGGTGCAAATGGTCATGCGTCCGCCAAAAATGGCGCAAACGGGTCTTCTGCAAGCAGTAGCGCTGCTGCCGCCAGTGCTGCAAGTGCAACAAAGCATCTCAAAGGATATACCTTCGACACCACCGGTTTCGATAAAGAGACCGTCATTGAGTGGTACAGGCTCATGCACTTGGGGCGCAAGCTGGACGAAAAAGCTGCGAACTATCTCAAACTGGCAAAGGGCTGGTCGTACCATGCGCCGTGTGCCGGACATGAAGGCATCCAAATTGCTATCGGGAAAATTTTCCGTCAGGGTAAAGATTACTTTTATCCATACTATCGCGATTTTCTTTCCTGCATGGCTGCCGGGATTTCACCCGATGAAATCATTATGAATGGACTGAGCAAAGCCGCCGATGTGTCGAGCGGTGGACGCAATATGTCCAACCACTTTGCGAAAATTCCGCTTCACATTCAGAACCGCTCCGCGCTGACGGGCAATCACTCCCAAATAGCGGCTGGTACTGCGCGGGCTATCAAAAAATATAAAGGCGACGAGTTTGTGATTTACTCCGGTGGTGATTCTGCTTGCTCCGAAGGATATTTCTACGAAGCCGTCAATGGTGCGAGCCGTGAGAAACTTCCCGTGATTTTTGTCATCCAAAATAACGGCTTCGGTATTTCCGTGCCGCTTCGTGAGCAGACCGCAAATCTGCGTGTTTCCGACAACTTCCGGGGCTTCTCGAATTTCAAAATTATCAACTGTGACGGACGCGACCCCTTTGCCTCCTACCGCGCACTCCAAGAAGCGCGTGACTTCGTGCTTTCCGGCGAAGGTGCAGCGATGGTTCATGCTGAATGCGACCGCTTGCTTTCGCACTCCAACTCCGACAATCACGAACTTTACCGCACGAAAGAAGAAATCGCCGAGATGTGGACGCGTGACCCCATTGCTCGCGTCCGGGCAACCATTCTGGAAAAAGGCTACATGACCGAAGAGCAGCTCGTGGAGTTGGAAGCAAAGAACAAAGAAGAAATTTTTGCTGCCGCCGACCGCGTGGAGCCGCTTCCTATCCCCGACCCCGCAGAAAACGACCAGTTTATTTTGCCGGAGCCGCTTGTGGGCTACGACCACGACGATACATTTGTGAGCGACCCTTCAGCGCCGCAAATTACCTTCCGCGAAGGCATCAACCACGGGCTGCGCACGGAGTTCCGCCGCAATCCGAACACGTTCCTCTGGGGACAAGATGTTGCTTCCAAAGAAAAGCAAGGCATCTTCAACGTTCCCAAAGGGCTGATGACGGAATTTGGCAACGACCGCGTCTTCAACGCCCCGATTGCTGAAGACTTTATCGTCGGTACGGCGAATGGGTTCTGCCGCTACCGCGAGGATATTCGCGTTGTGGTGGAAGGTGCGGAGTTTGCTGATTACTTCTGGCCCGCAATGGAAGCCTACGTGGAATGTACGCACGAATACTGGCGCACCAAAGGGCAGTATTCGCCGAACATGGTGATTCGTCTCGCCAGCGGCGGCTATATTCAAGGCGGCTTGTATCACTCGCAGAATCTGGATGCACTCTTTGCGCACCTGCCGGGCGCACGCGTGGTCTGTCCGGCGTTTGCCGATGATGCTGTGGGGCTGATGCGCCATGCGCTGCGCTCGAAAGGTCTGACGGTCTATATCGAACCAAAATTCCTCTACAACTTCCGCCCTACCTCGTCGTCGGTGCCGCCCGATGACTTTATGATTCCCTTCGGAAAAGCAAAAATTCGTCGCCCCGGCACGGATTTGACAATTATCTCCTACGGCAATGCTATTCATCTCAGCCTACAAGCCGCCGAAAAACTGGCGACCGAAGGCATCAATGCCGAGGTGATTGACTTGCGTTCGCTTGCGCCGTGGGATAAGAAGGCGGTCTTTGAATCGGTGAAGCGCACCAATCGCGCACTGGTGGCGCACGAGCACTACCGCAACGGTGGCTTTGGCGGCGAGATTGCAGCAACAATCCAAGAAGAGCTCTTCTCGTATCTGGATGCTCCAGTCGGGCGCGTCGCTTCCAAAGATATTCCGGTTGGCTTTGCCAAAGTGCTGGAGCAAGACATTCTTCTTTCGGCAGACAAGATAGCGGATGCGGCACGGAAGACGATGAAGTATTAGTAACTCCCTGCCCTGCCGTCCTACACTTTTCTCAGCGTAGAAGAGCGCGTCGCAATTGACCACACAATACAAGAAGCACAAACGCAAAAAAGCGCCACCGATACAAATGGTATTGGTGGCGCTTTCGTATTTCTTCACTTTTCAAGCAGAATAACCATTTTCTTTTATACGCTGGCGAAGATTTTTTCTCCATGAAGAATTTCGGGTTCGATAAATGCAACCATATCGGTTGGGCTGTGAAATAAGGGCTCATCGTCCGTTGCATGGGCAAGGTGATAGACCAATCCGCGCGGTGGCGGTATTTCTAAGCCACTTTCGGCAAGCCCTTCAAAGTGGAATTCGAGTGCTTCCTTCATCATTTCGAGTACTTCCTCCACGGAGGCTCCCGTTGTGCCGCATCCTTCCACATCCGGGCTGTATGCAGAGTAATTCTGTGCGGCTCTTTCAATAATGATAGTGTATGGTGTCATTGCGGCTGCCTTTGATTATTTTTTAAGTCCGGTTTTTTTCAAAATTGATTTTTCCGTTCCTGTCGCCATATCATCGTTTGGATGTCCCGGGACAGTAATGACATTTGGATTGCTTGCGTGCTTGAACTGCTGATGACTTCCTTTTTGCCGAACAAGCAACCAGCCGTTTTCTTCGAGAAGTTTAATGATGTGAGCGACTTTCATAGAAAGCAATAGGACGTGGGGTGGTTGTTCTCACTGTCAATATGAAAAAGATGGTAGGACTATGCAACAAATTTTTGATTCTTTGTACGGGTTCAATTTTTCGGCAGAACACAGTTTATTGGGATTGTAGGATGAGTAAGGATAACGTGCAAAAATTCTCAACCACGTTCCCATCTGTGCATCTACAATACACTTCCAGACTGCCGTCGTACAAGCTCTCGCAAAAAAAAATCGGTATCACTGCCAATGGACAATGATACCGATTTTTTACTTTCTTCAAATGAGCCAAGCAAAAATGCTCAACGATATTTTTTAGTGCGCAATCGCAACCGGTGCAAGAATGAACGGTACGGCTTCAGCAAAAGAAGCGCCGCTGTCCGTAAGGACGCAGCGGATTTCTACGCGGTACTCGCCCGATGCTACACGCTGTCCGGCATCATTCATACCGTTCCATGAAAGCGTTTGCGGTGTCTCGCTGCCTTCGATGGTCTCGTTGTTCATCAGAGTTGCTACTTTTTTGCCTTTTGCGTCCATCACGACAACGCTAACGTTCATTTGGCGGAGTGCTTCAAATGATACCGATGCGTGGCGCTCACCGCGTGGTGCGGGGGTGGCAGCAGCATTCAGACCAACGGAGTATTTTGCTTGTACTTCAAACATACCTTGTGCCGTAGCAGGATAGCGGCTTTTGAATACTTTTACGCTTGTGTAGCCCAAACCGCGTGCAATATCGCGCGGGAGTTCGGTGTCGAAATCAACGGGTAAGGATTTGATGTCGGAAAGGCTGACGTTGCTTTTGGATGTAAGATTTGTCAGAATGAAAAATAATTTTCCGTCTTGCATGGTGAAGCGACCTTCAGCAGCAAGGGCTTTGTTTGATTGAAGATGTGAACTCAATGATTCATTCTCGCGGAGCATTAAACCTTTGCACATACCAATGCCCTCGCAAGGGGAGCCGCCTTCACCTAGTCCGCCAACAAACGTTACCGTTTTGGGCTTCAGGTTGATTTTCAAAGGTGATTGAGCTTGTGCCTGAAGTGAGAAGGTGGCGCAAACAACCAAGGCAAATACACAGGTCAGCGACGTAGAAACGGCGAAACGACGACTAACAACAGAGTGGGAAAAAGCGTTCAAAACAACTCTCCTAAAAAGTAGTGGTAAAAGTAAAAAAAGAGATAGCGTGTGCCCCAAAAAGGCGGGGCAAAACTATAAATTTTTTTTGACAAAAGCAATTTTTTTCCTGAATTTAATTTTCAGCCCAGAAACTTCGGCAGAACTACCTTACGATGATAGCAGTGAATATCAGTCATAAAGCGGTATCTACCTCTTACGCAGCAACAGCCATGTGCAAATTTTTTTTGACTATCATTTCTCATTATCATTTCTCATTATTCTTTTTTAGTTTGTCACGCAGCTAAGGTATCACTCCTCTTGAACAGCATAGATGCTCACCTGAATTATTCCCATGAATACTATTTTTTTCTTTTGTTTCCCTGCTATTAAGCACCCGCACCGATACAAATCCAAGCTACAGTGCTTAGTGCCATTGGCTTTCTGCGCGTGGATTCTTTTTCATATTGTTCCCGTTTCGCTTTATGCTGCCCCATTTTTGCTCCGCAAGCAACTTACCCGTGCCGACGGCTTACCTTCAAACACAATTCGGCATATCCTTCGTGATAGACAAGGAATTTACTGGATAGTGACTGCGAAGGGAATTTGCCGATACGATGGACAGAGAATCTATCCTTTCCCATTACCTTCCGACTCCGATGCAGAAAAAAATCTTGCTTCGTTGGAGCAATCGCTTACTTCCGCAGCAGAGGATTCGAGCGGTACGCTTTGGTTTGGTACAAAAAGTGGATTGCTCCGTTTTATACCGCGTACAGGTGTATGGAGATGGTATAAGCAAACGAAGGCAGAAGATGCTATGTTCAATTATATTTTACTGCTGTATTGTGATACAAAGGGAACGTTATGGATCGGTACGCGCGGCGGTCTTATGCAATATGATGAAAAAAAAGATGTGTGCCGGATACCTTTTCCCGATGCTCCGCATGAAGGTATTCAAAGTATTTGCGAAAATAAGAATGGTTCAATCTGGTTTGGCATTCACGGTCAAGCAAAAGTATTAATAGCCTATAATATCCATACCAAGAAACTCACGTCTGCATCCTTGCCTGGTTGGGAGGGAGGATATTTTATGCACAGAATTTCAAGCGACAAAGGTGCATGGATATCGCCTCTTGTCGGTGCAGACGAAACAATGCTGGAACCACGATTGGTGGTGCTGGATACAATTAAAAATACTTTTAATGTCTCTGCTCCTGCATTTTCTTTATCTCCTTCGCTTCTGCGAGGAATTTTCGTCTATCCGTTTGCAGAAGATGGCACTGGAGCATGGTTTGTCAAAGTGCATGATTATGCTGCCGGGCGCTGCGAGAACGGACTGTATCGTATTGTGCCGCATCTCGACTCAGATATAGTACAGGTACGAGCGGAAGACAGCACTCTTTTTCGTGGGCTGACTCTTCGCGGCAGTGTTACGGCATTTCATCGTGACCCGCACACAGGTATAGTCTGTGTGGGGTTTAATGAGCAAGGTGTAACTATTCTTATTCCAACAGGCGCTGAACGTCTTAGTGACAGGAACAGCATCGGTGATGTCATTAGTCTGTACACTGACAGGCGTGCAAGGCTCTGGTGCGGGACACGCAAAGGTCTTTTTATGCAAACTCAAGGCGGCTTTGCTCTCGTGCGACAAGTGCCGAATGTACTTAAATCAGTACCGGTGTATGATATTCAAGAAACAAGCACAGGTACAATTATCGTTGCAACGGCAGAGGGTATTTTGCGGTATGATGAATCCCAAAAAGCGCTGTACCCACTAACGGCACTGGCAGCATCTGTTGGAATGACGACAATAGGCAATATATGCCCTGATCCTTTTAGTAAGGATTTATGGGTGAACGTCTTGTCGGTTGGGGTTGTCCGATGCCGCGAGGATGGGAGTGTGATAGAATATTTTGAATATGGACGCTCTTCAAATGAAGCGGAAGTACAGAGACTTGGCACAGAGCGCATCTTTAGTATGCAATTTGATAAGCGTGGCGATTTATGGATGAGCGGCATGGGAGTCTTGTTGCGCCGACGGAGGCAGACGGGAAAGCTGGAGCAAGTAAAGACTATTCAGGGTGTTACTCAAACAATTATCCCGGTAAAACTTATTTCGACAGAAACAGATGTTCTAATTGCTGCATTAAATGGAACTGGATTTGGGTATCTCAACACAGCAATACCTTCTTTTACGGAAGCGCTTTTACCCAGATACATCTACACTGCTCCAATCAATAGCCGTTTAAGAGATGTGCAAATTCTAGGAACGTCTAGGGTAGATAGCGTACTGTGGTGGACAACTCAAACTAACGGTGTGTATCGAGCGCGGCATACTAACAATGCAAGCAATACGCTTTCATTAGGTTCACCTGAGCTAATTCTGCCTTCTGATGAAAATGTCGTAAAGGATAATTCCGGCGGACAAGCCTCAGCATTGTCTGCGCAAGGAGCAAGTGCAGGGGCTATAACCACCGACGGCAACGGCGGCGTAGTTTTCGACTACTACGGTGATGTCCTCCAAGCAAATCATACGGCGCGGGTATTCACCGACACGGCGCGGGTAGTGCCCATCGGCTACTTCCGCAATGACAGCGTGATGGCGGGGCTGCCGCAGCACGGCGACACGCTGCACTGCATCTACGGCGGCTCGTTCGCGCTCTCGTGTGCAGTGGTCTCGCTGGCGCGCCCGGAGCGGCACTGTCTGGAATATCGCCTGGAAGGCGTGGATGCCGATTGGAATATCATGCCGGATGCCTCGCTGCGCACGGTCAGATATTCGTCCCTGCAGCCGGGCGAGTACAGGCTGCTTGTGCGCACCCGCACCCAAGACCCCCACGATGAGCAGCCGCTTTTGAGTGCGAACACACTCGCCTTCACGGTGTATGTGCCCTATCCGTGGTGGATGCACCCCGTCACGCGGACGTTGGGGTTTCTCGTACTGGCGGCGGGGTTTGTCTGGACCGGTTATACCGTGCAACATCGCCGGACGCTTCAGCGCATGGCACGCTTGGAACGAGAGAAAGAATTTGAGAATGTGCAGCGTTTGGCATCGGAAGCACAGATGCAGACGCTGCGCTTGCAGATGAATCCGCACTTTTTGTATAATGTGCTGGCAGAAATTCAGATGCTGGTGGAATCGGGGAATGAAATGGCAAGTTATTATATTGCCGTCTTTAGCAGACTCTTAGACCGTGTGCTGAGGAAAGCCGTCAATAATTTCATTTCTGTTTCCGATGAAATTCATATTTTGAAAAAATATATTGAGCTGGAAGAACTCCGCAACGCCGGGCATCTGAAATGCTACGTGATGCTCACACCCGATGCTGCGAACGTTGTTGAGGCCGAGTATGACGATGATGAGAGCGACGAAAGCGACACGGAGTACTGGCGCTCGCGCGAGATGCCGACCTTTATCCTGCAACCTTTCGTTGAGAATGCAATTCGTCACGGCATTCGTGGACTGGCGGAGGAAGACTGGAAAACTCGTCCCGCAGGTGGGATTATCACGATTCATCTCTTTGAAGAAGGCGATTCCTTGCGCTGCGTCGTCACTGATAACGGTATTGGGCGCGAAGAGGCAGCACGGCGCAAGGCAGCACGACCTGCGGGCGCACATCTTTCGATTGCAACTTCTGTCACGCACGAACGTTTACAACTCTTGGAAAAAGCGTTTGATGTTCATCTCAGCATCCGCTACAACGACCTCTACGACGAAACAGGTGCGGCTGCAGGAACGGAAGTAACGGTGGTGATGCCGCTTCGGGCGGTGCAGGCGTAGTGGCTGCACGGGTGGCGGAACGCAGATTACAGGATAGACAGGATTAGCAAGATTTTTTTTATGATTTTTTAGAGGCAGGTTCGATGAGTGACGTTTCTGTTAACTTTAAGCGCAAGGCATTGACCGATAAAATTATTCGTGGATTTTACAATGTGTACAATACGCTTGGGCACGGATTTCTGGAGCGCTGCTATGAACAGGCAATGTTAATGGAGCTTGAACACCTAGGACTACAAGCAACGGCGCAAGTGCCTCTTGAAGTCTTTTACAAAAGCAAAAGCATCGGTCAATTTTACGCTGATATTATTGTCGAAAACAAGGTCATTCTCGAATTGAAAGCGGTATCGCAACTCACAAAAGAACATTCTGCACAACTACTCAATTACATTCGCGCTACCCAAATCGAAGTTGGTTTGTTGCTGAATTTTGGCGCTGAAGTCCAAATAGTCCGCAAGGCACTTGACAACGCGCTCAAAAAAAGCATCCATACACGTCTTTCATCCTGAAAATCCTGCAATCCTGAAATCTGCGTTTCGCCACAAGATTATGGAAGCCGTTAAGCCTAACATCCTGCAATCCCGGAATCTGTGTTTCGCTGCTTGGCTATGAAATCTATAGTTCGCTCAATGATTGTAACGCCGTTTGGATTGTGTCGAAAAAAGAGACGACCCTAATTGTTGCTATTTGATTACTCTTACGATATTCCTCAATGCTTATACCGGCTCTCACACCTGAGCAAGAAGCGAATCTTGTGCGTGTCCTTATCATAGACGACCACGAGCACATCCGCGACCTTGTGCGGATGTACCTCCAACGGTATTACGACGATATGATAACGATTGTTGGCACGGCAGACAGCATGCCATCGGCGGCAAAGCTCCTGCTTACCGCAGAAGCTGACCTTGTGTTCTTGGATATTGACTTGAAGGACGGAACAGGCTTTGAAGCGCTTGATGCACTTCCGGCAGAGAAACGCGAGAATCTGCAAGTGATTGTGATTTCGACGATGCGAGAAAAAGAGTATGTTTTCCAGGCATTGCGCTCGGGCGCAGTTGATTTTTTGTATAAGCCCATACTGGCAGCCGAATTCAAGTCAGCAATGGAGCGGGCAATTGAGAAGATTGCCAGACTCCGCAGCATCAAAGAGCGCTTAGAAGCAGCGCCACAAAAGCGAGCACGACCGACGGTGCAGGAAGGGAAAATCGAAATACGAATGATGAGCCATAATCAAGTTCGTATTCTGTCGCTGCACGTCAGCGAGGTTGTCTATGCACGAGCGGCGCGAAACTACTGCACGATTGTGGTGAAAGACGGTACACATTATATGCCTTCGCTTCCTCTGAAGCATTACGAAGATACACTTTTGCATGACGGTTGTGTGCGTATTGGGAGAGGGTACGTTATCAACCCGGTCTTTTTTACGTTCACCATTGACCCTGTCGATGGCGGGATTTTGGCAATACTGCCCAGTGGAGAAGAGTTGCCCGTCGAACCGAAATATCGTGATACGGTGAGCGGTTTCCTGTAACGACTTGGTTCTGTACTTCTCCGAGTAAATTTTTAGCTTTGCTCTCCTTGCTTTTCCTTTCTCCCCATCTTCTTTCCCCACTTTCCTGTTTTTTTTTCTTCAATTTTTCTTTTGCCACCTTCTTTTTGCATTTCTACTATAGAAATTGCTGCATTTTCCCGTCACAAAATGTGATTGTTTACGGCTTTTGCCATACGAAATTTTTCGGACATTTCCAAACCGCTCGGACATTACTTTGAGGGTCTCGGTCATTACTTTTGGGTCTCGGTCATTACTTTTGCATTCTCGGTCATCGGATTTGCTATTGGTAGTTCTTTTGTGCGATATTGTGGTTGTGATTTTCACGGTAGCTATCAATTATCGTCTCGCTTTGGTTTGCCATTCCGCCTCACTCTTTATGAAGGAAAATGCCATGAGTACATCTGCTTATCTGCGCAACCGCTCGAATGAATTAGAGCAAAATATTACGTTTCTCCAAACAACAAAACAGCGACTGGCGGACAGCTACGGTCTTTGCCACATCGCCCCGTCACCGGCAGTGAATCTGCTCGACCAAGAACTGGAAATTAAGCAAAAAGAACTGGCAGAAGTGCGGGCAGTATTGAAGAAGTAATAATCTCTTACCGCACATTTGCCAGCACATTTCAAATCCACAACACGCCAGAACATAATCATCACCATTAGAGCCAGTAATAATATGAGACCAACAGCACTTGTTATTGAGGATGACGACTCGTATCGGCTTTTACTTCGGGTTCAGTTGCAGCGTCTGGGCTTTTCTGTCATTCAGGCGGTGGATGGTTGGACGGGTGTGAAGCTCGCTTCCTTGCACACTCCGGCTGTCATTGTGACAGATTTTATGATACCACGAATGAGTGGCTACGAAGTCTGGAAGTCCGTTCAAAAGGACGTACAATTACGTCACATTCCTCTATTGGTTGTTTCGGCACATATTGACGGTCGCTGGGGTAATCATCTCCACAAGGACTTATATGCGCTTCAAGCAGAAACACTCCGTGAAGGTGTGGCGATGAGTCTTTTTGAAAAAGGGCAACCTTCTGAGGAGTTCACATCTGCATTGCGTAATCTTCTGGGTGTGCTACCGATTGATACAGAAACGCCGAATGAAAGCTCCCTTGGCGGTACAGCATTGAGCGGTACAGTGCTGATAAAAGTGCCGGAATATAATGCGACTACAATCCATACACGTTTTTAAAAATTGGTTCAGATTTTTTCTTTAGTCTTTCTCGGTTCCCTCTCCTACAAAAAAGAACGGTATGATTGCGCAAGCAGCGCAATCATACCGTTCTTTTGTAGTTTTATTGTGTCTGTTTTGTGAGAATCAATGACATTGAGGGCAGGGCGGAGTGCGGAATTTATTCCGCAACACAATATGAGGCAGAACCTTAATATGCGGAATAAATTCCGCACTCCAGTTTTCGTAATGTAACACCATTCTTTGTGAACATTCTTTTTACCGCAGTTCCACGACCGTTACTCCCGCGCCGCCTTCGTTCAGAAGTCCATTGCGGAAGCTCGCCACTGCCGGATGATGCTGAAGATGCTGCTGTACAGCCTGACGCAGCGCACCCGTGCCTTTGCCATGAATGATGCGCAGCGCGTGAACATTGCCCGTGAGTGCCGATGCAATCGCTTGTTCGACCGTTTTGATTGCCTCGTCGGAATACATCCCACGCAAATCAATTTCGGTTTTTGCATCGAAATTGACGGGAACACCGCTTGCGACAGCTTTCTTCGCCTGCTTGATTTGTTTTGCTCCGGCGCGTTTCAGCCCGTTAAGAGATGTACGGAATTTAACTGCGTCGAATTCCACAACTGCGCTTCCTGCCTCGCGGTCAAGTGCCACAATCACGCCCGGCGTAGCGAAATCTTCCATCGTAACGGTATCGCCTTCTTCCAATTCGTCCGGCTCATCCACAAGAGGCTTCAATGTGTGCTTTTCGGCGGCAGTTTGAATCTTCTGCTTTTCTGCCTCGAATTCGCGGCGCACGTCGGCAAGCGTCTTTGCGGGTTTTGTTGCTTCGGTGCTTTTCGCATCTGCGCCCGCCGTCTTCGATACCTTGTCATTCTTCTCTCTCAGTGCAACGCCTTGTTCGAGTGCGCGTTTCGCAATTTCCAGCTCTTCTTTTGCAGCTTCACGGACTTCGCGGATGGTATTCTCCACCAACTTATTCGCATTTGCTACAATTTGTGCTGCCTCATCTTTGGCGAGGCGCACGAGGTCGTTGTACTTGAGTTTGAACTCGCTGAATTTTTGGTCGTATTCGGTCTTGCGTTGCTCGGCGCGACGCTTTACGTCTTCGCTTTCGCGGCGCAGTTTTTCCGCCTCGCGGCGGTATTGCTGGATGACTTCGATGCTTTCTTCCAGTGTGCTGTGTTTATCGCCCAAGTACTCTTGCGCCCGCTCCATCACACGCGGCGGCAGACCGATGTTTCGTGCCAGAGCAAAGGCATAACTGTTGCCCGGAACGCCGGATAAAAACTTGTACGTCGGCTCAAGTTTGTCGGTGTTGAATTCCATGCTGGCGTTCATAATGCCGCTTTGGGTGAGGGCATAGCTTTTGAGTGAGGATTGGTGCGTAGTAACGACGAAAAACGCTTTTCGTGCCAGCAAGCCGTCCAGAATCCCCACTGCCAGTGCCGAACCTTCTTGCGGGTCGGTGCCGGAGCAGATTTCATCCACCAGAATCAAGGACGTATCGGAAGCATTCACAAGAATTTCTTTCAAGCGCGTGATTTGTGACGAGAACGTACTCATATCGTTTTCGATGGACTGATTGTCGCCAATCGCCGAGAACACCTCGCGGAAATTTGTTTTGCAATAGCCGCAGGGGAAGATGCCCGAAAGCGCCATTGCGACGTTCAGCCCGATGCTCTTCATGGCAACGGTCTTGCCGCCCGCGTTGGGGCCCGATATGAGATGCCCGAAGACCGCACTCGCGCTTGTGCCGATAGCTTCCGTGCCGTCGAACTCAATCGAAAGCGGAATAACGCTTTTGAGATTGCGCTCGGCGTGAGCGCTGTTTTTGTGATGTCGCTCGCGCTTGATATTGTGCAGAAGCACGGGATTACGGACGTTGGAGAGAATGAGAACGTTTTCGTCGGTAATGTCGGGCTTCATGCCGTCGAACTCAATCGCATAGCGGGCTTTTGCAAGCGCAGCATCTATGCGGGCAAGAATACCGACCGAGCGCAAGAAATCTTCCACTTCTTCGGCAAGTTCGCCCGTGAGCGTGGTCAGAATCCGCTCAATTTCGCGGCGCTCTTCGTTGTGCAAAAGCGAGAGTTCGTTGTTCATGTCAAACGTCTCGGCAGGCTCCACAAAGACGGTCGAACCTGTCTGCGAAACGCTGTGGATAATGCCCGGAATGTGGCGTTTGTACTCGGTTTTCATGGGCAGCACAAAGCGTCCGTCGCGTTGGGTGATGAACTCTTCTTGCACCACATCATCTTCCACGACCTTTTTCAAAATCTTCTGCAAACGGCTTCGGAGCTTGTTGGAGGTGTCAATGATTTCGCGGCGAATCCGTGAGAGTTCCAGCGAAGCCGTGTCCTTCACGGTTCCGTTGTCGTCTATTGCGTCGGCGATATGCTTTTCCAGAAGACGATTTTCGTGCAACGGCTGGCACGTTTCCGCCATAACGGGGAATGTCTCGCGCCGAGTGTTGAAAAAACTCCGTGTCAAGCGTGAGGAGCGCATCACATCACGCACGGCAAGAAGTTCTGACGGTAGCAAAAATGCTCCGGCGATGCGGGCTTTGTGCAGCATGGGGCGAATATCGGCAAAGCCTTCCAAGGGAAGCTGCTCGCCGAGATTCACAAGGCGGATAAGCTCGTTCACGCGCTCCAGTTCGGTGCGGAGTTCGGGCAGGTTCGGGCTTGGGCGGAGTTCCAAAATAATTTCGCGTCCTTCATCCGACCACGTCATATCGGCGAGGCGCTCTAAGACTTTGTGAAATTCAAGTTCTTCGAGCGAGTGCTCGCGGAGGTCGCTGTCGAGCGAATTGGCGGAGAGGATAGATTCTTCGAGGGTTTCGGAGAGAGTAGTATTCATGCAGGATTGATTAGGTAGAAGCACTACATTCGTGCGTAGAGTTTGACAGCTTTTGTAATATCAATTTTCACCTCTGCCCATGAAACGGGCAGAATGGTTATCGGGTCGGGCGAAATCTCCGCATCATCAAAGTACGTCAAGGCGCGGAGAACGTGTAAGGTCTCATGTTGGCGGAACTTTGCCTGAAAACAGTCCAGCATTTCCGGCAAAGAAATAAGTGTTAGCAAGCGGTGAACATCCCAGAAGTCTTTTTTTGCGCCGCGATTAACAACAGCCGAGAGTTTCATACCAGCAATGTCGGGTAAAGAGGCGAGGCGTATGCCTTCAATTTCCTGTATGGGTTCAAGTATCGGATAAGCAAAGGTAATAATATCAGTTTTTACGCCACCAACGCGGGCGCTGAGAGTGTTTTTTGCCCGCCCGATGTCCGTCAATTCGGCAATTGCTCTTATGTCCTGTTCCAATGCTTCCACATCAAAATTTTGCGGTAAAAATATATCAATATCTTCAGAAAGCCGATGTCCGACATAGAGTGCAAGCGCTGTTCCACCTGCCAAATACGCGGAATGCAAGGATTCAAGTGCTTGCAGCGCCCTTAGTAGTCCCAGAGTTTCTTCAGGGACGGCGTTGTAATGGAGTTGGTGTAGCATCGAAATTGCTCTTTCGGAATATCGAAAATGGCACTGCAAAATGCCAGTGTTTTGCGGTCGAGAAAGCGCATCTGCACTGCTTCAGCGCTGATACGCTCCAAGCCATAAAAGCGCACTATTTCCCGCCATTCTTGGGTAGTGCCGCGTGTCAGCACCCGCTCAATGACGTACCGTGCGTGCGTGTCCCAATCAATCGTTTCGGGATTGGTGTCCCAAAAGAGCGCTGGAGAAAGATTTGGTGCGCTTTCAATCATCTCATTTATTCAAAAAAACTCAAAACTCACCATTCAAAACTTAAAACTTTCCTCACGCTCCCAGAAGCCGCTTTGCCACTGTCTGCACAAGCGTACCGTCAGCTTTGCCGCGCAGCTCTTTCATGGCAGCGCCCATCACTTTGCCGACTTCTTGGGGAGTTTTTGCACCGACTTGTTCGATGATGGTTTTGACGACTGCTTCTACTTCGCTTTCATCCATCTGCTTCGGTAGAAACTCTTGGATAATAGCCAGTTCTGCTTCTTCTTTCGATGCCAAATCTTCGCGGTTCGCAGCGCGATATTGTTCAACGGAGTCTTTGCGTTTTTTGGCGGCGGAGATGAGCAGTTTTTGCTCGTCTTCTTCGGTCATAGTGCGTCCTACGCCACTTTTCTCGAATTCCAAAATCAGTGCGCGGATAGAGCGGATGGTCTCAAGGCGGAGCTTGTCGCCACTTTTCATGGCGGCTTTCATTTGTTCGGTAATGATGTCTGTCAGCATAGTTAAGAGGAAATTACGAATTGGGAAGTACGAATTACGAATTACGTGTTTTGATGCGGCTTAGAGTGTAATATTGAACGACACCGAAACAATACCATCCAGAAAATTACCCGTACTTTCTGCGGGCTTGTTCCACGGGAATCGGTTGCCGGAGTAGTTATTGTATTGCACCGATACGGTGAACGAGTTCCAATTAGCATAGCCGAAACCGTAGGTAAAATCAGGGTTCCATGGCTGTTGCTGCGCGGCGTTCGGGTAGTAAAAAAGCGTCAGCATTCCGAAAAAATAATCGAAAATGTTGTACCGCGTTTGCAGCGAGAGGAATGTTTGCCATTGCTCAAAGCGGCTTGTGCTGACGTTGTAATAACTTGGTATGACGTTCAGATTCAGCAAATGTTGTACATTGCTTGTCGGATGAAATTCCATCAATGACCGCATAAATTGTGGCGCAGGGAACTTGAAGCCCAGCGACCACGTGCCTTGGTCGAAGCGCGTTACTTGTTCGCCTTTTGCCGCATCAGGCGCAAAGCGGTTCCCGCCATAGTTGCCGTAGATGAGGCTGAAGGTGTACATATGCCAATCGTTGTAGCCGAAGCTGTATGTAAAATCCGGATGCCACGACAGAACTTCTTTCCTGCCAATAAACTGAAAATACGAAAAGTTCAAAAACCAGTAGCCAAGCGGGAAGTAGGTTGCTGAGGCGAATGCAAGTAGGTTATTCGGCGGTGGTCCTTGTGTGCTGGGGTTTGCGGGGTCGAAAGGCACAGCAAGCGGAAAAACGGCACGAAGCGGAACCCAAGCATTGATGCTGCCTACAAAGATTCCGGGCTTCTTGCCAATATCTTCCAGAGGCAAGGCAAACGATGTTCCCATGTTCGCCCACACCTCGTCCCACGGGCTTTTGGTGGTTGTGCTCGCTGTGAGCGTTGTGCGGCTTGTGTCGGAAGCGCGTTTAATGGGGGCAGTCGGAAGTTGGTTTTGTGCAAAAGCAACCGTGATGCTGCTTGCGAGCAGTAGTATCGCACAAATGATTTTTGCTACACTATCGGGAAATGACTTCATTATTGTAGTTCTCAATTCTGCTGTTAGCGATTTGTTTCCCCTCGCTCACGCAAGATATGACACACCTTTTCGGCATCACTTTCAATATCTACTGCCACAAATTCTTCTTCGGTGGGAACGCAATAAAATACCGTGCCGTCTTCGACGAGGCGTAATTGCTCCAGTTGTTCGAGTTCTTCCAGAGGCGAGGGTGAAAGTTCGCCAAAGCGCATGAGAGCAGGTGCGGTGTAAGCATAAATGCCGATGTGTTTCCAGTAGGTGTTTGCCTCCAGCCAGTCCGCATAGAGAGTGCTTTTTCGATAATGCGGAATGGGACTGCGTGAGAAATAGAGCGCTTTTCGTGCGGGGGTCATTGCAACCTTGACGACGTGCGGTGTTTCAAGGTCATCCGTCGAAGCAATTCGCTTGATGGGCGTTGTTACGATGTGCTGCGATAAATCATGCTTACCAAGTTCGGTCAAAAGGTCGTCCACCACTGCACCGCGCAAGAGCGGCTCATCGCCTTGGATATTGACCACAGCATCAAAATTTTTTCCTGTGCGCTCCGCAAATATGCGGTATGCCGAGAGAATACGGTCAGTGCCGGAAGGCAGTTCGGGGGCGGTCATCACGACTTGCGCGCCAAATCCCCTGCAAACGGTCGCTATGCGCTCATCATCGGTGGCAATAAGGATGTGCTGAAGCTGTTTTGCTTCCTGTGCGCCTTCCCACACACGCTGAATCATCGGCTTGCCAAGCAAGTCGGCAAGCGGTTTTGCAGGGAAGCGTGTGGCAGCGTATCGCGCCGGAATAATCCCAAGTGCGTTCAATGGAAATCCTTGCTATTGGTTATTGATCATTAGTCATTCAGCAATTAGCCCAGCACTTTGGGCACTTTGAAGAAAACGCTGTTGTGTTTGGGCGCGTTGGAAAGCGCTTCTGCCGTTGTGATAGGGCGCTCGCTTACGTCTTCACGGAAGGAATTTTCGCCCGTGTCGGCGATGCTTTTGAGCGGCTCTACGCCAGTCAAGTCAATAGCTTCGAGGGCGTTAAAATACTCAAGAATTTGCTCGAATTTTTCGACAAACGCCGCTTTTTCTGCTTCGGGAAATTCAAGGCGCGAAAGCTGTGCGATATTGTCAATGGTCTCTTTGGAAATGTGCATAGATGCTCAAAAAAAGTACGGAAGAATCGTGAGAAGATGCGTTCATGCAGACAAGCAATTTACAAAAACTTCGCTATATTTGGTGGCGATTATTTTTCTCTCTGCACACCCAAAAAACGGCAGAAAACCATAAAAAAGTATACAATGATTTATCTGGATAACAGCGCCACAACTCGTCTCGACGACCACGTACTAGAAGCGATGCTCCCGTGGCTGCGCGAGAATTACGGCAATGCCTCATCGGTCTATTCGCTGGGACGTACGGCGCGTGTGGCTGTGGAAAATGCCCGCGAAGAACTGGCGCATTGTATCGGAGCGCATCCGGCGGAGTTTTTTTTTACCAGTGGTGGCACGGAATCGAACAATACGGTGCTCAAAAGTGCTTGCCATGAATCTGGCTTGACAAAGCGCCTTGCCGTCAGTGCGACCGAACATCATGCTGTGCTGCATCCGGCGGAGGAATTGCACCGCGATGGCGTTGCGCTGATACCATTACCTGTGGATGAACAAGGCTCTGTGATGCTAGAAAGTATTCCTTTGCTGAATGACCGCTCAACGCTACTGAGCATCATGCACGCCAATAACGAAACCGGTGTTGTGCAGCCTTTACGAGCGGTGCGGGATGTTGCACCCGACGCATATTTTCACACAGACGCGGTGCAGACGTTTGGCAAAATTCCCTTCGATGTGAAGGTGCTTGGTGTGGATTTCGCAACATTGTCGGCACATAAAATTCATGGTCCGAAGGGCGTGGGAGCGCTGTTTATTCGTAAAGGTATTGATTTCAAAGCGCACCAGCACGGCGGAGCGCAGGAACGCAATCGCCGCGCCGGAACAGAGCCTGTTGCGCTTATTGTGGGGTTTCAAGCAGCAGCACGAGCCGCGGTGAAGGAGATGGAAAGCCGCTTTGCCACGATGCAAGCACGTAAGCAGCTTTTGCGCACACTTCTCACAGAAACCATTCCCAATATCCGCTTTAATACGCCGTCGGAGGACGGTTTGCCGAATATGACAGGTAGTGCTTTGCCGAATATCGTTAATATCTCGTTTTTGGATGCGGAGCGTTTGGACGGCGAGGCGATTTTGCAGGCAATGGATATGCGCGGTGTGGCGGTTTCTAATGGCTCGGCGTGTGTGTCGGGGAGCTTGCAGCCTTCGCACGTCCTCAAGGCAATGAATCGCCCCGATGCTGAGGCAAAAGCAGCTGTGCGCTTTTCGGTCTCGAAAGATACCACCGAGGAGGAAATTCGCACCGCAGTTGATGTTCTTAGCGAGATTTTATCAGCTATGCGGGAATAATCTGTTCTTCTTGTTTGATTGCCAATCTTGTTTATCAATCTTGTTTGCGTACAAACTTGTTTACAGATCCAATGTCTCACCGGGCAAGATAAGAAGCGGTTTTTGGGGCAAGGTGCGCACGTTGATTGCCGGAAGCCGAAACTGCACTGTTGTTCCTTTGTTCTCTTCGGACTGCACCAGAATCTCGCCTTTGTGCGCCTTGACGATATATTGCATAATCATCGTTCCCAATCCCGACCCGCCCTTGCTTTCAAAGGTCGTGAAGCCTTTGTTCATCATCCGGCGCATCACAGCCGGACTCATGCCTCTGCCGTTGTCGCGCACCTGAAACCAAACCGAACCATCCTCCAGCCACGCAGAAATAGCGATGACTCCGCTATTATTCACCAGTCCGCGTGTGATACCATTCTCGACGGCATTTCTGAGCGCCCGCACTAATTGAGGCTCGGCGCATTGGAAGAGAATATGCGGAGATTCGATGCGAAATGCTACATTCGGGTATAAAATTTTATCAAATTCACGGCTCACCTTCAAGCAAATATCGGCTGTGCTGGCGGGGTGCATTTCCAGTTGCTCACTTTTGCCGACGGTGATAATATCCTTGATGCGCTGCTGCACGAGCCGCGCTTGATAGACAATGCTTTTGCCTTCATTGTTGCCGGATTCAGCGATTTTTTCCGCATTCAGCCGAATAGCAGCCAGATTTGTTTGCAGGTCGTGTCCCAACTGCGCCCAGTTGCCCAGCTTCTTTTTGCCAAGCTCTTCAGTGATGTCTTTGCCAATCAGCATCATCCCGCGAGCGCTTCCGAAGCGCGTTTGAATAGGTATCGCTGAGAACAAGTAATCATGCGTTTCGTCGGGGTCGAGCGTAGAATCGGGAGCGCTCGGATTCGCTAATGACGGTGTTTTTTGGAGTGAAATGGTTTTATCCATCGCTTGACGAGTTTTGAGCGTCTCACGAACGAAATGGCTAAGATTCTGCGCTCCTTCGCTAACGCAGTAAAACTGAAACAGGCGGCGCATCGGCACTTCTAGGGCGATATTGAGGAGCGCCCGCGCTGAATCATTGAGCGAGACTAACTTTCCTTCGGCATCGACAATAAACATTGCGTCTGCGCCCGTTACACCGAAAAGTGTTGTCAGAAGGCGGCTCTGGTAGCGCAAAATATTCAGCATCGCTAGAAGAATCCCCACGATACTAAGGAAAACGACGTACAACCAAAAATCGCTGACGATATTGCGCAGCCACCAAAGCGGTACGGGGTCGCGTTTCACGACAACATTGTCCCGCCCCAGACGTAAGGTATAGAGACTGCGCTCTTGATTCCCCATGATGCTGATAGATTGCTGCTGCTGTGACATCTGTGCAAGCCGGAATGCGCTGCTGAAGCGAAAGAGCGCTAAAGGTTCGCCACCGAAGTTCATCACGGCAAGCGTATTGGCAAAGACGCAGAAAAATTCATCGCCAAAGACCGTGACTGCAAGCGGCGCGATGATGTTGTCGGGAAACGTCCAAAGGTTTTGGCTGAAAGTCGCACCACCACTAAGCGGTACGCGGACTGCCGTCCAGACGTAGCGCCCTGATGTGTTGTCGTTGACGACGGCAAAGGCAGAAACGCGCCCTTGTTCCTCCGCAAAAGCAATACATTCCATTTTGGCAGCAATACCTGTTGTGACGGGCGTTGCGTCTATTTTGATGATGTTGATGTATGCCGTTGCTCCGCGCTCGGTGCAAGCCGCGACGGTATAGTTGCTCACGCGGCGTAAAATCGTGCGTTGCTGCACGTCAAGCGACTGCGACCACAGCTCTTTTCCGCTTGGTGAAAGCATGATAACATCTTTCCGCAAGCCTGATTCCCGAAGGAGCACGCAAGCAGGGTCGTTGTTGTCACGGGTGTCGGGATTGAGAGCCACAATATCGCTGGGCGTGTAACCTTCCATGTAGCGTATTGCTGGCGAAAATACTTTTCCGTTCCCACTATTGGAATCCTTGCCCCAGCTACTCCAAAAAAGATGATTCCCAATGACGAGCGCAACGGCATGACCACTCGCCAGCGAAAGGAGCTTGATTGTAATGGCTCCTACTGTCTGCGACTCGTTATTGATGCTGGTAAGAAGTGCAGTGTGGGTAAATGAACCCGTCGTAGCTGTGAGCGGTAGCGCCAGCGTACTGCGGAGAGTGAGGGCAGCATCTATTTCGCCCAAGTACAAGGTGTCAGTGCGTTCAAAAAGAAGAGCACACGTCGTATCGGTCAGAGCTGTTGCTGCAAGCACCGATGCGCCGCCCAGAGTTGAGCGTTGAAGATTGTTTCGTTCCAGACCGCGCCAAACCGAGGCAACATCGGAAGCGGCAACGCCGTAGGCGCGAGGCTTAAACTCGAAAAAGAGCGGTGGTGCGCCTTCCTGCGTTTGCGCGGCATTGCAGAGAATAAGATTGGAGCCGCGTATTTCCTGCACTTGCGTTAGGCGGTACTCGTAGGAACGTGCATCGCTTAGGCGGTCTTGGGCAAAGGCGTATGAGGCGCTCCCAAGCGAAATGCTCCAGAGCAATAGAAGCGTAGTTATGGTCGCAGCTATGGTTGCACGTCGTCTCACGATGCTGTTCCTACTGTTTTTTCGTTCGCTTCTTCTATTTGACACGCCGCATACGCTTCAATACCTTCGCCGGAGCCGACAAAACCTAGCTTCTCACTTGTAGTTGCTTTGAGGGAAACACGTCGGACAGGCAAACCACAGACTTCCGCGATGCGCTCACGCATGGCGGGTTTGTACGGCAAAATCTTAGGTTTTTCCAGAACCAGCGTACAATCTACATTCACAAGGCGATAGTTCTCGCTACGCAGCAAATCTATCACGCGGCGCAAAAGCTCAATGCTTGAAATGCCTTTGTACCGTGCATCCGTGTCGGGGAAGTGTTCACCAATATCTCCCAAGCCTGCCGCGCCCAAGAGCGCATCGCACAAGGCGTGGAGCAGCACATCGCCGTCGCTGTGTGCCACCGTGCCGAAGGAGGATGATATTTCTACACCGCCCAAAATCAGGCTTTCACCCTCGGCAAGGCGGTGAATGTCATAACCAAAACCAACCATGAGAATGAGGAATTATGAATGAGGAATTACGAATGAATTTATTGTGACGCTCTCACTTCCTTCGTTCAAAGCGCATGACGCGAATATCATTGGATAAATACGTTTTCATCAGATAGATGCCTTTGGTCTGATAAGGGAAGGAGTCAGTAATCATGTATTTGCGGTAGCGCGAAGGGAAAATTGTGTCGAGTGTTGGCGTAAAATCACGTTCTATGCGCTCTAGTATCATTGGCGTTTGGGCGCTGCGGTGCGAAAGCACAAGCCAGATGTGGTCACGTCCGGTAGCAAGCGGTGCGTAAAAACGCTCAATGGTCGTGGGCGTGATAGCAAAGCGTTCCGGTGGCATGGCTTGGAATGTTACATCGGGGCGTTTGGTGTAGTATTCGCAGTTGTATTTGCTGTACCATTCATGTACAAAGACCGCATCATTCCTCGTTGTTGCGCTATCAAGCAAACGTGTCGCTTCTTTCCACGTTTCTTTTTCGAGGGAATTCCAGTCGTTGCGGTTATCGCGCCATGCGATGACGCAGAGCACCACAAGAACTATACCGACAAGCCCACGCATCCATCGCACCTTCGTATCAAAAGCATCCAGTCCTTTTGCCGCAAGCAGAAGTAACGCCGGAAGCGCCGGAATGGTGTATTTCACGTAGTAAATCGGTGTGGAAAAGAGCGACCGTAGGAACGGAATCGCAATCGGCAGCACAAGCCACAGCAGCAGCAGCGCCAGACAATAATCGAACTGAACATTCGCAATAAGGGCGCTTTCGGGTTTACCCTGAGCATTGTCGTCTTGAATGGTTACAAGTCGCTTCCGCACGTGCACCACCGCAAGTACGCACAAGGGCAAAATTACCGCCGCCGCCGAAAACGAACCTGCGAATTCAATGATAGTTTCGGCGAGTGTCATCAGATTTGGTGGGTCAATCCAAAAGCCACTTTTTACAGCTCGAATTTGATAATACAAAATCTCCATCCAAGGCACAAACACCAGCAACAAGAGACCTTGCAGGGCAAACCACGATTTCCACATTCGCCGAAAAACATCCCGTCGCACGAGGGCGAAGCTCATCACCAATGCGTTCTCGGCGGCAATCACGAAGAGCGCGAAAAAGTGGGAATAAAGAATGAGTGTATTGCCGAGAAGGAAGAACGCAATCAACTTCCACGAAAGCACTGGAGCGCTTTGGCTATTGAATTGCTTCACATAGCGCACAAAACCTATCATTCCTACTATTACCACCAAAACCGCATACGCATAGTTCCGTGCTTCTTGCGAATAGTGGATGTGAAAGTGCGACAGCGCCAGCAACAATGCGGCATACAGCCCTACACGCTGCGAATACAACTCTCGTCCCAAAACATACATAAGTGGCAGTGCCGCCACACCAAAGACCGCTGATAGACTCCGTAATCCGGCTTCAGTCGTACCAAAAAGTAGTACCCAAAAGTGCAGCAGCGTGTAGTACACAGGCGGATGAACGTCCTGTGGAGCATTGGCAATAATCATCGCCACACTTTTTACCGCTTGCCTAAAGGAATAAATTTCATCTACCCAGAGTGATTCCGTGCCGATGTCTGCAAAGCGCAATGCCGCGCCAATGAGCATCAGGACAAGAAGTGCAAGCGAAATGCGATAACGGACAATGATGGCTTTGATGCTGTTCATGCGCACAACTCCACGATGTGTGCGCCCGTAACGCGCTGAAGGTCGTGCGGGGCAAGGAGAATTTGCATCCCACGCTTGCCGGGGCTAATGCTGATGCGGTCGAAGAGTTCTATGGTTTCGTCCAGAAAAGTGGGAAAAGGTTTTTTCATGCCGATAGGCGAGCAACCGCCACGAATGTAGCCCGTGAGCGGGAGTAGTTCTTTCATCGGCAGCATTGCGCAGGACTTGTTGCCGGTGGAGCGAGCTGTGCGCTTCAATTCTAATTCGGCATTGCCCGGAATGACGGCAACGAAGTATTTGTGCGTATCACCCGTCAGAACAAGCGTTTTGAAGACTTGTTCGGGTGGTAGCCCAATTTTGTGAGCGACGGTAACAGCATCCAGTTCGTCTTCGTTCACCTCGTATTCCCTGATTTCGTAGGGAATCAAGTGTTGGTCGAGAATGCGGCAAGCATTTGTTTTAGTCATAGTTCGGCAGTGGTAAGCAAAATTGACGGGAACAATGCACGAAGATACGCAAGCCCTGAAGAATTTTCGCGTTTTTTTTCGCTTCTCTGTGGTGTGGGTGCGAAAGTTTTCGTAAGTTTTTGGACTGAGTAGCGTTTTGCTCAAGCAGCATTTAACTGCAAACAGTATTGCATTTTTCCACTTTTTTGCTCCTTCATTATGGCACAGTATGACAGCTTCGATGCGGACGACCTCGAAATAGAAGAGGACACGCAAAAAGACCGCTATTTGACGTTTCGCGTCGCAGCGGAAGAATATGGCGTTGAGATTCGCCATATCACTGAAATTATCGGTGTGCAGAAAATCACTGAAGTCCCTGATACAGACTCGTATCTCAAAGGGGTTATCAATCTTCGCGGTAAGATTATTCCCGTGATGGATGTGCGCTTGCGCTTCGGAATGCAGGAGACTATGCACAACGACCGCACTTGTATCGTGGTGGTGGATGTCAACGGCACGGCTATTGGGCTGATTGTAGATGAAGTCTTGGAAGTAGTGAATATACCCGAAGCGAATGTTTCTGAGCCACCTCGCACGACGAGAGGTTCTGGCGGGCGCTATATTCAAGGCATGGGGAAAATTGGGGAGAATGTGAAAATTTTGCTTAACATTGAGCGGCTTCTGAGTGAGGGTGAATTGGTTGCTGTGCAGAACCTCGCATAAATACGTGGTTCTGCCTACTCAGCAACGGTGCGGTAACGGCATTGGGGGAAGAGAAGCCTACTACTACTTCCGCAAAACGCTATACACAAAGCCACGCTCTTGTTTCTTCGCATGGCATCCGAAGCACTGTTCTTGGGGATTGCTCAATGTACGCTCGGTCTTGCTGTCACCCCTAAATTCCTCGAATCCCCAGCCGCCTGTTTGCGCAAAACGTTTGTTGTCCTTCAGCATCACATCCACGAATCTGCGTCCGCCTTCGCTGATTGCACCGTCTTTTTCTTGCGCTTCCAGCAGGTCAAAGACCATTATCGAGCCGTCTGCAAAGGTTCCTGAGCGGTATCCTTCCATTGCTTTTGCATTTGCATAAATATGATGAAAACCGCCAAACCGTTTGAAAGCTGGGCTTTGTGGGGTAATGATGGCAGAGCTAACGTGCGCCCATTCACGATAGCCTTCGGGGTAAGGGACTGCTTCAAGACTGGATTTTTGCTGCGAATGTGCGGCAGTGAGTAAACCGGACAGCGTGATAGCGCAAAGAATGGTTGCCGGAACAAGGCTTGGTGAGCGTTTCATAGGTGTTTTAGATTGAAAGTGTGAGTAATTGCGTAGAACTTTGTCTAATGTTTCATTTTGCTGAATTTGCTTTAGGAAGCGGAATGGAGGCTTGCCCGAAAACATAGCGCCAGCCTGATTCGGTGCGCACATATGTATCGCTGAACCACACTTGATAATCAAATGGTTTCCCGCTCTCCGTATCAACACCTTTCAGAGAAAGCAATGCCGTAATGACTGCCGTATTTCCCCACAGCCGTACCGTCTGTGCGCTGTCGTCTTGCAGTTCGTAACGGATAGTTTTGTTTCGCGCCGATTTGAGCAAATCAGCTTTTGAATATACTTTGCCCGTCCCGACGACAAGGGTAAAATCATCCGCCAAAATACGAGCCATCGTAGCAGCATCATTGTTTTTCACTGCCGCTTGATATTCGGTATCAAGAGCGGCGATAACCTTTTTGTCATCGGCAGGGAAGGTGTTCAGATTGAGGGCAAAAATGCTTGTGAGCAGCAAGAGAAGTGGTTTGGTAAACATGGCGTGTCTATTAAAAAATGCGACAAAAATAATGGTTGTTTTACATGGCAAAAATACGTGCAGTTCCCTCTGGAATTCGTACATTTGCGGAAGAAAAACGTACAGAAAATGAACGACATCGGGATACACAACTCTCAGGACACAAACCATGACTGCTATTACCCGTACCACTGATGATACCGTGCTTGCCGAGCGACAGAGCTACTCCGACAATGTATCGTCGTCGTCGTCACCCATTCTCATAGAAGAAACCACGCGTATTTCCTTTCCTACTGCTGAGTTTACGTCGCAAAAATGGGAGTTTGATGGCATAACTATTTTTCGCCAACGGTGGATGTGCGAGGGCAAAGAGCGTAATGCCGTTCTGTGGAATCACGATTTCGACGGGGTTTATACCGATTATTCGCTTTCGGGGCAGCAAACGGCAACAAACAATCGCTGGCGCGAACCATTGATTATGGCAGGGCAGCAGCATAGCGTTTCCTACACGCACGGCTACGATGGTGCGACGTGGAGCGATACGCCGCAGTCCGAAATGCTGATGTTCAAAATCGGCAAACCAACGTGGTTGCAACTGACTAATGATTCCAACGACACGCTGCAACGCTTTGCGGATAACATTCTGGAAGGGCGTTCCATGCTTCTTTCCAAGCAGAATCTTCCGCTCAATCAAAGCATGAACACGGTGATTCGTCAGATACTTGACTGTCACTTCACGGGCGGGCTAAAAAAAATGTTTTTGCTGTCAAAATGTCTTGAGCTGATTGTTCTTCAAGCAGAGGCATTCAATCAGCATGAGCAATCGGGTTCCGATTCTATGCTTGTGCCTGTTCGTATTCCGCACAGCGACAAAGAGCGGTTGCATTTTGCACAAGAGTATTTGCGGCATCGTCTGGACGAACCACCGTCGCTCTCTGAATTGGCGCGGGCTGTGGGCTTGAGTGATTATCAATTAAAGCGTGGGTTCAAATCGCTTTTCGGCACGACGGTCTTCGGATATGTAGCCGAGCATCGTCTGGAGCGCGCACAAATGCTGCTTTCGGAGCGAGAGAAATCTGTCGGTGAAATTGCTTATGAATTGGGGTACTCCTCGCCCCAGCATTTCAGCACTGCCTTCAAAAAGAAATTTGGTGTGTCGCCGAAATATGTATGATTGCGTAGGTGTGATGCGGTCTTACTCTGCGATGTCGCCCTTTATTCTGCTCTTGTTGTGTTGCACGTGATAAAGAATTTGGGCAAGAAAGAACATTTGCGTATTCTTGCGGCTTGTCGTTTGGGTTATACTTGGGTTTGAATGAAAGATATGAAATTGTAGTCCTCCAAAACTTCTTACAACGTAATACCGATGCGTCTTGCAACACAGCACTACCGAGCCGTTCTCCAAACTGCGCTCATCGAACAAGCCTTTCTTGAAACACAGCGTCACGTGATGGACGTGGAAGCCGACGCGTTGATGCAATCGGTTATCGGTTCGACGAAGCAGACCGAACTCAATGCGATGCTCGCAACGCTGATGTATAACGATTCCATACAATCCGTTGACCTTCCGCCAGCGCTGGAGCATTATTTCGACCCGGAAAACATTCTCCCGCCGTGGTTTGATGCTGCTCGTGCGGCTGTGGGGCAAAAAGTCTTTACCACTTATGGGGTTGAAATTTGCATTGCTCTTCTGTGCAAATCTCTGCCGGAGTGCTATGTCTGCTGGCGCGGGGCACACGTACTCTACGAAACGAAGCGCCTTGACGCTCCGGCTGCTGTACGGCTCAATGAGAAAGGCAAACAAGTTCCCCTGCCGCCGCGCCTTATCAAGCGGGTGATGGAGACGTTACAATTTGTCCTGAATGTTCTGGCGGAGGGCGGGTTCGACCCCCAAGGAAAAGGTATCGTAACGGCACGAAAAATACGGCTTATCCATGCTTCTATCCGCGTCTATGCAAAGCAAAAAGGCTGGGACACCGCTCAGTACGGCGCGCCTATCAATCAGGAAGATATGGCGGTTACGCTCACGACGTTTTCATCATCCATTGTGGATGGGCTGAAGCGGATTGGTATTTCGCTTTCGGACGAAGAAACAGACGGGTATATGCACTGTTGGGAAGTGATTGGTCACATTATGGGCTTGCATGACAGTCTTATTCCAAGCGATTACCATGATAGCGTCGTTTTGCAGGAAGCTATTTTGAAGCACCAAGCAGGCTCCACCAAAGAAAATGCCGAACTTGCCCAGACCTGTATTGACTTCATTGAATACATCATGCCGCCGCCGTTCAAATGGATGTTTATCGGCATTACGCCGCTTCTTGTGAAGTATTTTCTTGACGATACAAAGGTCGGTGGACGTACTCTTTCGAGTATCTTGCAAATACAGTCGCCAAAAGGCTTTTGGAATATGGCGAAATATATTCTTGTGCTGTGTCTCTTCAAACTCCTCACGTGGATTCAGCAGGAAGGAGTGCTCATACAATGGCTTGTCAGCAAGCTCGGACGCAAGTTTATTCAAGGACTCGTGCTGGCGCACAACGACTACAAGCAGGTTGCATTCGATGTTCCGCTTTCGCTGTCCGACAAAGTGGCAGAAAAACCCTCTCGCTTTCGCAAATTTTTCAGGAGAAATAAGAAATGAAGTGGCTCAATACAGACATTTACTCGTGGCTCGAACTCTCGCTGGTGCTTATCTCCACGATAGGTTGGGTGGGAACATACATTAGCGTTATCAGGCACGAAAAAAAATACGGTTTTGTGGAAATGCCGTTTTTTATCGCGTGTGGGAATTTGGTGTGGGAGTTTTTGTATAGCTGGACGTACGCACAGCATATCAACTTAGGTTTGTTATTTGTCTGGGGAACGCGAGCGTGGTTTTTTCTGGATGTGTATATCTTTTGGCTGATGCTGAAAGACAACGGGAATGATATTCAAACGCCGATTATTCGCAAGTATTATCGCCCAATACTGGCTATTTTGCTGGTGATATGGTTTTGCATTATCTACGCCATTGCCGAGACCGGACTGGACAATATTCCTTTTATGAGCATGGCGCAGCCCATCGGGCGCTTGGGCGGTTTTTCAGCGTATATTCTGAACTTCGGGATTTCGATGCTCTACATCATCCAATACCTTCAGCGATATGAACAGTTGCCATTCTCCAAAGCTACGGCAGTTCTGAAATGGTTCGGTACTGGCTGCGTGACCGTCTTTTTCTTTATTGCCGATCCGCATAATACGGTGCTGCTCACATTGGCATCGCTTGTCTTTGTGTTGGATATTGCCTATATCGTGCTGATGTTCATTCTACCGCCGCCGCCGTTACCGCCACGAACAACAGCGACTGCATGATGACAAAACCCGTCGAAATCACTCACGAACTGCGTACGGCACTGCACGGAAAGCGCATTGGTGCTCTTGACTATGGGCAAAAGCGTATCGGCTTTGCAGTGTGCGATGAATTGCACATCATTGCCTCGCCGCGTGGTTTTTTTGCCAGCACGCTGAATCTTATGAGCGAGTTGCAATCGGCTTTCGAGCGCGAGCGCGTGGGTGCAATCATCATCGGGATGCCCTTTCAGCATGACAACACCGAAACGCCAATGATGCGGGAAATTCATGCCTTTATGGAGGAACTTCGCTCACACATCGCTCTACCAATGTATGTGGTTGATGAAGCCTATTCCAGCCGTGAGGCACGACAAACAATGATTCGCTCCGGCAAAAAAAAAAGCCACCGTGCCGAGAAAGGGCGCACCGATGAAGTCGCTGCCGCACTTGTTTTGCGTGAATTTTTGCGGGAATTGGAATAAGAATTTGTCTGTCATAACCTGCAAGAAACGCCCCCGTCCAAAAATTTGCGGTAAATCAACATTTTCTTAGTATCTTAATTTCTTGCGACGCAATTACGTTTTTCTGCACACTTCCGAAGGTTTCTTGCCCGTATGTGTTCTGTCTCGACATCACGTACTTTTCTTTGCCACTCATCCGATACACAAAGCGGTATGCGCCGTGCATTCTCAGGCGCTGCGACATCGCTGCTGTCGGCGCTGCTCGTTTGTGCTTTTCTTGGTCTAAGCTCATGTGCTTCAGGAGGAGTGGAAACGACTCAGCGCACCGCAAAGCAGCAAAGCTCTGTGCAGCAAAGCTCTGTGCAGCAAAGCACCGCAAAGCAGCCTGCTCGTACTATCTCTGCTTCGGTGGTATCCTTACCACCGGTTCTTGCAGATTCTTCGCAGTATCAGCCCGGAAAAGCCCGTGATTACTACATCAAGGGCGCAACACTCCAAATGCAGGAGCGTCCGGCGGAAGCGATTCTGGAGTTTCAGCAGGCGCTTCGGTATGATAATGTTCCGGCTGTTCACTTCGCCATTGCGCAAAACTATGTGAAGTTGAATAAGCAAGACCTCGCGCTGGAAGAACTTCGCACCGCCATTACTCAAGATTCCAGTTTTACACTTGCCTATAAATTGCTTGGCGAACTCTATGTGCAGCAGTTCCGCGTCGATGAAGCGATTACGGTCTATCAATACCTTGATTCGCGTACGCCGGAGACGATGAACCGTTTTATGCTGGCACGTCTCTATGAATTGCGAAATGTGGATAAGGCAATAGAACTCTATAATCAACTTTTGCAAGAATCCGATGAAAGCGATGCCATGATTCTGGCGCGTTTGGCGGACTTGTATTCGCAAAAGGGCAATAGTGCAAAATCGCTTGAGTGTCTCGAAAAACTGCAACAAAGCTCGCCCGGAAACCAAGCAGTGCTCTTTACGCTCATGGATGCGTATATGTTCCAGAAGAAATACGAGCAGGGACTAGAACTTTTCAAATCGTCGGAGTTGGTTATTACCGACAACGATGCTATTACACTTGCTGTGCGGTATGCAAATGGCTTGCTGACGAGCTTCGACCAATCGCTTATCGCCCGCACGTGCGCCGATAAATTTTTGGAGCGTCTCGAACTCAAGAACAAAGCGGCGTACGCGACATCATGGCAGGTACAGATTATGTGCGGCTTGCTGGCAGGGCATCTGGAGCGTACCGTGCGCAGCAATGCGTATTTTGACCATGCACTCACGTTGTCGGATTCCATTCCTGAAGTGCCCCTACAAATTTGTGCATTTTACTTCCAGAAACAGCGTGTCGGCGATATGGTGCGCGTAGCGGAGCAAGCTGTAAAGCGCTTTCCAAGCAACGGGCAGTTGTATTTTCTGTGGGGCTTAGGACTTTCCCAAAGCGATAGCTCCGCGCGGGCTATTACAGTTTTGCAGCAAGCGGTAAAAATTGACACCAATAATCTGGATGCGTGGAACCAACTGGCTATTTTGCAGAATTCTACCGGAAACCTTCGTGCTTCCGATGCCGCATATGAGCGTGCATTACAGATTGATCCCGGCAACGCATTGGCGAATAACAATTATGCGTACTCGCTTTCCGAGCGCAATTTGCAGCTTGACCGCGCTCAATCCATGATAGAGACTGCGCTCAAGGCTGAACCCAAAAATCCGTCGTATCTGGACACGATGGGCTGGATACTTTACCAACGTGGTAATTACAAACAAGCAGTACAGTATATTCTTCAAGCAATTGATAATGGCGAAGTGAGCGCTACAATTTATGAGCATTTGGGCGATGCCTATCACAAAATTGGTGAGAAGGAAAAAGCCGTCCAAGCATGGCGCGAAGCACTCCGCAAAGAACCAAACCGTCATTCCGCAAAGGAGCGCCTCTCGAATGGTACAGCAACAAAATAACGCCCGAACCGCACAATTTCGTCATGTTCATCACCTCTACGCCCTGAAGCATATTTGGCTGGGGCTTTGCACGTTGGTAGTTTTTTCCGGCTGCGCGTCGTCGTCCACGACTACCACAGCCACCGTCAAAGGCAAGCGCCCTGCAAATTTTGTTCTGGAGCAGGCTCTGGAGAAGCGTTCCAATGCCCTCAATGCCCTGCGAGCAGAGGGAAATCTTTCTGTGGAAGTAGATGGAAAAAAACAGCAGGCACAGTTTGTGGGGTCGCTCTACAAGCGGGATTCGCTCTTGCTGACGGTGACGGGACCTTTCAACATTGCCGTTGCTAAAGTCGGTTCTACGCCGGACTTTATGAATTATTACGATGCTTTGGCGAACACTGTTTATCAAGGTACTCCCAGTCCCAAAAACTTCCAAACACGACTAGGTGTGCCGTTGTCGCATAATGATATTGCCTGTTTCTTGCGTGGTGAAGCGCCTGGTGGTTTTACGGGCTTTACAGCAGAACCTGCCACAAGTGATAGCGAAGACGTGTTTGTGCGAGTGCGAGATACTGTTACCGAGCGCGTTGTCTATTCCCACAGAGCAGAGAATATCACATCCTTCAAGCGCACAAACAAAAGCGGCGAAATACTGGTTCACACACGCTTCAGCAATTTTACGACCAGCGATAATATCAGCATTCCACAGGACGCTTTTGTGCTTTTTCCTACTATCAAAGCCACCTTCAGCGTACAATGCCGGAATGTGGAGGCGAATCTGAAAGACCAAAAATATAGCTTTCTTCCGCCGTTGGAAGCAAAGCGTCGTAAACTCTAACGTCTGAATATCTTCCTCTCTTGAGTTTAGCCGTGTGGGTCATTTATGAATTCGTTATGTATGAATCACATCCTTCGTGCATTTGTGGGCATTCTCGCAATGAGTATCCTCATAATAAGCATATTTGCTGTCGCAAGCAGTGATGCTTTATACGCACAGCAGCCCGCAAAAAAAACTCCCGTGCTTCGCTCAAGTTTGCGGATTGTTACAAGTGCTACGGGCAGCACAGGGGTAAATATCTCTTCTTCCGCAACGCTTCAGACGAATGTTACGCTTAAAGCAACTACCAGCGCCTCAATCCCGCTTGATTCCGCCGCGCAAGCCAAACTACGTGCCGACGAAACCCGTGCCGCCGCAAAAGCTGATTCCGCACTCCGCGCTCGGAGCGGTATAGATACGATTGTTACCTTTGCGGCACAAGATTCTATCACCTATTCGGTAAAAGGGCGGAAAATGCGTCTCCGCTCCAATGCCTACGTTAAAAATGAAGGGCAGACGCTTTCGGCGGAAACTATCGAACTCTTTTTCGAGCAAGGATATATGCGGGCTGCGAACGGGCGGGATTCATCGGGGCGCGTTATCGGAATTCCAAAATTTGTTGATAAGGGCGAAACATTTTATGGCGCAGAACTAAGCTATAATTTTCGCACAAAGCGTGGCACAATCTCGCTTGCAGAGACCAAACTCGGCGAGGGTTTTTTCTTTGGCGAAAAAGTAAAGCGCATTGACGAAAGCACGTTTTTTCTCAAAGACGGCTGCTACACTACGTGCGATAAGACGCACCCGCACTTTTACTTCAAAGCGCCGCGCATGAAAGTCATCGCGCAAGACCGCATCTTTGCCGACCCGATGATTGTGTACTTCAGTGACATTCCTATTTTTGCCATTCCCTTTGGCTTGTTTGTGGAGAACAAGACCGGACGGCGCTCCGGTATTCTTATTCCGCAAGTGTTTTTTGCCAGTCCTATCGGTTCGACAACAGGACGGGGCATTGCTTTTGAAAATCTCGGTTATTACTGGGCTATCAACGACAATCTGGATGCGCAGTTGACCGGCTCTTTCTACACCAAAGGCGGTTGGCTGTCGAATTTTAAGGGCAACTATGCTTTTGGAAGGCGTTTGGGCGGTAGCGTGGATGTTTCCTACGGTATCGGGGGCTTTAGTCCCACTGAACCCCCGTCGGAGAACTGGCGGATTGGCTGGCAGCATCGTTGGGAAATTACTCCGTTTACTCGCGTTAGCGGTTCGGTGAATCTTAGTTCCGGCGGCTATTTTCAGCAAACACAGCTCAATATTCAGCAGCGTGTTCAGCAAACAATTAGTTCGCAGTTTTCCATATCGCATCAGTTTGACAACGGCTTGCCGCTCAGCCTGAACTACCAACGGGTGCAGAACGTAGCGACGGGGCAAATTGACCAAAGTCTGAACGGCGGCACCAATATCCCACAAGTGTTCCCGATACGCGACCTCGCGCGGGCTATTCCGGCACTTGGTATTCCGTCCGATTCGTGGTGGGCGGATATTGCCTTTAGCTACGGTGTCAATGCTACGGCAAACTATACCGTACCGGCTGATTCCATACAAGGCGAAACGCTTGTGCAACGAGAATTACGCCGCAGTCAGGCAAAGGCAAACCCTTTCACGGCACGAATTAGCCACACGCCCAGCATTAACATTGCTCCCAAGCTCGGATATTTCGTGCTTCAGCCGTCCATTTCTTATAATGAAAATTGGTATTTTCGGCGACTATACGATAGAAAAGCGCTCTATGATTCGAGTGGTTCTGTGAGCTTGAAGGATAGCATTGAGCAGGGCTTTTTCCGCGAGTACAATATGACTGCTGGTATTAGTCTCGGTACGACGCTTTACGGCATTGCCAATCCGCGTATTTTGGGGGTGAATTCATTACGCCACACAATGCGTCCATCTATTGGACTGAGCTATACGCCAAACTTGCAAAACGACCAAAACCTTGCCGGACGCTATACGAGCACAACGGGAACCACAGTTCTCTATTCACGGTACTTGCTGGACGGCGGCGGCACTCCTTCGCCCTTGCAAGCAAATGTGAACTGGTCTATCGGCAATAACTTCGAGGCGAAAATTCAGCAAGACACGGCAGAAAAAGTTGTTCAGCTGATGCAGGTAAATGTAGGTGGAAGTGTGAATCTGGCTGCAGAATCGTTCAAATGGAGTCCGATTGGTGTGAGTTTCAGCAATACGTTTGCGGACGTGATTCAATTTTCGGGAAATGCCAATTTTAGCGTGTACGACCAAGAGCTTGATACCACTCGTTCTGGTGAAACACAGTCGCTGGTCACGGTCAACAAATTTCTTGTAGAACGCGGTAAAGGCTTGGCACGGCTGACGAACATGAGTTTTAGCCTCGCGTATCGCCTTGCAGGAAACACCCGCGACAGCAAGCTGCAAGGCGGGCTGCAAGCCTCCGGCAGTGCCGCACCAAAGGACACAACCACCCAAAAGCAAGCGCAAGGCGAAGAAGCAAGTATGGGAGCTAGATTCCAGCAACGTCTTGATAATTCGTACGACCAAGTGGACGTTTTTGGGGATAACACGCCCGGCTTTCTGCCGTTTGGTCTTGAGTGGAGTACAGACGTTAACGGGACATTCAGCTACACGCCGTCGTCTATTCCGCAAGGTCCGGCAGCGCTGAGTGCATTATTGTCGGCAAATTTGAATTTGGTTATCGAAAAAACGTGGCGTTTTACGACCGGCTTTAGTATTGACCTTGTTACAGGGCAGATAAATGCTCCGACCGTCAGCCTGCAAAAGGATTTGCATTGCTGGGACATGAGCTTTCGTTGGCAGCCCTTCGGGTCAATACCAGGTTATTTCTTTCGAGTGGGCATCAAAACGGGGCAACTCCGCGATGTACAGCTTACACGCCAAAACAGTTCATATTACCAATAGTAAAGAAGCAGTCACGTAATTGTTACAAACCGCAACGCTATGCAAGCAATAGAGCGCCTTTTCGGACGCGATACCCGCACGATTCCGCCGGAACTTCGCACGGAGCTTTGGCAGGAATTCTTTCTGTACAGCCATTTGCGGGGGCAAGATGTGATGCGCTATCTGGCGGTTCTCTATGCCATAATGATTCTGCTGGTGGACGTTATCAACATTGTCAATCTTAGTCCCACGGTGCGCTTGGGAGCATTTGTGGCGCATAGTGTGATGATTGTTTTTTTGCTTGGTTCGCTCTGGACGGGAAAGCGCTTTGTCCCGACCCACGCCGCAGGAATGGGTACGCGCCATGCGGTATTTATTTACATTCATTCGTTGGTAATTTTAGCGCTTGCAAATTCACTGCTTTACTTGATTGCTGTTCAGCATTTGAATCCTGCTACGGTCTATATTGCAATTGTGCTTATTTGGAGTATTGGTCTTGTTTGTAACCCCATGTTTAGTTGGATACAACTTGCTATAAACTTCGGTGTCGGGATGACGATTATTACCCAGACGGGTAATGTAGAAATTTACCACCCCCAGACGTTGCTTGTCTGCACGATGAGCACTATTGCTGCGGGCATTTCGACCCACTTGAATTTTGCTACCTACAAGCGGGAGTTTTTACAGCGAAAGCAAATTGAGCAGGAGCAAATACGTGTCGCCACACTGAATGAAGAAATTGCCGTCGCTTACGAAGAAGCTGAATCGCTTAATACGAATCTTGTGCAAACCCTTCACGCTTTGGAAGAAGAACAGCGTCGCTCGGAGGAACTTCTGCTCAATGTACTCCCCGCACCGATTGCGGAGCGCCTGAAGTCCGGCGAAACGCTTATTGCGGATTTGCATCACGAAGCCACGATTCTGTTTGCCGATATTGTCGGCTTCACGAAACTGTCGGCGGAGACCTCGGCGGTAGAAATCGTACAGATGCTGAATTGGGTGTTCTCTATTTTTGACCGTTTGACGGAAGAATATGGTCTGGAAAAAATCAAAACCATCGGCGATGCGTATATGGTTGTGGGTGGTGTGCCGGAGGAGCGTCCCGGCCACGCCGAGGCAGTCGTAGCGCTTGGCTTGGCAATGCTGCGTGAGGTGGAAAGTTTTGCAAAGGAATCCGGTATTATGCTGGCAGTGCGTATAGGTGTTCATACGGGCGCAGTGGTGGCAGGCGTAATAGGGCAGAAAAAATTTGTCTATGACCTCTGGGGCGACACCGTGAACACGGCAAGCCGCATGGAATCGCATGGCGAGGCGGGCAAAGTACACATTTCCGAAGCCGTTTTTACTGCGCTTCAGCGCTCACATTCTCCAGACTACAAGCTGGAAGAGCGCGGAGAAACAGATATCAAGGGCAAAGGTGTGATGCGGACATGGTTTGTGGTGCGGTGATACGACGTAACCTCAAGCATAATCGAAATGCAGGTCTTCCGCCAAAACTTGTGTAGAGTCGGCGGCGGCAGAGTCGTTATTCGCTGTCGGCTTTGCAAGCGGCAATTCTACAATAAACCTAGCTCCGTTGCCCGGCTCGGACTCACACCAAACGCGCCCGCCATGCAGTTCCACGATTTGCTTCACAATCGCCAGCCCCACACCCGTCGAACTTTCGCCACCCGTTGGCTTTGAGCTTAGACGTTGGAAAAAGCCAAACAATTTTTGCTGGTCTTCCTGCGTTAGCCCCGGTCCTTCGTCCTGCACTTCAAACCGCACAACGGAATTATTAAAACTTTCTTCTTTGTACAGCCGAACGATAATATTTGCTTTCGGTGGAGAATACTTGATGGCATTACTGATGAGATTATCAAACACTTGGCGAAGTCGGTTTTCGTCGCCATACATGGAGCAGTGGTCGGCAATTTCGGTTTGAATTTGCTGCTGTTTATCCTGAGCACGGTACTGATATTCATGAATAAGTTCAAGGCATATTTCTTCCAGTTGAAGTTTGCTGGTGCGAATTTCAAGCTGCCCGTGCTCCAGAGCCGCTTGGTCAAGAATTTCGGTGATAAGTTTGTGCATGGTTTCGGCAGAATCACGAATCATTGCGGTCATTTCGAGGGCATCTGCATTATCTGCCACTTGTACGCGGAGAGATTTAGAAGCAAGCAGCACAGTCGTTAATGGGTTTTTCAAGTCATGCGAAACCATAGACAGCATTTGGGTCTTGAAACGGTTCACTTCATCAAGCGCTTTATTACTGCCTTGTAGATTTTTGTTGACATCGTAAAGTTGTACATTCACGAACTCAATTTCGTTAGCACGTTCACTCAATAATTCAATTTGACGCTTGATTTCCAGATTTGCATCGTTCAAGTCAGCCGTGCGCTCATTGACGATGTGCTCCAATGCTACTGCCCTTTCACGCAAACTATGCACCCGCCACCGATAGAGCGTAATACCCATCACAACGAAACCGACAACACACACCAGATAAAATTTCCATGTTTCATACCAGAAGGGCTTCATAAAAAAAGTTGTGCTTGCTCCTACTTCATTCCAAATGCCATCATTATTGCAGGCAATCACCCGAAAACGGTACATACGGTCATGGGGCAGGTTAGTATAGTAAGCAGCACGTCGCCCGCCTGCATCCACCCAATTTTTATCGTACCCCTCCAAAATATATTTGAATTTTGAGCGGTCGGCAGCAGTCAAACACGTGGCGGTGTAATGAAACTCAAATTTTTCCGTCGTCGGCTCTAGTGTTACAGGAATATGTTGATTCTGAGATTGCTCGGATGCGCGGGGAGATTGGTCATTTCCCTCGGGAGTAGCCTCAAAATTCTTTCCGCCAATTCTTGTACCATCTGCAAAAACATTCTCAATAATAACGGTCGGCGGCAAATTATTTTTAACCAAGTTATTGGGGTTAATCACCACCACGCCTGCAATGGTAGGAAACCACAAGCGCCCGTCGCGGGATTGACACGCTGCGGGCTGCGAGGCTCCATTACATTCGGGAGATGCCATGCCGTCATCTTTATCATAGGTGATGCACGTGATACGGCTTTTTCTTCCCCACGCAACCTCCTCCAGTTCAGATTTTTTTGTGCGGAAAATACCTTTGCTACAACTCATCCACATCCAGCCGTTTTCATCCTCCAAGACAGAAAAAACCGAGTCATCAAATAATCCGTTTTGTGTGGTGTAGGCATAAAGGGAATCATTTTTGAGACGATGCAGTCCGCCGTTTGTCGTCCCAATCCAGAATGTATGTTCTTTATCTTCGTAGAGCCAAATGATATTATCGCCCGCCATGCCGTTCTTGACGGTGTATGACTTTATGACGCGGTCGTTCTCAATGACAAATAATCCTTCGCGCGTACCCACCCAAAGCCTGCCTTGCGAATCTTCGTGCAGAACAGGTGTGCGACCATCTGCAAGACCTTCGGCTTTTCCATAATTTGTAAATACGCCGTTGGCAAAACAACTTGCTCCTTTATCCGTACCAATCCACAACCGTCCTTTTCTATCGCGGAGAAAAACGCGCACTCGCTCATTTGGCAAGCCGTCTTTGATACCATAACTCTTCACAATTTTTCCATTCACCACGTGGCACATCCCCTTGTCTCTCGTGCCAAGCCAGATAGAGCCATCGCTGTCTTGCATCATCCCATGAGCATTATTACTTGGTAAACCGTTCGCTGTCGAAAAATGCTGTACATCATTTGTTTTGTTATTGACGACGCTCACACCATTAGCAAACATAGAAAACCACATATTTCCCGTGTTGTCTTCCATGATAGACCATGGGTCTGAAAGTCCTAACCGCCTGCTATAAACGGTCACTGAGCCGTTGCGCAATCGGTTCAGCCCACCGCCGCCGGTTCCAATGTAAAGGCTACCTTCCACATCTTCGTACATATCAAAAACATCCGGATGGGTAAGTCCATCCTGAAGGCTGAATGAGGAAAATACACCTTTACTAAAACGGCACATCCCTGCGCCAAGTGTCCCTATCCACAGTGTTCCCTTGCTATCACAATAGAGCGCTCGGATATGATTGCCGGGTAAGCCGTTTTTTGTCGTATAGGTTGTCCATATCCCGTCTTTCAATCGCTGAAGCCCGTTGATAGTTCCAATCCATAGATTTCCCTCTTTATCAGTGATAATGGATTGAATCACATTGTTTGTTAAGCGCTTACTACTATTTAATGCGGGATTTACTACTTGCCGTATTGTGTTTGTCTTTGTATTGAGAACATTAAGCCCATTTTCCGTACCAATCCATAATGTGCTGTCATTGCTAAAAAAAAGCGTGTGAACGTTGTCGTTACTCAGTCCTTGCTGCATAGAATAAACGGTAATACGACCGTCCTTCAGACGATTAACACCACCACCCAGCGTTGCAATCCAGAGCGCATTATCCGCACCTACGGCAAGTGCTCTACCGTTCTCCGGTGTGAAATTACTGGATAAACCATGACGAGTGGTAAATGTAGTAAACACTCCATTTTGTAACCGTACAATACCATGCGTTTGTGTTGCTACCCAGATTGCACCTGATTTATCAGTTACAAGCGAATTACAATAATTTTCCGATAGTGCAGAGTTTTTCTTGTTATACACGGTAAAGCGCAATCCATCGAAGCGCACTAAGCCTTCTTGTGTCGTAAACCAGAGATAGCCGTCGGATGTTTGCGTTATTGACTGGACAGAATTTTGGGGCAAGCCTTCTCTGATTTGCCACGATTCGTGGACGTATTGAGTAATATGCTTATTCGGGTCAAGACCTTGCGGTGACGTGTTTTGTCCCCAAAGTAGTACGCTGCTCAGTGGGGTACATAATAAGCAAACAAGCAAAAATGGAAGGCAATAGGCTTGCATATTAGGAAGATTGTGGTGGTTCGATAAATTTCTACAAAACTCATAGAACTGTGGTTCTGTGAACTCAAGTTCTTCTTCAATTCAGATATAATGTCAGAACAACGAAAAACGGCTGTACTTGAATGTGCCGTGCATGGCTGTAAGCGTAATCTCGTTATGGTCAAGGCTTCGTCTGCTCTCGTCGCCCTACCCAAAATAGTCCAAATCAACGAGCATTGCCCCAATGCCGAGTGCAGAACAGAAATCTACAAAGAACGGAGTGAGCAATCAAGTGTTTTGGGGCGAAACGACATCTATCTGGGGTGAGTTGCAGAAAAAAGCCTACATACGTCCACTCATGAGCAGTTTGTTGCAAAGTGAGTACGCTGTTCATGTTACTCGCTGAATCCATCACGGTAAACAGAACATCAAGCCAGTAAAAAATTACCTTTGAGGAGTTTTACCTTTTGCTCTGAGCGTATTGCTGTCATGCCTTTATTGCCTGAGGTACGATATGCTTCTTGAACACTTTCGGGAACGGTAAATTGCTTGACCGTATCTGCCAGATGAGCCGTCAGGCGGCAAAGGTCTTCTAAAGCAACACCAATGCGTATTGCATCGTCTGATGACGCTCGGGCAACCGATTGTATTGCTTGCAGGCTTTTGGAGATTTCGTGTCCGCTTGCTGCTTTTTCTCGGCTGGTGTTGGCAATAAATGTAACGCTTTCGGCGACTTGCCCGGTTTTAGCAATAATTGTTTGTAGTGCTTGCTCCGCTTGGTCTGCGAGTGATTTACCCGCGCGGGCGTGTTCGCTGCCTTTGTTGATAGTTTTTACTGCCACGCCTGTATCGGTACGGACTTGACGAATGGTATGCGTGATTTCTTTGGTAGCGGCGGCTGTCTTTTCAGCGAGTTTGCGCACTTCATCGGCAACAACCGCAAATCCTCGTCCTGCATCACCCGCTCGCGCTGCTTCAATGGCTGCGTTCAGCGCGAGGAGATTTGTTTGGTCGGTAATTTCCTGAATGACTTCCGCAATTTCTCCAATTTTGATGCTGCTGATATTGAGTGTTTCAATGCTTGCAGCTGAAGAAAGAACGACATGGACGATGTTTTGAATGCTGTCTATTGTTTCTTTCACCACTTTTTCGCCATTTTTAGCGCTTTCACCAGCTTCGCGAGCGGTTGCTGCCGCCGATTCGATATGCACAGTATTTGCGGCAATTCCTTCGGCAATCAATGACACCGATTGCGTGATGCCTGTTGTACGCTCGCTTTGGGTGTTCGCACTGGTGGACATGATGCCAATTCGTGCCGCTATTTCATCTGTTGCTTCTATGGTCGAAAGTACCGCTTCTTTGATGCGTTCCAGCATGATGCAGATATTATCCAGCGCATCGTTAAATCCGCCGTGCAAACGCCCGATTTCGTCGTCTGTGGTAACAGGAAGGCGGACGGTCAAATTACCATGAGAGAAATTTTCCATTTCATGCAGGATTTGTTCGACGCTCTCTGCAAGGTAGCGACGATGTTCTTCGCTTGCACGGCGGGATTCTTCGGCAAGGCGGGCTTGCTCTGCATTTTCCAAACTCTGCCGACGGGTTTCCTCCAAAAGGCGAGAAGTATTGTGTGACATAATGTTAAACGCTCGCCCCAGACTTCCCAGCTCGTCTTCTGAATCCACCGTGACTGAGATATTCGTTTCTCCGGCGGCAATACTCGTAGCGGCAGCATCAAGTTCCCGAATAGGTCGCCCTATCATTCGTGCCAGCATAAATCCCAATATGCCCGCTACGGCAAGTGCCATGACGACAAAGAATACCAACTGACGACGCAACGTTATGAACTGGTCAATACTACTTTGTTTAGCAGCATCGGCGGCTTTAAGTTTGGAAACCGTAAGCGCGTCCAATGCCCTGTACATCCCAAATGCAGCCGCAAAGCCGGGACCTTTTCGGTAGCAGTAAAGAGCTGAATCTCGTAAGCCTTTTTCGCCTAAACGCATAACCTCGGCATACATTTGCTTGAAATACGCAAGACTATCGGAATAAGCCGCATAGAGCTGCTTCTCTTCGGGGGTATCCAAAGTAGCTTTGTAATGTGTACCGATGCTGTCAAAGTTGTGGTAAATTCCTTGCACCGTTTTCTTCATTTTCTTGATTTCGGCGCTGTCCGAAATAAGCATAAAACTTTGCGCGTAATTGCGTGTACGCTGGTAGTTATTGGTAAACTGGAGCAAATGCGAAAGTGGAACAAATTGGCGGTCATACATTCGTTCCGTAGTTTCCGCCATAGTGGACGTAGCGCGATAACCGAGGTAGCCGACGATGGTGACGAAGGCAGATAAGATAAGAAATGTGGTAACAAGTTTTGTTTGGATGGCGAGATTGCGAAAGAACTGAATCATAAACGTGATAATGGTGATGCTGAAAGAAAGAAGAATTGACCGAATTAGTCTGCGCTTTTAACATCCAAAGTGTTTTCCGAAGTGCTGGCGATAATCGGAAATTCCACAATGAATGTTGCCCCATTGCCATACTCGCTCTTGCACCAAATATGCCCGTTGAGTGTTTCGACCAGTTTTTTGACAATATAAAGTCCCAGCCCCGTGGAATCTTCTCCTGCTGTTGGTTTGGCAGAAAGTCGAGAAAATTTCTTAAAGAGCCGTTTTTGGTCGTCAAGGGTCAGTCCTGGACCTTCGTCACTAATTTCAACTCGTACGAAATTATACACCATATTCACAGGATATAGACATTCTGCTCTATCATCGAATAGATGCTCGCTATATACCGAGCACAATCCTCCAACTATTTTTACTGATATTTCCTTATTAGCGGGGGAGTATTTTATTGCATTAGAAAGAAGGTTCTCGACTATCTCTTGCAGCATCCCTTGATTGGACATTGTTTGAGTATCCGAAACGAAGCTATCGAAGTGAATAACAATACCTTTCTCCGCTGCATGACTACGATATTCGTGAACGAGCAATGCAACCGATTGCACAATATCAATTGGCTCTAGTACGGTATCAACTTTCCCTGATTCTATGCTTGAAGTCGTTAATAAACGATGAATCATTTCCTTCATATGAGCAGCACTCTCCTGCATTCTGCTCAGCTTGGACATAACATCGTTTAATGATAAATCGCGCCACCGATGTTGTAAAAACGATGTTCCCAGCGTAATCGTTGTCAGGGGATTTTTAAGGTCATGTGCTATCATCTGTAAGAATTCATCCTGTTCAGCGCTAACCTGCTGCAGGAGCTTGTTTCGTTGGCGGAGAAGCAGGTTCTCTTCTTGCAGCTTGGCGACTTGGGCATGAAGCTCACTTGAAGCCTGTTTTCTTGTGCTGAAAGTTGGGTAATGCTCTTGCATATAACGAGGTTTTACTTGAAGTTCGGGCATATAATTGTGAGGTTTTTGCGTGAGAAGTATAGTGCGTATCTGCAAGCCATGGGGCTTTTTTCGTTCAAAAAATCATTAATACCGCCTCCCCTGTGGCTGTGCGATGTGCTGAAACGGGATTGTGTCACCCTGAATAATTGGTTGCTTGGGAGGCTGGTTACCTCTTCATCCCCTTTGGTTGCAGATAGCTTTCCACATTCACAATCTCTACGTCAGGTGAAAATTTGAAATAATGATAAAGAAGTGGTAAATGTCCCGCGCCGAATAAGACCAGAACACGGTCTTCCGGCGAGTCAATAATGCGGATAACGTTCATCGCAATCTTCAAGTTGCGCTCGTACCAGCCCGCGATAACATTTGCGCCCGTATAGTTTGTGTCTTTGCCAACGGTTGCCATTAGAAGGTATGCGCTGTGTGAATGTTCGGCATTTTGTAAGTTGTTATGCAGACGAAATTGTTCCATGAGCGGCATCTTAGACATTTTTTCGAGTTCCGCTTGAATAAACCCTGATGCTTGTTGGAAACGGCGGAGAAAATTTGTTTGACCTGTGGTTTGAGCAGTTTGCATGAGGGCATTAAAGTCCATATCTTTTTTCACATCTACACAATAAAGAGCTTTGTGACCAAGTTCCTTCGCCAGACGAAAGGCGATTTGGTCGGACTCGCTGCGTCGGAGGGTATCCTGTCCCGCAACGTATCGTGCGTATCGTGCATTGACGCGCTCGCTCAATGTTGGTTCGGCTTCAATGGCTATTTTTGTTGGTTTGAAGGCTTTTATTTTGTCCAGTAACTCGCGTAATTCTTTTTGTTGCGGTGCTGCCAAGATGTCTGATACGGAAGATTTAATATAATCCAAACCGGGGTTGTCGAAGTGAAATGTTCCCAATACCATGACTTTCGGTTTTTTACCGTCTTGGTCTATACCCGGTATTTTTGTTGGCGTTTGTGCTCCTGCGCTGCCAGATAGTGTGAAGATTATTGCGAAGAAGAGTGTGAGAAGAGAGGTAGCGTTTTTCATAATGCTTGTGCAAAGAAAAATATTATTGAAGTGGTGAAGAGAGGTAAAAAGCCGTGTTTGTAATTCCTCGTGACGTGACATGGCTCGTGAGCGCGGCGTGTAACGTTCTAAATATCGTTTTTCTGAACACGGCTTTAGCTCAAGGTATAAATTGTATGCGACTATAGTGTTTTAGTTTCTTACGGCTGCGGCTGCATCTTTCATTGTTTTGGCAACAAGAGTATAAGCCGATACCCACGCGCTTTTCACGTCCGGTGTCCAGTCCGCACCCAAACCCTGCTCAAGCGCCCATAATAACGCCGCGCCTACGGTTTCATAATGTTTGTCCTCCACTTTGTAACGTGCATGGCGTTGTCCGAGATCTTGGATTGCCGGAACAATGGTCTCAAGCTGGCGCAAGCTGAAGACAACTGTTTTGAGCGTTGCCATCAATTTTTTCTTTTGCTCAGTAATGTCGTTAGGAAAGAGTGTTCGTACCGAAGGGTCAAGCTCAAAAAGACGATTGTAGAACAAATCTGCTGCGGTGTCAGCAATGTGCAGAACTTTGGAAAAAGTGGTTTGAACGAGTGTTATTTCGTCGCTTGTCATCGCGGGGGCTGTTGTAACCATGAGATTCTAACTCCAGAAAGAGAAAAAGAGAAAATGAATTAATTCCGAGTGTGTAAATTGTTTTGTGTAAATGGAAATTATATCCAACTTCCATATTTACCATCAACGGAGCAACACAATGGCAACCAAAGCGCAAAACGTCCGGCAGCCCTACGGCTTAACCGACGAACTTGTCGATAGTCTCTTGAACGGCTCGACCAGTCACGAAGAGGTCTTCGGCGAAGACGGAATCTATCGTCAACTGACCAAACGCCTCTTTGAGCGAATGCTTGAAACCGAGATGACCGACCATTTAGGGTATGCCAAGCACCAAAAACCACAGGGCGAAGAACCAGTTCGTCAGGGCGGGAATGCTCGAAACGGCTCGTCGGACAAGAGGCTCAAAACCGCTCATGCTCAGGTGGAGATAGCTATTCCGCGTGACCGACAAGGACGGTTTGAGCCGAAGATTATTCCCAAAGGCACAAGCCGACTGCCGGAGATAGAACGAACGATTCTCGCGCTCTATGGCGGTGGGATGTCCACCCGCGATATTGCCGCCGAACTGCACCGTGCTTACGGAATTGATGCCTCGCCAACATTTATCAGCGATGTGACGGACAGCATCCTTGAGGATGTCCGGCAGTGGCGGAATCGTCCCGTGGATGCGGTTTATCCGGTGGTATTTTTTGATGGTTTTCGCCTGAACGTCCGCGATAATGGGAAAGTTATCAGCAAATGCCTCTATGTCGCACTAGCAGTGGATACCGCCGGACACAAACAATCTCTGGGCTTGTGGATTGCTGCCACCGAAAGCGCATCGTTCTGGCTTCAGGTCTTTACCGACCTACGCAATCGGGGGCTGGAAGATATTCTCCTAGCCACCACCGATGGTTTGACGGGCTTCACTGAAGCCTTGCTTTCGGCATTCCCGCGCTGTGTCCACCAAACATGTATTGTCCACCTTTTGCGCAATACCATGGCGCTGGTTGCCACCAAAGACCGCAAGGCAGTGGCGCGAGATTTCAAACTCGTGTACACTGCACCTAATGAAGAAGAGGCGCTCAGGATGCTCGATACGGTCGAACAAACCTGGAAAACCA
>CALCNX010000049.1 GCA_937899715.1 uncultured bacterium | reverse complement strand
TTCGACTTTTGCTCAGGAGATTGGCGAAAAAATGACTTTCCAAACAGACTCTAAGGAATGGTTCAAAAATAAGAGTGCAATCTTCCTTGGTGACACAGACATTCTTGCCTGTGTAGTCCTTGACAATCGCTTCAAACCTCACAGACAAGAATGTCTGTGTGCCACCGAAGCCTCAAAGCTTTGACCCCTTATTTTTTAGTCGTTCCTAACGTAGTTAGGTGGTGCACTTTCAAAACGTATGCCCCAAGCCGATTTGCACATTGAGAAGATTTTGTATGATGCCGGAAAGTGTTGGATTCGGGAGCTGAAAGAAGAACTGGCGCTTTGCCGGATCATAGACACGCATCGCTAAATCCACCCGAAAGGGACCAACAGAAGTATCATAGCGAAGTCCCACACCCGCAGCAATGGCAATGTTTTGCGCGATTTCTGCCAGAGGAAGTTTGCCGTATTCCGATGGCTCAAGAAAACTATTGAACGCATTGCCCATATCAATAAAACCCGCAATGCCTATTTTTGACAGTTGCCGCTCCCAAAACGTACCGTACTCGTTCACCTCCGCACTTAAACTGTATCGCCATTCTACGCTGCCTTCCAGAAGCGAACCACTGCCGATAAACTGCCCCACAAATGCCAATTCGGGCAAGGCGGCACCTTGTTCTCCTGTGCGAACGCGCAAATCCCGCACATTCCAGCCGCGAACACTATTGCTCCCGCCGGCAAAAAAATGGCGCTCTATCGGCACGAATGTTTGGTTTGCATTGAGTAAGATAGTATGCCCCCCACGGATTTTGGCAGCAAAGACCATTTGCTTAGAAAGCGATTCAAACCAACGCAAATCGGCAGAAAGGCGCACAAATGCTGATGCACCGGGTGGAACAGCGCCGTCCATCGAAAAATCAAGGAAGTAGCCTTTATGCGGATTAAAAAGATTATCACGGTGGTCGCCGCGTGCGCCGACGGTTAGAATGGTGCTAGTGAAAAGAAATGGCGCAGAGGACTGCGTGTAGAGACTATTGAGCAGGCTATATTGAAAAAGCTGCTGGTTTACGACTATCGTATCAGCCAATGTTTTTGCTAACCCCAATGCCTGTGTTTGGGTAGCGCCAAAGTTGATTGGGCGCTGCCTATCAAGGTTAATTTCCAGAAAAAAACTGTTGAAAAGGTCGTTTTGCGGCAACACCATTGGGAGCGAGGCGTAGAGTTTTTCTGTTTCGAGTAGGAGTGGCGCGGCGAGCGAGACGAATGCAAGGCTTTGAAGTGAGACCGACGCGCGGGCTTCAAGGTCAACACGCCGTCCGAACAGTTTTGCAAAAAGCGGGTACGCAAAACGGGCACTAAGCAAGCCCTCCAAGCGAGCATTGACCACATTTCCAGCCAAAAGATTGTTGACAAAAGTATTCACATCCACAAGGGCAATTTGCGCCTGCAAGCTGAGTGTTTGTGCGCTTCCGAAGAGATTTTTGTTTTCATACCGAGCATTCGCCCCCAGCTCTAAGAGCGATGTATTGGCAATCTGCCCAATAAACGTGCCGATGTCCGTGCTGTGAATACGCCGCGTTCGGGTCAGAACACGCATAGCGAGCGTGGAATCTGTTGTGAGCGGCTCCCCGCGAGATGTTGTGTCAATAAGGGCGAGGTCGAAGAGTCCGAAGTTGTAGAGATTATTGACCGACCGTGCAACGGCGGCTTCATTGTACCAATCGCCAGTTTTGATTTCCACGAGTGATTGCGGCACTGACGGCGAGAGATAGGTGTACGACGCACTGCTGTCAACGTAAGCAACATCGCTAATACGCTTACGTTTGCCGATGTCGAACACAACAGTGACACTATCGCGGTTTTCGTCTTCGATGAAGGAGAGAATGGGTTTTCGGTAACGGGCGGCGTGATAGCCATTATCGCGGAGCAGCGCCAGAATACGCTCATTTTGCTCGGTGATACCGGATTGATTGAAGCGAGTGCCTCGCTCTATCGTTTCTGCTTCGCGGAGCTTGGGTGCGAGTTCGGGGTCAATAGTTTCTAAACCATAATACGCAATCGTGTCAAGCGGAGTCGGCTCATTCTCGACGATGCGAAAGACCAAAGTATTGCGCTGCGTCTGCGGATTGCGAATAAAGGCATAGTCAACCTGCACATGGTGAAAACCATTACGGCGGTAATAAGTGGCAAGTGCAGAAGTATCTGCTCCGGCGGCGATTTTATCGAAATACCGAATATTGTCGCCAGTGTTTTTTTCGAGCTTTGTAAGCGTTGATACGAGTTGCTTCGGCGAAGCAGGATTGCGCATGAGTTCGCGGCGGATGTATCCGGCAATGCGCCGCCCGATACCCGCTTCACTGGGGCGCGAAGAAATAACGGCAGCAAGAAAGTCGGCAGAAAAAGCGGTATTGCCGACAAATGTAATATCGTTGATTTCGTAGCGCGATGCAGAACCCGTGAAAAGACTGTCTTGCGGTACGCCTGCCACACGCTCTTCCATGCTCAGGGTCTTTTGGGCGTGTGCCCGCATGGGGCGTAAAAGGAGCATCATGCCGGAGAACAGCATGACAAAAAAAAGCCCGGACATTGCAAATGGCAAACCGGGCATACCTTCAAGGGGTCTTTCGCTAAACATAAATAAGAGGACAGCTTGTTGATGCTAGAGAGTACCTCTTGAGAGATTGTTCTGATGCTACCACAAATGCGCTTGTGTGCAGGTGCGGTACGCAAAAGCGAATCACGCAAGGGCTATCAATAGTAACCCTCGTCTTCGGTGTCTTCATCATAGTATAAATCGTCATCCTGATTGATAGAATCGGGCCAAATATCCTCAATCCCTTCAAAAAGAACATCTTCTTCTTCAAGTTCTTGCAAATTATCAATGACTTGCATTGGAGCACCACTGCGTTCTGCGAAGTCAATGAGTTCTTCTTTTGTTGCGGGCCAAGGCGCATCTTCAAGAAAGGAAGCTAGCTCGGGTGTCCAAATCATAATAATAATTCTCGTGATAAGAGTGGATGAAATGGTGTATCGTTACGTTCGGTGTCAATGTGTCGTGTGCTCAAGGTCGGTTGTGATAGCGGCAAAAGCAATTTTTCCCGTACAAGAACGGGGAGTATAGTGACGTATAAAAGGTGCTTTTGTTGCAGTGCAACGGACGAAAGTAGCAGCAAATTTTCAGATGCGGAAAAAGCCTTTCGGGCTTTCGTGGCTGCAAAATTAGAAAATCTAGTAGCACTAAATCAAGTTAATTTTCATACACACATCTTTTATAGCGCCAAGTTCATTCGTCAAAATCCATGCCATTGCTCATGTTTTCAGGTCTTTGAGGATAATGGCGGAAAAGATTTTTTTTTCTTTCGATGCAATAATTATAGTAAAATTTACCTTCTGTCTTGCCTGTTTTTTTGCTGCAATGCGCAGAGGGCGCATAAAATCTGGATTGTGAAGTTTTTGTTTCTTCAAAAACCCTCTGTGCAGGATGAATAGGCACTTTGCATCTTTAGGAATAACCGCACTCTTGCTGAAAATGTTTCCGACCGTACCCCTCATTCTCTAAAAAAAATTGTAGATTGTGTAGGCAAATTACCACTGTTTTTCTGACCGTATTCTTATCCTAATTATGCACCACTCAATTATTCTTACCCGACACCGCCTACGCCAGCGTTTCCAACGTATTGTTTTTCGCAATCTTCCCATCCTCACCATTTCTTGTATGGCTCTTTCCCCGCTTCTTTATGCACAGCATCGTCCGCTTGGTAAGCCCTTCCTTACTCGTTCCGAGGTGATTGCACAGCATGGTATGGCGTGTACAAGCCAGCCACTTGCCACACAAGCAGCACTGGACATCTTAAAACAAGGCGGAACCGCCATTGATGCTGCCATTGCCGCCAATGCTCTTTTGGGCTTGGTAGAGCCGACCGGTAACGGGATGGGCGGCGACCTTTTTGCGATTGTCTGGGATGCGAAAGCGAAAAAACTGCATGGGCTGAATGCAAGCGGGCGCTCACCGTATTCGCTCACGCTCGACTACTTCAAAAAACAAGGCTTGAAAAGCATCCCACCTCTGGGTCCGCTTCCCGTGTCTGTGCCGGGTTGTGTAGATGGTTGGTTTGAATTGCATAAAAAATTTGGCAAACTTCCCATGACGACGGTGTTTCAGCCGGCAATCCGCTATGCCCGCGAAGGATTCCCGCTTTCGGAAGTGATTGCATACTACTGGGGACGGAGCGTTCCGGCACTATCACAATTTCCGAATTTTAAGGAGACATACACAATCAATGGTCGTGCACCGCAGAAAGGCGACATTTTCAAAAATCCTAATCTCGCTAACACACTGGAAAAACTTGCTAAAGGCGGACGCGATGTTTTCTACAAAGGAGAAATTGCGAAGACCATTGCCGACTACATGAAGCGCAATGGAGGCTTCCTGACGGAGAAAGACTTCGCTGACCATACTTCGGAGTGGATAGAGCCTGTTTCGACGAACTATCGCGGCTATGACGTGTGGGAATTGCCACCCAACGGTCAGGGAATAGCGGCACTGCAAATGCTGAATATTCTCGAAAAATATGACATGAAATCGTTTGGCTTTGGGAGTAAAGAACACGTTCATTACTTTATTGAAGCGAAAAAATTGGCGTTTGAAGACCGTGCAAAATTTTATGCCGACCCTGCTTTTGTCAAAGCCCCCGTTAAAGCGCTTATTTCTAAGGAATACGCCGACGAGCGCCGCAAACTCGTGCGCGACGACCGCTCTGCCCGCACCTATGATGCCGGAAATCCGGCGCTCAAAGAAGGTGATACAATCTACATGACCGTCGCCGACGCAGAAGGGAACATGATTTCGCTCATCCAAAGTAATTATCGCGGTATGGGTTCGGGCATGACACCGGACGGCTTGGGATTTATTCTCCAAGACAGGGGCGAACTTTTTGATTTGACCGAAGGGCGGGCAAACAGCTATGCGCCGCACAAACGTCCTTTTCATACCATTATCCCGGCATTTATCACCAAAGACGGCGCACCGTATATGAGTTTCGGCGTTATGGGCGGCGAATTTCAGCCACTCGGACACGTGCAAATTATTATGAACATGATAGACTTCGGCATGAACGCACAGGAAGCCGGAGATGCCCCACGTATTGCGCACACAGGCTCCTCCGAACCAACAGGCGAACGCATTACCGACGGTGGTGTTATCATGCTTGAAAGTGGCTTTCCCGAAGGGTTGGCGCGGTCGCTGATGCAAATGGGGCATAAAGTACGTCTTGCGCTTGATGGCGAGTTCGGGGGCTACCAAGGCATTATACGCAATGCTGCGGGAGTTTATTTTGGCGCATCGGAATCCCGCAAAGACGGTCACGCAGCGGGGTACTAAATCATCAATTCTTCCAATGGAAATCAATGCAAACAGCCCTGTAATCTTTGTGATTACAGGGCTGTTATGTTTACTTTCGTGACCCCAACGGGATTTGAACCCGTACAGCCACCTTGAAAGGGTGGTGACCTAACCGTTAGTCGATGGGGCCATCCTTGCTTGAGCAAGATTTTTGAGCCAAGAATTACTAAACTACGTTTTTTTTGCGGCATATCCAAGAAAAAAGTAATTTTTGCCAATATTTTTGTAGCGGGTCAGGCTTCTTTTTGTAAAAGACGTGCGACGACGGCGTTTTCGCACTCTTCAGCCGTCGGACGGGAATATCGCCACCACCGTCTTCTTCAAGGGACAGAAAGAAACGAGCGTTTTCGGGGAGGCAGTAAAAAAAGCAGTTGCACTTCCGAGAAGCGCAACTGCTTTAGAGATTGTCTTTGTTGGTATTCGATTACTTCGTCGGTGTGACGAGTTCCACGCGCACGAGGCGGTTGTACATCCTGCCTTCGGGGTTGTTATTGTCGTGCAGTGTTGTCTGTCCTACGGCGTTGATTTTTGCGCTTGCTGTGCCGAGCGCTTTTGCAATAAACTCGGCGCGTTTTTGCGCAAGCTGCTTGTTCTGTGCGGCATCACCCGTGTTGTCGGTGTAAGCGTTAATAGTCACCACCGCATCGGGCTTGAGTTTTGCTTTGATAGCCTCAACGGTTTTTTGATTGACCTCGTCCAATGCAGGGTTTGCGCCGCCGGTGAAGCCGATAATATCAAACCAGTCAAGGCGCTTGTCGCCTTTGCCTTCCAGCTCTTTTTTCTGAACGTTGATTTGCTCCACCGGAATTGCCGTCAGGGGCGCATCACCGGTTTTGTTGTTGATGTCCGTCATGGAAAGCTGTACGGTCAGGTCTTGCCCCGAACTTGGAACGGTGTTTGCTTCTTGCGCTAAGTTCCAGTCCAGTTGCGTTGGGTACGTGTTTGTGCCTGTGCGCTGGAAGACCGTTGCCACTTCGTCGTCTTGGAATTGGGTGGTTTCAAAGTTCCATTGCTTCAAGCCTGCACCCGCGTTGATTTCCAAACCGAAACGAATCGTGGGCGGATTCGGAATCTTCGCAATCACATCGCTCACAACGGGAGCCAGAAGTTCCGGCAGCGTCGAGGACAAATCCACGCGGCGGTTTTCGGCTGCGCCCGTTGGTTCGGCGCTGTTGGAAGGATTTTCCGGCAAATCACGCTTCTGAATGATGATGCGCTTTGCTTGCACCTTCCACACGTCTTGCAGATAGTCGCTCACTGCTTGTGCGCGTTGCTCGGATATTTTTTGATTGCCTTGCTCTGAGCCGGAGTTTGAATTGCACCCTGTTACAAACAGCACCGCAGCAGGATTTTCTTCCATGCGCTTGCCGACGATGTTCAGCGTGTGGCGGTATATCTCGTAGTTGCTCTTGCCCGCAAGGTCACCCATCTTGAACGTCCCGCGGTCGGCGGCTTTCAGGCGGCGGTATTTGGAAGGAATCGTAAAGGAGCCTTCATCGAAGAAAATAGCAGGCAGAATGGGCTGGGTGACGGACTTGCGGAACTGCTCCACGATAAGTTTTGCCTTGCCGGGTATTTCTTTACCACTTTCGTCTATGCCGACTACTTTTGTGATGTTCACGCTGATACCGACTTTCTTCAACTCCTCCACTTTCTTTGCAATGGCAGTATTGATAGAATCTACCTGTGCCAGACGTTTTTTGTTCTGAATACGCTCCTGCGCAATAGCACTGTCAATTTTCTTGATTTGCTTGAATGTTTCTTGCAGCGCGGGTGTAAGTTCGGGGCGAATAGTGCGGAATGGGGAGTAGCGGAGAGAGAGACCGCCACGAATACCATCCATCTTCCAGCTGCCGCCACCTATTGTTGAATCTCTTGTCCATGATAAACTTGCCGGGTCGCGGTCAGTCCCTAGCTCATTAGACGCAACAACACGACTGGAGAGTAAAGTATCATTACTATTATTAGGCTTAAAACGTACCTTTGGTGTACGCGTTAGCAAATCGTTCGCAATTTGTGTAAGTCCAAAAGTGTAGAATCCCTCAATAGCAAGCAACCATTTACCCGTTCCGGGATCAAGAGGTATCTCATAGCTAAGACCACCCGTCAAACCAATGTTAAATAGATTTAATTGAGGTATATCGCCAGATTTTTGGTTGCGTGAACCACCAAGGTTTTTACCAGTACCTTCTTCAACGAAAGTGTACTTTGAAGAATCTACAAGCTGTTCTGCATACTTATACTCTTTATTAATAAAAAAGCCTATTCTAGCGCCTACATACAAAGTTAGCGCATCAAGCGGGCGATAGGTCAAATATGGCTCAAGAGACAAAAGAGATATATTAGTGAAATTAATGCTATGGTTAATTGGCAGACCAACTTGATCCATAGGGAGCAAGTTTTCTGTAACAGAATCTTTACTGCCCACATTAGAAAAACTTGCTCGTAAAGACATTCCAAAACGATCAATAATTGGATATTCAAACAAAGCACCAAAAGAGTACGACCACCTCTCACTGTATCCATAGTTTGTAGCGGTGGTACGAGTAGCATCGGTATTGCCAAACTGTGCGAAGTCAGCGAAATGGCGGTTAAGGAGTGCTCCCCCAAAAAGCCCATATCGGATATACAACGGCTTATCAGCATCAGCCATAATAGCATCAAGGTCAAATCCAAGTGCTGACGAAGTACTATCTGCCTTTGCCGGAGGAGGAGGCGGTGTCTGAGCCAAAGCGGTGGTATCGGTATTGTGCGGCAGAAGCGGAAGTGCCACCAATAGCGCCAGTATCCAAGCTGCATACAAGGAAACGATGGAGCGCGATTTCATAAATCCAGCCCTCAAAAAATGTTGAAATGAAAAGTATATTGTTTACGTGTTGCTTGCCTTTACAACCGTTGCTCCATTATTATTATTGAGCGGAAAGTAAAATAACAAAAAAGTCTGCACCAAAAAACTTTTCCCGTGAAGAAAATCGTAGTAGTTTCGTTGTATGCGGGGGAAATGTACATTCTCAGGATTTCACGACGATTGCGTATATGCTCTCACGCGGTTTCAAGCGTGTTGTCAAGCATAATAGCAAAGGAATATCCTTCTTCTACAAGAATGTTCATAGCATTGTCGGCAACAAATGTATCCATGAGCATTTCACGCTCTTCGTCCATATCACCGGCGACGTTAATCCAGTATCTATCAGCTTGTTCGGGGTGCTCTTGAATGTTAATAAACCTGATTTCGGGAAACTTCTTTTGGGTTATCTCGAAGAGGTTCATGGCGAGTGCTTTGGCTTTACGTTTCATGGTTGTATCCTCGAAAGAATATAGGAAAGAAATTCTTTGCATTGGTGAAGCTGCTTTTTTGCGTTTTGTTGATTTGTCATGACGGGCTTGTAATCAGCTTTATCTCTTATCTTCTGCATATCCAAGAGATACGAAGCTAATTTGGACGGATAATACTTCCGTGCCTTGATAAGGCGTTCAGAAAATTGTGCTTGTACCCAAGAATGGGGATTTTTTTCATGGACGATGTTTTCCTCTGCCAGTGCTGCTATTGCGGCTTGGAAGGCGGCGTAATACGCTCGGTTCGCGCTTGCATTATAGCGACCTTCTTCCAACGCCTGCTCGGCATCAAACAAGTTTTCCTGCGCTTTCGCTAAAAATTCAGCTATCAATCAAGATCGCTCCTTTGCTGTCATTATCGGGTGCGAGGCTTAGACCAACTCGTTCTGCACTGGTGTTCCTACGGCGCATAGCGCAGCGAAATCCCTGCGCGGATGTTGTTAAAAAGCCACGACCCGGTGGAAGTTTCCCGTGGCCACGATGCGCTCGCGGGATCCAGCACTGTGCCAAGTTCATTTTGCGGCACAGTACGGGTTGCAGAAAGCCCGTTGAACGTAGCCACAGGGCGACGCAGTACCAAGCCATTTGCTACTTGCGTTAGTCCGTGCATATAAAAGGCTTCAGCCGCCAGAAACCAATGCTTGCTTGCATCTATCGGTATTTCCATACTTACACCGCCGGAAAGAGCTATGTTGAGCGGGTTAAATTGGGGAATATCGCCATTTTGATTATTTCTTGTTGGGCTTCGTGTGCCCCCTTGATCTATAAACATATATTTGCTGGTATCAACAAGACGTTCTTCAAAATGAAACCCTTGACTCATAAGGTATCCAAACCGTGCTCCGACATAAAACGTCAAACCATCAAGAATATGGTACGTCAGATACGGTTCTCCCGAAAGCAGTTGGAGGCTCTTAACCGTCAGCATATTGGAGATAGCTAGAACCTCAACGCTTGGAGCCAAAAGATTTTCAGGTACAGTTAACGTAAAATCGCCCAAGTTGGCAAACCCTGCTCGCAGTGCCACGCCAAAACGTTCAACGACAGGTACTTCTATCAAACCACCGATGGAGTAAGAAATAATACCATTAGCATTGCCAAAGGAATTTCCCACGTAGTTCGAGAAACCTGTAAATTCACTAAAGTTTGCCGCATGATTACTGATAGATACCCCGCCAAAAAGCCCATACCGCAGGAACGACGGCGTTGCAGCAGAAGGCACTTCCTGCGTTTGTGCCTGAATGACGGGGTTACCGATACAAAAAAGCACGGCTGCGAACAAAATTGTAACCGCACAAGAGCGGGAGCGGATAGTACGATAGAGTTGCATAATTGAAGCCCTCCAAAAAAGATAAAAGAGTTGAATTGAACGATGGCACGGCGAGAATCCTGCCCGATGTCAAAGCGCAATCTACAAAAATTTACCGACCTACATCCATCACGCCGTTATTCCGTGAGGAAGCATTGCTGTTAAAAAACGAACCGAATATCTGCAAACCCGCTCCACGACTGTTATTGACGAAGGTTGCATTATCATCTATCCGTATATTGCCTCGCACAATAAGTGGATTCCAGACGGTCTTTATGCCTACGCTGCGGATACTTATATTACCGTAGAAACTACCCGTTGGAATTGGCTCAATGGCTTGGTTTGTACCGTAAAATTCCACCACGCTGCGCTCATGCAGCGTGTACGCGCCAAAGCCACGCACCGTGCCGCTTGTGGCATCGGCAAAGCCATTACTTCCACCGATGCGCAGCGTCGCCGCTGAATCCAGCGTGAACGTCGTTGCGGATGTATTGGCTGATGTTGTGTTCCACAGCGTAAAGCCCTGCGCGTCCAGCGTACCGCTTCGGAGCGTGAGATTCTGCCAAATGCCGCAATTCCGCGTTGCCGTGAGCGATGCACCGACGGGCTTGTTCACCGTCAGCGCATACACGCTTGCGGGCAACGCCGAACCAAAGTTTTGCTCGCTTGTGCCGACGTACTCATACACAGCATTTTGGGAAAAACGCCGTTCCTGCGTAGAGCGCACCGAGCCTTCTTGCAAGGGCAGCGCTTCGATGCCGCTCTTTGCGCCGATTCTCAGCGTAGAGCGGTCATTAAGCCAAAATAACCGTCCGCCAAGCGAGGCTTCTTGCTGAACTTCCAGTGTTCCTGTGTTTGCAATTCCCGTGCCAAGCGTAAGCGCTCCTGCTACTGCCGAAGCCGCCAGCGTAACAACATGGTTTCCGTTTCCGCTCACTCCGCCGCCCACAACGACCGAATCGGTCAAGCGCGACGGAAAGATACCGACAGGAACGGCAGCGCCCGTGTGCGACGCAAACGACCATGTGCCTGCATCCGTCCACACACCGCTCGCCCGACTAAAGAACAGGCGGTTCGGTCCCTCCATCAGCACCCAATCGCCACTCCACTCGCTTGCAGCTTGTGCCGTTGCGGTGTCTGAGTAGAGCCATGCACTGCCACTTGTGTTTTCATCGGGGCGATACCGTGCAAGCCTCAGAACGGCAAGGCTTCCAGCAAAATCGGAAAAACTGCTCGCGAGCGAAGGGATAATTTGCGCCGTGCCACCTGCGCCCGCGCTCACGCACGACCAGACACGCCGTGCATAACTGCTTGCCGTGAGCGGTGTTTGTCGGTGAGCACCTGTTTGCGTCGTGCTTGAGCCGGCAGACACACGCACACCGAACTGACCGGAAGCACCTGAAGCCCGCACCGTGAGCGGCGTATAAGTAAACGCCGTATTCAGACTGCTTCCTGATGAGCTAACAGGAAAAAGATAGTCGCCTGCGCCCGCGAGCGCACGAATCAGCCGTCCGCCGCTTGCGCTTGTGCGCACCGAGCGCGTTTCGTCGGCATCAGCAACAGCGCTTACGGCGGTATTTGTGAGCGTGAGGTCAGCATTTGCGCCAAGTTCCAGCGTTTGGGGAGCCGCGTTTGTTGCCTCCTGCAAGTCCAGCACACCGCGCACGGTGATTGTCAGCGAGGCAAGTGCTACGCCACTTCCTGCGCCTTGGCGGTTCAGGGTGAGGTTCTGTGCGATAATTGCCCCGGAGCCTGATAGTGTCTGGTTGGCAGCGTTAGCGCCTTGCAGTGTCAAAGTAGAATTAACGGCTGCCCCTGCACGGGTTTGTGTGCCGTCGAAGGTTCCGTTTGCCGTGAGGTTTCCGCTCAGGCGGAGGTTCTGCAAGGCATCAAAAGGGAACAAACGCGCCGAAGGGCTTCCAATCACGACATTCGACCACAGAAGCGAAGTCGGCGTATTCCAATCGAAACGCTGATTCGCAAAGCTGCTTGCATCGGCGAATTGGATTGTTCCGCCGGAAATGCCCACATTTGCACCAAGCCCAAGAAAAAAATCGGCGGGGCGCGTCATTGAGGCAGAGGCATTTGCATTGCGTAGAATGATGGTGCCACCGGACATGGAAAACGCCGACGCAGCGTTCACTACCTCAAACACACCTCGTGATGCGATATTGGGACTGCCCGCAGCGCCCACTATCAGCGTTCCGCCCGATTGCTGATACGACACGATATTACCCGCATTATTCCGTGCAAAGCGCCCCGACACAAGTACCGTTCCTTGTTGAAGGATGATTGTGCTTCGGTCAACGCTCCCGGTGTACAGAAGGGAATTACCTGCCGTTAGCCCGATGCGACTGTCTGCACCACTTGTATTGAAGAGGAGTTCACCGCCGTCCACGGTGAGGGTCGCTCCGGCACCAGTCTGCCCAAAGAGCATCGTTGCCGTACCCACGATGTGCAACGCTCCCGCCACTTCAATTCGCTGCCCCGCCGTACCAAAACTGATTGTTCCTGCGCTTTGTCGCCACGTGCCGCCGTTTACGCCAAAGGTTGGTGTGGAATAATCGATATTTTCAAGCGTTGCCGCATTGTCGCCCATGCTGAGGCTCACGGCACAATCTACCACACCTGTACGGGAGGCTTTATTGAGCAAGACACGGTAGAGTGAGATTTGGAGCGGTGTTCCTGTGATAGTTTGCAATGCAGGCGTAAGAAAAACAACCGTTGCCCGGAAATTGTCGGAGGCAAGGTTTGGACGCATTGTCCACGTGCCATTGCAGACGACATTGCCTTGCAAAAGTAAATTATTGGGCAATCCTGCGCCTACTTGATTCACTGTGAACGTCCCACCCGCATCAATACGCAAGTCCCCGCTCACAGTCAGGTCTCGTGCTGCAACGTTGTCGTATTGCAATGTGCCGAGGGTAACATTCAGCATACCGACCGTAGCGCTCTGGTTCAGCGTCAGCGTGTGCCCGGCTCCAATAAACACAATATCGGCAGCCGTTGGCAGAGAAGCCGCAGCAGCGCCCGAATGGGAAACGGTTGACCACGACGTAAGGGCGCTCCAGTTGCCGTTTTGGCGGCTGTAAAACGTGGTTTGCGCATGAAGCGCGGATAGCCCGAATGAGAAAACAACAAGATAGAGAGCGGCACAACGGCATAATATCTGCATTGCGATTGACCCTTCAATTCACGGTACAAGTGAGGACAAATGATAATTTCGTTGACCGATGGCATTTTCACAAGAAGTGATTACGTCGGACGGAGAACAATACGAACATACACTTTTCCGTTTTCTTCTAAAAGGGAAATTTCATGCCGCCCCGGAAACAAGACCTGAAGACGCTCGCGGATATTGCGTAGTCCCGTGCCCGTGCCTTCGGGCTTGGTGGTGTGCTCGGGGATTATGAGTGAACCGGTGTTGCTTACCTCAAGGTGCAGTGCGCCTTCTGCGTTTACCCCTGCCGTAATCGCAATCGCAAGCGGCATCAGGCTTGTACGCATACCGTACTTGACGGCGTTTTCCACAAGTGGCTGAAGCATAAAACCCGGAACGTAGTACGCATCGGCTTCGGGCGTAGTATCAATACTCATTTGTAAACGTTCTTCAAAGCGCACTTTTTCAATTTCCAGATAACTTTGCACTGCTTTCACTTCCTCCGAAAGCGGCACGGTGGGCAGTCCTGCGGGCTGCAGGGCATAGCGCAGATACGCCATGAGCGTTCGGAGCGCACGAACCGCCTGCTTTGCGTCCTCCTGCACAAGGTCGGCAATGGAAATAAGCGCATTGAAAAGAAAATGCGGATTGAGTTGGTAGCGAAGCATTTCAAGCTGCGCGGTGCGTGTCTGTGCGGCAAGTTCCGCATTGTGGGCGTTCAGCACCTCGTTCAAGCGCTCAACCTCGCGGGCGTGATTTTCGGTGCGCTGTTTTTCGGTGGCTACGTCTTGGAGCGAGGCTGTTAATTGCGCTGTGCGCTCCTCCACAAGCCGCTTCAGTTCTTCGGTTCGCGCTCTGAGCCGCCGCACACGCCAGCGAAAGCCGCCCCACGTGCTGCTTATCACAAAGAGTGCAGCGAGGGCATAAAACCAGCGCGTCCGCCAAAACGGTGGGCGGACAATCACCGTCAGAGAGCGCCCGTGCTCATTCCAAAGCCCGTCGTTGTTGGAAGCAATGACGCGGAAAGTGTATTCTCCGCCGTCCAGATTAGTATAAACTGCTTCGTTCTTGAAGCCTGCATCAATCCATGCGTTGTCGAAGTTGTCCAGTTTGTATTTATAGCGATTTTTTTCGGATGCCGAAAAATTGAGTGCCGCAAATTCAAAGGAAATAAAATTATCCGTGTACGAAAGTTCGATGGTATCTGCCTCCGCAATAGCAACAGGCAGCGTGGCAACGGCATTGAATTTTTTCAGCACCGTTATCACCACAGGCGGGATGTAGGAGTTATCACGCACAGAGTCAGGATGAAATCGCACAAAACCTGATGCCGTACCGAAATAAATTGCTCCGTCGCGTGCCGTGAAATATGCCCGCGAACTGAATTGCTCCGGTTCTGCGTCGTTCTTCATGGCGATTTTCCCCAAGCCGTCGCTTGCGTCGTAGGTATGTGCTTTGGCAGTATTTGGTGTAAATTTGGTAATCGCTCCCGCGCTCATTATCCACAAATTTCCACGCTTGTCGCCCACCACAGCCGATAAAACCTCATTCGGCAACCCCTGCTGTACGCCATAGCGCGTGAAAACTTGACTACGGCGGTCGAATTTATCCAAGCCCGCATCGGTGGTAATCCAGAGTGTCCCGTCGGAAAGCTCGGCAATGCTGGAGACCGCATTACTACTGAGCGAACGAACATTCGCGGGGTCGTGCAAGTGCCGCGTGAATGCCTGAATGGTCGGGTGAAAAGCATTCAATCCATCTTCGTATGTTCCTATCCATAGTGTGCCGTCCGCCAGTGCGCGGTCTTCGGCGATACAACTAATGCTATTGCTGCTCAAGGTTGAGATTTTCTGCGGGTTCGAGCGATATTGCGTAAACGTTTGTGTACTGCGGTCAAAGAGATTGAGTCCGTTTATCCATGTTCCTATCCACAAGCGTTTACGCCCGTCCTCATAGATGCACGAGATATTGTCGCTTCCAAGCGTGGTCGAATCCTTGGAATGATGACGAAAAGCGCGGAAGCGCCGCGTTTTACGGTCAAATGTGTTTAGTCCGCCCGCCGTCGTGCCTATCCACAGAGTTCCCTCACTGTCTTCAAAGAGACACGAGATATTGTCGCTGGAAAGGCTATTTTTATCATTTTTGTCGTGACGAAAAATCTGCCACGCACCATTGTGCGGAGTGTAGCGAAGAAGACCACTCTCAGTGCCGAGCCAGACCGCGCGTTCGGAATCCTCATATATGCAAAGTGTCAGAAAACTCTTTCCGTCCGGCAGCGCCGCAATAGAAGGCTTGAAGGGTGCGAACTTGCGAAGGGCGCGGTCAAGTTTGTAAATAGAACCGTCCGTTGCACCAAGCCAAATTATGCCTTGCTTATCCTCGAAAATGCAAGTAAAAAAGCGCCCGCCGCCGAAGTGATGAAGAAAAGGACGCATTGGCAGAGAATCAGCACTCGCAGCGAACAAACCGCCACCTGCAGTAGCGCACCACGTTTGCCCGCCGGACTCGCGCGTTGCCGCCAGAACACGATGCTCGCCACTCAAAACTTCTATCGCATTTTTCCCCTGCGTAACGCGCCAGAGCTTGCCGGAAGCACTACCGACCAACATTGTTTCGACAAACGTACCATCCGTGCCAATCGAAAGCACGGAAACGTCGGGCGTTGAATCATCATCGTCTGTGGTCTTGGTGCTAGGTTTTGTAGCGCTTCTGAGGGATATAGACACAAAGCTGCCTGTGGCTTTGTTGAATTGCTCTAATCCTTGTGCTGTGCCAATCCAGAGCGTACCGTTTGCGCTAAGAGCAAGCGTATTGATGCGGCTTTGGGGATGAGCAAATGTTTGAACGGCACGGGAAGAGCGAACGGAATGATATTCCAGTGCAGACTCGCGTGCAAGCCATAATCCACCTTGCTTATCGGCAATGATTGCCGTGATGGATTCTTTTGCTGCTGTGCCCGATGTATCAGATGAATGAAGAATAATCCGTTCGCTCCGGCGGTCAAAGCGGCATAATTTCTCGCCAAGCGCCAGCCAGAGTGTGCCGCTTGAATCTTCCGCCAAAGCACTCACGGCATTCTCAAGGCTGCTTTTTTCAGCATTGATGCGGTACGCAACAAAGTTCCGCCCGTCGTAACGGTGGAGACCATTTTCGTCAGCAAACCAGAGAAAGCCTCGCTTGTCTTGCAGAATAGCAGTAATGGCGCTTTGCGGTGCTTCAGCATGAGCAGCAAGTCGCTGAAAATCTTGTGCCGCAATCTGCACAAACGAAAGCATAGCAAAACAGAACAAGAGAATAGCGAGCGGCATCCTCACGACGGCAGCGTACTTCCGCTTCACGACAGCGCAATAATTTTTTCGCACAATTCGCCAAATTCAATTCCGGCGGCAGCGGCAGACTTCGGCACGAGGCTTGTTCCCGTCATGCCCGGCAGCGTATTGACTTCAAGGCACAATGCCTGAAATTCATCATTCAAGCGAAAATCCACACGGCTGTACGCCCTGCAACCGAGCGCTTCGTGGGCAGAGAGGGCGAGCTGCGAGACAAAATCCTCCACATCTGGCGGAACGTCTGCGGGGCAAATATACTCGGTGCGACCTTTGGTGTATTTGTGAGCATAGTCGTAGAAGCCTGTATCGGTGCGGATTTCGATAATCGGCAATGCTTCATCACCCAACACTGCCACAGTCAGTTCCCGTCCTTCTATGAACTGCTCAACAAGAATAATATCGCCCAGCGTTGCCGCCAATTCGATGCCGCGCTTGATTTCATCAACATTGCCGTTCGGTACAATCGTTATCCCGACAGTCGAACCCTCGCTATCGGGCTTGATGACAAGCCCGTCACCAAGTTCGGCACGGAGTTCATCCACAAGGTCGTAATCGGCACCGTTCTCAAGAATATTTTTGCTGGAAAGCGCTAGAAATAGCGGTGTTGGTATGCCGGCACTTTGAAAAATGCGCTTGGACATGAGTTTGCTCATGGCAAGTGTGCTGGAAAGCATTGTGCTTCCGGTGTACCGAATCCCCTGCATATCCAGCAACGCCTGAATATAACCGTCTTCGCCATATTTGCCATGCAGCGCCAGAAAGACAATATCCACATCCTTCAGGTGTGGTGAATGGGCACAGTCCAGCAAACTTTTTGGCGAAAATGCTGCAAGCTCTTGTGCTGTCGGCTCGCGTCCGGCATCGGCTTGGAAGGTAGCAAGGTCAATTACGCCATTTGCACCCAGCGCGGGGTCAAGAGCAATGACGCGATGTCCACGTGATTGTAAGGCTTCGGCGACAGCTTTTCCACTGGCAAAAGAAACGTTTCGCTCGGCGGAAATCCCGCCCATCAGTACGGCAATATTCATCGGAATTGATGGCAAAAATGTTGGTAGAATTTAGAATATCTGTTTTCATGCTCTCAAAATACGGAAATTACGGCGGAATTATGTACAGGAATTTCGCACAGGAATTTCACGAAGAGTGAAGAATAATTTGCAAAAAACGCCGAAAATGCCGTATCTTTCGCCCTCAATATAATGCGCCCTGCAAGCATATCCGCGAAGCGCATCAACTCTCTTTCCTTTCCCACACTGTTCTTGTTCAGGACTTTTTCTATGTGGAGTTTTATTCGCCGTATTTCACTGGTACAATGGATTTTCGTTGCACTCATTGCCGGAATTGCTTTTGGTGCAAACTTCCCGGAAGCAGCGTCCAATCTGAAAATCCTCTCGACAATTTTTCTACGCATGATTAAATCCATCGTCGCGCCGATGATTTTCGGAACACTGGTGGTTGGAATTGCCGGACATGGCGACGACGTACGGCGCATAGGGCGCTTGGCATGGCGCTCGTTTCTCTATTTTGAGCTTGCCACAACGATTGCACTATTCGTTGGGCTTGGAGCCGCACATCTGGTGCAGCCCGGGGTCGGAATTGCACTCACGGGTTCGGTGAACGAAGCCAAAGAATTCGCCTCCAAATCCTCGCAAGTAACCTTCAGCGGTGTGCTGGAACATATGATTCCGCAGAGTTTCTTCGAGGCAGCTGCGCATAACGAGGTGCTTCAAGTCGTCTTTTTCGCCGTCATTTTTGCCATTGCGCTCACACAAGTAAAGCCCGGTCCAGCAAAAGAAACGGTTCTGAACTTCTGCGAAGGCTTATCCCAAACGATGTTCAAGTTCACCGGTATCATCATGAATTATGCACCCATCGGCATTGGCGCAGCGATTGGTTATGTTGTCGGGCAAAGCGGACTCGGCGTACTCTGGAATCTTGGCAAGCTCGTTCTGACGCTCTATGGTGCGCTTGCCGTATTTATTCTGGGTGTCCTGATTCCTATTGCGCTTGTGGCTCGCATCCCACTTCTGCGCTTTATCCGTGCGATAAAAGAACCGGCAGTTATCGCCTTCACCACTTCTTCCAGCGAAGCGGCATTGCCGCTTGCGATGCAGAACATGGAAAAATTTGGTGTTCCGCAGCGTATTGTCTCGTTTGTACTCCCTACGGGTTATTCGTTTAATCTTGATGGCTCGACGCTCTATCTCGCCGTTGCCTCTATCTTTGTGGCGCAAGCCGCAGGCGTAGAACTGTCCTTCGGAACGCAAATGACGATGATGCTCTCGCTCATGATTACCAGTAAAGGCGTGGCAGCCGTTGCGCGGGCTTCCCTCGTCATTTTGTCGGGAACACTCGTGCAGTTTGGTTTACCACTCGAAGGTATTGCCATTATTCTCGGCGTAGATGCGTTCATGGATATGGCGCGGACGACCGTCAATTTGATTGGTAATTGCCTTGCCTCGGCAGTCATGGCGCGGTGGGAAGGTGTCTTAGAGATACCTGCCGAAGAACCAGTTTCCGCGTAATTCCCGCTTTACCACATGAGACGTATCCCAAACGGCTATGCGCCTTGATTTTGTCTATGGTACGGTATGTTGTGCGGCACTATTCGCTGTGCAGTTCTTGTGCGGAATATTTTCCGTACAAGAACTCAGCGCTCAGGAACGCCGTAAATGGGAAGAACCTCAGAATCTGGCTGCGCTCAATACCACCGCCGACGACTTTGCCCCAGCATACTCCTTTCTGGAAAAACTACTCTATTTCACTTCCGCCCAAAGTGGTTATGCGGAGATCTATACCAGTCGCTACGATGCACGACGCGATGCCACTACGGGCGAATCTCGTCCACGCTTTGCCCTTGCGGAGCGCATCACCACCTCACTCAACCAACCTCGCAACAATCAGGCATATATCACTTTTGCCAAAGACGGAAGTGCGCTGCTTTCAACATTTCGCATGACGCAACGTCGTCCCTTTCTCAACATTTTCCAAGCTGCTCAAAACAGCGCCATTTTTGTTAAGCCCGACCCCGTGGATGCCCTGAATACCGATGGTTTCAATGCTCATCCGGCACTATCGCCTTCGGGAAAAAGTGTTGTTTTCGCATCGAACCGTTCGGGTGGGCGTGGGGGAATTGACCTCTGGACAGCAAACCGCGACGAAAGCGGTACGTGGCAACCGCCCGTGAATATGAGCGATGTGCTCAACTCATCGGAAGACGAGATTACACCGTGTTTTGCGTCGGAGGATTCACTGTATTTTGCTTCCAACGGTTTCGGTGGCAAAGGCGGTTTTGAAATTTTTCTGACCGTGCGCTCCGAAGGCAGATGGCAGCCGCCCGTGCCATTGGTGGAACTGAACAGCGAATACGACGACTCTGACTTTGCGATGCTCCCCGGCAATGTCGGCGTGTTCGCCTCGAACCGCATCGGTTCACGCGGAGGGCTTGATTTGTACGTGGCGCGTCTCGTACCGATTTCGCAACTCACATCCTCGGTCGAATACAAAATTGCAACGCAAACAGCGTTCATCACGGCAGAAGAATTTTCCATGACTGATGTCATCCCGCTCGTACCATGCCTCGTTTTTGAGGCAAATTCAGGGACGATTCCCCGTGACCTGAAGCAATACACCAACGATGAGATTAGCACCTTCTCACCCCAAAATCTTCGCCCTGACCCACTTATCATTTACACCGAAACACTGAACATTGTCGGCAAACGTATGGCGGAGTTTAATGATGCCACGCTCACACTTAATACCATCGAAGGCAGCAATAGCGACCTTGCACGGCAGCGTGTGGACGCGGTACGCTCATATCTGCAAAGCGTCTGGAACATTGATGGCAGGCGTATTCTGGCAAAGCCCGGCGCGTCCGATGCCAATGCTGTTCGGCGGCGAATAACGATGTTTGCTGGTGAAGATGCCGTGCGATGTGTGGAAATGTCAAGCAACGACCCACGCATTACCGCTTCTGTGCGCATTGCAGGTGTGAACATGATTGCCAAGCCGCGCAAACTTGATCTTGCTCTTGATATGCGCCCTCGCATACTGCTACGGTCGTGGAGTTTTTCGTTGACGGCTGAAGGACGCTCCGGTGAGCGAGACACGATTTTCCGCACCGCAGGAATAACACTGCCTTTTTCGACAACGATTCCCATAGAACCAAGTTCGTGGCTGGCACTGCCGGATGAATTGCAAGCTCGCGTCTCCGGCACAGACTCGCTGGGGCGGACTGGCAAACGCGACCTTATTCTGACCGTTTATCGGCTGCCATTAGAACAAAAACGTGCACAAAAGGTGCTGGATAAAATTATTGACCGTTATCGATTTCTTATACCACAAGGTAATGAAACCCCAACGCTAATGCCTGAACAGCAAACGCTTTTGCGCGAGATAGCGTCAGCACTGACAGGAGCATCTGCTTCCAGCACAAATTTGAGTATTGCACCGTATAGTTTTGGTGATAAAACTATGAGTGCTCAGTCCGAGCGCTATGCACGACTCCTCGCCGATGAACTCAAGCGCCAAGCACCGATGATGCTCACGCAAGCAATTCAAATCGAACCCACGACCGAGCTTATTGCACCCGAAACCCCGCAAGAACGTATTCTGAGGCGGGCTTTGGTGCTAACGATTGAACGTCCTATTCCGCAGACTCCCCAAGAGCGGCGTGGTCGCTAATCTTCGCGCTTTTCGGAGTGTTTTTTTTTGAGGACAACAGCTTTTACTACCCAAAGAAAGAACGGCTATGGAAGATGTTTTTTACATACTGCTCGGTTTGGCGGTCTTTTTCTTGCCGCTCATCATGCTTTTCACGACGATGCGCAAAACACGTTTTTTGGAACGTGAAGTCTGGGATTTGCGGAAACGTTTAAGTGCTCTGGAGCGCAATGTAGAACAATCTTCTCTGCAAAGCGGCTTGGGTGTCGGGCAAGTACCTGCTATGGCAAACCCATCGGGCACACCTCATCGCATTGCACCACATCAGCTTGCAACGCTCATTGACCTCGAAACACTCAAGCAAGAAACAGCATCGGAAGCAAGTTCTTTCGACGCTTCACAAGACACCGCTCTCGCAGCACCGTCGCCAACACCTGTTCCTCCCGCACCTGCACCGAAAGAAACCGCTAACGAAAGCAAATCGCAACAAAGCACCGAAGCGCCCCAGCCTCCTGTAAAGCCACATCCCGTCAAGCCGTCACGCACGAACACCGAATGGGAATCGCTTATCGGCGGACGTTTGTTCAATCGAATTGGTGCGGCGGCGATTGTGATTGGCATTGGCTTCTTTCTGAAATATGCGTTTGATAACGACATCATTAGCGAGCCGTTGCGTATTTTGATTGGTGTGCTCTTGGGCGCAGCCTTTATTGGCGGAGCCGAGCAGATGCAGCGCAAAAAACTTCCCATTTTCGCACAAGGGCTGACAGGCGCAGGCATTGGAACGCTGTATCTATCGGTCTATGCTGCCTATAATTTCTATCATCTCTTGCCTGTTATGCAGGCATTTGCAGGCATGATAGGCGTTACGGTGATAGGTTTTGTGCTGGCTCTGCGGTATAATGCTCTTTCCATCGCGCTTTTAGCCTGGTTTGGCGGCTATCTCACGCCACTTCTGATTCACAGCGAACAGCCAAACCCATTTGGCTTAATGAGTTATCTCACGATTTTGTCGCTGGGAATGTTGGCATTGGTACTCAGGCGTGATGATTGGTTTGTGCTCAAGCCACTCAGCTTTATCGCCACCTACGGCGTATGTGGGATTTGGTATGCAAATGCTTATACCACGCTGGAGCACTTCTGGATGACGCTTGGCTTTGCGCTGCTTTTCTGGATAATGTTCTTTACGGTGGACTTGTACCGCGCAGCAAGCGGGCGTTCCACATTGGATGCCCCATGGCGACGCATAGATTCTTTTCTCAATTCAAGCGTTTCGTACGCCGCATTTTTCACTATCATCTACGATGCGCACCCGCGCTGGATGCCTGTTTTTAGTCTGTTCTACGGAACCGCTTACTTCCTTGCCTCGCAGCTTGTTCGCGTGCAGCAGCCGGAACACCGCTTTGCGTTTATGCGCTACACCATGACGGCGATTATCCAAATGATTGTCGCCACATCGCAGCAACTTGATAAAGAGTGGACGATTATTGCGTGGTCGGTTGAGTTTGCCTTTCTCTTTTGGGCGGGAGTACGCTGGCGCTATACGTTTGTGAGCCTTTCAGGAGCGGCATTGTCCTTGGTGGTCTTTTTCTTTCTACTCTTTTGGCAAACGCTGCACAACATGATAAGCCCTTTTCAAGCACTTCTGCAATCACAGAAAGAGCCTACGCTCCTGTCACTTGTTGATTTGCCGCTTATGATGTACACGGTGGGCATGATGGCGTTTATTGCCGTTGGAGCGCTCTTTCCTCGCCTCGCCAAGCAGGATGAGCGCGTCGGGAAACTCCGCCTTGTGAATGTATTCCATTTTGCGTGGGTCATCGTGGGCGCAAACGCCATTATCTACAAATTCAGCCACATTTTTCTTTTGGAGCAGTCGTATTCCGCCTTGCATCCTATTGTACACGGCGAGTACCGTCAGTTCCAGATTATGGGAATTGCCTTTACGGTATTCGTTGTCATGCTGGCATGGCTGGGACGCAAGTTATTATGGAAAGAAGTAACGTGGATGGCGCTCCTAATTGGCGTACTAACCTTTGGAATGCTGATACTACGCGGCTTCGTCTATGAGCCTGCTATTGAGTGGGCACTTGTGCTCAATCACCGCGTAGTGGCACTGCTTATGGCATTGGGCGCAACGTTGGCGCTATGGAAAATTTTTGACACAACAAATTCAACACTTCCCGCAATCTTCGCTTCTTCCATTCGTCCCGTTGTTGGCGGAACTGCGCTCATGCTGCTTTTTACCGTGCTGACGGGCGAAGCATCCGACTACTTCCATAGCCAAGTCATGCTACTCTATGCACTCCCGGCGGCAGTACAGGAGAACGCAACCATTGGCGAAAAGATAATAGCGCTCCAATATGCGCAACAGCTCGCTATTTCTAGCGCCTGGCTGCTGTATGCGGCAGCGATGATGATTGGCGGGTTTGTGCGCCGTCTGAGGGCATTACGCCTCGTCGCACTTGGTTTGGCAGGCGTGTCGGTGCTGAAGATATTTCTCTACGATTTATCGTTTCTCACTACACCGTATCGCATTGGCTCGTTTATTGGTCTGGGCGTGGTGCTGCTTTTGGTATCGTATTTGTATCAGCGCTTCAAAGACCGTCTTTTAGAGGATGCGGCATGAACTCTTGTTTTTATACCGAACTCACAACTCTTTTTTATCTCACTTCTTGAGGAATCATCATGTTTACACCCGACACACTCAATGGTAAAAGTATTTTAGTCACCGGTGGCGGAAGCGGCTTGGGGCTTTCGATGGCAAAACATTTCGCGGCGCACGGCGCAAACGTAGCTATTTGTGGGCGCACGGAGGACAAGCTCCGCGAGGCAGCAAAAGAAATTGAAGCGGTAAAGCAGCCCCATATAAAAGTGCTCACGCACCCTGTGGATGTCCGCGATTTTGATGCTGTCGGGGTAATGATGAAGCGCCTTGTGGAAGAATTTGGCTCGCTGGAGGGCTTGGTCAATAATGCTGCGGGTAATTTCCTTTCACCATCGGAAGATATTTCTCCCAACGGCTTCAAATCGGTGGTAGATATTGTTCTACACGGCACGTTTAATTGCACACAGCATTTTGGCAATTATCTTATCAACAACGAGCGCCAAGGCTCTATCTTGAGCATCGTAACGACCTATACCGAGACGGGTTCAGCTTTTGTGCTGCCCTCAGCGTGCGCAAAGGCAGGCGTGTATGCACTCACCACCACTCTCGCCTACGAATGGGGAACCTACGGCATTCGCGTCAATTCGATTGCGCCCGGACCCTTCCCCACCGAAGGTGCATGGTCACGCCTCATGCCAACCAAAGAGCTTCAGGAAATGTACATCAAGCGCGTAGCACTGGGGCGTGTGGGCAAGCACGAGGAATTGGCAAATTTGGCAGTATTTCTCATGTCCGATATGGCAGGTTATATTACTGGCGAATGCGTCACCATTGACGGTGGCGAGCGCTTGGCGGGCGGCGAATTCAATCTCTTTGTGAGTGGATTCGACCGTAAGCCGCTTAAACAAATGTTCCATGCAATGAAACCAAAGAAATAATCGTACAGAAAAACGATACGGTGCAGCCCATTCTTGTCGTGGGCTGCATCGTTCGTGAAATACATCTCACACTACCTCTTACCACGAGATTCTACCACAAGATTTTAGAGCATTTATGAACGATCCCACAAAACAATTCGGCACGAAAGCCTCCTTGCAACAGCAAAAGCCTGAATCCGATACTCCTATTTACGGAGCACCCGCCGTGCGCCGTACCAAGCGCGTTACACGGCAAACATTGCTGGAACGCAAAAAGCGCGGCGAGCGTTTTTCGTGTCTGACGGCTTACGATGCAACAATGGCACAAATTTTCGATGAAGCGGGCATTGATTTGCTGCTCGTCGGCGATTCGGTTGCCAACGTCGTGCAAGGGCACGAGACCACGATTCCCGTGACGTTGGACGAAATCATTTATCATACCAAAGCAGTTTTGCGCGGTGTGATGCGCTCAATGGTCGTGGCAGATATGCCGTTCATGTCCTACCAGATCTCACCCGAAGAGGCATTCCGCAATGCGGGAAGATTGATGAAAGAAGCAGGTGCAAGCGCTGTGAAGCTGGAAGGTGGACACCGCGTATTGGAAATTGTAGCACATATCAGCGAAGCGGGTATTCCCGTGATGGGGCACTTGGGGCTTACACCGCAGAGTATTCATCAATTTGGTTCGTACAGGACGCGCGGCACGGAAAAGAAAGAAGCTGACCAGATTCTGCGTGATGCGAAAGACTTGGAGCGGGCAGGTTGCTTTGCTATTGTTCTGGAAAAAATTCCATCCGAACTCGCACGGCAAATCACCGAAGCGCTCACAATACCAACCATTGGCATCGGTGCGGGCGTTCACTGCGACGGACAGATACTTGTTTATACCGATATGCTCGGCATCACCAACGACTTTCAACCGCGCTTTGTACGGCGCTACGACGTGATGCGTGAACGAATGCTGGAAGCGGTCGGGCAATACATCAACGATGTGCGGACTTCGACGTTTCCGTCGGAAGAGGAGAGTTATTGAGACCATGACCACCATTCACGAACACCGCATAAGCACGCTCCGCAGCGAATTTGAACGGCGAAAAATCGAAGCGCTCATCATCACGCACGTTCCGCACGTGGCGTATTTGACAGGCTTTACAGGTTCAAGTGCACTGCTTGTGTTGACACGTTCATCGGTGCATTTTCTCACCGATGGACGATACACCGAACAGGCACGTCAAGAAGTAGTTGCGTTACCAAATTTGACTATTCACATCGAACGGGAATGGTGGAAATACGTTCACGAGAAGCAACTGCTGGAAGGCGCACAGAGTATAGGCTTTGAGGCTTCGCATACGTCAGTAGCGTCGGCAGAAGTGATGAAGAAAATTGTGGAAGGGCGCGAGTGGCAGCCGCTTGTGGGGATGGTCGAAGCCGTCATCATGGTCAAAACCCGTGAAGAAGCGGGTGCAATACGCGAAGCAGCCGAAATTGCCGCAAAAGTCTATGACCACGTACTCCGCTCCACCAAAGCCGGGATGACTGAAAACGACGTTGCTGCCGAAGTCGCCTACGTCTCTAAAAAACTAGGTTCGGAAGGTGAGGGCTTTGAAACGATTGTGGCAAGCGGCGTGCGCGGTGCTCTCCCGCACGGACGCGCCTCGAATAAGGTCATTCAGCACGGCGAACTCGTCACGCTTGATTTTGGCTGCCGCGCACAAGGTTTTTACAGCGACATTACTCGCACCTTTGCCGTCGGCGAGCCAAACCTTTTTGACCGCGCTATTTTTGAGTTGGTACTGCGTGCAAACGAAGCAGCAATCGAGGTGGCAAAAGGCGGGATGAAGGTGGCAGAGCTGGATGCAGTTGCCCGGGACATCATCAAAGAAGCGGGTTACGCCGAAGACTTTGCGCATGGGCTTGGACACGGCTTGGGACGCGAGGTGCATGAAAAACCTAGCGTTTCGTACCGTTTCCCGGACGACATCGCACCAGTGGGGGCGGTCATTACGATTGAGCCGGGTGTCTATTTGGCAGAGCGCTGTGGTGTCCGCATCGAAGACGATGTGTGGCTGACCGAATCGGGCTGTGAGGTCTTGACAAGCGCCACGCCGAAGCACCTTATAGTTGTGGAATAGAATAGCGACACGGTTTTTCTAAACTTTTTTCTCGCTCTTCCGTCTCCAATGGTGAGTAATGTTTCATATTTTTTTGATACCATGACATTCCCGTTTCATATCCGCATCCTTCCGTGCTTCGCTCTTATGGCGCTGTTTGCTTGCAGTGTGCTTTCCGCGCAAGATGTTTTCACGGGCAAAAGTGTTCGCATTATCAATCCGGGTGCACCGCTTAATAGCGATAGTCTTGATTATGCACCGACCATTAGCCCAGATGGTAAGACATTATATTTTGTATCAAGCAGAATTGGAAGTAAGAAGAAGCTAAGTGATAGTACTTGGTCGCATGATTTTTGGTACAGTACAAAACAAAACCGCTTAGACACAGTATTTACAAGACCAATAAATATGGATACGGTATTGCGGATAGCCAACAACGGGCTGAATACTTCACGAAATGAGGGTGTACCTTCTATTGCCGCAAACCGCAGAACAATGTACTTTACGGGGTGTGACCGACCCGACGTTCTGCCTGCACCCAAAGGTATCATTATGAAATCCGGTTTCTGCGATATTTATGTTGTGGAACTTAATGAAAATGGGGAATGGGGAATTCCACGCAATCTTGGAGTAAACATTAATTCGGGGTGGTGGGACGGACAGCCATCAATTAGCCCTGATGGTATGCGGCTATATTTTGCCTCAGATAGACCCGGCGGTTATGGTTCGGCAGATATTTGGTATTCCGATTATGATGCAGTGCATAAAAACTGGCTTCCTGCCAAAAATGCCGGTAATACTATCAACACGCCCGGCGATGATTGGTCGCCTTTCATTGCTGCCAATAACCGTGAGTTATTCTTTTCCTCCGACTGGCACCAGCCGAACTACGGCGAAACGGATTTTTATATTTCCGTTCGCAACCAAAAAGACCAATGGTCGTTGCCGCGTAATCTGGGGCAGCCCATTAATACTGCCGCAAAAGAGGCATTTATCTGTACCCCTGCCTCACGAGATGTTCTTTACTTCGCCTCGCAGCGCACCGACATTCCGAATGCGCAAGGCAAGTACGATATTTTCATGGCGTTTGTGCCTCAAAGCTCACTATCAGTCGCTATCCCAATTTCGGGGCGTGTTGTGGACGGCTGCTCATTGCTGAATACTGCCGCGACGGTCAGTATTTACAACCCCATCACCAAGCGCACATTCCGCGACACCTTGAACGGCAAAAAACGCTTCACCTTTGAAACAGTCCTCACGGATTTCGACTTCGGACCGCTCGACAAGCCAGTTGACACTCTGCGTCTTGCCATTACAGCACAAAGTGGGCAGTATGGCTCGCTCGCGCAAACGCTAACCGTTATTCGCCCGAATAAGAATGCAAGCGGTGTCTATGAAACAATGCCGGATGTTACACCCTTGACGTTGATATTCGGCGAACGCCCAAGCCTTGCTTCTGTTATGCAAGCCGTCAATACGGCACTTCTCCGCCCCACAGCCGCAAAGCTGATAAAATCAGGCTTTCAAGGCTTGGCAATGGAGGAAGTCGTGAGTGTGAGCGTGAATCGTATTTTAAACTACCTCTTTTTCGATGAAGGCTCAAGCGAAATTCCGAGTCGGTATAAATTGCTCAAAACCACGCAGGAAGCCGATGCTTTCGACGAAGAAAAACTTCGTGGCGAGACATTGGACAAATACTACCACACGCTGAACGTCTTCGGCACACGCCTTCGTAAATTTCCAAAATCTACTATCACTATCGTCGGGTGCAATGACCAATCCAATGCCGCCGAGAAAAAGAATGGTTTGTCCAAAGCCCGCGCTACAACTGTGCTCACGTACTTGCGCGACATTTGGGGTATTAGCGAGAAGCGCATGAAACTTGTTGCACGAGATTTGCCTGCTGTGCCCTCAAACCGCGACGACAGCTTGGGTCTGGCAGAAAACAGGCGCGTGGAAATTTTGTGCGATGATTGGGATATTATCAAGCCTGTGGTGGACAGAACGCCCGTCATTAGTGCTTCCTCGCAAGTCGTACAATTTACCGTCAATTCGCCGCAAGCACTGGAGCGTGCCGTCGCCCCACAGCCCCAATCACAGCAAATGGAGAAGGTCGTTATCAATGGCAAGACTGTGTATCGGCAACCGCCGCCACCGCCTGCCCCACCCTCAGTCGTGCGTACGCTGACAATACTGCAAGGAAATAAAGTCTGGAAACGCTTTGATAACGTAGCAACAAACGGCACTATCATGTGGAATTGGAAAAATGATGCGGAGGACTTTCCCTCCGGCACTGAACCGCTCACGGTTGTTTTTTCCGTTAAGGACAGGTCGGGGCGCGAGTGTTTTTCAGAAGCGGCAACAATTCCTGTGAAGCGCATTACCACGGGCGACAAAAAACGCGACCACATTGCCGACAAGACACTTGAGCGGTACAATCTCATCATGTTTCCTTTTGATAAATCCGATGTTGGTTCGATGAATAGTCGTATTTTGAAGGAGTATGTGCTGCCGCGCCTCTTCGCTACGTCCGATGCAATGGTCGTCGGGCATACGGACATCATTGGTTCGGATGAGTATAATCTGAAACTCTCCGGCGCACGGGGCGCAAAAGCGAAGGATGAACTGGCTTCGCTGGCACAATCAAAATACAAATCGCTTGATTCCAAGGGCGTTGGCGAGGTAGAACCGCTCTTCGACAATGCGCTGCCGGAAGGACGGTTCTACAACCGCACAGTGCAAGTGATTATCGAAACTCCCGTTAGTGAGGTGGAAAATGAAAAATAGTATCGTACAGCTATTATGCGCTCTTGTCGTAACGCTCGGCGCACCAGCGCTAAGTTTTGCACAAAAGCCCACCATCCGCGCTGTTGGCGTGAGTGCGGAGGGACAGGAAATTTCACCCTTTACGGTTGAAGTCACAAGAGCACCCGAAACCCGCGTGTATGGTGTGCCGATGAGCGTTGTCTTCCAAGAAAATTCAACTGCGCTCCCAGCCTATCTAGTACAGGTGAAACCGCAAACTGCCTCAGCGTTTGTTCTTGAGCGTCTCTTTGGTATAGCAAATCTCTCTGGAGAAGTGCTGAATATCATCGGGAAGCGCATGGCGACTGCGCCCACCGAAACACTCACGCTTTCCGAAAGCGACCCGGCACTGAAACGTGCAACAGCCATCAGCGAGTATTTACGCACGGTCTGGGGCATTGCGCCCGGACGAATTACGACACTGGTAAAAAAGCAAGCCCCTAAAAACTGCGTAGAGTTTGGCTCAATCACGCTCTTGAAGCCGCTTGTCGTAACCGATACGTTGGCAATAGCCACACCGCCCATTATCCGCTTTTACTCAGAACTAGAGCAAACTGAGGAAAATCCGGCACAGTGGTCAATTGACATCAGACAAAATGGCAAATCACTCCGTTCTCCTATTTCTGCTGCCGGCAAGATCAAACCTGTGGTAGATTGGAAAATCAACAAAGAGAAAAACACCATACCACTAACTTCCGTACCGCTCAAATACACACTCGAAATTCGGTACCCGACTCTTCCCAATCAAAGGAGTGTACCCACCGAAATTCCTGTTCATATTGTCACGGAAACAAAATCATACAGCTACGAAGCCGTACTTCCCTTCATTGCTGATGAAAGCACATTAAACACCGCTCACAACAGCATTCTTGCGCTTATCCGCGAAAAAAAGTGGTTACAAGCGACCTCCAAAGTAACGATACAATCCTTTGGTGCCGCGCCGCTGCAAGGTACATCGTCAAAAGAGTTCGATGAAAAGCAGCGCCTCATGACGGCGCAGCGTCTGAAAACGATAGAAAAAGCTTTTGGGAGCGAGCTCCCGCGTAACACATACAAAGGTGAGCTTGTGCCAAACATCTATGGAATGATAAGTGAAGCTCCAAATTGTATCGTCATTCGCATTGAAAATCCAATTCCTTAAAAAAAACATCACGCTTCGTGTAACTTTTTCAATTCTTCCATGTTATTATTAAAAGATGCAGGATAGAGCAATGAGACTTTTATATCCGACGCGAGAGCCACAATCAGCAGACAAGAAGATGACAGTTGCCAAAGACCAGGTTGCCGACACAACGGACGAAGACCTTTTTGTCCTTGTCCGTGAGAAAGCCGACGAACAGGCGTTCCGAGCGCTCTACAAACGCTACGACAAACGACTGTTTGCGTATTGCCTTCGGGCAATGAAAACGCGCGAAGCGGCAGAAGATGTGTTCCAAAGCGTCATGACGCTGGTCTTTGAAAAACGCGCATCGTTCTTGGGTGGCAGTTTTGCGGCATGGCTCTTTACCATTGCTCGCAACCAAACGCTTAATCATAAGCAAAAACAACGCATTACGACCGATATAGACGACATTGCCTATTCGATTGACGACCCCGACGACCGCACGGGCGAAGATGTATTGCTCTCGGATGCGCTCAAGAAGGCGATTGCTTCGCTGCCGGAAGAATTCCGCGAACCGCTTGAACTCAAGCATTTCGATGGCTTCCAATACGAAGAAATTGCCGATATGCTCAAAATTTCACTCTCTCTTGCCAAAGTGCGCGTCTTTAGAGCAAAAAAGATGTTGCACACAGCACTGAAGCCGTATCTGCGGGAGCTAAAACCCGAAGACGACGAGACGCATGAGGAGTGAAAGCCCTACTTTCACAACCCAACATTCAGCACTATATTGATAGTTTGTACATCGTAGATTCCCCACGCAGCGCGTGCAAGCAGGGTGCGCGCGGCACATTATCGAAAAACCATGAATAACGACGAACTTTTGGCGTTGTATCTGGACGGTACGCTCTCGGAGGGGCAGCGAGCCGACTTTGACCGCCTTCTGACAACCTCGCCGACTTTTGCAGAAGAAGTCCGCGAAATCCTGACTATTCAGGATATGCTTTTTGAATCGCCTCTTAGCGACGACCGTACAGCTGCATTTTTGCGCACGGTTGAGGACAATCTTGCAAACGCTGTCATTGCCGCTGGTGTAGCAACCACAGCAGGCACAATTGCCACTGCTGTCGGGAAAACTGCCCTTTCGGCTTCGACCGCAAGCGCGTCAGCATCCACAGCAAGCGTCGTCACATCATCGCTGCTTTCCACCATTTTTGCCTCTACTACCTCAATGGTTGTAAGCGCAGGAATAGGCATCGCTACGATTGCAGGTGGCGCAGCAGCAGTCAACTACGTGATGAAAAAGAATAGCATTGAGCAATATGCTGCTGATAATAAAGCTGTCACTAATCAAGCGACCGAAAAACAAGGAAGCGAACCCACGCAGCGCAGCGCAAGCGCTCCCGGGGGAACGCCACAAAACAGCGAAACACAAAATACACCGCCGACAGCAAGCACGGCAAACCATACACCGGACATCACCGCACAGCGCCAAGCAGACGCACAGAATGGTGCGTCTGCTCCCATAAGCGAAGCGGAACAGACCACAAACGCCAAGCCCCGTGAATACACGGCACGTATTAGCGGCGGCGGTATGCAGGGACGGTACGCGGCAACGATTGCAGACTACGAAAAGCAGCTCCAAGCGAAGGAAGCCTCAAACGACCGAACAGGCGCTGCTTTCGTGGAAAAATCACTTGGCGCTCTTCTGCGGCAAGCGGGCAATACAAGCCAAAGCCGTGTGCATCTGGACAATGCTTCAAAAGCCGCACAAAAACTTGGCTTACAAGAATTAGAAGGTGAAGCACGTGCAGAATTGGCACTCTTGGATGCTTCCGAAGGCAAGAAGGCACGGGCAGTACAAGGACTTCAAGAGGCGCTTGGCATTCTCAATGCAGCGAAAAGCACAAGCTCCGCTCGCTGGCAAAAAGAACTGGATAAACTGAACGGAAAATAAGCGCCTGTTATTTGATTTGGCACGGAAAGGCGCATGAATACTGATGATGATTGGCATCTCTCGTGGGGAACTTCGGTAGCTCGGCTAGGCACAACGGGCTACCACACTATCACCAATCAAAAAAAACACCACCACTAACGGCAGAAGAATATGGCACATTTCTTCTGCTGTTTTTTTTGATATTTTTTGTATTTGTCGGCAGGCTGTCTTTTTTATCGCAGTGCGTCTTCCAGTGCTGTTTTTGCGTCAGTTTTAGTGTCGCGGTATTTCACGATAATGGGCGTATAGACCGACAAACCATTCTCTTTGCCAAACGGCGTATCCAGCGGACGTGAACCACTGACCAGCACTGCGCCTTCGGGTATCTCCAGAGGCGCATCCTGCGCAGATTGCAGAATGGTTCCATTGACGGCATCATACACTTTGGTAGAGCCATTCAAAACCACGCCCGAACTTAGCACAGCGCGACTGCGAACAATAACACCTTCATACACACCACAGTTACCGCCGACAAATACATCATCCTCAATAATGACTGGACGCGCTCCGGCAGGCTCCAGCACACCGCCAATTTGGGCTGCTGCCGAGAGGTGAACGCGCTTGCCAATCTGCGCACACGTCCCCACAAGCGCGTGAGAATCAACCATTGTGCCTTCATCTACATATGCACCGATATTGATGTACATTGGCGGCATACAAATCACCCCCCGTGCCACAAACGCTCCCGACCGTATAGCAGAGCCGCCAGGCACCACACGCACACCGCTGTCAAGGTTCATGGACTTCATCGGGATAGTGTGTTTGTCAAAAAAGCGGAATGCGCCGGTGGACATATCCGACATTCTGCCGTACTTGAAGCAAAGCAGGATACCTTTTTTTACCCACGTATTTGCCCGCCAATGCTTTTGCATATCTTGTTCGGCAGCACGGACTTTTCCCGCATTAAGCAAATGTAGCAGTTCGGTGACAACAGGCATAACTTCTTGTTCCGACGGCGCAGCTTCGGCGCTCAAAAGTTCGATTTGTTCTTGTAAGGTCATAATGATAATCCGATGTTTGTTTCTTTAGGTGAGAGGGTCGGGCATTGACGATTGGGAAGTTCGCTAAAAGTCGTTATTCTGCCAAATGGTTTCTCTGCACGATTCAATATATGAGCAACATAATAAAGGCTGCTTCAAGCAAATTACGAAGCAGCCTCTAACAATAAGAATAATAAGGGGAGCGAGTTTATCCATCTTTTTTTACAAATTCCCGCGTCGTGCCTGTTCGCGCTCAATCGCCTCAAACAGCGCTTTGAAATTACCTTTGCCAAATGACTTCGCGCCTTTGCGCTGGATAATTTCAAAAAACATTGTCGGACGGTCTTGGACGGGCTTGGTGAAAATTTGGAGCAAATAGCCCTCTTCGTCACGGTCAACAAGAATATTCAGATCTTTGAGCGGCTGCAAATCTTCTTCAATTGCACCGACTCGGTCTAAAAGGTCTTCGTAATACGTCTCCGGCACGGTCAAAAACTCGACCCCGCGCTTGCGTAATTCGCCGACAGTGGCGAGAATATCTTTCGTTTCGATGGCAATGTGCTGTACGCCCGCACCTTCATAAAACTCCAAGTACTCATCAATCTGTGATTTGCGTTTGCCCTCAGCAGGCTCATTGATAGGAAATTTCACATAACCGTTACCATTGGAAACCACTTTCGACATCAGCGCCGAATATTCGGTGGAAATATCGCTGTCATCGAAGGTGATGAGCAGTTTGAAGCCCATCACATCTTCGTAGAATTTCACCCACTGATTCATTGCCCCTAATTCCACATTGCCAACGCAGTGGTCAACGTGGAGCAGACCAACGGGCGTAACAGGAAAGAAACTCGCACGCGGCTCATAGCCGGGCATAAACGCACCCTTGTAGTTTTTACGCTCCACAAACGTATGCAGCGTCTCGCCGTAGGTGTGAATAGATGCGATAACTACCTCGCCATTTTCATCCTTGAGTGTCCGTGGAGGAGCAGCCGGCGTAGCACCTCGATTGACGGTTTCATAAAACGACTTTTCGGCATCATCTACCCACAGCGCCATTACTTTCACGCCGTCGCCGTGCTTTTTTACGTGCTCGGCTATGGGCGAGTCGGAGCTTGTGGCCCCCGTGATAATAAGACGTACTTTATTTTGCTTCAGAACGTAGGAAACGCGGTCGCGTACGCCTGTTTCGGGTCCTGCGTAAGCGATACAATCAAAACCAAATGCCGATTGGTAATAATATGCCGTTTGCTTGGCATTGCCGACGTAGAGTTCAAGATAGTCGGTGCCGTTCAACGGTAAAAAATCAACGACCTGAGAAGATGCGAGTGTTTGTGCGGTATCCATTGTGTTGCTCCTGCAAAAATGATAATGGTAAATAGAGTTAGGCTGTTTTTATTTCATTGGTGCTTGTGGTTCCTGCTGCCCATGCACTGACGTTCGCAAGTGTGGTTTCGGCAATATTATGCAAGGCAGTGCGCGTGAGAAACGCCTGATGGCTTGTGATAAGAACATTCGGGAAGGTCATCAATCGCGCAATCATATCGTCTTGCAGCACCGTGTCCGAAAAGTCATTGAAGAAAATTCCCTGCTCTTGTTCGTAAACATCAATGCCGAAGTACCCTATCTGTCCCGACTTCAGTGCCTCAATAGCATCTGCCGTATTGACAAGCCCACCTCTGCTGGTGTTCACGAGCATCACGCCGCGCTTCATTTGCGCAATCCGCTCGGCATCAATGAGGTGCTTCGTCTCGGGCGTAAGCGGTGCATGAAGCGTGATAATATCGGACTCGCGGCAAAGCGAATCCAAATCGGTAAACCGTGCGCCATAGCTTGCTTCAAGCGAAGTATTCGGATAAACGTCGTAGCAGAGCAGTTTGCAGCCGAAACCATGCAGAATCTTTGTTGTAATTGCTCCAATTTTTCCTGTTCCCACCACGCCCACCGTCTTACCGTTCATATCAAAGCCTACCAAGCCGTCTAACGAAAAATTCAAATCATGCACCCGATTACTGGCGCGGACAATTTTACGATTCAATGCTAGCATGAGTGCAACAGCGTGTTCGGCAACAGCGTGGGGCGAATAGGCGGGAACATTTGCCACACGAAAGCCCAGTTCTTGTGCACGTTTCATATCCACATGGTTAAAACCTGCCGAGCGCAGTGCAAGGCGCTTTACACCCATAGCATTCAATTTGTCCAAGACTTCGCGCGAAGCATTATCATTGACAAAAATTGAGACGGCATCTGCTCCGCGAGCAAGTTCGGCGGTTGTGGCGTTGAGGTTCGCCTTAATCATTACCAGTTCATGCTTGCTTTCCCCAAGCGCTGCGTTGGCGCTTTCAAAGGATTCTTGTTCAAATGCGTGAGCATCGAAAAAGACAATTTTCATTGGACATGAGAAAAATGAGAAGAGCCGTTTTACGAATTGTAGAGAAAAGTAAAATTACGATTTTTTTGTGAGGAAAGAGCACCGCATTTTCGCCTGAAGCGAAAAATGTTGCGGTAGAGCTGTGATACATCAAGCAAGAAGAAATCCCTCACACAGCCTGCCCCGCAGCTACGCCGGAAGCCCATGCCCACTGGAAGTTATAGCCACCAAGCCATCCGGTAACATCAAGCACCTCACCGATGAAGTAAAGACCGCGTACTTTCTTGCTTTCCATTGTTTTTGAGGATAGTTCATTGGTATCCACGCCGCCTGCGGTTACTTCCGCTTTTGCATAGCCCTCTGTGCCGCTTGGCGTGATGCACCATGCGTGAAGTCGCTCCGCAAGCGCAGTGTAGCCTTTCAAGGGCAGATTAGAAAAAGGCGTATTGGCGAGGTCGTGTGCATATTCGTCACAGAATGCTTCCACAAAGCGCTTGGGAAGGTGCTGCGCCAGAACGTTCTTGAGCGTCGTCGTCGAAGAACGGTGCTCTTGCCAAAGGTGTTCAAAGTTAAGTGTGGGAGCGGTGTTCAGCGTTATCGCGGAGCCACGTTCCCAATACGAGGAGGCTTGCAATATAGCGGGACCGCTCATGCCACGATGCGTAAAAAGGATATTTTCTCGAAAAGCCGCACTGCCACACTCGGCAATGGCATCCAGCGAGACACCGGAAATCGCTCCGAAGCTGGTTTGTGCTTCATTGGTCGTGATTGGTACGAGAGCAGGTTTCATCGGGGTCAGACGCAAGCCAAATTGTTTTGCCAGTCGCTGCCCGAAGTCCGTCGCGCCCATTTTCGGAATGGATAAGCCGCCCGTAGCAATGACGAGTGCTTCTGCGGAAACTACTCCCCGTGAGGTCTCCAGTGTGAAACGAGCCGTTTCGTGATTGTTTTCGGCAACGCTTTGAACATCGCACCCAGTCCAACATTCCACGCCACCTTCTCTGCACTCGCTTTCCAGCATCTGTACAATCTGGCGGGAGGAATCATCACAAAAAAGCTGCCCTAGTGTTTTTTCGTGATACGCGATACCGTGCTGCTCCACAAGAGCGATGAAATCATGAGGTGTGTAGCGCGACAATGCTGACTTGCAGAAGTGAGGATTTTCCGATAGATAATTTGCCGGAGAAGTGTGCAGATTGGTGAAATTACAGCGCCCACCACCGGAGATAAGGATTTTTTTGCCGACCTTTTCGGCGTGTTCGATTATGAGCGTTTTGCGCCCGCGCTTCCCCGCAACGGCTGCACACATCAGCCCCGCAGCACCTGCGCCGATGACAACGACATCGAATGAGTGAGAAGAATCAAGAGTTTGCATAGCGCAAAAATACTACTTTTTCAGCGTAAAGCTAATCGTCGTGCCTTGCGCGGGAAGACTTTGCACGTAAATAACCGATTTGTGCGCCTCCAAGATATGTTTCACAATCGCCAGCCCAAGTCCCGTGCCGCCTACCGAGCGTGAGCGCGTTTTGTCCACCCTGTAAAACCGCTCAAAAATTCGTCCGTGATGCTCCTGCGGAATACCAATCCCCGTGTCGCGGACGCTCACGCGCACCTCTTGTGTACCCTTGCCGTCACGAGCACTTTCCAACATGACCGTTACCGTGCCGTTTGGGACGTTATATTTAATTGCATTGTCCAAAAGGTTCGTTAGCACTTGCGCCAGACGGTCACGGTCACCATAGACATCGGTGTCGTCGTCAATCCGACATTCTATCGCCGTGACAACGTTTAGAACCTCGGTAGCAGATTCAAGATTTTGCAATATCTCGCGCACAAGCGGTACTATCGGGAAATAGCGAAAACTGAGGCGCATTTCGCCGGATTCGATGCGTGAAATATCCACAAGGTCGGTCAGAAGCGTGTTCAGGCGGATGGTGTTCGAGTATGCCCGTTCCACAAACTGCTTGCGCACGGCTTCGTCGTCCAGAGCGCCATCCAGTAGCGTTTCGAGAAAACCCTGTACAGCAAAAATTGGCGTACGGAGTTCGTGCGAGACACTCCCCAGAAATTCAGAGCGCATCCGCTCAAGGCGCTTCATCTCTTGCAAGTCCTGAAGCGGTTTCGCAGCAAGGCGGTTGACTGCTTCGTGGGCACGTTGCATGACGGGAAGTTCGTGTGGTTCAATAGCAATGCGGGCAGATGTCGCACCATTACTGACGGCTTCGGAAAAATCCACAATTTTTTCTACGGAATACCATATTTTTCCCGTGATGCCGCGCACAAGTTTATAGGCAAGCGCCGCACCAAGCGCCACGGGTACTGCCCCTGCAAGCACCGTTAGCCAAACAGGGACGTGAAAGAACGTTAGAGCCGCTATCACGCCCAGAGCGACAAGATAGGTAAAGAGGAACGTCCCCAAAAGGAGCGTCAAAACTTGCTGATAGACTTTTGTCAAAGGCTTTCAAAGGATTGAGAGGTTGAACAAACAGGCACGGATTATACACTCACAAGACAAAGACTTCCGGCAGTTTATTGCCACCGGAAGTAGTATCAATCAACATCAGTTGTGAAGCGGTATCCAAGACCTTTCACCGTTTCGATGTATGAATTGTGCTTGCCGAGTTTCTCGCGGATTTTGGAAATATGAACATCCACCGTGCGCTCAATAACTTGGACGCTTTCGCCCCAAATTCGGCGCAGCAGAAACTCACGGTCAAAGATTTTATCAGGGTTGACGGCAAGAAACGCCAACAATTCAAATTCTTTTTTGGGAAAGAAATGCTCCACACCATCAATGCGCACCGTATAGTTTTGGCGGTTAATTTCCAGCGCATCTATTTTGAGCAGCTCTGGGGCGGCGATAGTCTCTGTACGGACTGCCTCCACAGGGCGGCGAATACGAGCCTTAATGCGTGAGACCAAGAGGCGCGGGCTGACGGGCTTTTGGATGTAGTCGTCTGCTCCAAGTTCCAAGCCCAGAATCTCGTCAATCTCGCCCGCTTTGGCAGTGAGGAAAATGACGGGAATGGTACTTGTGGTAGCGTTGGCGCGAATAGCCTTGCACGCCTCGAAGCCGTCCATTTCGGGCATCATAATATCCAGCACAATCACATCCGGCAAGTGCTCAATAGCCGTAGCGACAGCTTCCTTGCCATTCTGCGCCTGAAGAACGGTAAAACTTTCTTTGCGAAGATTATATGCCAGAAGTTCTAGAATATCCGGCTCGTCGTCAACAATCAGTACAGTTTTTTGTGCCATAGTCGGTCTGCCGTAGTAATAATGTGGGTTGCGGTGGTGATGGCATCAAAGCCAGTTTCAAAACTTCCAAAAATACGGACTTTCTGCGTTATTCGTAGCATAGTGGCAGTACCAGAAGAGATTACGATTTGGTAATATGCCACACAGATCCGATTCCAAGAGGCTTCTCAGTAATTATTGTGCAGACGATGGCAAAAAATGAGTGTGTGCAGAGTTTTGTGTAAACAGCCCTCATCCCCCGCCTTCTCCCAAAGGGAGAAGGAGCGAAGACAAGAACAATCAATTTATTCTGAAGCCCTCGCCCTCTGGGAGAGGGTTGGGTGAGGGAAGTTTACACAAAACAATTTACACTCTCAAAAAAAACCCTCGCTCTTGAAAGCCCGATAAGGGATTGAAAGTGCGAGGGATTATATTTTCATTGACCGAAAGCGCCAGTGCTTACTTTACAATTTCTAAGAGTTCTACCTCGAAAATAAGTGTTGCGTTCGGCGTGATGCTTGGCGGTGCGCCTTGTGCACCGTACGCAAGTTCGGACGGAATGAAGAGTTGGAATTTCTCACCCGTTTTCATCAGTTTCAATGCTTCAGTCCAGCCTTTGATAACGCCGTTCACAGGGAATTCCGTGGGCTGACCGCGCTTGTAGGAACTGTCGAACTCTGTTCCGTTAATAAGCGTACCTTTGTAGTGAACACGCACAACCGATGTATCGGCAGGAGTTTTGCCACCGGCATTTGCTGTGATAACTTTATACTGCAAGCCACTTGCTGTGGTCTTTACGCCTTCTTTTTTCGCGTTTTCCTCAAGGAATTTTTTGCCTTGAGCAGTATTTTCATCCGATTCTTTTGCGCGTTTTGCTTGCATTTTCTGCATCATATCTGCTTGAAATGATTGCATGACAGCTTGCATTTGCTCGTCAGTAAGCTGGATTTTATTCGATGCTTTGTTTGCATCAGTCGCTTGACCCGGTAATGGTGACGCTGCAGCATCTTTCATACCTGCAAGCAAAACGTTGAGGTCAAGTTCAAGATCTTGCTTCTTCATGCTACGACCAATATCGACACCGATTGCATAGCTAACAGAATCTTGCTTGGTTTTCAATTTCGCTTTTTGTTGCGACATCGAATCGCAGGAACAAAAGAGTACGCACACTGCGATTACAACGATAAATCTCATAAAATCTCCAAAAAATGAACAGGGAAAAATGAATAATTAGTGAATGACATTACTTGTCGCTTCCGAGAATAAGGGGCATTCCTTTGCCACCGCCCATGATAATAATTTTGCTGTTTTGGGAATTTGCCAATTCGCGCTGTGCCTTAATCATTTCGTATTGCAGGACTTTGTCGGTGAGCGCGGAACTGAGAATGTTCTGGGCATCGGCAATACCGCGTGCTTCGACGCGCTTGAGTTCGGCTTCTTGTTTGCCTTTATCCAGAACGTATTCCATACGCTGTGCATCTTGAATAGCAGTGATTTTGCGCTCAATACTTTCCTTGACCGACGTGGGCAGTGTGATATTGCGCACCAACAGTTGCTCAAGCACTAAACCGCGGTCGCGGAAATCTTTTTCAATGCTTGTACGGACGTTGGTTTGGAATGCCTCACGTTTGGTGGAGTATAACTCAACAGCACTAAAAGCAACGGCATTGTCACGGACGCGCGTTCTGGTAAGCGGGCGAACAATTTTGTCCTCGAAATTCTCGCCAATTTCACGGATAATACGAGGTGCATCCTGCGGTGTAACGCGGTAGAGAACCGTCATATCAATCGTTACTTCCAGCCCGTCTGCCGCCAGTACGCGAATAGCATCATCACCGCTTTTTTGTCCTTCGTCCTGCACCGACGACATCGTATAATTTTTCGTCTGGGTAGAGATTTCAATGACTTGTACGAGAGGATTGACAATACTCAAGCCCTCATATAAGACATTATCTTGGACTTTGCCGAAGAGTTTTTGTACACCGACGTGTCCGGCATCAATTTGCTTGAAGGTAGCGGTGCCGGAGCCTAGAAACGCAACGACAATACCGACCAAGACCAGCAGCCACCGCAACTTGCGCATATTTTGATTGACGCTTCCGGCTACAAAGCCAACTACAGCGATAATAATACCAAGAATAAGCAAAAACATAACCGACTCCCGTGTAAAATGGTTGAAACAAGGACATTGCTTTAGATAATCCGAACAGTATTCAGACGCATCCAGCCCACACTGCCGTCGGCAATGCGAACTTTGTACCACTCACCGTCAACGCCGAGAATGTCTATTTTGGTACCTTCGTGCAGCGCAAAGAGGTCTTTGGATTCTTCCTGCGGCTCGCTCTTGACCACAACACTGGAGGCAAAAACAATGGCGCTTGTGGCTTTGTTGTGCTGCTGGAACGCAAAGGTAAACATCAGAGCAGCAAAGAAGAGCAGCACCAAACCGATGGCAAACATTGATTTTTTGAATCCGGGCGACCGGGCAATAAAAAACAGCGCTGCTGCAGCGATAAAAAGCCAAACCAAAACGATACCCACGAAACTCCACGCACTTGGCGTTGCTAAGGCGACAAATAGTCGCCACCACTTCACAACAAAGAACTGTGGTGCAGGGTCAATTTTGTCGGTAATACGGCTTTGTGCAAGAGTAAGGTTAAAATCTATATCGTCATCCGTCGGGTCGAGTCGTTGCGCCCGCTCGTAGTTGAGAATGGCAGCCGCAATATTGCCTAGTTTGTAATAGCAATTCCCCAGATTGAAATAGACTTCTTCTGATTCAATCCCACTTGCAACCAAATCTTCATACATCTGAGCAGCACGCTTATAGTCAGCATTCTTGTAGGTGTCGTTTGCCCGCGCAAAGGTTCGCTCCGGCGTTTGCGACCAGAGAGTCTGCGGCAATGCGGAGGCAAAACCCAAAAGCGCCAGAACAATTCCGAATGATGCGACAAAACAATGAATCCTAGCAACCATGAGAGAACATTAGGGTAACAAAAGAAATGCTGTATAAATTTTAGAGAGGGCATTTCCATACAGCCTACCAATTTACGGAAAAAACACGGAAAAAGGAAATTTCAGAAAAGAAGACTCCCTGTACTATTCGTAGAAGCCACACTCTGCAAGCAGACAAGCCAAATGGCATGACTTTGGGTCATTAAAAAATATGACATTATTCTCCTTTTACATATCACTCCAAAAACGTATATTTGCATTAGAAAACGTAGAAACCCGTTGTCAACTATATTTAGTCGTTGGCTGTTTATGAAATCTCGCACAACATCTCGCATTGCCGCTTTATTACTGATTGTTCTTTGTGCCACGGTATCGCTTCTGGCACAATCGACCATTGAGAATTTTCTGGCTCGCTCCGACGGACGTGCTATCACGATAGAATGGCGTTCTGCACAGGAAACAGGCATTAGTCTTTATGAGGTAGAGCGCTCGCCGGTGAACCAAACCGACTTCAAACGTATCGGCGCAATTCCCGCACGAGGCGCACAGCAAGCATATCGGTTCATTGACGAGAACGCGCTTGTGGCAAGCACAAGTGGCGGTAATGGTTCTGTACAAGGCGGTTCGGTTTATATTTATCGCTTGAAAATTATTGATGTCAACGACAAGGCAAGTTATTCTAATACCATTTCCGTCTCGCACACTATCAGTTCAGTACGCCGCACATGGGGCATGATTAAAGAAATGTTTCGCTGAGTTGGATAAAGAGTACACAAAAACGAAAAAGCCGCATCTTCATAACGAAGGCGCGGCTTTTTCTTTGTAATAATCACTTTTCTACGTGCTCAATATCATCCCTTACTTCTCGGTAAATTCTGCCGCAAACACCTGACTGCACATCGTTTGCTGCGTCTTGTGCAAACCAAATGCCGTGCCCACCAGTTTGAATGCTGGATTGAGGATGTTTTTCCGATAGCCTCGGTCAGCAGTGCCGTCATCTATGAGCAAGCGTACAACGACCTCGCGGGCGGCGCTGCGTCCATAGCAGCAGTTCTCGTTCACCACACCCTTGCCGTAGCGGGCAGCGCGGTCGTTAGGATTGCTTTTGTCACTGCCCACGTGCCCCACGATGCCGCGCGGACCGGCATTATCTACGTGATCGCGCGAGGCTTTGGAAAGTGCCTGCGAGGGTGCGAGTGCATCAAGCGGACGGGTCATTTTGAGTGTCAAGATTGCTTCGTCGAGCGCTTTCACGCCTTCTTTGGTCGTGAGCGCCTTTTGCCCGGGAGCTGTAAACGTCTTGCCTTTGTAGTATTTGCGATAACCCTCCAGAAGTGTTGCATACTCGCCCGGCTTTGTTCGCACAAAATTCAGTTCTTGTACAATATCCATCTCGATCGGTGTCAAATACGTGGATGGGTTCACAACTGGTGCGGCGGCAGGTTTTGCAGGTGTGGTCGGTGCTACCGCAGTCGTAAGCGATGCAGTATTTGCAGAAACAGCATTGGTCGCGGTGTTCACTGCGTTGCTTGCGGGAGTATTGGCAACAAGCATCAACACACGGTCGGCGGATTCCACCATGCGCCCTTGCTGGTCAACAACAATTACGCGCGAACCGTCATTCTGTGTCCGCCAGAGCGCATTCGTCGGGGTTTCGTTCAGAATCGGCTTGCCGTCGGGCAGCGCAACGCCGAAGGACTCCCATTGCCCCACAAAACCATCTTTGGCAAAGAGGCGATACGAGCCAAATTCCTCCACGCTGAGATATTGCCCATTTGTGGCACGAAAAGCAACGCGGTCTTGCCCAGCACTCACCACGTCAAAAATTTCGTTTTGCCCGATAATGTCATTCACGGGAGCAAGTCTGGCGTTATTACTGCCCACACTCGACTGCAAGCCCAAATAACGACCGTTCAGGGTACGCAGCGCCACGCGGTGTTCGCCCACAAAAGCAATATCAAACACTTCGGTTTCGCCAATGCCGGAAGCCATTGCTGCGAAGACCGCACCAGTGCGGGAATCGTTTCCGGCAGAAATATAACGCCCGTTATTGGCAAGCAGCGCCACACGGCGCGAGGAAATCGGTACGAAGACAGGTTTTGCCGTCGTACCGGAGCCTTGTGCGCGTTGCATTGGCTGGTTCGTCCACTGTGACCACGTTTGTCCCGTTGGTTGGTTAGATTGCCCGCCGGACGTGTTGTAGCCTTGATTGTTCCAGTTTGGGTTGCCGCCTTGTGTGTTTGGGTTATATCCCTGATTATTCGAGTTATATCCCTGATTATTCGAGTTATACCCCTGAGTATTCAGGTTATTGCCTTGATTATTCCAGTTCTGTGTGTTTTGATTATTTCCTTGATTCGCCAGCCCTTGCCCCACGCCTTGCCCAACATTCTGCCCCAGTTGTTGCAGACCGTTATTTTGCCCGGAGTTTTGCTGGTTAGTATTTTGCTGATTGCTGTTTTGCTGACTGGTCGTCGTCGGAGATGAAGATTGTTGCGTGGTTGTGGGCGCATCGGTAGTTTTCTGGACACTTGTAGGCGTGGCAACAGGCGGGGGCGTGTCCTTCACCGTAAAGGCTTCAATTTTCTTCGGTTCAGAAGAATTTTGTGCATCGCTCGCACTCGTCTTGGCAATGGCGCTCGGCACAGCTTTCCCGGAGGTAGCAACAGAGCCTTGCGTCGGCGTGTCCGCTGTGAGCATCGGCGGAGGCGTGTTTGCACTCAGTGTGGAAACAGATTCTCTGCCTTGCTCAAGACGAATTTCGACGGCATCAATCGTTTTGCCTTTTATGCCAGCCGCTTCGCCGTTGCGTGTCCATTCCAACCATTCGCCGCCCGTCACGTGAACCCGGTAGGCAATGCTTGTACGCGGCATCTCATAGAGCCGCAGCGCAATGGCATTGATATTTTTTTGATTCACCACACCCGCCGTTTCGCCGTTTTTCACCCACTGCTGCCATACGCCATCGTCGGTGCAGACTGCATACCACACGCCGCCCGCAGCATGGCGAATCTGTATGCCGTCAATGGCAAAGCCGCGCTCCAGCATACCGGACATAGTGCTGCCCGCCGTCCAGCCCATAAAGCCTGCATCGCGTATGGAGACTTGGAATTCCAGTTTCTTTTGCTCCGCCGCACCGAGAGGTACTGCACTTTGCGCCGTGCTTTGCTGCGCCATGCTCGCAGGCGCAGGTGTTTTGGAAATTTGCGCTCGTGCACTCGAAAACGCACCGATGCTGCAGAGCAGCGCCACCATAGTCATAGTACGAATCATAATTACAACCCTCCACAAACAATAAATGAATGATGTTTTTCTAGGAATTTTCGGGGAATCTCTTTTCGACGGCATTATACGGCGAAATGTTTAATGGCGCAAATGTTCGTGCAAAAAGATATTTCGGGACAGAAAGCCTTAAAAAAATGCGTCTTGCAAAAAATACTTTCGGAGCACAATCCACAGGCTAACATTTTACTTCTTTTGTATTTAGCGGGAAAACACAGACAGAATTAAATGTTGCAACATTGATTGTAACGGGTTTTTCGTTACATCCGACACTAGCGCGGCATGGGGTGGATGTTGTATATTTGCCTCAATCGAAACGCTTCATTTCAAATATAGTTGAAGGAATTTATGAAGAGTCGGTCATTTGCACAGTTAGTTTTCTTTGTTCTGTTTCTTTTTGCCTCTTTGGAAAAAACCATTGCTCAAGAAGATGTAAAAAAATTCATTGAGAAAATGAATCTACAAAAGCAGTGGGATGAGCTTGTTCCCTACGTAAGAACAAAAATGACAGAAAGACTATCCTTAATGAGGGACTCTACCGATGAAAAAGACAATCTTCAAAGGACTTTGAACGCACCATATTTTACTGAAGACGTGCTGTATCGTCTCGTAACGAGCGGATACACCAAAGAATATATTGAAAATTTGACAAGAAGGGGCTTACCTGTTCTTGATATTATGTATAGCCTTGTGGGTGATGCTAGAAGGCGTAGCATATTAACCGCAAATTTGATAGTGATAGCAAAAATTGATACTTGCTATAACGATGAGTCATTTTGCGATGGTTTACGTTCTACTTGCAGAGTGTCGGTAATCGAAAATTTAAAAGGGGACAGTACAATCCAAAATTTCGTTTTAAGAAATGCAGGATGGGTTATGAATGGTCTCGTTGCTGGAATGGGAGGTAGTCATTCCTTTGAATTTGTCCCTAAAATGAATCATTTCTACTTGCTTCTTCTATCGAAAATTGCATACGAAGAAATGCTCTTCAGCCCTATGTTAATCACCATTGGGGGGCATACACCAAAACTTGAATTCAATGAAAAACTTAATCTCATGCGTAAAGATTGTTTCGTAGGGAAATTCACATCTCTTGACCTTGGCGAAAATATGACAGACATTGAACAACTTTTAACAAAAGTCAAAGCAGGTGCAATGATTCGTGAAATCAAGAAATATCGTTACGATTTTCCCATTAGTCCAATCATGCAAAATAGATGATAGGCTGAGAGGTGACCAAATCAGTTACTGCCGACCTTCGAGCAGTTTACTTGCGATCAACTAAAACTTAAAATACCAGCAAAAGAATCTCCTTATCCCATTTCATTACTCCCAAATTCCGTGGGCAAAAATCACCCGTGCGCCGCTTTTGCTTTTCCGCCTGCTTTTGCGTAGTTTGGGGCTATGAAGCCCAAAGTCTATATCGAAACCAGCATACCAAGTTTTTACTTTGAAACACGCACCAATGCTGAAGCTATTGCGCGGCGTAATTGGACGCAAGAGTGGTGGAACAACGAGCGAAACAATTACGAGGTTTGGACTAGCCCAGCGGTGCTTGATGAACTACGACGAGGAAGCTATAATCCGACAAAGAAATCAGATTGTTTAGATTTACTGAGCAACACTGCTCTGCTGCGGATTGAAGCGGATATTGCACTAATTGTTGAGACGTATATCCGGCATAAAGTTATGCCCGCCAACGCAGGCGGTGATGCCTTGCATCTTGCAATCGCGTCTTGGCACAAGTGCGATATATTGCTGACATGGAATTGCAAACATATTGCAAATGCAAATAAGACATCACACATCAGGCAGATAAACACACTTTTGGGATTATACACACCACAGCTTATCACACCACTTGAACTGTTAGGAATAGAGCCATGAACGAGCCAACACTAGAGGAAATTTGGACTGTGCGCCAAGAAATATTTGCCGAATGTGGGAATGACCCCTATAAACTTGTTGCATATTATTTGCAGCAGCAAGCAACTATGGAATCTGCCCCTGAGGTAGAATCGGTCGGAGCATAACGATAATATAGACAACCTCAATAAAGCGCATCATTGCTGATAAGCAAAGCCTCCCTCCCTAAGCCCCATGAACCTCACCGATACAGAAATCCAGATTTTACCGGACTTCATTGCCAATCAAATTGCGGCGGGCGAGGTTGTGCAGCGCCCTGAATCGGTCGTGAAAGAACTGGTGGAGAACAGTCTGGATGCTGGCGCAACGGAAATCGTTGTGATTGTGCGCGGTGCCGGGAAGCAGCTTCTGCACATCATGGACAACGGCAAAGGCATGAGCAAAGCCGACCTTGCACTTGCACCAAAGCGCCACGCGACCAGCAAAATCAAGACCACCGAGGACTTGGCGCACATTATGACGTTGGGCTTTCGTGGCGAGGCGCTGGCTTCTATTTGTTCGGTGGCACAGGTGGAAATTCGCACACGCCGCCGAACAGACGACCACGGCTGGAAACTCAGCGCCGAACCGCTTCAAGAGCCAACAATAGAGCCATGCGCAATGGAAGCCGGAACGCAAGTCTTTGTGCGGAATTTGTTCTATAATGTTCCGGCGCGGCGTAAATTCTTGCGTTCTGACCTGACGGAATTTCGCCATGTCGCTGACACCATGACGCGCTTTGCGCTTTCTCGCCCCGATGTGCGCTTTGTTTTTTACGACGACGATTCGCTTGTGCATGACCTCACGCCCGCACCACCGCATCAGCGCATTACCGATGCCCTTGGCAAGCGCTTTTCAGATACGCTCATGCGGGTTGATTTTTCGGAGCAGCTTGCAAACGGCTCTGATATTCACGTCACGGGCTACATCGGGCAACCGCAGTTTGCCAAGCGCACCAAAGCAGAGCAGTTTTTTTACATGAACGGGCGCGTGATTTCGAGCCGCCAACTGAGCCACGCCGTGATGAGCGCTTACGAACATTTGATTGATCAGTCTAGCTATCCACCGTTTGTGCTCTTTCTCGCCGTTGACCCGGAGCGCGTGGATGTGAACATTCATCCGCAAAAGCACGAAGTAAAATTCGACGACGACCGCACCATGTACACCGCCATTCGTCGTGCTGTGGCAGAAACACTTGCACGGCACAACCTCACGCCAAGCGCACAGTTCCGCGAAACGCAAGGCTTCCCGGAGTTCGGCGGCAATCTTGAGCGCATGACGCTCGCGCCGCAAAGTCCAGCGCTCTTGGGCGAATCGGTGATGGTCAACCGTGATACAGGAGAAATTATTATCTCAGGAAGCACTAAAGAACCTGAACCCCGCTACGCACCGCCTTCCGAGCGTCGCATGACACAAGGCGAAATGAGCGCTTACGAGCAGATTTTTGGACGAGAACGGGCATCACAATCTGAGCGGTACTCTTCTGAGCGTTATGCTTCTGAGCGCCCTGCATCGGAACGCTTTACGCCGGAAAATCGCCAAGCAAGCGCATTTCAAGCCAGTGCTTTTCAGAATGATGCTTTTGCAAACGGCACTGCCTCTTCCACCGAACCACATCAGCACGCAGCACCGACAAAATTCTTCTGGCAACTCCACAGAAAGTACGTGGTGATGCCGACGGCAAGCGGTATGGCAATTATTGACCAACACGCCGCCCACGAACGGATTCTGTATGAGCGGGCGCTGCGGGCGATGAACGAGGGCTTCAAGTACGGGCAAGAATTGCTGTTTCCTGTGCAAGTGCAGATGACAAGCGGCGATGCGGCACTGACGAAAGAATTGCAGGAGGATTTGCAAAAAATGGGCTTTGACCTTGAGCAAATGGAACAAGGCGTGGAAATACGCGGTGTTCCGGCTGACGTGCGCACAGGACGCGAGGAGGATGCGCTCCGCGAACTCTTGGAGCAGTACCGCGAGTACAACGACCTCCGCCACACGAGCGTCCGCGACAATCTTGCTGCATCCTTCGGCTGTCGCTCTGCCATTCGTGCCGGCGATGCGCTCACCTTTCAGGAAATGCGGCAATTGGTGGACGACCTCTACGCCGCACAGATGCCGTACACGTGTCCCCACGGTCGCCCAACGATAATTGAAGTGCCACTTGCAGAATTTGATAAGCGCTTTGGAAGAACATCGTGAACAAGCGCAGCGCCTATACCTTCACGGACGAAGACCGCAAGCGCTTTGCCGAACTGCGCCCGCAAATCCTTGCGCGGTTGGAAGATTTTCGCCGTGTTCCCCGTGAACAACGGTTCTATGAACTCTGCTACTGCCTTTGTACGCCGCAGTCAAAAGCCGAAAATGCAAACGCAGTCGTGAACATTCTACAAGAGCGTGATTTTGAGCGCATGGGCTTCAACCCCGTTTCTATCCTGCGCGACAAAGCGCATTACATCCGCTTTCATGAAACAAAAGCCGTGCGCTTAATGAAAGCACGTGATGAATGGCTGGGCATCGCCTCCATTCTTGATTCCGGGCTTAACGATGAGCAAAAGCGCGAATGGTTGGTAGAAAACGTGGACGGCATGAGTTGGAAAGAGGCTTCGCATTATTTGCGCAATATCGGCTACCGAAATCTTGCCATTTTAGACCGCCACACACTGAAACATTTGGTTCGCTGCGGCGTGTTTGCCGAAGTGCCGAACATTGCGGGCAAAGCACGATATTTGGCTACAGGAGAAGGTTTTAAGAAATTTGCCGACCACGTAGAGATTGCAATGGATGAACTCGACCTTTACTTTTGGGCATCGGAGGCGGGCTTGATTTTGAAATAATTATGAGGAGTGAGTACGTACCCAATTTTCAGGAACTTCAATGCTCTACTCTTTGAGCGCTCCGGCGGTCAACCCTTGAATAATTTGCTTTTGGAAGATAAGAAAGAGCACCAGTATTGGCACGGCAGAAATACTTGCACCCGCCATCAAGTGCGACCAATCTATCGTCTGTTTACCCTGAAAGGAAGCTAGACCGACGGTGAGTGTGCGGTGTGCGGTGTCATTAGCAAAGAGAAACGGGAAAAGGAAGGAATTCCACGTGGCGAGGAAAACATAGAGTGCAAGCACCGTCAGTGCAGGCTTGGCGAGCGGCAGAACGATACGAAAGAGAACATACCACTCGCTTGCACCATCCACACGGGCAGCATCCTCCACGTCGCGGGGCAGACTCAGAATATACTGCCGGAGCAGAAAAATGCCGAAAGGCATGACGAGCCAAGGGATAATAAGCGCATAGTAGGTGTTAATCCAGCCGAAAGCAACCATCATGCGGTAGAGCGGAATCATCACCACGTGTGGTGGAATCATCATCACGCCCAGGACGGTTGTAAAAAACAACTCTCGTCCGCGAAATTCCTTGCGGGCGAAAGCAAATGCCGCCATGAGACAAAAAAGGAGGTTGCCCAGCGTAACAACGACAGAGATGCCAAGAGAATTGAGGAAGTAGCGCCCGAAGGTATCGGCAAGCAGGATGTCGCGGTAATGAGCAAGAGTGTTCGGCGCAAAAAGCAGGTCAGCGAAGGTGGCGTAACTTTGGGGACGTTCTTTAAGCGAAAGCAGCAGCATCCATCCGAGCGGAAAGACCATAAGCGCGGCTGCGGCTATAAGCAGCGCGTAGCGCAGGCTTTGGGCAAGCAAGGAACGAATACTGCTGCTGTTCATAAAGGACGTTTATTGCAAAAGTCGCGTAACGGCGCTGCGGAGACGTTGGATTTTATCGTCGCTGAGGAACATCATAAAATCAATCTCATAGACGCTTTGCATCTTGGGTTCAAGCCTGAGAGCGCTTGCCAGAAGTTTTGCCGCATCGTCAATCATATCTTCAGCCGCATAAATTTTTGACAGCGCGTAGTAACCATCCGCCCATTCCGGCGAAAGAGCAATCACTTGCTGAAAGGCGTAGATTGCTGCCGGAATATTGCCCAGATGCAAGGCAGTGTCACCAAAATCAAACCAACATTCGTGGTCTTTCGGATTAAGTTCCAATGCGCGGCGGTAGCATTTGAAGGACTCTTCCACCTTGCCTGTGTTGTAGAGCAGGTCTGCCTTTGCGTACCAGAGGTCTGCGTAGGAAGGCATCATCTCAAGGGCAGTGTCGTAGTCGAGCAATGCTGATTGGTACTGCTCCATTGCGTCATAGCACGAACCACGTGCAAAATAGGCATCGGCATACTTCGTGTCAAGGCGTAAAGCACGGGTGTAGAGCTCGATTGCCTTTTGAAATTCGCCGCTTTCTTGGTACGCATTGCCAAGATTGTACAGTGTAGGAATGTCGTTCGGCTCGTATTTCAGCGCTTCCTGATAGCTCTCGATTGCTTCTTTGATGCGATGCAGCGAGGCGTAGGAATTACCGCGATTGTACCACGCTGCGGCAAAATCTTCCTTAATGGCAATCGCCATATCGTAGCACTCAATCGCCTGATAATACTGTTCTTGCTTACTATAGACCACACCGCAGTTGTACCATGCGTTGTAGTTGTACGGATGCTCGTCTATGTGCTTATTGTAGGCGTTGAGCGCCTCGTCGGGCTTATTGAGAAAATCGTAGCAGTATCCCAGCTCATACCACGCATCTTTGGCAAGGCGTTCGGAATGAAGAAGATATTGAAAGAGTTTGATAGCTTCATCATATTTTTCATAGCGCTCCAGAAGCGTTGCCTTCATGAAAAGTGCTTCTTCGTTGTCGGCTTCGTACATGAGGGATTGCTCGACGGTCTCCATTGCCTCGTCGTAACGCCCAAGTCCGTCCAGCGCCCATGCGCGATTGATGTGTGTTTCGATGTCGGCGGGGTCGAGAGCGAGAGCGCGGTCAATGGCTTCCAGTGCTTCTTGGTAGCGTCCCAGTGCGCTCAAGGCAACACCTTTTTTCTGCCACGCATCACCGGAATAAGGCATAGATTCGGTGAGAAGCAAGGCAAAATTCAGCGCATCGTCGAATTTTTCTGTTTCCAGACAATAGAGAATCAATTCCTCCAAAGCAGAGGTACTCGGTGTTTGACTGCGGGAGTCATCGCTCCGAGAGCCGTCGCCACGCATTGCTTCGCGGAAACGGCGAATTTGCTCGTCCATTTCCTTTTTGTTCCAATGGGGCTTGTCGAACTCAAAATCGTCATCGTCAAAACCGTGCGTATTCATTGCGGTATCCTTCAAAAGTGTGGGCGCGTGAATCCGTGATTGTTATACAATGATAGCGAGTTCGCCGACGATTTGCAAACAAAAACCGTTTGCTGCGCAAACGCTCTACAAACCCTGTGTGAACATCACGCCATTGTATCTGTTGAACAAGACGCTAATCACCGTGAAAAAGATTCATCGCGCCCACGTACTTTGCCAAGTTATTTGTGATTCTTGTCTATGCTTCTTCTCCACCGGGCGGAAACTCGCCGCGCAAGAATGCTTCTGCTTCCAGCACGTCGTCTTTGCTGCCGATGAAAAGCGGTGAACGCTCGTGAATAGCATTGGGGCGCTTGTCGAGAATACGATGGACACCGTCGCTTGCCATGCCGCCCGCTTGCTCGACAATCATTGCCAGAGGATTACATTCGTACATCATGCGCAGTTTGCCCTTGGGGTTACTTGAATCTGCCGGGTACATAAAAATCCCGCCGTACATGATAGTGCGATGTAAGTCGGCAATACTCGTTCCTACATAGCGCAGCGAATACGGACGGCGCTTATCAGTGGACGGCGTTTTGAGATAGTTGATGTACCGCTTCAGATTATCGTCCCATTTGGAAGCGTTGCCTTCGTTCACGCTATAATACTTGCCTCTGTTCGGCATTTGTATTTTTTCATCACTAAGCAAAAACTCACCGATGGTGGGGTCATATGTGAAGACATCTACACCGTTGCCTGTGGTATAGACTAATTGTGTGCTGCTGCCGTAGCAGACGTATCCTGCAGCTATCTGCCGTGCGCCCGGCTGCAAAACATCTTCCAACGTGCCGTCGCCTACATAATCCGGCGTAACGCGGTGGTAGATAGAAAAAATTGTGCCGATAGTAACATTCACGTCTATATTCGATGAGCCGTCGAGCGGGTCAAAGAGGAGAACGTACTTGCCACGGGCGTATTCGGGCGGAATCATAATCAGTTCTTCGCTTTCTTCCGATGCCATCACGCAGAGGTGTCCGCCGTGATCCATAGCGCGAAAAATCGTATCGTGTGCGAGCATATCCAGTTTTTTTACCTGCTCGCCGTGAACATTTGTGCCGTCGGTGATGCCAAGCACGTCATTCAGTCCCGCACGGCGCACATCCCGCGAGATGAGACGAATAGCCAAGAGCATATCGCGCATAAGCCGCGAAAATTCGCCGGATGCGCCCCTGTGCGCGTGTTCCTCTTCGGCAATATGCCGTTCAATAGTTACCAGTTTGCTGACACGCATTCGCATATATCCTCCTTGTAAGTAAATTAATGCACCGCGCACGATGCAGAGTTAGATAAATTCACACAAAAACTCGTAATTGGGTTTTTCATCCATACCGTTTTCTCGTGCCGAATATAGCGTTTATGCGGGAAATAACAGGGGTAAAATTTTGGAGAGACGAAATTTATTTCAAATTAAGAACACTGAGCTATGTTTCATGGAAGTGCAAATGCACGGAATCGTTGCTTTACGACCTCGCTAGGGCGTGTTTACATATTCTCAAATACAAGGTTTGATGCGGCTTTTGGAAAATCTCCTTCAATTCTTTTTGTCAAGGAGGAAGCAAGGTGTAGCGAGGCTTGCAAAGGAATTTCGGTGTTGAATATGTAAACACGCTCTAGGCTACGCACTAAAATTTTGCCATTCTCAAGCACGGATGCTATTTTGTAGCTTCTTTTCTACTTGTACACTTGTTTCTTTCTCACTTTCTCATTGTATGCACATTCTTCACCACCCACCGCGCTCGGAATGGTCGAGCCTTGTCCAACGTCCCACACTCGCCCTTGAGGAAATGGAGCGCCGCGTAGCACCTATCATGGAAGCCGTCCGCAAGCGTGGTGATGCGGCACTCTTGGACTACAATAAAGAATTTGACCGCGTGGAAAATCCATCGTTGTTAGTAACGGAGGCAGAGTTTGCCGAAGCGGAAAAGCACGTTAGCGACGAACTCAAGGATGCGATTCGTCTTGCAAAAGGCAACATTGAGCGTTTCCACGAGACACAACTGCACGAAGCAGGATACCGCAGCGAGCGCATCGAAACACAGCCGGGCGTTCTTTGCTGGCGCAAATCCGTACCGATTCAGCGCGTGGGCTTGTATATCCCCGGCGGCACGGCTCCGCTGTTTTCAACGATTTTGATGCTTGGTGTACCCGCAGCACTTGTCGGTGTGCCGGAGCGCGTACTCTGTACGCCACCGCAAGCAGACAATTCCATCCATCCTGCCATTTTGTACACGGCGAATCTCGTTGGGGTGCGCCGCGTCATCAAAGTTGGCGGCGCACAGGCAATCGCTGCGCTTACCTACGGTACGGAAACAGTGCCAAAGGTTGATAAAATCTTTGGTCCGGGGAATCAATACGTTACCGTTGCCAAGCAGCTTGCGCAGCGAAGCGGCGTTGCCATTGATATGCCCGCCGGACCATCGGAAGTGGCTGTGCTGGCAGACCATACTTGTCGCCCTGCTTTTGTCGCCGCCGATCTTCTTTCGCAAGCAGAGCACGGTGCAGACAGTCAGGTTGTTTTTATTACCACTTCAGAAGCAAGTATTCAAGCGGTATTGGAGGAGATTGACAGGCAATTACTTCTTCTGCCGCGTGGTGCTGTTGCCGAAAAAGCCCTTGCAAACAGCCGGGCTGTACTTTTTGCCACGATGGACGAAGCGATTGACTTTGCCAACGAATACGCCGCCGAGCACCTTATCATTGCGACGGACGATGCAGACACGATTGCAGAACGTATTGTCAACGCAGGGTCAATTTTTCTAGGGCATTACTCTCCCGAATCTGCCGGGGATTACGCTTCCGGCACAAACCATACTCTGCCCACAAACGGCTATGCACGGGCATATAGCGGCGTGTCGGTGGATAGCTTTGTGAAGAAAATCACCTTCCAGCGCCTAACGCAGGAAGGCATTGCTTCTATCGGCAGCGCAGTGGAAATAATGGCAGAGTCAGAAGGCTTGGCAGCGCACCGCTACGCCATTACGATACGGAAAGATGCACTTTGAGTGCAAGATGTCGGCTATACTGCATGAGAACACGAATCTTGACCGCTTTTCATTTGCTCCGTTAATCAATACACAAATTTTTTCGCTCATGGCGAAAAAATACTTTGAATTTGACCCTCTCGCCGTCGTATTTTTGTAACGCATTTGTTGTGTTCATCCGTTTTTGACGGTCTTTTTCACTTGTTTTTACCAAAGGTTTGCCATGACTGCAACGCTTGAAACGACGGCAGGTCTAGACTTTTCGCTCACCCCCGAGCAAGAGGCTATCCGCGACACTGCACGCTCGTTTGCGCAAAATGAAATCGCTCCTCACGCGCTTCACTTCGACGAAACGCAAGAATTCCCGCACGAAATTTTCAAAAAACTCGGTGATTTGGGCTTTTTGGGCATTATGGTTCCGCCAGAATTGGGTGGAAGCGGTATGGGATATGTCGAATATGCTCTTATTGTTGAAGAAATTGCCAAAGCCTGCCCTGCTATCGCGCTTGGTGTGGCAGCGCACAATGGCTTGGGAACAGGACATATTCTCAATTTTGGCAGCGAGGCACTGAAGCAAAAATATATTCCGCAGCTTGCAAGCGGCTCCACTATGGGTGCGTGGGGCTTAACAGAACCCGGCTCCGGCTCGGATGCAAGCGGTATGCTGACCACCGCCGTCCGCGATGGCGACGATTGGATTCTGAACGGCTCGAAAAACTTCATTACGCACGGCAACGTTGGTAACATCTGCGTTATGCTTGCCATTACCGATCGCAGCAAAGGCGGCAAGGGCATTTCTGCCTTTGTGGTGGACAAAAGTATGAAAGGTTTTTACGGCTCGAAAAAAGAAAACAAAGTCGGTATGCGGTGCAGCGACACGGCAGGGCTGACACTTGAGAACGTGCGCGTTCCGGCGGAAAATTTAATTGGTGGCGAAGGCGAAGGCTTTATTCAAGCACTTCAAATCTTGGACGGTGGTCGTATCTCAATTGCAGCACTATCGCTTGGCTTGGCAGAAGCAGCCATGAGCCACGCGGTCAAATATGCACAATCCCGCAAGCAGTTCGGCAAAGCGCTTTCGGATATGCAGGCAATTCAGTTCAAAATTGCCGAGATGTCCATGAAAATAGAGGCGGCACGACTTCTCACCTTCAAAGCAGCGTGGATGAAAGACAACGGCATGAAAGTAACGCTCGAAGCGGCACAAGCGAAAATGTTCGCCAGCGAAGCCTCTGTCGCTATTGCCGAGGATTCCGTTCAGATTCACGGCGGCTATGGCTACACCAAAGATTATCCGGTTGAAAAACTCTGGCGCGATTCTAAACTGCTCACCATCGGCGAAGGCACAAGCGAAGTGCAGCGCATGGTGATTGCACGAAATGTCTTGGCGTAAGAGACTGACAGAATCTCCCCCAAAAATGTCAACATAGAAAAGACTTCCCCTACATTTGCAGAGGAAGTCTTTTTCCGTTTTCTTTTGATTTTTATTTTACCAATAGTCCGAATATTACTTTAACCTGGAGTTGCGGAATTAAAATTCCGCAAAAAATATATCCAGTATTGAAGCGGGGTTGTGTATGCTCGCGGAATTAAAATTCCGCACTCCATCCGAAATGCCCAGACTATTGTTCTGCACGAATTATCCAATACGAATCCGCTTGCGGATATAGGATGAGTTGCCAATACGCACCTCGGCAATATAATCGCCCGTTGGAACTCGCATCCCTGCATCGTTCTTGAGATTCCACGTTACTGAGTATCCGCCCGCATTGTGTGGTGCTTTGAGAATGCGAGTAATTGCAATCGCTTGGATGGAATAAATGACCACCTCTACCTCGCATGGTTGCTCAACGGTGTAACGAATGGTCGGCGTTACGTCCTCGGTCAGCCCAAGCAAGGAGCCGATAAGGGAGAGCGGAATGCTGATACCCGAACCGCCTACGCCCGGAAGCCCGCCGTAGCGCCCAAAGGGATCGAATACGCCCGGGATGGTGAATGATTGGGCGATGCCGTAATTGTAAAAGGTTTGTTCTTTGGGTGTGGGAACAAATGCGCGTGGGTCTATCGAATTCATCGCTGCAATAGCAGATTCTTGCGGCGTATATTTTCGTGCTTCTTGCGCCGCAAGCCACATGAGAGAGAATTGCCGGGCTGCGAACTGAAACCGCGTGCGTGGTGAAATATCAAAGCGCAGTGCTTCATAAAAAGCACGGTCTTGTGCGGGCGAGAATGGATACTCGCCGGGTGGTGTTGTGCCGAGCACCGTCGAGTCCTGAACGGGTGCGGAGGTGGTGTCGGCAGTGATAATCTGCTGCGGGGTAAATTCCTGGGGTTTTTCAAGTATCGGACGTGAAGAAGGTTTCTCAGAAGACTTGTCCGATTGTTTTTCCGATGCCTTCTCCGGAGTTTTCTTACCGCTTGGCTTATTGGTTTCCGTCTTTTGTGCCGCGAGGGGCGCAGTTGCAAGCGCTCCAACGATAATCACGGTCAGGAACAATCGTACTGTCGTGATGCTTTTGAGAACGGGCATAGTGAATGGGGGCTATGTGGGACAAGAAAGCACAAAGAAAAACGTGCAAGTCAGGGTAATGCAATAACGAGAGCGCAATATACGCAAAAAAGCCGAGCTACTGTGGGCAGTCCGGCTTTTTTGTCTATTTGCTAACATTTTTTAACGCTCTTGCGGGCGCAGCGCATTAGTTCTCGCTGCCGAAGAGTTTGCGTTTTTCGTCGTCGGAAAGCAAGTCAGCAAGGCTTACTTCTTGTTTTTGCTCAGGAATAGCCACTTGCTCTTGCTGTTGCTGGCGCGGACGACGCTCACCGCGTTCGCCTCTGTCGCCGCGCTCAGGACGGTCACCGCGCTCGGGCTTATTAGCACCTTGGTCGAAACCTTCCATGCCAAGAATAAGCGAGTGGTTGTCCGGCACAACGTCCATGACGAATAAGCCTTCGATTTTGTCGCCCACTTGGAACGGTTGTGCTTTACCGCGAAGAGACGGGTGCATCTTGCCTTTGGGCATGAAGGCATCAATATCGTCAGCGATGTTGACCACCACGCCACGCTCAATTGCTTCACGAACAACGCCTTCGATTTTATCGCCTACTTTGAAGCGCTCGGCAATTGTTGCCCAGGGATTCGGCTGCGTTTGTTTGTAGCCAAGAGATACTTTTTGTTTTTCCTCAGAAATTTCGAGGACTTGAACTTCAATTTCTTGTCCGGCTTGGAAAATTTCGGATGGGTGCTTGATGCGGCGTGCCCACGACATTTCGGAGATGTGAACCAAGCCTTCTACTCCAGCTTTGAGTTCTACATACACACCGAATGCTGTCAGGCTTTTTACTTTTCCTTTGTGACGTGAGCCGGGAGTAAATTCTGCGGCTGCACCTTGCCACGGGTCTGCTTCCAGTTCTCGCATGGAGAGTGAGAGACGCTGACCGGATTCGTTGATGTCTTTGATAACCGCACGAACGGTATCGCCTTTTTTCAGCACTTCGGAGGGATGATTGATACGTCGGCGGGAAATTGCCGAGACGTGTACCATGCCGTCCACGCCACCAAGATTGACGAAAGCGCCAAAATCGGTGAACGACACCACTTTGCCCTCGACGATTTGACCAACCTGAAAGTCTTTCATATGGTCAACACGGAGGATTTTACGGCGCGTTACAATCACTTTTGTTTTGTCCTCGTCGTTCAACTCATGAACATGAACGGGGAATGTTTGCTGAATCAAGCCAAGAAGCTCATTTTCGCTAGGGTTTGCCTTGAGCGACAGATGCGAGGTTGGTAAAAAGAGCGGCATACCCTTGTATCCCACCAAAATACCGCCACGTACACGGCGCAAGCCCGTTACCTCAAGCGTTGTTTTGCCGTTTTTGGCGGCAACGATTTCGGGATAGAGTTGCTCAACATCATACTCCGGCTGCTTAGGTGCTTCCGGCACCGCTGCTTCTGCCTGCGGAGCATCTGACTGCGGCGTGGTTGCTTCTTGTGTGGATGCGGCTACTGGAGCGGCTTCCTGAGCTATGGCGGCGGGAACTTCCGCGACAGGGGTAGCTGTTGCGGTGGCTTCTACTGCGGCTTCGCTAGCGATTTCTACTTGTTGTTCGTCAGTCATATCAACACGAAACGAAAAAACGTACAAAACTTAATGGGTTAAAACAGATTCGGCTAGAGAGGCATTGCTACACATTGGGTGCTTGCTTGTGAACGGTTGTTCGCAGAGCGCATATATAACAATTTGGTGTTTCATCGCTTACGTGCGCCGATGCACAGTAAAAAACACAGGTTGCAAATATAGATATTTTGTAGCATCCAACCAAAAAAACTGACATGGATTGCAGAAAACTTCTTTGTGCGACCTCGGAAGTGTGTCACACTCTTGTCAAGACAATAATTTTGCAAGGTGTGATTATCGCTTTTCTTGATATGAACCGTACCGCTTTCATAAAGCAATGAGCGTTTCCAGCAGCACCAAGCCCTCGCGCCATTCGCCAAGCCCGGAGGTGGAGTTGATATGCCCCTTTGCGCCGATATTCACAAAGCGGCTTCCCCAGGCTTCGGCATATTTCCGTGCTTGCTCGAGCGCAATGTATTCGTCATCTTCCGATGCAACGACAATACTTGGAAACGGCAACCGCACAAGCGGCACAGGCGCGAAGCCCTTCGGTCCTGCCGGATAGGCAACGCCAAGCGGGTCGGATGGTGCAACAAGAAGAGCACCTTTAATGCGATTCTTGGTCATTTGTGCCAGATGCGCCACAGCAGCACACGAGGAGCTATGCGCCACCAAAACAGCCGTCCCCGCCGGAACCGTTGCAAGCGTTTCGTCAATGCGCCGCACCCAATCGGCGCAGTGGGGCGTGTCCCAGTCGTCTTGCATGATGCGTTGCCATTCGGGATGAAGCGTCTGCCATTGGCTTTGCCAGTGCTGTTCGCCGGAATTACCGAGTCCGGGAAGGATAAAAACGTTGGTCATAAGGATTTTTAATATATTTTCAATGAACCCTTGAAAAAAAATGTTGCTTATATGTCTCTGAAATCGGAATTAACAGATTCCCCATGCCCTTGAGTCGAATACGGTCTCGCTCTATGATTTCAATGGTATCCAGTGCAACCATGTAGGATTTATGCACTCTACAAGCCACATTCGGCGGAATTGCTTGTTCTAATTCGCTGAAGGTTTGGAGCGTCAGTATCGTTTTTCCTACAAGGTGAATTTTACGATAATCACGCATTCCTTCGATGTAGAGCAAATCGCTAAAAACAACTTTTTCCAAGCGATTCTCGGTTTTGACAAAGATGAACGTTTTTTGTTCTGCCTCGTGTTTCTGAGGATTGAGGTATTGTGCCTTGTCCACAGCTTGCAAAAAGCGCTCAAAGGTGAAGGGCTTCAGGAGATAATCGGTAACATTCAGGTCGAATCCTTTGAGTGCATATTCCGAATACGCTGTCGTGAGAATGACGCGGCTCTGCAAACGCATAGATTCAAGCAGCTGCAGCCCGGAAAGTTCGCCGAGATTGATGTCCAAAAAGAGAATATCCACCGCGTTCGCCTTCAGAAACACAAAGACATCAAGCGCATTATCAAACGTGGCAAGCAGATGCAGCGTTGGAATTTTCGCCACATAGCCCGCGGTGCGCTCCAGAGCAAGGGGTTCATCCTCGACGATAATACAGGTTGTTTTCATCCGGCAAATATACGGTATTTAGCAATAAAAAAGGTCTGAGCGCCTCCAATAGAAACGCCCAGACTTTCTTGTTCGTATCAATTTCAAGGTATCAACTTCAGAACCAACCGAACACGGTAAACGTTATTTTCGGTGCTAATGCTGAGTTCGTGCGCTTTCGGGTAAAGTAGTTCTAATCGCCGCCGTATCAAATCGCTGCCTAAGCCGCTTTGTCCCTCAATAGCAGAAATATTGTCCGTATAGGCATTGCTACATTCAAACTGGCACTCTTCTGCCCGAAGGTGAAAAGAAATGCTGACGGCTGTGCCTACCTTCTTATGTTCAGCAAACTTGAACGCATTTTCGATAAAGGGCATAAAAAGCATCGGTGCGAGATTCCATGCGGCTGCATTGCCCACAACCTCAAAACGGACAAAATCCGGGTTCGCAGTGCGTACTTTTTGGAGGTCAATGTACTTCTCAATGTATGCCAGCTCCGACGGGAGAGGTATTGTGGCGGCTTTGGTTTCGTAGAGCATAAACCGCATAATATCCGAGAGCTTGTTCAGATAGGCAGAAGCTCGAGCACTGTCTTTTTCGATGAGAATGTCAATGTTGTTGAGCGTATTGAAGAGAAAATGCGGGTCGAGTTGTGCCTTAATGAGCGCAAGTTCCATTTGGAAGTTTTTCTCCAGCAGTGCAGTTTTAATACGATTTTCATCGAACCACTTGACAAAACCACTCAAGACTAATCCCAAAACACCGTGAATACAGGAAAGCAGAGCAGGCAAAACCATCTGCTCCAACACTCCTTTCATTGTCCCGATAAACACAAAATGATGACCCCAAAAAAGTGCTATCAATAATGCGGTCAAGAGGCTAATAAATAGAACCATACCAAACCCGGCAATACCCAAGCGCAAAAACTTTTTTTTTGCTAAAAATCCGGGCATGAGTATTGTGTACGCCCCATAGAACGACAACACCGCAGGAATACAGGTCATGACGCAAAACAACTCAATAAACATGATATGTAGCGGCGAGAGACCTTTTCCCTTAAACGCTATCTGCATAAACACCAGCATCAGTATAACTGCCAAGAGCAGTACATAACACATCCAATAGGCGAAGTGCAATGCGACAATAAATTGTTTTTTCATAATGCGTGAAGAATGGGAATTGCTCAGTCCGATGCGGCTTCTGGCTTCATTTTATCAGCCTTTATCATTTTTCCAAATATACATCGCGTATCCTACCAATGCGAAGGCTCCAAAGTAGAGCATCGAAAACGTGTGTATATCTCCATTAACGGTGATTTTGCGCCCCGTATTGACTAAATAATCCAACATTGGGTAACTGTATGGCAGAATGTAGTTGTATTCCCATTGTATTCCCGTCAGTGCAACGATCCAGAACAAAAAACCCACGCCGAGCGGTACGAGAAAGTTTTTGAAGTGCATCCCGAGCAAAAACTGTAGTCCTACAATCGGCAGACAGTCTATAAAATAACTGACATTGCCACGCAGAAAGAGCATCCAGTCAAGTGTTGCTGCGGGATATGCAACGCCCTTCACCAGAAGGACGGGTAAGACCGTGAAAATATACAAACAAGCATTGAACGCTACAAATACTTGCAGAAGCATGAGAAGCACGATAAAGAGTTTCATACAATAAATGACGGAGAGCCTCTGCGGTGTGGTATGAAGCTGTTTCCACGTGTTATTTTTGAACTCCAGTTGCGTAATTAAGCCCGTCGCCATGATGATTCCCATTGGGAACATAAACATAGCCATAGATTCCCACGATTGATTCCAAACGGTTTGCCAGAAGTGTGGTGTTTGGTACACGATCGGTAGCGCTTTCGGTTGCCGCATTCTGGCAAGGAAAATTACAATGGGAGTAAACAATCCACCCACAATGACCAACCACGACGCAAGGCTACGTCTCGTTTTTAGCCATTCACTTTGAAAGACATGAAGAAGATGCATGTTTTTTTAAGATGGTTTTGAGTTCAAGGCTTTCTTACTTGATGACATTCATAAAAATCGTTTCCAAATCGTTACTTCGCCGCGCAATGCCGTACACGGAAATATCGTTCTGAACCAGAGTACGTGCTATGTCGGCAGCAATTTCCTTCGGTAAAAAAGGCAGCACAACCGCATTTGCTTCAAGTACCGGGCTGAGATGCATTTGTTCCAGAAGGCGCATCGTAGATTGTCTGTCGCTGGTTTCGAGGACAAGTGCAGAGTTTTGGTCGCGGCGCATCATGAGCTCCGGCAGCGTCCCTTGAAAGACTAATTGCCCTTTGTGGATGATACCGACGTGCGTTACGAGGCGCTCAATTTCCGCCAGAAGATGGCTTGAAATCAAGATACTAATGCCTTGCTCACGATGGAGATGCTTCAGAAGCTCTCGCATTTCGATAATGCCATTCGGGTCAAGCCCATTCGTGGGTTCGTCCAAAACAAGGAGTGTGGGATTATTGAGAAGCGCGATAGCTAACCCCAAGCGCTGCTTCATGCCAAGCGAAAACTGCCCGGCTTTCTTCTTGCCCGTGCCGACAAGTCCAACCAAATCCAGCACTTCTCCAATACGTTTTGTCGGCACTTGATGGATTTTTTGAAAAATAGTGAGATTCTCCACCGCCGTCAAATGCGCATACAGCGACGGCGATTCGATGAGCGAACCGGTATCACGAAGAGTAGCTATGCGATTTTCCTCGAAGGATTTACCCAAAATAGTAATGCTTCCTTGCTGCCGCCGGAGTAACCCCAGAATGAGACGGAGTGTAGTGGTTTTTCCTGCTCCATTTTGCCCCAGAAATCCGTAAATAGAGCCTTTCGGAACTTGGAGACAAATATTGTGCAGCACAGACGGAGCAGAACCGGTGCGCTTTACAAAGCCAGCCCCGAAGCTATACGTTAAACCATTCGTTTCTACTGCGTACATTGCGTGTAAAGTGAAGTGGAAGAAGTGGAAGAATTGTAAACTTCACAAAGAACGAAAAAAGGTAGAGGCGGGAAAAACGAATCGGCAAACACGAGGATTTTGTCTGCAAAAGAAGGGCTTTATCCGGCAACTTCAGGAGCGGTGTCGTACTGGCAGAAGAACTTCCGGCAAACATTGGTCAAAGAGTGAAAGTACGTTACTATACCCAAAATGCGGCTTCCATCCAAGCTCTCTCTGGGCTTTGGAGGAATCATATACACGGTCAATCCGTGCGGGGAGCTCCCATCCACGGCGGGCAAAATCCTGCACAAGTTCAGGAACATACCGCGTCAGAACTGTTGAGGCATTATGCCAGAGCGCGGCGCAATCCTCTCTCTGAAATGGTGTTGTACCAGAGATAATGTACGTCTGACAGCCTTCATTGGCATCCTCTAACGCCAATGCGTGTGCATCTGCCACATCCCGTGCATCCACACCGCGATACAAACGATATACCGCCATTTGGGGTGCAGGCTCTGGAAAACAGCGCGACATTCGGAGAATACGCACTGTCAACCCATGCTCCCTTGCTGCTGTTTGCAACAATACTTCAGCAGCAAGTTTCGTGCGGTGATAAATGGTGAGAGGATGCGGCTCCGTATTTTCATCCACCCAGACAGCCGAATCTGTCGCACCAGAAGAAGAGCCGTAGAGCGCCGTTGTACTAGTAAAGACAATACGCGGCACACGACAGGCAATCGCCGTTTCAATCAATTGTCGCGTACCTTCAACATTGATACGCTCAAACTCAGCGTCTGAAACAATCCCTACGTGCGGAGCATGAAAAGCCGCCGCATGAACGATTGCATCTACTCCCTCACACAAGCTACTCATTAGTGTATGGTTCATAATATCACCGACGACATCTACCGTTGAGGCAGGCGATCTATCTACACCGACGACATCGTGCATGGGCGACAAACGGGCATGAATCGACTGTCCGATACGCCCGGCAGTACCTGTAAGAAGTATGCGCATTCAGGGAAAGAAATTGTGGGCAAAGAGTTTGAAGGAGCAATTTCCGGCTCAATGTCAAAATTACTTCGCAAAATAATTCGGTGATTCCTCCGTAATCAAGATATTGTGCGGGTGCGACTCCTTCAAGCCCGCGCCTGTCATGCGTACAAACTGCCCATTACGCTTCATCTCATCAATCGTCGCGCAGCCGGAATAGCCCATCGCGGCGCGGAGTCCGCCCGTCATCTGGTAAATTGTTTCCGAAACATTGCCTTTGAAGGGAACACGTCCTTCGATTCCTTCCGGTACGAGTTTCGCAATTTCGTCTTCTACATCTTGAAAATAGCGGTCTGCCGAGCCTTTTTGCATTGCGCCAATCGAACCCATGCCGCGATAAACCTTGTAGGCACGCCCTTCCAGTAATACCTTATCGCCGGGCGACTCTTCATGTCCGGCGAGCATCCCGCCAACCATGATAGAATCTGCTCCGGCGGCAATCGCTTTGGCAATGTCGCCCGTTTGCTTAATGCCGCCGTCTGCAATAAGCGGTACGCCCGCGTCCAAGGTCACTTCTGCCACATTCATAATTGCCGTTATCTGAGGAACGCCCACGCCAGCAATAACGCGCGTGGTACAAATTGAACCGGGACCAATTCCCACTTTGACCGCATCCACACCCGCATCAATCAACGCTTTTGCAGCATCTGCTGTGGCGATATTTCCGGCAATGATTTGTGCGTCGGAAAATTGCTTTTTGAGCGAAGCAACCATTTCAATCACACCGCGCGAGTGCCCGTGAGCCGTGTCCACGATGACGGCATCCACACCCGCCGCTATAAGCGCCGCCATGCGCTCCTCCGTATCGGGCGCAACGCCCAGAGCAGCGCCTACACGCAAGCGCCCTTGCTCATCCTTGCAAGAGTTCGGATATTTTTTCTTTTTCTGAATGTCTTTGAAGGTAATCAAACCGCGTAAAATCCCTTGCTCATCCACAACCGGCAGTTTTTCAATACGGTTTTGCTGCAAGATTGCCTCAGCATCTTCGAGCGTTGTACCGACGGGTGCAGTGATAAGGCGGTCTTTAATCATCAGCTCTCCGATAAGCAAGGCGCTGTCAGGTTGAAAACGTAAATCACGATTGGTGATTATTCCCACCAGCCGCATAGAATCATCCACCACGGGCAATCCTGCAATTTTGTACTTTGCCATCAGCTCCAGTGCATCATAGACGGTTTGCGTGGGCTTTAATGTGATAGGCTTACGAATCATACCACTTTCGGAACGCTTGACTTTATCTACTTCGCTCGCTTGCGCTTCAATGCTCATATTTTTATGAACAATGCCGATACCGCCTTCGCGGGCGAGTGCAATCGCCATTTCGGACTCGGTAACGGTGTCCATTGCGGCACTCACGACGGGTATGTTCAGTGTGATACCACGTGTGAACTTGGTCTGAACGCTGACCGAGCGCGGCAGCACATCGGAGTAGCGCGGAACGAGAAGTACGTCGTCGAAGGTCAAGCCTTCGGGGAAGATTTTGGGAATACGAACTGACATGGTGAGTTTGAATAATGAAAGGTAAAAATTTTATCATCGTAAAAAATGCGCATTTGATAGCACATTTTGCTTCGTGATCTTACATCCTCTGCGTCATAGCGCCATCAAACACGATATTCTGCCCCGTGATAAATGCCGCATCGTCCGAAAGCAAAAAGCCAATCGTTTTTGCTACTTCCTCAACAGTCCCCACGCGCCCCATCGGTATAGATGCAAGCGTTTCCGGCGTAATCGTGTAGCTGTCCACATATCCGGGCAGAAGGCTGTTCATGCGGATATTGGCGTGGGCGTATTCACGGGCATAGAGTTTGGTGAAATTGGCAAGTGCTGCCCGCATTGTGGACGACACAGGACGCTCCACACTTGGCTCCAATGCTGCGAAGGACGAGATATTAACGACTGCGCCGCTTTTCTGCTGCTCCATCACGGGCGTAACAAGGCGCATGAGGCGTATAACGCTCATGAAGATAAGGTCAAATCCCGTGCGCCAGTCTTCATCGGAGAGAGCCAGTGCCCTGCCTTTCGGCGGATGCCCCGTATTATTCACCAGCGCATCAATACGTCCGAATTTTTTCATTGCCGTTTCCACAAGCCGCTTCAAATCTTGCTCATCCGTTACAGAGCCTTGCACGGCGTGAATACTTGTGTTATGAACACTTGTTTTGTCAGCAAGCGTTTCGGCAAAGCTGTGAATATCTGCCGAACGGCTCATCAGAACGAGATTATATCCACGCGAAGCAAGTTCGTGCGCGGTTGCTGCGCCCATACCTTTGGATGCAGCGGTGATAATGGCTGTTGGTTTCATAATTTTTCTATTGTAGATGGCTTACAGAAAGTCATTACATTATCTTCAGTGACCGCAATATATGTTCGGCTATTGCCCTCCGTGCTGCAGGCTTGGGATTTTTGTCGGGCATTTCGATATTGCAAGCGAAAAAGTGTGTATTATCACGGGTTTCCACCCAGCCCACAAACCAGCCGACGTGCTGCGTGTCGGTCCAGCCTGTTTTTGCACGGAGCACATATTTATCGGTGGAGTCCAATCGCATAATATCTTTCACAATGCCCATAGACCGCTTGGAAACAGGCAGCGTTTCTGTTTGAAATCGGCGTAAAAAGTCAATTTGCTCGAAACACGTGATGCGAAGCCGTCCACGAAGCCAAAAGCTATCAATTTCGTCGCCGATGTTTGTATTACCATAATGCATGGTATCCAAGAGCGATTTCATGCGCTTTGCACCCACTCGCCGTGCCAACTCCTGATAATATGGCACACACGAAACGGCGATTGCCGAACGCAAGGTGTGGTCGCAGTTCCATTCATCCCTGCTGCGCTTCACGCTGTCCCATTTGATAACATAGTCCGTATCTTTGATAACCCCTGTTTCTAAGCCAATGATCGAATTGGGAATCTTAAAGGTAGATGCAGGCAGAAACGGTGTTTTACAGCGTTTCGGATTATAGGCATGATACTGTGCGGCTTTTGTGTCGTAAAGCAGGAAGCATCCCTTCACCCCGGCACTATCAAAGAAATGCTGCCATTCAGGACGCTGCGTCGTGGAAGTCTGTTTCTGTGCGGTTGCCTGAAATAAAAATCCAAGCCAAACAACGACAAAGTAAAAAAGAGTTAAGAGTCGGCGTGTCATAGAATTATGCAAACATGATAAAAAAACGTGCAACTGCTATCTGTTTACTTTTTAGGAGGTCGTTGTTTCAAGTGTTTTTCAATGATAGCGATTGTGTGTTGAAATAAGCCCGTACCACCGGGTGCGCCATGACCGGGAACGACAACGGAGGCTGTTGGAAACTGTTCCCCAACCTTGCGCACGCTATTCGACCACTCATTCAAGACGGCATCGCCGATAAAGCCGACACTCTGCGTTTCGGCAGTCTTGATAAGGCAGCCGCCCGCTACAATTCGTGGCTCGGCAATCCAAACGACGATATTATCCACCGTATGTCCTGCTCCGGGGAAGAACACACGAAGTGTAAACTTGCCAAAACGGAATGTCGTGTCGTTGGGCAGGATAGCTTTATTGGGCGCACCAAAGCCACGCTTCACCGACCATTCGCCCGTGAGCGGTGTCGTCCAAACGTCAATTCCATGTTTTTGCAGCGTCTCTATTCCGCCAACGCGGTCTCCGTGCGCGTGTGTGGCAATGACTTTGCGAAGCGGTTTGTGGAAGGTTTTGTCTGCCCATCGGAGCAGACTGTCGGTTTGTTGGTTGTTGCAGGGTGTGTCCACCATCAATAGTTCATTGTCTGCTTCGATAACGAGACCGTTTGATGGCACGGCTTCGCCCATGTACCAGACGTGCGAAATGTGCCGCCACACGCCATCAGCCATTTTGACGAACTCCACGCTCCGCATGGTGGTAGCAGAATCTCTCTCCTGCGCAAAGGCAGCTGGGATAGAAAGACAAAAAGCAATGCAGCAAGCGAACATGAAGATATGTTTTTTCATATATTCTTGGTATGGTATGTTTGTTGTACAGAAAAATTATCGAATGCGAAATATGAATGGAATTGTTACCAAACTACCGACTGGAATCCGGCCTTCTTTGGCAGGCGTAAATGGAGTGCTCATAACAGCATTTGTGATAGTCGGTTCAAAGGGCTCGGCATCTTTAGTGTAAACGATAATCGCTCTTATATCTCCATAACGATTAACGTAGACCATGGTCATTATCTTACCCGCCATTCCCATGTTTTTTGCTTGCGTTGGATACGCTATCTTTCGGGATAATGCTCTTATATCTACATTCGGTTCAGTATCTTGAATTGCAAAGTCATCAAAACGTGCTGTTCGGTGCAATTTTCCATCAGTTTTCGCCGTATCCTCCTTAAATCCAAGCGCTGCTTTTCGATTGATAGCAGTAATAATAGCAGATTTGTACGCAGAGATAGCAATCGCCTCGTGCTGGGTTTTATTGCTATCACCCAGCATTGCAAGTTCGGTATGAATATCGCCCAGCAAACCATAAAAATACGTGGCAGTGGTATTGATTGCCATCCCTTCATTCAACAGACGTAGTGCGGTAAATAAGTTATTGCGCAATACTTCTGTGGAGCGGATCAAGTGAGTAGTATTAGCGTGCGAAGAAGGTTTTTGCCATGTGGTATTAAGAAGGCATTGTGCAAGTAGGTATCTCCCATACGCAGCATTACTGTCGGAAGGGCAGTCCGTTAGCGCACTATTTAAGAAAGTCGTAGCGACCATCGGCATATCCATTGCATAGAAGAGTTTACCAATATGAACACTCATTTGACAAGCAGTATTAGGGTCGGCGAGCATCCAATTTATTAATTCATCAACGACATTGTTGGTATCTGTACATTTCAATGCTTCTACGATTGCCCGTTGCGCCTTAAATCCTGCACTATCGAATAATACTTCTTTACGCCCCTTTGCGGCAAGATATATTTGTGCTAAAGCAATATGTGCCCCAGCATGGCGAGGATAACTTATCACTCCTTGCTCAACAAGGGAAAGAGCTTCGGTGAAACGCTGAGAGCGTATGAGTTCAAGTGCTTTGGTGCGAGTAGTTTCTATTGCTGCTGTGCTATCTAGAGCATTAGCACATATTTCTGTACCACAAATCAGCAAACAACTAAGAGCAATAAAAAGACGTATCATTTTCAAGATTAAAAATACTTACAAGAAATATAAAAAGCGAAGTTCCCCGAAGGCGCATTACAGCACGTCTCGGAGAACTTCGCTTCAAAAAAAACTCATATAGTTATTTTCCGGCAATATTGAGTCGGTTGATTGCCCGCGCCAGTGACATCTCTGCACGGAGCGCGTCGTGTTCTTGCCGTTTAGCCAGACGCTCTTCGGCGCGTTTCTTCGCTTCCAAAGCACGAGCCGCATCAATAGCCAAAGATTCTTCTGCTGTCTCGACGACGCACGAAACCTTGTTCTTTAGTACCTGCACGAAACCACCGCTCGTAGCAAAGAGAGTCGCTTTATTCGCACCATCATTGAATTTGATTGCGCCAATACCGAGTTCCGCCATAATCGGTGCGTGGTTCGCAAGCACCTGAAACGGCTTGTCTTTCGCCGGAACGGTTACTGCCTCTACTTTACCCTCAAAGGCAATCCCGGATGGGGTAATAATTTCGAGGTCGAAGGGTTTTCCTGTGGTCATAATCTACTGAGGAATGAAAAAATGATTCAAATTCGTGCTTGTGCTTCTACCGCGACCGTTACTTTATGCGTATCATTGCCGGTATGCAAGGTGGACTTTGGCTCAACAAGGAGTGTCCAGACTTCTTCGCCGTTTGTACGTGGTCGGTGTTCTATGCCTTTAGGCACAATTAATATTTCACCCGGCTTTACTTCAAGCGTGTGGTCACGAAAATCCATGATGAGAGTACCTTTGAACACGATGAAAAGCTCGTCTTCATTCTCGTGGCTGTGCCAGACAAAGTCATCTTTGAGCCGCGCAACTTTGACAAAATTTTCGTTCAAATCGCCAATAATCTTTGGTGTCCACGTTTCAGTAAAAGCACCAAACTTCGCGGCGATATTTGCGTGTTGTATCATGGATATTCAGTGAGGTTCACAACGGTAAAAGTTTTGATTCTCAAAAGTTTGCCGAAAGCATGAAGACAAGATGGTTAGTATATTCTTGTCTCCATACTCCCTGAACAACACTAGTTATTGTTTCATTTTCGCTGCTTTTTCTTTCGCTTCGTCCAGCGTACCAACGTAGCTGAATGCGCCTTCCGGCAAATCATCCACTTCGCCGTCCAAGATAGCCTTGAAGCCCGCGATCGAATCTCCAATTTTCACATAGCGTCCGGAGATACCGGTGAACTGCTCCGCCACGAAGAATGGTTGCGAGAAGAATCGTTCAATCTTGCGGGCGCGAGCAACCGTTATTTTATCATCATCCGAAAGCTCGTCAATACCCAAGATGTTGATAATATCTTGTAAGTCTTTGTAGGTCTGAAGCACTTGTTTAACGCGAACTGCGGTATTATAGTGATCGTCACCGATGATAAGCGGATCCAAGATACGTGAAGTAGAATCAAGTGGGTCAACGGCAGGATAGATACCTTTTTCCGAGATTTGGCGCGAAAGTACCGTCGTAGCATCAAGGTGAGCGAACGTATTCGCTGGAGCAGGGTCAGTCAAGTCATCCGCAGGCACATAGACGGCTTGCACGGACGTAATAGATCCTTTGTCGGTTGAAGCGATACGCTCTTGGAGAGCACCCATCTCGGTCGCCAAGGTCGGCTGATAGCCCACAGCTGAAGGCATACGTCCCAGAAGCGCTGATACTTCGGAACCCGCTTGCGTGAAACGGAAGATGTTGTCAACGAAGAGAAGTACGTCGCGTCCTTCGTCGTCGCGGAAGTATTCAGCCATCGTCAGTGCTGTCAACGCCACACGAGCGCGAGCGCCCGGCGGTTCGTTCATCTGCCCGAACACCATCGCCGTTTTGTCAATTACACCCGACTCGATCATCTCTGCGTACAAGTCATTTCCTTCGCGCGTACGCTCACCTACGCCCGCAAATACGGAATATCCGCCGTGCTGCTTGGCAATGTTATTGATGAGTTCTTGAATAATAACGGTTTTGCCCACACCCGCACCACCGAAAAGACCCGTTTTTCCGCCCTTTGTGAAGGGTTCGATAAGGTCAATAACTTTGATGCCCGTCTCGAACATCTCTTTTTTCGTGGTAATAGAAACAAAATTCGGCGAAGCACGGTGAATTGGTGAGGTTTTTCCGCCTTTAATGGCTTCTTTACCATCAATGGTGTGTCCCGTTACGTTGAAGAGACGACCAAGAACACCGGGACCAACGGGCACCGAAATCGGTTTGCCCATATCGGCAACTTTCATGCCGCGAGTCAGACCATCGGTCGCATCCATCGCCACAGCGCGAACACGCGATTCACCCAAGTGCTGCTGTACTTCGCAGACGAGTTCTTCTGCTTTACCGGTATCAACCGAGGTACGCTGAATACGAAGTTCATTCAAAATGCTGGGCAGCGAGCCACCGGAAAATTCTACGTCCACCACCGGACCGATAATCTGTACGATTGTGCCTTCATTCATAACGTTGTGCAAAAAAATTGTGAGGGAAAAAGTTGTATGAGTATTGATTTTTTGTCATATTCAAGAGTTCAAGCCGCACACCTGAAAACGGCTAAGACGTATAGCCTCCAAAAGTACGGAATAAGTGTCATTTTGGCAAAATAAATTCTTCAGTCTATCTAAGCACTTCATTAAATGGCTTCTCACAAACGCAAAGTAATTGTCAATCCGGCTTCCGGCAACGGGCGCACAGGCAAAACATGGCAGGAGACCGAACGCTATCTCCGCAAAACACTCGGCGAGGCGGACGTGTCCTTTACCCGTGCAGTCAAAGATGCGACGATGCTTACTGCGCAGGCACTCCGCGAGGGCGGCTATGACCACATTATCGCCGTCGGTGGCGACGGCACGCTGAATGAAGTCGTCAACGGCTTTTTTGTCAATGACCGTGCTGTCATGCCTCGTGCGGCGCTCTCCTATATTCCTTCCGGCACGGGAAGCGATGTTGCAAAAACATTGGGTATTCCGGCACAGAAAGAAAAAGCTATTCAGCGTATCGCAAGTCTGCTCACCGATAGCGGTCGCCAAATGCTGGATGTTGGTAAAATCACCCACAAACGTCTTGACAACAGTGATTTCACCGGATATTTTTTGAATGTTGCCAGTTTCGGCATGAGCGGAAACGTTGTTCGGCATATTAACCGTGCTTCATTCTTAAAACGCTTTGGCGGCAAAGTGGCATTCTATCTGGCTTCAATGATGGCTTTGGGGCAATATACCAACAAATCAATACAACTTCGGATTGAGAATGAAGGACGAATTGTGCTTGATGAAATGATTGACACGAGGCTGATAGCGGTTGCCAATGGTCGCTTCTTCGGCGGCGGGATGATTATTGCGCCCAATGCCGCACCCAACGATGGTGCATTCGATGTCGTGATTGTGGACGGGCTTAATTCCATCGAAACAGCTATTAAATTTCAAAAAATCTATACTGGTTCGCACTTAAGCGATGCCGCTGTGCGTGTTGTGAGGGGAACACGTATTATTGCCACTACCGAGGAAACAGTATGGATTGATGCCGACGGGGAATTTCCGGGCAAACTACCGCTTACTATTGAGATTCTACCTGCATTGCTGCCATTTGTCTAAATTTCGTGACCACAAGCGTTTGTTTATCCCTCGTGTTTTCCCTAACGATTTGCTAAAAATGTTGTAATTTTACGCCGTTGTAACGTTACACCCGATGGGCGAAACGCGCTCAGACGCACACAAGGTTTTGCGGACTTTCTTCCTTTTATCATCATTGTTTGCCATGCAAGAGTTTATCCTCAGTTTTGTTCCTGCGACATTGCGCACCGACCCAGACACGTTTCGGCGAGCACGGCTATTAGTAGCAACGTCCTTTTCCACAACGTTTATTGCTACATTCTACGCGCTCCAATACTTTTTTGCTACCCAGGTTATTGCTAGTGGTGTGCTGCTTCTGGGAGCCGCAGCATTACTCTTTGCCGTGCCTTTTTTGCTGCGCGGAGGAACAGGACTGAATGGTCTTTGTCACGTACTTGTCGCTTCATTTCTTGTTGTCAGCACGGGGCTGGTGATGAACGAAGGCGGACACGATGCCCTCACTCGTATTTGGATAGCAATCGTACCACTTTTAGGAGTAATGTTCACAGGGCTTCGCGGAGGCTTTCGCTGGCTTTTGCTAACACTCTTTGTTTTAACCACGTTGTTTGCCCTCAAGCTCAGTGGAATAGAAGTGCCGAGCGTCCAAGTTTCGCCGATGCAAAAACAACTACAAGGCTTTTTGGGTATTGCTGGCATTGCGCTGTTAGTTTTTCTTTTGGGGCAAATATATGAGCGCAGCAAAAACACAACCCTCGCAGAACTTGAGATAACACGCAAAGAATCCGAAGCTCGCTCCACATCAGATTATGCAGCACTCGAAGCACTCAAGCAGGAAAATGAAGCCCGCGCGAAACGGGATTTGGAACAAATCGAAGGACAAAAACAGTATCTTGCCTCCCACGTCTCAACTGCCATGCACGCCATTGACCTCATGGCACAAGGCGACCTGACGGGGCGATTGAAAGCAGAAACGAATGACGATATTGGGCAGCTTTTCAATGCTATCAATAGCAGCATGGAGAACGTCAGCCGGATGATTGCGCAAGTGGTCGGTTCCGTCAACAACACTGCCGATGCGGTCTCTCAAATAAGCGGCGCAACAGAGGAACTGTCCGCAGGTGCAAAAGAGCAAAGTGGTCAAGTCGTACAGCTTGCCGGAGCTGTGGAAGAAATGTCGCGTACTATTAGCGAGAATACACAGCAAATTTCTGTCGCGGCATACGAAGCCTCGCTTGCCAACGACGAAGCATACCAAAGCGAACAAGTCATGCGCAGCATGATTAACAACGTGGAGCAAGTCGGCAAGGTGGTATTGGATTCAGCCGCAAAAATCAAGCAGCTGGGGCAATCCAGCGAGAAAATCGGAGAAATTGTATCGGTTATTGATGAAATCGCCGACCAGACCAATCTTCTAGCACTCAACGCCGCTATCGAAGCAGCTCGTGCGGGCGAGTCGGGGCGTGGCTTTGCCGTTGTCGCCGATGAAGTCCGTAAACTCGCCGAACGCACACAAAAAGCAACGAAAGAAATTTCTACGATGATAAAAACCATTCAAGGCGAGATGGGCGCTGCCGTCAAAGGCATGAATGAAGGCACAGTGCTTGTGGAACAAGGAACTCAGCTTGTCGGGCAAACCACCCAAGCATTGGAGCAAATCATCAATCGCACCAGCAAAGTCTCCGATGTCATGTCGCAAGTAGCGTCCGCCAGCGACCAACAATCTTCCACCAGTGCACAAATGGCGCAGAGTATGCACGCTATGTCGTCGGTTGTGGAAGAATCGAACGAAGGCGTACAGGATATTGCCCGCAGCATTGAGCGTCTGATGCGCCAAGCCGACGACCTTCGAGATTCCATCAGCCGCTTTGTCCTCACCAATGATGTGCGGCTTACCGACAACCAACGTGCATTGCCGCAAGCAAAAAACCGCGCATTACCTCCGCCGACAAGCCGTTTCTAAGCACTGTATCAAGACGCAATTCACTAATTTTGTCATTTTTTATTCTTCACTATGAATCGCACTACAACATTCATTCTGCCGCTCCTTATGATGGGTATGACTTCGCAGTCCGCATTTGCCAAAGCACCAACCGCGTCAACACCCAAAGTGAAAACCACGAAAGCAACTGCCCAAAAAGCAACCGCGAAGCACACCTGCTGTTCTGTTGAAAGTGCTCCCGAAGGCAAAACACTGAACGGAGAGACCGTAAGCAACCAAGCAACAACACAATTTGCAGCGTTCACAAATGACCAAGCATTTGTTAATAAGCATGAAGAGCCGCTTCCATTTACAGTTATGGCAAAAGGTGTAGCAGTTACCGTAAAAGCAGCCGATGGAACGGAATGCGTAGGTTATGAAATCAAACCCCCAAAAGACACCAAAAACGTCATTTTCGTCATTCACGAATGGTGGGGTTTGAATGACTACATCAAACAAGAAGCTGACAAACTTGGCGAGGAAACAGGCGCACGAGTTATCGCGCTTGACCTCTACGACGGCAAACTGGCTACTACGCCTGCCGATGCAGGAAAGTATATGCAAGCAAACAAGCCTGAACGCTCCAGAGCAATCATTGAAGCCTTTCAAAAATATGTCGGCAGCGATGCCAAAATAGCAACTATTGGCTGGTGCTTTGGCGGCGGCTGGTCGCATCAGGCTTCACTTGCAGTGGGCAAGCAAGCTGTTGGCTGCGTGATTTACTACGGTATGCCCGAAATGGATGCCAAAAAACTTGCCGCTATGAATGCTCCTACGCTTGGCATTTTTGCAAAGCAAGACAAATGGATTACGCCCGAAGTGGCTACAAAATTTGAAGCCGCCGTTAAAGCTGCAGGCAAACCCATTGAAGTCAAAATGTACGACGCTGACCACGCTTTTGCAAATCCAAGTAATCCAAAGTACGGCAAAGAAATGGCAGAAGACGCGCACAAAGCAGTTCTCGCCTTCCTCAAGAAGTGTTTCGCTTAAAAGACATTTCTCTTTTTCATACAATTCTGAAACGCCATGTATGCTATTCTATTCGTCGCTGTTGTCGGCGGCACACTCGTAGCCCGCTCGTTCCTGCTTTTCCGCCGTATTGGCAGACCTGAATATGCAGGTCAAGACAAAAAGCTCCTCTCACAGGCTCTATGGGGCATTATCATTTCTTTTGTACTAGTCTTGGCAGTGTCAGCATTCCTCAAGTTTTCAGAACTGGAGCAGTGAGGTTCTACCGACGATTCCGCGACAATGCTACGTGGTCACTATAACAAACAAGGGATAAAAGCGCTTGAGGCTTTTATCCCTTGTCTTTTTTGTTATTCGGCTCTTTAGCCGTGCTATATCGTATGCCCGCCGTCCACCGTGTACACACCACCAGTGCAATATGCACCGGCATCAGACGCAAGGAATAAAGCCAGCGCTGCGACTTCTTCCGGCGAACCAATACGCCCAAGCGGAACAGAACCCAGCATATATCCCAGATGCTTCTCGTTATCCCAGATTGCCTGACTGAACTTTGTTTTTATCAAACCCGGGCAGATAGCATTGGCGCGAATGTTGTCTTTGCCCCATTCTTCAGCCATCGTTTTGGTAAGCATAATCAGAGCGGACTTGCTCACGCTGTAAACACCCAAGCCCGGTTCGGGCGAAATGCCGCCCACGCTACTGATGTTAATAACCGAGCCGCCACCTTGCTTTTGCATGATGGGATGAACAAGTTTGCCAAGTTCAAAGGGTCCCTTGACATTGACCTCCATGATTTTATTAAAAGCGTCTTCGCCGCATTTGGTGAGCGGACCAAAAACGGGATTGGCGGCTGCGTTGTTCACCACAATATCAATCCGTCCGTATGCATTCATCGTGCTTTGAACGAGATTCTCCAAGTCCGCCACACTTCCCGCGTGGGCGGCAACGGGCAGTACATCGAAGCCTTTTTTCCGAAATTCTGTTGCAACTTCTTCGACTGCTTCTTGCTTGCGACTACTCAGGACGACTTTTGCGCCATGTTCCGCCAGACCAAAGGCAATAGCCTCGCCAATACCTTTGCTTGCGCCCGTAATGACGGCGACTTTGCCCGTCAAATCGAATTTTGCTTTGATAGAATCCATAGTCAATGACGAATTACGAATGAAGAATGACGAAATTATTTTCGCTCGCTGATAGCCAGACGAAGCGCCAACCCTGCGAGAATGCTGCCCATCATGTAGCGCTGCGCTTGTGCCCACATGGGTCTGTTTTTGAACCATGCCGCAACACGGGCAGCGCTCAAGACAATCACCAAGTTCACCGAAGCGCTTACAAATACTTGCGTTGCACCAAGCATGAAATTCTGCGTCAGCAACGAACCATATTCGGGACTCGTGAATTGCGGAAAAAGAGACAGATAAAATACCGCTACCTTTGGGTTAAGAACATTCGTCAAAAAGCCCATTTGAAAGAGCTTCGCAGGCGAATCGGGTGGTAAATCTTTAGCCTCAAAAAGCGTTCCCGCGCCTGGGCGAACAGCCTGCCAAGCCATCCAAAGTAAATACGCCGCGCCCAAGTATTTAAGCACATCGTAGGCAAGTGGGACAGCCATAAAAACCGCCGTCAAGCCAAACGAAACTGCCACAATGTGAAATAAAAATCCCACCACTACTCCGGCGAGGGAAATCAAGCCCGCCATACGCCCTTGGCAGAGCGACCGCGAGATGAGGTATAACATATTCGGTCCCGGCGTAAGCACCAGCCCAAGGGCAGCAAGCACAAACACCAGCAATTCATTGATTGGAATCATTATGATAATCAAAAAATGAGAAAATTATGGCAAATCTGCCGCCACATACATCATCACGGCAATAGCAGCCGCGCATTTATTCAGGTCGAGCGGGTCTATTTTGTCGGGCATATCGGCTTGGGTATGGTGAAACCAGAAATATTTCGAGTTTTCTACTTCGATATTCATTTGAGGAACGCTGTACGCGACAAGCGGCGAAATATCAGCACCGCCACCGCCAACTTTGAGCGCTGCCGACTGAATCGGGTGCAAAAGCGTTCCGGCAGCCGTATAGACTTTGAGCAGTTCGGGTGCGCCAGTGAATCCAAAGCCCTGTGGTGTGAAAATGCCGCCATCGGATTCAAATGCTAAAATATGTTTCTCGTTTTTATGGCGCTCTGCGTAGTCCACGCCGCCACGCAAGCCGTTTTCTTCATTTGTCCAGAGCGCAAGCCGAATAGTGCGGCGGGGGCGCAAGCCCAATTCTTTCAAGATTTGAAGTGCTTTCCACGTGGCGTAGCAACCGCCCGCATCATCCAATGCACCTGTGCCGACATCCCATGAATCAATATGCCCGCCCATCACGACAATTTCCTCTGGCTTTTCGCGCCCTTTCAGTTCGGCAATAACGTTCCGCGAAACAGCATCGGGCATGGTCTGAGCGCTCATAGTAAGGCGTACTTTCACTTTTTCGCCACGCTCGGTCAAATGGGCGATAAGATCAGCATCTTCTGTTGCAATCGCGGCGTGAGGAATTTTGGGGATACTGTCCTGATAGCGCATACCGCCTGTGTGCGGAGTTCGCATGGAATAGGATGCCACAGACCGTATAAGACTTGCCACCGCACCTACTTCGGCAGCGCGGATTGCGCCTTCGCTGCGATAGCGCACGGTTGCACCGTAGCGCGTGAAAGGTGCATTGAAAAGAACAATCTTCCCTTTTGCTTCGGCGGCGCGTCGTGTGAGTTCGGCAAAATCACGCACTACCATAACCTCAGCCGTTATGCCACCCGCAGGAGTCGCAATGCTGCCGCCCAAGCCAAGCATGGGAATTGTGTACGGGCGCGGGCTGACCATTACGCAGGACTCTTCGCCGCGCACCCAGGCGGGAACCTTTACATCCTCGCCACGCACGTTTTCATGTCCGTCGGTTTTCATCGTTTGAAGAAGCCAATCTATCGCACGTTCTAGGTTCTGCGAGCCTGACAAGCGCGACCCAAAGGTATAGCACATATACTGCAAGCGAGAATATGCAATGCTATCCTTCAAAGCGTGAGCAATGATGCGCTTTGCAGCATCACCGTATGATTTCTGCATAAATACCGAATCAAGTTGAGCGACATTTGTATATGGAATGGTAGCAGTGCTGGAAAGCTCATAAACAGGTTCCCCTGAGGCTGTTAAGATGGGTGTTCCGGCTGGTGTGGTGAGCGGTTTCCTACCTGACTGAGCGTGTAAAAACGTCATGTTCCCCAGAACAAAAGCAAAAGCGATAAGACAAAGACGCATATTGGATAAACAAATAAGGTGTGAAGTGAAAAACTGTGTGGCAGTCACCGACGTGAGTGCGCTGATTGGCGGAAAAATTAGCCAATTCCCATGTCATAATCAAATTTTTACAATCATTGAGCATGATCTCATCACACCCATCAGCAGCAAAAGGGTGCGCACCAAATAACGGAAAAGTCGTATTTTAGTAGTTCCTAAATTCTCTGTTTTTTATTTTTTTGAAGGATTGTATGATGAGATATATGATTGTCGCTGCGGCATTTTTGTGTATGACCGTTTCAGCACTTGCCCAAAAAGATTCAAAATCTACCGAGTGGAAAGAAAAAGAAACCTTCCACGAAGTAATGGCAAAAACCTTTCACCCAATGGAGGAAGGAAATTTAACCCCGATTAAAACTCGTGCCTCCGAACTATCGGCTAAAGCTCTCGCATGGGCGGATGCAAAACCGCCGAAACAATTCGACAAACCCGAAATCAAAGAACTACTCGGCAAGTTGAAAACCGAATCCAAAGCCTTGACAGACTTAATCGCCGCCAAAGGCAGCGACGATGATATAAAAAAATCGCTCACAGCTCTCCATGAACGTTTCCATGAGATTTCCGGTGCGTGCAAAGTTGACACGAAGACCGGCAAGCACAAACACTAATTCTACTTTCAGCCTAAACAATAAAGCCCGTAAAGATTTCTTTACGGGCTTTATTGTTTGCGATGTGCCTCAAAAAAGTAGGTGTTCCACAATGATTCAGATGAGACACATCTTCTCAGTCTGAAACAGACGTGCCCATTCTGAGGAAAGGCAAAGAAAAGACAACAAGTTATTGCAGTATAAAAACTTGCAGTTGTCAAAATATTCTGGCACAACCTTTGGAGTAACCGTTCTCACAAGGCGTGTAGCACAAAGAGAATCAAGACCTCCGTAAAACATCCTTGTACCGTTCTTTCAAGACAATCGCTCGTTGTTTCGTCTCTCTGCTGCATCGTTGCATTTTCGTCTCCCCCTGCTTGTTTTACCGCAATGATGCTCGGCTCTCAGAGGATTCGCGGCTTTTTTTTCGGAGATAGCGCCTAAAGAATATCTTTGGCGTAAGCGCTTGCCCCTCCCTTGCACGTATCTTCACCTCGCCGCGAATCCATCTGAATGCCGCAGACCGTAATCTACGACCTCCTACGCCCGAAAAGTGTACACCCTAACTAACCCTGCATCAAACAAACCCTCCTGTACACTTTTCGGGCGTTATTTTTTGTCTGACCTGTTTACTCATGTTCGCTGCTTCATCGTCACCCTTCGTTCCGCTTTTCATCCTTTCCGATAAAAATGCTATCTTGCCGCCTAGAAACCGCTTTCTTACACGATGACGTAGGCACGATGGCGCTTCACGACGCACCCACAGAAACAGACCTCCGCAAACGTTTTCAAGCTATTTTTCACAATACCTTCCAGTTCATTTTTCTGGTGAGTGTTGACGGCGTTATTTTAGAAATTAACCAAGCAGCCGTCAATTTCACTGGCGTTGCCGCGCCCGAAGCACTCGGCAAAACGCTGTGGGACTTAGAATGTTGGGCAGACGAAGCCGCTCGCTCCAAACTCCAAACAGGACTCTACCGCGCTTCTGGTGGCGAATTTGTGCGCTATACTGGCGAAATCGTCAATCTGGAAGGCACACGGGCTGTGGTTGACCTTTCTATAAAGCCCATTTTTAGCTCCGCCGGGGAAATAGATTTCTTTATCGTGGAAGGGCGCGATATTACCGCCATCAAACGTATGGAATTTGAGCGAGACCGTGAGCGGCAGCACGCAGAGGCACTGCATAAGCTCAATGACATGAAAAATGAATTCGTTTCTCAGGTCTCCCACGAACTCCGCACGCCACTTGCTTCCATCATCGGCTTTGCACAAACACTTCTGCGTTCGCCGCAGCTCCCACCGGAAAAAGCCACGCAATTTCTGACGATTATTCTGGATGACGGGCGGCGTTTGGAACGGCTTGTGGAAGATTTGCTGGATATTTCGCGTATTGAAAGCGGCAAAACGTCGCTTATCACACAGCACGTATCTATTGGGCAGATTCTTGACTATGCGGCTCACATTATCGCCGCCGAAGCAGAATCGAAACGCATTGCTATTGTGCACGATTACTCGCCAGAGACGCTGCCCTTTCTGGCTCTGGACAACGACCGTATCACACAAGTCTTTGTAAATCTTCTTGCCAATGCTGTCAAGTTCACCCCGCAGGACGGGAAGATTACTATTAGTGTTGTACATAATGCAGAGCGCATAGAAATCAGTATCGCCGATACAGGTGTTGGCATCCCGGCAAGCGACCTGCCACGTCTTTTCGAGAAATTTTACCGTGCCAAGCAGCGCGACACCGAGGGTAAAGAAATTCGCGGTACGGGGCTGGGTCTTGCGATTGCAAAACAAATTGTGGAATTGCACGGCGGGAGTATCCGTGCCGAAAGCACTGTGGGGAAAGGTTCAACCTTTACAGTTAGACTGCCAATAGAATAATTTTTACCATTGCATACAAGCCTCAAAGATAGTAACTTCGTGTGGATTGATGCCTCGCTTCTTGGCGGCACTTCATAATTCGCAATTCCTCATTCGTAATTTCCAAAGTCCATGCACACTGTGTACGTCGTCGAAGATGAAGCAAATTTGCAGTTGCTTCTTGAGCATAATCTTAGCTCTTTTGGCTATAATGTCCGCGTCTTCACACGCGGCGAAGATTTTCTCAAAGAACTTTCGCCGGACGGTATCAATGCCGCACCGTCGCTTGTGCTGCTCGACATTATGCTTCCGGGCATGAGCGGCGTGGAAATTCTCAAAGAATGCAAAGCCCGATTCCCCGAAACACCCGTAGTAATGCTCTCCGGGCAAGGGCGCATTGAGGTGGCTGTGGAAACAATCAAGTTGGGTGCATTTGACTATCTGCAAAAACCACTCGACCTGACCAAACTCGAAATCACTGCCCGCAATGCTATTCAGATGTTCTCTCTAACAGGCGAGGTGCGCAAGCTCTCGGAAGAATCCACCGAACGCATAAAATTTGCAAACATGATTTCGGTTGGTGATGCAATGCAAAGCGTCTTCAAATTAGTGAAGAAGGCACAGAACACCGATATTGCCGTGCTGATACAGGGCGAAACCGGCACAGGCAAGGAGCTTATCGCGCAGGCGCTCCACGAGGGCACCCGGCGTGCAAGCGCCCCCTTCGTGGCACTCAACTGTGCTTCTATCCCCAAAGACCTTTTGGAAAGCGAAATCTTTGGGCATGAACGCGGCGCATTCACGGGCGCGATTCAACGCAAAATTGGAAAGTTTGAACAAGCAAACGGCGGCACACTCTTTTTGGACGAAATTGGAGAATTAGATTTAAGCCTCCAAGCCAAGCTCCTGCGCGTCTTGCAAACGAAGCAGTTTGAGCGCGTTGGGGGCAGCGAAGTCGTCACGGTGGATATTCGCATTGTCTCGGCAACGCACCGCAATCTACACGACGCAATCAAGCAAGGCACGTTCCGCGAGGATTTGTACTATCGCCTTGCATCCTTTCCCGTGAAACTCCCACCCCTCAGGGAACGCACTGAAGACATTCCGGCACTGGCGCAGTATTTCCTCGAAAAATTCGCCATGCGCTACGACCAGCCCGCACGGAGCTTCAGCCCAAAGGCAATGCGCATCCTCACGCATTATCACTGGCAAGGCAACGTCCGCGAACTTGAGAACACCATAGAACGCGCTGTGGTACTTTGCGAGACCAAAATTATTACCGAAGAAGAGTTACACTTGCTCGCCGGAACACCCGAAATCCCCGACTCGCCCAGTGACAAACCCGCAGAAATTCATTTTACGGCTACCTCCGGGAACATACTCCCGCTCGACAAAATCAAGGAGCAAGCAATTCGCATCGCTCTTGAAATCACGGGCGGTAATATCCAAGAAGCAGCACACAAACTTGATATTGGGCGCGCTACGTTCTACCGAATGTTGGAGAAATACAATATTGAGCACTGAAAATTGTGCAAGTCCTCACTTTAATCCTTTCAGTAGCACTTCCTACCCGACGAGCGTATAGTATTCCACTTTTTCGTGCGAATACAGACGCACAAGACCGATTCTCACTAGTCGTATCAGCAGCCGTATTGCGCGGCGCTCCGAGATATTGGCAATAGCAGCAAACTCCTTTGCAGTAATCTTATTCTTCGCTTCCAAATACTCAAATAGCCGCTTTTCGTGCTTGCCGATGCTGAGGGTTACTTCTGTGTCGTCATTGCTTGCCTCCAGCACTTTTATCACTTCTTTACTTGCCTGAAGTGCTGCTGCGCCCTCGCGCACGAAAACGGGACGCTCGTGAAGTTTGTCAAGGTTTTTCCCGTGCACATCCACCGTCAGTCGGTGCGGTTTTTCGTCACTTTCTTCCACACGAACTACGACCACATCTTTGTACTCAATGTTGACAATTTCTATCTCCGGCTCCAAGGGTGGGTCAATAAAATAGCGGCAGACCACTTCCAACTGGCTAATTTCCTCTTTTTCGCTGCGGACTCCCACAATCGTTTTATCATCGTCCACACCCATCAGTAAATACCCGCCTTTGCTGTTCGCAAAAGCAATCAGTTCCTTGGCTATTTTTACGTCCGATGTGAATTTTCGCTTGAATTCAACCGTCAGCGACTCGCCGCCGGCAATGATTTCGCGGAGTTGGTGGCGTTTCATGGTGCAAATTGATTTGACTGTCTGGAGTGCGGAATCTATTCCGCCTCTCTTCTCATACTTCGCAGACATACTTGATGCGGAATACATTCCGCACTCCGATTTGTATGCCACCAATATAAAACAAAACAGCACCGTACCCAAAGAGTACGGTGCTGTTTTTTACCTGTTATGAGAACTAACAGATGAAGCGTTAAAGCCTCATCAATTAGTTTTTGATAACTTTCATTGCAGAAGCGCTAACACCGTCATTGATTTGAACGGTATAAGCACCTGTTGCAAGGTTAGCAATATCGAATTCACGGCTGTAAACTTCGCCTGCGCCAACTTCAAAGTTGACCGAGCGAACCACTTGACCGAGCATATTGACAACATTCACGCGAACTGTGCCAGCTTTTGCAGCTTTTGCTTGTACGGTGAAGCGTTCAACTGTCGGGTTCGGCGATACGCTGAAGCCGATTGCAGCAGGATCAACAGCTACGCTGGTGATGCTATTGCGAACAGTTACGTTGAATTGGTCGGTAGCAAGACGACGTTGACCGTCGGTTTGCGTTGTACCATCGCTAGCAACAACAGTAATTACTACGTTTGCGCCAACTGCCGCGCCCGGTTGTACTGCATAGTACAAGGTCGGACGAGGATCAACAGTACCATTCTGAACGGTCGAATCCAAAGCACGTACACGTACAGAAACAACGGTCGGATCGGATGATGTAGCGGTGTACGTCATCGGATTGTAGTTGTCATCATAGAATACAAAGCCTGGAACGTTATCTGGGCGCCATTGTGGCGACTCAAGTTCGATACGGTCTTCTGTTGGCGCGGTACCGGTCGGACGCAAGAGTTGTTTGTCTTGGATCGCGTTGGTAATTACCGGTGGTACTGCTGCCGGGTCGAGAAGAACTACAAAACCAGAATCAACACCATTGGTGCGGTCTACGTCATAAATGGTTGCGTTCTGAGCATCAGGCGGCAAGAGGTTCAAGACCGCAACGCGCGGACCTTGGATACCAGGATTGCGTGCCCATGATTGATCGCTATAACGAGCTGTGAAGTTAACAAGCTGTTGCGATACGCCTGCATCCAAGAAGAACGTGCCCGGTACGCCCGGTGCTGTTACGTTGACCGTGGATTGCGGACGACCCGCAGGGGTTGTGCTAGGCGACAAGTCACCTTGCAGACCATTGATAGCTACCGGGGTCGGAGCCGGGAAAGCAGGTGTTGCCACCACGCCTGCCGGAAGCGGAGCCGGAAGCTGAAGTACGGTTGTACCAATGTTCGGAAGAACCGAAAGACCAGCACGATTAACTACACGACCGCTAGCATCAATTGCATTTGCTGCATTGAAGTAGGTAAGGGTATAGCCAACTGCGATGTCGTTTGCAACTTGACCCGGATCACGGCTTACGCGAAGTGAGCCAGATTCAAGGGTGTTGTTACCACTAATGTAGGTACGAGCACGCTCGTCAAGGACGAGAACGTTTGTACCAACTTTAGAAGCACCGTTTGCAGGAGCGCCAGCTTGACCAGCATCCGGCACGGAGAAGCTCACGCGCGGAACAGGCAAGAAGGTCGTCGTTGCAGTCGTTACCGGCGGGATCGGACGGAAGAGTCCGGTAGCACCAGAAGCGAGCGGAGCACGTACACCTGGAAGCGCAAGGTCTTCAAAGGTCAGAACAACGTCTTTACCAAGCGGATCGATGGAAGCCGGACCGGTTGGGATAAAGTTGTTGAAGGTGTACAGACCAAATACTGCCGGAGCGGATGTACCGGTCGCAGCATATGCTTGGTTGTTTGCTTTCACATACGGATCAGCAGGGGTTGTCTGCGTGAACTGGAATGTACCAGCAGCATTGCCAGGCAAGCCTTGTTGAGGCGTGCGGAAGGTAATGTTTGCAGTACCGCCATTGTATGCGTTCGGACCATTGTCAACGCGGTTGCCGAATTGGTCAACAGCTTGAACATAGAACCATGTACGAGGATCGCTGTTATTTGAGCGACCAATGTACATTCTTGACGGCATACGGTCAGGTTGGTTACGGTTATAGATATCAGGAACGATAACCGGAGCGATACCGATAGCAGCAGCCGGAACGATGTGAATCGTAGCCGATGTGTTGCCCGGAGCGCCAAGACCAATCGGAGCGTTCGGATCAAAGTTTGTCGAAGAAACAACGAGTGTTACGTTGCTCGAGGTAGCGCCCCAAATTTGGAAGTTCGGGAACGATGCCAAGTGCGAAGCAACTTGTGGGTTGTTGAACGGAGCATAGCCCGAACCGGTCGGAGCAAGTGCTGGCGAAACAAGTGAAGCGCGGCTATTAAGCAGGCTTGTGCCTGTTGGCAAGCTCGCAGGGTTTACTTGTTGTGCTGTTTGTGCAGGTTGCGTCAGACCATCGCCGCCCGGACCGTACACACGAGCAATACCCGGTGCAGCAAGTTGAGGAGCGCCAGCTGTTTCGAGACCAAGGTTACCTAAGCCCCAAACAACCGTTGAGTTTGCAACTTGACCAACGAGCGGTGTGCGCTGCTGATCAACTGGTGGCGAACCGCCAGCGATAGAAATCGTTGCTGTCGTCGGGAAGGAAGCAAAGTTACCGAATCGGTCTTTTACGATAACCGTGATGCTGCTAAAGCCAGGAGTAGCATATGGGAATGTTACCGTCTGACCAACAACAACACCGTTTGTCGGAATACCGGTGAGGTTTGTCGGGATAGAGCCGTCATAACCGGAAGTAGCGATGCCAGGAGTAGCAGCGACGCGACCAGGAGCGGCCATCGGACCAACAGAACCAGGATAGAGGTTCGTTGCACCAGTGTTGTTAGCATTTTGCGTAGCAAATGTTACGCTGAATGGGAAACCACCTTGGAGCGAAACCTGAACTGCTTGGTTATCGCAATAGGTAATCGTGGAGGTTGGGTTAGCAACCGGAAGAGCAAATGAACCACCGTTTGCTGCCACTACTTGCGCGTCGAGACGCGGAAGAACGGAAGCACCAAGTTGGGTTGCATCGCCAACGAAGTCATTCACCAAGGTGAAGGTAACTGTTGTCGAAGCCACACCGTCAAGACGGACGTTCGGCCACTCAAAGCGACCACCAACGGGACCACCCGTAGTAGCGTTTGCTGTCAAGCCACCATTACCCGAAAGTGCGCCAATGCGACCTGACGGGAAGCCATTTGTGCCTTGGAAGAGAGCCGGTACACCGGTATTCCATGGACCAAGAGTACCATTGCTTACTTGACCAACTACAAGCGAAGCGCCTGTGGAGAAGTTCGTCGTAGCAACGTTACCAAACTCGTCAAGAAGGTCTGCAACGATCGTTGCGTTCGTAGCATAACCTGCTTTGAACGGTCCGATGATGGTACCAAATTGATTAGCAGTAGCTGTGCTGATACCACCGCCGGTTGCGAATGAACCGAATGGAGGCGGGAAGCCAAGAATATCTTGACCAGCAGCTACACCAAAGCCGCTACCAATTGGGTCACCGAAGGTACCGCCGAAGCGCTGACCACGAAGCACCAAGCAACGAGGAGCAGGAATACCGATAGCCCAGATTTGGAAACCAGCTTGTGGGTTTTGCGGGTTGGTTGCATCCGGCAAACGACCGCTTGCGGGATCACCGGTTGCAAAGTTACCAGTGTTGAGAACGGTTGCACCGTTTACTGTTTGACGATCGCCAGTAATCGTGAGCATTTTCACGAAGTTATAGGAATCCAAACCAACAAGTTGTTGAGCGAAGAGTGCTTGGAACGGACCGATGAACGGTGAGTTCGGAGCAATAAGCGGTTGACCTTGAGCACGGAACATATTCAAGGATGCCGGAGGAAGACCTGAAGTCGTACCGTTCTCGTTGTTGAGGTCGGTATCGATGTATTGCAGGCGGATCTCCGAGCGACCCATGATAACAGCCATGGTGCCGGTGGTTTCTACTTGCCAGTAGCGGTCAGCTGTGCGAACGCCCGGACGGGTCGAAAGCGCACCATTAAGACCGTTACCGCGTGTCTGCCAACGACGAACACGGAACTGAGCCGGGTTTGCTGTTTGGTAGATGTACGCGCCAAGACCAGCGGGGTTCTCGTTTACTTGGTTGATACCAAGATTTTGGTTCATCGGCTGGATGTTACGACCAGAGGTGAGACCAATATACGCGCGAACTTCGCGGTGGTTGTTGATAACCGATGACGGACGGGTCGGGTAAACAGGAAGCGGATCGCCGGTGCGGTACGGTGCTGTTACAACACCATTTGTCCACTGACCAGGAGCGATACCGTTGATGTTACCGTTCGAGAAGCCACGAGGCATACCAACTTGGATAGCTGTCCAACGTGGACGACCACCGATGGAGTCAACATACTGTGTACGCTCGAATGCTTCTACAAGCATGGAGTTGTTGCCACCAAGCTCGATGTTACGACCGTTAAGGTCAATATCACCGCGAGCGGTTGCAATTGTACCGTACACTTGCAAGCCGGAAAGTTCCGGTTTAGCAGTCGTAAGACCCGGTGCGTCAATGCCGTTCGGGCTGCCACCAGGATTGTTCGTGCTGTTGTCCAAGTTACCAACGAGCGTCATGACGTTCGAGGTAGCGCGGAGGAACGTTACGTGCTGAAGACCACTGCGTACATATGGAAGGTCAATGTTCCATGCGTTGTTAGCACGAACAATACCTGCATTGTATGATGACGAAGTGTGACCAGCATTGGTAATCAAGCTCGGACCGTTAGGATAAACCTGATTGTTACCGGACTGAATACCAGCAGCGAGAGCTGTTTGGTTAGAAATAGCATCTGCGCCGTAAACGATAGAAGCCAACGTAACGTCAGCATCGCTGGTCATCTCAGGACCTGCATTGTAACGATGGGTGGAAACTGCCGTATTAGGGAATGGGTTCGAAGCTGCTGATGTCGGAACACCAGTAATGCTTGGAACATAGCTCGGTGAGAATGCCTGCAGACCAGGAATACCGGTAGCAACCGAAAGCTCGGTAAGACCAGAGTTCGCATTGTCTGTTGCAGCATAGTGTACGGGCTGAGGACCGTTACCGTTGGTGAAGGTAGCATTTGCAGCGCCAGTTGCGTTGACAGACGAGCTGCCACCGTTACGAGCTGATGCAAGGAATGAACCATCAATGGTTCCACCTGTACCGCCTGTGAAGACGATATTGGAGAGCGAACCACCAACAATTGTACCAGCAAGGTTTGCCGGACCGGAAGGACCACGAATAACAGCAGGAGCTGCTACGCCAGGGTTAGCCGCAGCGTTACGAACGCCTGCTGCTGCCCACTGGGTGAAGCTCGGATATTGCTCAGCACCAGTAGCCTCAGAGAGAACAACTTGAGCCGCAGCATTGTTAGCACCTACGCGTTGACCCAAGAACGTAACGTTTGCTTGGTCAGGCGAGACGATAGCTGTTGACGAAAGAACGAACAAGTAGTTGAAGGTACCTGTTACCGGAGCGGCAACACTACCAACATTCAACGTAAGATTGCGATTCGGGATGTTCAAGTTACCACGACGAAGCTCTACAACACCGAAGTTATTGTAGTCACCACGACGACCGAAGTCTTGAGCAAGACCTTGTGAGTTTTGACCAAGCGGAAGAGCGCCGCTGTTCCAACCGGAAACAACATACGCAGCTTGACCACCGTTAAGGTAGGTCGGACCAACAACACGTTGTGTCGGGAAGCCAACACGAACGCGACCGTCGAAGGTACCGGTAAGAGAAACCGAAGGACGAACACCTACACCAGTGACATAATAGTTGTCATTGATTTTTGCAGATGTAATCGCAACGTCTGGGCGGGTATCAACATATGCTGAAGCCAAAACGCCCGGCGTGTTTGTCAAACCGATGCCTGATTGGTTGTAAATAGCACTTGCTTGATACAAGCCAGTCGAAGGGCTGAATGCGTTACGAGGCAAGTTTGCATTGGTGGAGTTCACATACTCCGGACCAAGAACAATCGTACCTGCGGTAGCACCGAACAAACCTGAGGTTTTGTTGATGAAGTTCAATTCAGCAACGTTAGCCCAGTTGATACCAGATTGGTCGAAACCACGGTAGTCAACGGTACGAATCGGCAGAGTTTGTGATACGTTCGATGCGCAGTTCATCACAAGGTTGTGAGGACCTGTTACACCAGCCGGGAACTCAATCTGCGACATAATATCGGACGCTTCGCTGTCATACTGCAACGTTGTGGTTGCGCTTGTATTGATAGCGTAGTCATGGATGCTATTGGTGATAACCGGGAAGTTACGGATGATGTTACCACCGTTAACACCGGCAACGTTAGCAATACCAACGGTCGGGAAGGTCATCGGGCTGCCGGTACCGTTTACACGGTCAACAGTTTGACGAATAACCTGACCGGTGCGAACACCGTCAAGTGTTTGCGAGCGGGTTGTGGACGTATATGTGTAACCACGGAATGAAGAACCGTGTCCATCACCGATAGCGGTAGTATTACCGTCGTATGACGGTTCAGCAGGCAAGCCGTGAACAACACCAGGCTTGTTCCATGGGCTCATGTCAAGCTGCTCACGGTTCAAAGAACCAGCAAGCACCATACCGATAGGATAGGAAGCACCTTCTGGGTACATATCCTGATCGTAGATGATAGGACGGGTAGAAGCGGTCGTGAAGCCTACGAAGATAACCGGGTCAGTGTTGCCACCGTAAACCGACCACATCGTTTGTGCTTGAGCGCCACTGACGGGATCGCTATCCGCTTCAGTGTGAGTCGTAGCGGTTGAAAGCGTACCACGGAATGTTGTACCGATATTGTTTTCCTGGCGGAAACCGGTCAAACCTGTACCACGAAGATATACCAATGTCGGGAAGTAGCCGGCACGTGAAACCGTGCGACCGCTTACAGGGTCATTAGCAACCAACTCGCCTGCGATAGGCTGTTGCAAGTAGTATGGAAGACCTGATGCAAGGTTAGCACCGTTGATGGTGATAACAGTACCGTCGCCCGCTACGTTTTGGATGCCCATACGTGCTTCACCTTGGAAGATGAGCGCGCGTGAGATTGTTACAGTCGTAGCAATGAGGAATTTGGTGCCTGTACCGCGCAACACGAGGTGGCTGTAAGCAGCCGTCGTGGAAGGTTGGAAGAGAGCAGCCGTACCTACACCAAGACCGGATGGAGCTGTACCGAAGTCATTAATAGTACCCGGACGAGGATCACCCGCCCATGTAGTACCTGCAGCAGTTACACCAGCATTAGCATTATAGTTATTATTGTACGGGTCAAACAAGCCATTTTCACCTGCATTAATGGTAACACCACCAGTACCAGCAGCAGCGCCAGTACCATTAAGTGTAACGCCACCAGCAGCAGCGCCACCGACGATTGTGCCTGCAGGGTTAAACGACAAGAATGGGGAATCACCAACAAGCGTTTGATCGCCTGTACGTGAATAGATAACCGTACCGTTGAAGCGAACGTCAGCAGCACTAAGTGAACCAACAGCGCCAACGAAATCAAGAGCGCCACCTTCTTCAACTACGAAGTAGCGCATACGGGAAGTTACCCCATATGTACCCGACGGAGTTTGCGAGAAGTAGCCTGCGCGAGTAGCACCACCATTAGGATTACCTGTCAAGTCTGTTTGAACAGGCTGGTAAGGATTACCACTACCATAAAGGTCAATCGTTGAGGTACCACCAAAACGGCTACCAAACTGCGAAAGATTCACAGCAGTACGACCGATATTACCAGAAGCAACTTGCAAAACAGCGTTGTTCATAATCTGGATAGAACCAGACGTAGGAGCACCTTCGTTTGCAAGAAGCGCCTGACCTTCAAAACGAACTGTACCACGACGAACCTGAATGATACCTGCGGTAAAGTTACCACGAAGAGTACCAATAGCAGTCGAAGGATCGTCTGTCGGACCAGTGAACTGGTCAACAGAGAAGTTACGGTCAACAACACGACCAAGGTCGAACACAGCTGTCCAGAACGAGTTACGTCCCATCAAGCCACGGAAGTTATTGATACGCGCCTGGCTAACAGCTGCGGCATTACCCGAACCGTCATCAAAACGCAAACCGAAACCACCAGCTGTACCAGCAGAACCTAACGCAGCAGTTTGTGCTGTGTTGTCGAAACGACCTGTTTGTGTAGCAAGTGTGGTTGACCATTCTTCCGGAGATGTAATCGTACGAGTTATACCGCGGAAAACAATAGTCGAACCAGTACCGATAGTAGCAGCAGTCACTTGGATATTCGCAGAGCGGTCGGTTTTGTCGAACGCCCTACCAGTATAATAGCGGAGTTTACCATACACGCGCAACTCCATGTTGCGAGGGGTAGGAACTTGTCCACCCGACGGCTCAAGCAAAAAGTTCTGGGGTGAGAACACGTCCATGTTACCGATACGGTTGAACGGGTAACCACCAAGTGTACCACCGGGAAGCGGATTAACACCGCCGGCAACCGGAGAGAACTGGCTCAATGATGTGCTCACACTGCCTAAGTTCGGTGAACCACCGAGAACAGCAGCGCGGCTATTACCATCGCCGTCATAACGGTCGAGGTTGTTACCAAGAGCATCATAGGTAAAACCTGAGATACTGGAACTGCCGAAGGTCGTCGTGATAGACGCAGCAGTGTTAATATGCAGGTTATTTACCTCGAGGAACGCCCATGCTTGCGCACCGTTCCATTGGATAGCTTCCTGCACAGCGCGGGTAGCCACAATGGTGTGGTTTGTTTCGATGAAAACGTTACTCGCGCCGTTAGGCACACCAACTTCACGTCCGGCGGCAATCCAGACGCCTGAGCGATAGACTTGCCATGTGGACAAGTCCACCCAACGACCGTTACGAGTCGAGCGGAAATCTCGGCTCTCGCCCTGAACTTGGGAATCCGCAGTTGACTGCGCATAGACCAAAGCAGGGGCTACCAAAAGAAATGCAGTCAACGCAACAAGCAAAGCGCTTGTGGAGCGACGCAATTGTGCTAGTACAAAATTCATTTATGTACTACTCCTTTAAGTATGGAAAAAAAGTAAATTATATAAAGGGGTGGTGTTTTGAGGCGAAACAGTGTTGTAGGTGCTTTTGTTGGTGCGGGCGGACACTGTCAACCGCCGCTTCTGCGAGGAGATGAGCTATACATCTCCCAACACAGTACAAAAACCTTCAAGGACATCCCTGCCCTTGGTGCATTCTTTTATCCAGAGGAGACTATTACAAAGGATGTGCCAGAAGAAAAACCTGACACTTTTGGGCATGATTGGGCAGAAAATCTGACACTTTTAAGACATTTTCCACAGCTACTCCCATAAAAAGTGTCAGATTTTTCTGACAGTGTGCAAGAAAAAATCTGACACTTTGTTCTGACACACCGTTTCGGACAAGTTTTTGCATATTGGCATAGAGCATCACCACTAATTTTGGAGAGTGTGCAGAGTTTTGTGTAAACAGCCCTCATCCCCCGCCTTCTCCCAGAGGGAGAAGGAGCGAAGACAAGAACAATCAATTTATTCTGAAGCCCTCGCCCTCTGGGAGAGGGTTGGGTGAGGGAAGTTTACACAAAACAATTTACACTCTCTAATTTTTCGAACTTTACTATCTTCTTATACGCACCCTTATCACGCATTTTTGCTTGTATCAATACAACATTTTCCCTAGATTGCGGGGCTTCTTGTTCCGAATAGTTTCAGTCCGCGCGTCAGCTTTTGACCTAACTAGTATAGGACTTTCGCAAAAAACAGGGAGTGCGGAATTTTAATTCCGCTGTTTCGTGAGAAATACGTTGCGGAATTAAAATTCCGCACTCCAATCATGTTCGTTTTTGCTATTTGCGAAAGTCCTATAGTATTCACTTTCATCTTTTTAGGGAGATTTGATATGAACAGATTTCGATACGCTTTCAAAACTTCGGTTGTGCAGATCGTTCTTGGTGTGGTACTTATTGTCAGCGCTCTGGCGTGGCTGCCTTTATCCGCTTCGGCACAAGGGAGTGACATCTATGGCACAGGTATTCGTATTAAGCTCAACGACGATGGCTCGCGCTATATTCGCTTTCTGACGTGGCATCAAATCTGGTTCCGCTATTTGCAGAACAACCCTAATTCTTACATACAAGAGGCTGCTACGCCCACATCGTTCGATATTGGCATACGTCGCTCCCGATTCCTCCTGCACACGCAGATAGATAAAGACTTTTTGGTACTGATGCACTTAGGCATCAACAACCAAACCGAATCCACCGGTGGCGTAGGTGCTCCCGGCACAACGGTTGACCCAAATGCCAGTGCGAAAAAGCCGCAAATCTTTTTCCACGATATTTATGGTGAATTACGTGTGGCAGGTGGCAATACGCCCACCGATGACGGCTTGTTCTGGGGATTCGGAATGCACTATTGGACGGGACTATCGCGTATGAGCATGAGCAGCACTATCAACTATATGGCAAATGACTCGCCGATTCTTGGCTGGCCTACTATTGACGCGACAGACCAGTTTATACGGATGATTGGCACATACGTCAAGGGTAAAGCGCTTGGTTTTGATTATACGTTTGCTTTTGATATGCCTTTTCGTATTGGTATTAACAATGCTTTTACTAATCTCACCCGCGACACCACACGGGCGGCAAGTAATTACTCTCCGAACCAGGTTACAGGCGAGTTGAAGGGCTATGTGGCGTATGAATTCTGGGACAAAGAAAATCGCACCTTGCCTTTTATGATAGGTACATACGTCGGGACAAAAAAAGTCTTAAATCTTGGTGTGGGCTTCCAGTTCCAGCCCAATGGAATGTGGACAAATAAATATAACACCTCGACACGCCGCTATGACACCACCAACACTGATTATCGGGTACTTGCGGCAGATTTCTTCATGGACTTGCCTCTACAGCCGGGAAAAGACCCCGATGCGCTTACCGTCTATGCAGCATACTACAATTATTCTATGGGACCAAATTACATTCGCAACATCGGCATTATGAATCCCGTCACCAGTGTCCGCGCTGTTGCCGGCTCGCCAAATTCATTTAATGGCGGCGGCAATGCTTATCCGCTTATTGGCACAGGACACGGCGCATATACGGAAATTGGTTATGTCTTTCCGGGACGAGTGAAACTGTTAAACGATGGTATTTTCAGCAACACCCGCATTCAGCCATATGTAGCGGCTACCTACGGCAGCTTTGAGGCACTGAACCAGCCCTATATTTTGCCTGAAGCAGGTTTTAATTGGTTCTTGGAAGGTCATAATGCACGATTGAATTTCCACTATCGTGGTCGTCCTGTTTATGACGCATCACGGAATTTCCAAGAAACCAGAACTGAATTTATCATGCAGGCTCAAGTGGCTTTGTAAAGCGAAGCATAATTTCCCAATCCGAACCCTCTCTAACGAATCAGCTTTTGTCAATTATGAGCCTTCTTCATTTGCAGAATGTCGTAAAGCGTCTCGGCTCGGATAAGCCTGTGGGCAAGGAATCATCGGATGCAGAGCGCTCTTTTTCGCTGCGTATTCCTACGTTTACATTAAGCAAAGGTTCAGAAATGGTCATTGTCGGCGAAAGCGGGTCAGGAAAGACGACATTGCTGAATCTCATTGCCGGGATAATTACGCCCGACGAGGGTGCAATCATGCTGAACGGCACCGACATTACAACACTGTCTGAGGCAAAGCGCGACCGATTTCGCGCCGCACACGTTGGCTGCGTTTACCAAACATTTAATCTTTTGCAAGGCTTGACCGCACGAGAAAATGTTCTCGCCGCCACAATGTTTGCGGGTAAAAAAAACAATGCTGAAGAACGCGCCACGATGCTGCTTGCACGGCTTGGGCTGAAGGAAAAAATGCACCGCCGCCCGCGCGAACTTTCCATCGGCGAGCAGCAGCGCGTCGCGGTGGCACGGGCGCTTGTGAACACGCCCGCATTGGTACTTGCCGACGAACCAACCGCCAGCGTTGATGCCCGCAATGCACGGACAGTCATAGACACTATGCGCGAACTGGCACACGACGAAGGAACGAGCATACTCACCATCACGCACGACGCGGCAGTGCAGGCAATGTTTCCCGTGAGTGTGGCTATTGGCGACATTGTGCAGCGATGATTACCCTTCAATTCAACGTAATCTGAATCTGAGACTACACCATTTTTTCTCTGTATGAACGACAACAAAGCCGGAATAGAACACAATCCCAATGACAACGAACAAGGCTTCTTTCAGCATTTGGAAGAACTTCGTGGGCGATTATTCAAAGCAGTATTGGCTATTTTGGTGGGCTGCGTGGGCGCAGGCTATTTCGTGAATGACATTATGAACCTCATTTTGCTCAAGCCTGCTGTTACTTCAAAATTGGAGTTGCAGAATCTTCGTCCTTTTGGGCAGCAATTTCTCTACGTGAAAGTAATTTTAGTCAGTGGTTTGGTTGTTGCATTTCCGATTGTAATGTATCAATTATGGAAGTTTATTGAGCCGGGCTTATATGCACACGAACGGCGTTGGGCGGGGCGCATTACGGCTCTGACAACGATTTGCTTTATGCTTGGGGTGTCATTTGCCTATTTCGTGATGATTCCGGGTATGCTGCAGTTCACGGTGAGTTTTGGGACGGCGAACATCAAGAACATTATTGACATTGGCGAGTATTTCAGCTTTATGATAATGACCATTTTGGGCGCGGGACTGATTTTTGAACTGCCCATGATTACATTTGTTCTTTCTTCTATTGGACTCGTGACAGCAGCTATGATGCGGAAATACCGCCGCCATGCGATTATTGCGATTTTGTTTATAGCTGCCGTCATTACACCTAGCCCCGACCCGATTAACCAGCTTATTTTTGCTTGCCCTTTGTATATTCTCTACGAAATCAGTATCGTCATTGCGCGGGTTACGCGCAAGCAAGCGCCGAAAGAAAAAACTGCTTGACAATAAAGCAACCCACTATTTTTTTGATTGTTTGACTTGACGCTCGTTATGAACCGTACTCTCATTCTCGCCGGAGCACTCGCCTCCCTACTTGCTTTTGGCTGTGGAAAACAATCTGCCGAAAACAAAGCCGCGCAGACCGCCGCACAAGAGACGGCAAAGTCTCAAGCCCCCTTATACAAGGCTTTTGGTGATTCCGTGCAGTCCACTTCGCCACCCCTTGCTCTTGCCGATGCGATGAAATCGCCCTCGAAGACAAATGTTGTGCGCGTCATGGCAAAGGTGACAGAAGTCTGCCAGAAAAGAGGTTGTTGGATGATGCTGACCGATGGTAGTTCTATGGTGCGCGTTACCTTCAAGGACGACGGTTTTTTCGTCCCTAAGGACATCGCAGGAAAAACAATCATTGCCGAAGGACTTGTAACCGAAGAAATCATTCCTGAAAGCGATGCTCGTCATCATGCTGAGGATGCCGGAAAAAGCAAGGCAGAGGTTGAAAAAATCAAGGGCGACCAAAAGCGTATTACCATGCTTGCTCAGTCGGTCTTTCTGCCAGTGAACTAAGGAGAAGCCGAAGTATAAAGGATGAGCAGCAGCATACTGAGAGATTCTTGGTTGATGACTTTTGAATTTAACACCCAAAACTTAAACACTATCGGAAATCACCTACCCAATCTCAATCATCTTCTTCATCCCCCAAAATCCCGGTTTGGTTTGTGTTCAGAATGTTGTTACCTAATTTCTCGTCATGGTTGTTGGAGAGAACCCCAGCGTTCTTGAAGTAAGAATTATTCACTGCACTTTTCGAGAAACTTTCCACACGAGCCTTCGTAGTAGTGTCCATTAGCGAACACTTTTTGCAATGAGCAATCACAATGAAACACTTTTTCAAACGTTTATTCGGCAGCCTTGGCGCTCATCGGTACACTGGTGCTTTAGCGGCAATAGTTCTGTGTGCTGCGCTGATGGCATTTGTTGATACTGCTTTTCTGGCGCAAGAGGGTTCGTTGCTACATAATATCTCGCTGGGGTTTACGGCACTTCTCAAAATTACGATTGCTGCGCTTTTCGGCGGGCTTTTTGCCACGACCTTTCCTATTCTCCGCGAAAGCGACGACCCGCAAATCATATCCGTTGCCAAGCCTTTTGCTGAACTGAAGCAAGGCGGAATGTTCGTTATTGTCACCACCGTAGCTATGCTCGCCGTATCGCTGCTTATCGGCGACCATCTGCGCCTTGGCGACGACGTTCTGGTGCGGTTTGGTATATCCGTCGCAGCGCTGTTATTTGTGGCGGTAATTGTCCGTCAGTTGCAATGGCTGGATGTGCTCATTCAGATTCGTCGTACCACTTTTACTGCTCAGTTCCGCATTATTGCGCTCGTGATTGGGATTTTACTTGTCGTCATGCAAGTCTTCTCGGTCGTGACGAAAATAGATATGACCTTTGGCGTTGTTATCGGGCTGGCGATTTTAGGTATGCTGCTGCTTGTATCATCCTCGCGTATTTCGTGGATTTCTTCCTTCAGCCGCGATCAAAAGTGGAAAGCATTTGGCATTGCCTCTATCGCACTTGCCATCAGTATTACCTTTATGTTTCGCCAAGAAAGTACCGAACAGTTTGTGCAGTTCATGGAGAACCTGCTGCCCGGAGCACGTAATTTCTCTATGTTCTCCTCGCTTATCTCTGCGATTTTCTTTCTGCGCATTGCCTTCTCTATTGGGCTAGCACTGCCAACGGCGGCAGTGGTGGACAGGAAAATCAATGAAGTGCGCTCGCTTGCATATTTGAGCCGCACTATCTCGCAGGTCTATGATTTGGAAAGACTCTTAGGAATTGTTACCACCATGATACGCGATGTTTGCGGTGCTACGTCGTCGTGGGTGGAGCTGGAAGACGGCGAGAGCAAAACTATGAAGATTGCTTCGCAGCTTAAAATTTCCGAACAAGAGCTGCAAATCTTGTACAAAGACGGTGTTCTGAGAGCGCTTCTTGCGCAGCAGGGCGCACAGGCAATGCACTTCGAGGCGCTCGACGAAGAGCCTGTATTTGTGCCTATTTACCCTTACGCCCGCGATTTTGCCCAATCGCTTATCGCCGTGCCGCTTACGCTGGATAATAGGCGCATTGGGACACTCTTTGCAGCGCACCGTGATAAATTTCTCTTTGAAACCGAAGATATTTCGCTTCTTTCTGCTTTTGCCAATAACATTAGTATTGCCATTGAAAACGTCCGGCTCTTCGAGAACTCTCTGGAGCAGGAGCGCTTCAAACGCGAGATGCTGCTTGCCCGCGAAATGCAGCACAAGCTCCTGCCGAAGCAGCAACCGGAACTGAAGAAATTCGATATTGCAGCGTACACCTCGCCTGCACTGGAAGTCGGCGGCGATTACTACGATTACGTGAAGTTGAAAAACGGCATGAACTGCGTTATTATCGGCGATGTGTCCGGTAAGGGCATATCGGCTGCGTTTTATATGGCAGAGCTCAAGGGCGTTGTACTCGCGGTGGCAAGTGAAAGCGAGTCGCCGAAAGATGTTCTTTGCCGCATCAATACTGCACTGAAGGGCAACATTGAGCGTGGTTCTTATATTGCTATGACTGCTGTGGCGATTGATGAAGAGAATAGCGAGCTTGTTATTGCCCGCGCCGGACACACGCCCATTGCACTTTCGCACAACGGGAAAATACGCCTTCTTCAACCTAAAGGTGTTGGCGTGGCACTGGCAGAAGCATCGAAATTCCGCCAGTTTATGGAAGAAATTCGTGTCCCGATGGGCTACAAAGACGTGTGCCTTCTTTTCACCGATGGTGTGAATGAAGCCATGAACGCCCAGCAAGAAGAATTTGGCATGGAGCCACTGCACGGCGTGCTTATGCAAAAAAATCCCGAAGCCCGCTTCGTGGTGGGCGAGGTTGTTCGCCGCGTCTCCGAATTCTCCGAAGGAATGCCGCAGCACGACGATATGACGGTCATTGCCATCGTCGCTGAAGCTCCGCCCACCGGGCAGTCTGAATTGCCTGCGTTCAACGACCATGCTGAAAATGTCGTTGTCGTTACAGGCTAGAGAACATATTTACCCCAGCTTGCGATATGCATTAAGACTCAATCCAATTCCGTAGAAAAGCGTTCAAACAAGGAAAAAGCCCGTAGAATTATCTACGGGCTTTTTATTGTACCTTTTCTGCTCCGAAGGTAGGACTTGAACCTACGACCCTCTGATTAACAGTCAGATGCTCTAACCAACTGAGCTACTTCGGAGTGTTTATTGAAAAACAGAAAACAAAAATACGATACATTGCTGCAAAAGTCAAGAACTTTTTTACAACATCGAAAAAAAAATGTACTTTTGTAATAATCCATAGACTCTTTGGCTATACTTTTCCCGTACATAATGCTCACCAAACCGCCCATTATTGAGACTCCGACGACATTCACCTTGGCAGCACATAAAGAAATTACCCTTGCAAATGGCATAACTTTGATTGCTGTGGAGGACTCTTCGCAGCCTCTTCTCACCATGAGTATTGTCTCTCGAAGCGGGGCGGCGGACGAAGAGCTATGGGGTGCAACAAACTTCATGGCATCGCTGATGAACAAAGGAACACAATCGGACGAACGCACCCGCGACGCGCAGGCTCTCGCAGAGGAAATAGATTTCACTGGTGGCTCGCTTTCGGTGTCCTGCGTGTTTGATTCACTTTCGGCGCATCTGAGCATTTTGTCCGATTTTACCGAGACCGGACTTGATTTGCTGACCGATGTGGTGCGGTATCCCAGCTTTCCACCGGAGGAAATTGAGCGCACACGCCAGCAAACGATTGTCGAAATCGAACAAGCCAACAATGATGCGGCATACCTGTCCTCCATTGCCTTTACACAGGGAATGTTTCGCGGCGAGAAATATGGGCATCCTGTCGTCGGAACGCTTGAAACTATTGCCAACCTTCAGCAAGCAGACTGCCAGAGAGCTTACAAACGCAGCTTGCAACCAAGCAATCTCTTTATTGCTGCGGCAGGAAAATTTGATGTGGACAACCTTGCGAAGGAGCTGGAAGTACGAATGACGAATGATGGGACAGCAGAAAGCACAAATCATAAATTACGAATTCCAAGTAACCAAGAGCCAGGCAAACAAGCGACCAAGGTCATGCTCATCGAAAAACCTGACTCCGCTCAGACCTCACTTCGTCTTGGATTCCGTACTGCCAATCGCGCAGATGCGGATTTTATACCGATGCAATTCCTCAATACCATTTTTGGCGGGAGCTTTATCTCGCGGCTCAATCACAATCTTCGCGAGGAAAAAGGTTACACCTACGGCGTTCAAAGCAGCATAGACGCTCGCAAGCATAGCAGCGTACTCATCGTCAGTTCACACGTGGGAAGTGATGTCGTCGAAAGCGCCGTCGGCGAGATTTTGCGCGAAATGGAGCGCCTGCGCACTGAACCCATTACTGACGACGAGCTTGAGACCACACGCAAATATATGATTGGTTCCTTCGCGCTCCGCACCGAAACTCCCACCCAAGTAGTTTCTCTCCTGAGTACATTGGAGTTATACGGGTTGCCAAAGGATTATCACGCCCGATACCTCGCCGAACTTGCCTCCATGACGAAGGAGCGCCTTTTTGAAGTCCAGCAACGCCGCTTTAGCACTGAAGGCGTTGTCATTGCCGCTTCGGGGAATGTTGAGCATTTACAACAAAAATTGCGTAATTTTGGTACGGTCAGCGTCGTCAATTCGAGCGGCGTGATTCTTTAATTTCACTTCCATTTGCCCTTGGAGGCTTCATGGGACTATTGCGTACAGAAATTGAACTTATCCGCACAGCAGACATTTTCGCTTTTGATGAAGGTCGTATCAAACGCAAGCAGATACGCCGCATGAAAGTACAAACGCTTGTGGATACAGGAGCAATCACACTTGTTATCAACGAAACGGTTCGAGAGCAACTCAAATTGAAAACCCTCGAACAGCGCACCGCTACTCTTGCCGACGGCACGGTCTTTGAGGCGGATGTTGTCGGTCCGGTGGATATACGATTTGCAAACCGCGAAACAACGGTACGAGCCGTTGTTGTGCCGGGGGATGCCGAATGCTTGCTCGGCGCTATTCCCATCGAAGATATGGATTTAATTATAGACCTTAACCAGCAAAAATTGGTTGTCAATCCTGCGCATCCTATCAAAGCACAAATGACACTCAAAGGTATGCGGTAAACACAGCTTACTTTCTTCATTCAACCCATTACGAACTTTATGAAAATTCTCGGTATGTTTGCCCCCGGACCTAATCCCAGCGCTGCGCTTGTCATTGACGGCAAATTGGTGGCTTGGGCAGAGGAAGAGCGTTTTAATCGCATCAAGACCTCGCCTAATGATTTTCCCTTCAAAGCCGCACGGTTTTGCCTTGAAAAAGCAAATGTTAATCTTGATGATATTGACCAAATCGCCTACGGTTGGGACTGTACGCGCTATAGCCTGCAAGCTCCGGTTTTCTACGAAGAGCAACACACCAAATATCCCGACACGCACGCCTACAACAAACTCCAGCAATCATATCGCTTGAATCTGTATCATCCCGACCGCATTGAGCAAAGTCTTCATCTGGGCTTGCGCTCGCTCTCGCCGACCAATACTGTGCCGCCGATTAAATACTACTCGCATCACCTTTCGCACGTGGCATCGGCATTTTTTGCGTCAGGCTTCGAGGAAGCAAATATTATCAGCCTTGACGGTTCCGGTGAGGAAATATGCACCATGCTGGCTAAAGGTACGAAAAACGGTATTGAAGTCGTGGATACCTACAAGCTCCCGCACACGCTTGGCGGCTTGTATGCTACCTTCACAGAGTTTTTAGGTTTTCAGCCTTACATGGACGAAGGGAAAGTAACGGGCTTGGCTTCCTACGGCAAGTACGACCAAGACTTGCAAGACAAATTGGACAAAATGCTGTCTTTCGACCCAGAAACAGGGCATTATGCTATCAACCCGTATTTGCGCTTTATCGGCACCCACAAGTACGGACGGCGCTTCACGGACGAGTTTGTCGAAATCTTCGGCAAGCCCAGAAGCCGTAACCAGTCTGCTTTGGAGGGGAATTATGCGGATATTGCTTTTGCCGTGCAGTGGCGTTTGGAGCAAGTGGTGATGGGCTTAGTGAAGCGTTTGCACAAACTGACGGGTTCAGAAAATCTCTGCATGGCAGGTGGTGTGGCAATGAACTGCGCTTTGAATGGCAAAATTGCCCAAATGGATGTTGTGAAAAACCTCTTTGTGCAGCCCGCCGCCACAGATAACGGCGTTTCGCTGGGAGCGGCATTGCTTGGAGCGCAAGACGCTGGCGACAATCCACGCTTCACAATGGCACATTCCTACTGGGGTCCCAGCTATTCCAATGATGCTATTGAGACGGTGCTAAAAAATGCAAAGGCGCACTACCGTAAAAGCGATAACATCGCCTCGGAAGCAGCACAAATGCTGGCTGATGGAAAAATTATCGGCTGGATGCAGGGTTCGATGGAGGTTGGCGCACGGTCATTGGGTGCGCGGTCTATCTTGGCAAGCCCAATTTTTCCTGACATGAAAGATAAACTGAATCTCGAAGTGAAACACCGCGAGACATGGCGACCATTCTGTCCGTCAATCAAAGCAGAAAGTTATGAACGCTTTATTCCAAGCGGTAAGGATTCGCCGTTTATGGTCGTCGCGCTCCCCTTTGCTGAGGCGGAACGCTCCAGCGTTCCTTCGTGCGTCCACGTGGATGGCACGGCACGGACACAGCGCGTTACGCGAGAAGCTAACCCGCTTTTCTGGACGCTGCTGGACGAGTTCGAGAAGCGCACTGGTTATGGAATTCTCATCAATACATCCTTCAATGTGCAAGGCGAGCCGACAGTGTGTACACCGCAGGATGCGCTCCGCTGCTTTTTCTCAACGGGGTTGGATGCGTTGGTGATTGGCGATTTTATTTTGACCAAAACGCCTGCTTGATAATTCGGCACGCTATTTGTTCAAATGTACGGGCAGGGTTTACAACAGTTTACCTTTTTTGTTTACTTTACAACCGTCATTTGAAAAACGTCTCTATGGATTCATCGTCCTATCGCTCGCTGTCAACCAATACAAGCGATACATATTCAAGCCAGCCCGAAAGCGGCTTCCAAAGCAATTCCGAACCCGCACAAAAGTCGTCGGTAACGCCAAAAACACTAAAATTGCGGGTTTCTGGCTCCCAGCGCGTTGTGTGCTGCACGCAATGGAACTTCGGTTCCAGCGGCACACGCAAAGACTAACTCTCCAGCAGTTTCTACACCGACTGAGGTATTATTCTGACAGTGTAAGAAATACGCCACACTTCGGGTATCGGAATCTGGCACCATTGAACAAATAAAAAGCCTGATGCATAAATGTATGCTTCAGGCTTTTTTATTATGAGACACTTTGGGGGTCAAAGAGAGACAGTCGCCATAATTATCCTTTGAGATAATCTCGGAAGTAAGAAATTATTCCCTTTCTGGTGACAGAACGATAATCCACAGAACAGCTGTGGAGCGCAAGGAAAATACCATCTGACAAATTTCTTCAGCCCTTTCTAGGCTTCGGAAAGCGTAAGACGAAAAAGACAATCAAGTACTCGAAAGGGAGTAAGAGAGGACGATCTGCGAAAAAACAGATCGGTATTCGCATAATTTGTTCAGAAGCTGCATAATAAAGCGGCTTTTTTTGTTTGCTATTGATTTCCTGTCTTTTATATTGTTAACCATGCACAGTCCGATTGATAGCGAGCGCTGTTTTGTTTTCCCAATTTTACCCTTCCGTACTTTCTAGCTCATAGACCAAGTTTAGTTTTCTCAAGGAGATACCGCTATGTTACCCGCACTTTCTATCAACACTTTCGTTAATGCCGTTTACGATACCGAGCGCACTCGCTTTGAAATTCTGAACGGATTAAAAACAATACGGACAAATTTTCAGCACAACAGAATTTTCCCAGACCTCAATGCGCTTATTGAGCTATTCAACACACTACAGGCTATCACCAATAGCGCTGATAACCTTCGCTTGAAAGCGCACCGCAGCATCAAAGATCTTAATCTCAAAGAACGAAAAATTATTTACGAAGAAACACCTATTAGCGACGACGACTTCGAGCAAATACGCGATCTCATATTGTGGTCTTTGCCGCATATTCAGGATGCTATTGAGGAAGGGAAGACCATGTTTGAGTTTGTGGACGAGAACCTCGCGCTTGAAATCGTGGGCATACTTCCGTCGTATCTGGAAGAAGGTTATTTGTTTATTCCCGATAACACCGCATCGGTACTGCATCTCATCAAGTATGAGGTGTCCATTTTTAGCGGTGCCGGTGAGCGTTACCGCAGCCTGAAAACATCGGTCATCAAATCGCTTCGTCAGACTACAATTATGCAGCCCGCACAAAATATTAAACTGGACTTGGTACAAGAATTTCCAGACCTTCCGAATCCTGCAACATACTCTTTTGAAACCGACCTAGAGTTTCCATTCCATGAGACTATTCTACCAGTTGCCAAGCGTCGGCTTTTACGGTATCTTTACTCGTGAGATTAGATATTTATTATCGGTATGAATTTTGTATCTTGTGCGGCTAAACCTGCTTTTTCTAAGCATTTTTTCAGGCTTTCATTTATTGGCTCTATGATGCGATTTGCGCTGCACTCAACCTTGTGTTCCTTGGCTATTTCTCTTTGTACCGCGCTGGTACTGGTTCCGACCGTCTTGTCCTTACCGCTTTCGGCGCAGGCGCCCAAGAGTGCAAAAAACTCTTCTAAAAAATCAGCAGGGGAATCATCAAAAGCAGCCCCCAACGAAACGCCCAAAGATGCTCCGAAAGAAGTTATCTTTAGCAAAAAATTTCCCGCAATTTCCGTTACTACCTCGTCTCTGCGACCTGACGCACCAAAACTTATTGTTGTGATGTCGTTTGACCAAATGCGCGGTGATTATCCGAATAGATGGGGTAATCTCTGGACACAACAGGGTTTTAATAGAATCGTCCGGCAGGGTGCTTATTTCCCGCAGTGCTATTTCAATCACGCCTCTAACATCACCGCTCCCGGACACTCCGTCCATCTGACGGGTGTGTATCCGTGGAAGTCCGGCATTGTCTCGAATGACTATTACGACCGTGTTGCTGGTCGCCAGCTCTACTGCGTTCAAGACACAGCGAACAAAACATTTGGAATGTCCAAGCCTGAAGAATGGTGTTCTCCCATTAACCTGCAAGTCTCGACACTTGGCGATTATCTCAAGGCAATTTCTCCCAAAAGTCGCGTGGTCGGTATTTCTCAAAAAGACCGTGCTGCAGTCCTCATGTCCGGTCATAACGCCGATGCAGCATACTGGTTTGAATTTGAAGCCGGGGGCTATACTACATCCAGCTATTACTTTAAAGAATTACCGACATGGCTCAAGAAATGGAATGAGAAAAACAGCTTCAAGGACTACGCGGGTAAAGTATGGAACTCTGAGGTCAACGAAGACTTTGCGCTGCCGGACACGGCACGCTGGGAAGGTAATTTCGGCAAGCTGCGGAGCGTATTCCCTCACACCGTGAACAATATGAATACCACAGCAACCATTGATTCCTACAGCAGCAATTTTCTTGTGATGCCTCAGTCAGTGGAGCATTTCTTTAAGTTTGCCAAAGCCGTTTTCAAGGAAGAAAAAATTGCGCAAGACAATGTACCGGATATTTTCTGCATGAGCATCTCTGCGACCGACTATGCCGGACACGCCTTCGGACCGGACAGCCGCGAGGTGCAAGAAATGTATGTGCAGGTTGATAAGATGGTGGGTAACTGGATTGACTTTTTGGACAGCGCCGTAGGACGCAGAAACTATACACTTGTCGTTACTTCCGACCACGGTGTAGCTCCCGTGCCAGAATACACCAAGTACAAGACTCCGGGCGCGGACGCAGGACGCTTACGACCACTGGATATGATTGAAGGCATCGAAGCCTATATGCACCAAACGTTCCCGGTGGGAGCAGCAGCACGGTGGGTTGATTTCTACGAACCACCCTCCATTTTTATTAACCAGCAAGCTCTCGACCTTGTTTCCACAACGCCATTTGGTGCGACTCCCGCTCCGGCACGAGGGCAGATTATTGATTCGCTTGCCGCTTTCCTGACGCGGATGAACGGCATCGGACTCGTACTGACTGCTGCTCAGTTGGAGACGAACAGATGCCCTGAAAATGTCTCCCCATGGCAGTTTGCACTTGTGCGCAATGATTACTTCCCGCAGCGCACGGGCGAAATCGTCTTTTACCCCTCAAAGTTTTGGATTATCGGCAGCGCAACCGCCACGCACGGCACACCGCACGACTACGACCGCCACTCGCCACTGATGTTCATGGGCGCAGGCGTAAGAGCCGGCTACTACAAGGACGCACGTGTTGCGCCGTCGGACATTGCCCCCTCATTGGCGCAGATTCTTGGTATTACCATGCAAAATCTTGACGGAAAAGTGCTGCCGTGGAAATAACGGCAGCACTTGTTCGCGCTTTTTTGCATAATGTAATTTTTCAGTCGATTATTGAGACGGAGCGCAGACTCTTGATATTTTGCTCGTGTTCAATACTACATCCTCTTTATCCTGAAATCTTGAAAATCTGCGTTCCGTCATCTGAACTATAACCAAACCCCTACACCTCTTCGACAATCACTTCCGGCTGAATGACTTCTTTTTTGATAAGCGCTGGAAAATATGCTACGACCTCGCTCGGCTTCGGGCGACCGCCTGCAAAGCCTGTTACCGATGGTGGTCCCGTCAGAATGAGTGGTGCGATTTCCTTGCCAAAGCGCTCCACTGCTTTGAAGTCGCGTGAACGAACCCCAATGCGCATCATTACTTCGTTTGGCTCAATTGCTTTGGCAATGCCGCCGTGACACGCATTCATGCCGATAAACTCCGTGCGAATTTCGTCAAATTGCAGTTTTAGATTGTCCAAAAGCCGTGTACGCAAGATTTTATCGCCCATTTGCGCCTTTTCGAGCGCGTCCGGTGCGGAGTATGTGAGAGAACTAAATGCCAAGTAACCGTCGGCATAGCTTGCCGAGACCTTGAGAAATGGCGTACTTGGCTTGCCTGTAATACCAAAAACGCGCACACGGTCTTTGCCGACATCTTCCAGTCGAATACTCGTGAAGTCTGCCACCACATCCGGCGTGATGTATTCCGTAGGGTCGCCGATTTCGTACAAGAGCTGCTCGCTGACGGTTTCGCGGCTGACGCGCCCGCCCGTGTCGTCGTGCTTGGTCACGATAAATTCACCGTTCGGAAATGCTTCAATAATCGGGAAGCCCACATTTGCCATGTCCGGCAGACTGCGCCAGTCGCCGAGGAAATTGCCACCCGTCGCTTGTGCACCACATTCGTTGATGTGCCCCGCAACTGTGCCCGCCGAGAGTTTGTCCCAATCGTCCGCGCTCCAGCCGAATTCGTGAATCATCGGCGCAAGTGTGAGTCCGGTGTCGGTCGTGCGCCCGGTAATAACAATATCTGCACCCTGCTTCAATGCCTCCACAATCGGGAACGCGCCCAAATAGACGTTTGCACTGAGGAGTTTATCTTTCACTTCCGCAATCGGCTGCCCAGTTTCCATATGGTTCATTGCGTGCCCGTCCGCCACGAAATCATCAATCTTAGTGAGGATGTTATCACCCATCACCACACCAATTTTCAAGCCGGTAATGCCGAGCTTGCGAGCAACGGCAAAAATTGCATCACGCGCAGCAAGCGGATTCACACCGCCACCGTTAGTGATGAGTTTGATGTTGTGCTTGACGAGGTGCGGCAAAATTTCCTCGCAGACCTCCACTAAGTCTTTTGCGTAGCCGAGTGCAGGGTTTTTGAGTTTTTGTTTTTGCATGATGGACATCGTTACTTCGGCGAGGTAGTCCATCATCAGATAATCAATGTTGCCCCGGCTCACCTGAGCGAGTGGCGCAGAAAGCAAGTCTCCCCAGAAACCTTGTCCTGAAGCGATGCGGATAGAGTTTTTCATGGAAATACGAGTAGAAATGATTGAAACACACAAAGGGTTTTTAATTTTTTTAATTCACGGAGAAATTATTCTCATTCTTGCCCGTCCAAATTACGACTGTTTGCCCGATTCTTTCGTAAAAATCTTTGCGCTTGTGCGCGTTGCTAGTGCTTCCAAGAGTACTTTTCGCATTGAGTGCGTCATGCGGCGGCGAAATTCTTTTGCATCTTTGCCTGTTGCGTCGGCTTTCTCAGTGTAGTACATCACGACGGTATCCCATATCGGGTCCTGCTCCACTTCCACTAAGTGGATATTTTCATAACTGACAACACTCCAGCCTTCTTCAAAAATTGTTCGCCCCACCAAGCCAAGTGTCTTGATTTGGAGGCGCTGCTGGTGCATCCGATAGTAAAATTGCATAAAATTGATGAGAAGGCAAAGCGGCACAACATAAAGTTCAATTCTCGGTTCGTTCCACGCCAGTGCTATCCACGTAAAGAGCGCAGTGAGCGCTAAAATCCCGCCCAAAATGACCATCATAAATGGGTCGTAGGAAATGTCAAGGTCTTCACCCATTTTGACATTTTTCGCAGCGAAATCGTCCAAAATTTGCCGATATGCCGAGGCGCCAAGCGCCAAGAGTGCATAGATAAATGCCAGAAAGCAAGCGTGCGAAAGAACGCGCGGGTCGAAGTTACCCATATAGCTAAATCATAAAAAGTGATGAAGAGCAAAAGAAGTGTATAAGCCTTCCAATGGACGTACGAGGTGAGAAATTCCTGTGGGGAGGGTATCGTTCATCTCCAATAAAATTTCACTCGCCAACAGCTTTATTCGCCCGCAAGAGCCACATTTGCGCCAGCGAAAAAAGCAAAACAATCACAAACACAATATACGCCAAAGCACACGCATAGCCCATCATATCGGATTTGTCGAAGGCATTCGCATAAATGGAGTATATGAGCGTCGTCGTCGAGCCGAGAGGACCGCCACGCGTCATCACATAAATTTCCACAAAAATTTGAAATGCACGAATGGTGTTGACCACAAGCACAAACAGCACCGTCGGGCGCAGCATCGGCAGGGTGATACGCCAAAACTGCTGCCACGCCGTCGCGCCGGAGAGCGCTGCGACTTCGTAGAGGTCGTGCGGGATGGATTGCAGCGCGGCAAGGAACAGCACCATGTAGTACCCGCTTGCAATCAGCACATCCATTGCCATAATACTAGGCAGCGCTGTTGCTTGGTCTTGCAGCCAACCACGCACGGGAAAGGGCACGTGCAGAAAGCGGCAAATGGCAGTCAGATAGCCATCCGAGGCATAAATGTTGCTAAAAATGAGTGCCAGTACAATCAACGACGTAACTGACGGCAAAAACATCGTCGCCCGGAAAAACCCCTGCAAACGCGGCGTGGAATGAAGCACCACCGCTAGAAACAATGCCAAAGCAGTCGTGAAGGGAATCGTTCCGAAGCTGAAAAACGCGGTATTCTGAAATGCCTGCCAGAAAAAGCTATCATGCAAGATATGCGCATAGTTGCTCAATCCCACGAAGACCGCTTCATTGCGCAGCGTGTAGTATTTCGTGAAACTCAAGTACAACGCATAGCCAAGCGGATACAGCCAAAAGACAACCAGCGTAAGCGCCCACGGAGCAAGGAAAAGCAAAGTGCTCACGTCAAGACGTTTCATAGACAAGCGTTTCATAGACGAATGCTTCATTTTTTGAAGACCTCTCTATAAATCGGTTGTCGCGCAGCGAACTGTCCCGATAGAACAAGGTACATAATGGGCAGCAAGTACCATGGAGTGCGGTATTCGATGTCGTCAATAATCACCGCTCCCGCGCCGCCTTCTGCCCGCAAGACCCGATGCGTGTGCCGCCAGTACGTCAAGAAAAATGGCAGCTTAGTGCCCTCATCTATGAAATACCATTCATCGGTAAAAGTATCGTGCCCCGTGATTTCACCTGCCTTCACGATGCGGCTTATCCATTCTTCGGTGCGATTAAGGATAGGGATTGTCATTTCGATATGCACTTCGTCGCCCTGCTTGCAGCCGTCAAAGCGCTTCAGGGTAATGGCTGGATTTTTTGGAGAAAGTTTTTCAAAAAGTTCACGAGTGAATCCGGCAGCAACGTCTTGATATGGCTGCTCGACGTTTGTTCTGAAAAGAATATTCATGCGGTTTTGTTGTTGATTGCTGGGGCGTTCTATGGCAAATAGCCAGCGCGTCGCAATAACGACCCGCTCCGATACTCTACAAATGTACGTTTTTTTTAGTCAAAACCGTTTCTTTCCAAAGTTCTATCATTTTTGTAGGCTCCGTGCAGGACTTTTTTTGGAAAAAATCGCGGAAAGTTTACGAAAATATGTATTTTGACGTGTTTGAAACCGATTATCGCTTCTGCTATCGTCGGATAGATTACTTTTAGTCTGATTACTCCCAACGAATGAAACGAACACTTGTTACTTCCGCTCTTCCCTACGCAAACGGTTATCTGCATTTAGGACACGTTGCCGGATCGTTTTTGCCCGCCGACTTATACGTGCGGTTTTTGCGTCTTGCCCACGAGAACGTCCTCTATATCGGCGGTTCGGATGAATACGGCGTTGCCATTTCTATCGCTGCCGAAAAAGAAGGCGTTGCTCCGAAAGATATTATTGACCGCTACCACACGGCAAACAGTGAGGCTTTGCAAGCGTTTGGCATGAGCTTCGACATATACTCGCGCACGTCCATTCCACGCCACGTTGAGACCACGCAAGAGTTCTTTCTTGATTTGCTCGAAAAAGGCTTCATGGCGGAAAAAGAAGAAGCACAGTTTTACGATGCCGATGCAAATATGTTCCTACCCGACCGCTACGTGGAGGGAATCTGCCCAAACTGCGGCTACGACAAAGCGCGTGGCGACCAGTGCGACCGATGCGGAGCATACTACAACCAACTCGACCTCAAAAGCCCACGCAGTCTTGTCTCCGGCAAAACACCGATAGTAAAAAACACGACGCATTGGTATTTCAAGTTGGGCGATTTCCAAACGATGCTGGAAGAGTACATCGCAAGCAATAGCGCTGTGTGGAAAGATAACGTCGTGCAGCAAACGCGTTCGTGGCTGAAGCAAGGACTGAGCGACCGTGCCATCACGCGCGACCTGACATGGGGCGTTCCCGTGCCGCTTGCCGAAGCAAAAGGCAAGGTTATTTACGTCTGGTTCGATGCAGTCTTGGGCTATATCTCGGCGACGAAAGAATGGGCGGCTTTGAAGGGGCAACCCGACGAATGGAAAGACTGGTGGATTTTGCCCGACGGCAAAACGCAAACTGAAGCCGAAATGCGCTACATCGCTTTCTTGGGCAAGGATAACATTGTGTTTCATACTATTATGTTTCCAGCAATGCTTCAGGCACGCGGTAATTACGTGCTTCCAACGAATGTTCCTGCAAACGAGTTTTTGAATTTGGAAGGCGAAAAGTTCTCCAAATCGCGGAATTGGGCGATTGACTTACGGGAGTATTTGGCAGAATTTCCTGAGCCGCAGCACGTGGACGCACTTCGCTACACGCTGGCAATGAATATGCCCGAAAATAAAGATGCGGACTTCACATGGCGCGACTTCCAAGCCCGTGTTAATAATGAACTTGCCGCTATTCTCGGTAATTTCGTCAACCGCGTGGCACAGTTTATGCAGAAAAATTTTGCAGGACGTGTTCCGGCGCTCCCCGCAAACCTTGCGAAACTGCCCGAAGCGTGGAAATTGCTCACGGGCGACATCGCCGCTTACAATGCCGAAACTGCCGATGCTGCTGTCGAAGCGCTTCATGCCAAATACCTGCACTACTTCTCGGCAGACGATGTGCGCATGATTGCGGCACTTGCGCTTGGCGCACGGAAGATTGAGACCGGGTACCGCGCATTCCGTTTCCGTGACGCGGTGAGCGAGACCATGAACATTGCCCGCGCCGCCAATAAGTATTTCAACGATGCTGCGCCGTGGAAAACGATAAAAGACAATCCCGCAGAAGCTGCAAAGACGCTTTACGTCTGTGCGCAGCTCATCCGCTCGCTCGGTATAACATTTGAGCCTATTTTGCCTCATTCTTCGGCATTGCTTCTGGCGCTTGTGGACGCGGAGAAGAGCGAAAAAAGCTGGCAGTCGCTTGTGTTGCCGCTCGTCGGCGAAAACGTTATGCTGCAAGAACCCAAAATTTTGTTTAGCAAAATTGAGGATGATGTCGTTGCACGGCAAGTGGCAAAGCTCGGTGCAGCACCCGCAAATGCGTCATCACAACCATCTCTTCCAATGACTACTTCTAATTCTACGACCGAGCCACTGCAATCTGCAAAGACTGTCCTAGTAGCAGCCGCTTCCGTACCACCTGCTCCAGCAGCAACCACAAGTAACCTGATTTCGATAGATGATTTCAAAAACGTGCAGCTTCGCACGGGTAAAATCCTCGAAGCCGAGCGTGTTCCGAAGTCGGATAAGTTGCTGAAATTACAAGTTGACCTCGGCACGGAAAAGCGCCAAATCCTTGCGGGCATCGGTAAATACTACACACCGGAGGAAATGGTTGGTAAAATTGTTACTATCGTCGCTAATCTGAAGCCCGCGAAACTAATGGGCTTAGAGTCGCAAGGGATGTTACTCGCTGCCAATATGCCCGATGGCTCGCTTTCACTTGTGACACCCGAAAAATCGGGCATTGAAGCGGGTGCTGAAGTACGATAGTATTTGTAAATAATCGTACAAAAAGCACTCTATCGCACACGCCGATTCAGCACAAAACGTCAAGATACTGCCCAGTTTTCCGCCAGTCTGTACTACGCGATTATTACTTGTGTCTATGAGCAATCACAATTTCTTTTCTCAAGCCTTTACTGAAATGCACCCGCCGATGATTCTTTCTTCGGTACGGGTGGTTGCTTGCTCTTGGATACTGATTGTTAGCAGTGCCGTATCTACTCTCAGTATGCCGCGTATAGATAGCTTGAAATCTGTGCTGAACACCGCCACCGACAAAGAGCGTGTGCAGATTCTGAACAACCTTTCGCGTGAATATCGCTACATAGCGCTTGATTCCTCGTTCATGTACGCCCGACAAGCACAAACGCTGGCGGAAAAGTTGGATGATAAACTTGGTGTGGGCTTCGCATTGCGCAGTATTGGTCAGGTCTATGAGAATCAAGGTAAGTACGACATGGCACTTGATTATCAATTTCAGGCTTTATCAGCCTTCGAGCAAGCGGAACATCTGCCGGGTATTGCGAGCGCATCGAATCTTATTGGTGACATCTATCGCGCTCAGGAGAAATATGAAAAGGCACTCACAAGCTACCGCCGTGCGCTTGAAATTCATCGCTCCATGCAAAACAAAGAACGCATTGCGACAGTACTGAATAATATTGCTGTCTGCTATATCCGTCAGAAAAAATTTGATAATGTACTAGATACGCTTCTTTACACTGAAAAATTATTCAAAGAAGTGGGCAGCCCGAACATTGCGTGGGCATGGTTGAATATTAGCGAATACTACGTTCAGCAACGAGCATACGCAGATGCTAGAGTGTACGCACTGCTCGCCCTTGATGCTACGCAGCAATCGCAAGACCGCCGATCCATGGTGGGCGCATTGCACACGCTGGGATTGAGTTATGGTCGGCTAGGGCGTGCCGATTCTGCCTTGCAGTATGCACTACGCGCAGAATCTATTGCCCAAGAATTTGGCTTCCGCGAAGAGCTTAAAACTTCCTATATCGTGCTGTCAGAAATTTACGATAGTGCGAAGCGCTATGACAGCGCACTCTACTACTACAAGCAATATTCTGCCTTGCGTGATTCCTTGTTATCTGCCGAAATGCAGAATAACACGATGAATCTCCAAATGCAGTTGGAATCCTCCAAACAAGAGGCTCAAATTAAACGGCTGTCGCTCCTGCGGAATTCCCTGTTAGCGGGTGTTGGGTTGTTGGTCGTGCTGGCGCTTCTTATTGCGAATCGCTATCGTCTGAAAAAGCGCTCAGAAGACGAGCTCAAACGCACGAATGACGAGATTTTGCGCCAGCAATCTATTTTGGAGAAACAAGCAACAGAAATTGAGTTGACCAATACAGAATTACAAACATCGATTGAATCAGTTCACCAGCGTAATTATGAGCTTGCCGAGTTAAATCGGGAGAAAAATGAGATTCTTGGCATCGTTGCTCACGATCTCAAGAACCCCGTCTCGAATATCCGTATGCTCTCAAAACTGCTTCGTGACGACGTGGAAACGCTGACGAAAGGCGAGATTGTCGAATTTTCAGGTGATATTTACACTGTTTCCGAGCGAATGTTTGAACTGATTACAACTCTCTTGGACGTAAGTGCCATAGAGCAAGGAACGTTACGCTTTAACTTCTCCGTGTTTGAAATTGCTTCGCTTGCGGAAAATGTGGTCAATAATTACAGAGGACGCGCACAGGCAAAAGAAATTACGCTCCATTTTGAGCAAAACCAGAACACAGAAGGCTTAGAGCGCTACACCTTGGTCGCTTACGCCGATAAAAACGCCACGCTACAAATATTGGACAATCTTCTTTCCAATGCCGTCAAATACTCACCCTACGGCAATAATGTATGGGTACGTGTCTTGGATGATTACGAGGCTCTGCTGAACGATTCCACACCGCGCGGCACTCTGCTTGCACCTTCACAAGAGTACGTGCGTATCGAAATTCAGGATGAAGGTCCGGGGCTGACAGAGGAGGACAAAGAAAAACTCTTCGGCAAATTTACACGTCTCTCTGCAAAGCCTACTGGCGGCGAGCACTCAACGGGGTTAGGGCTATCTATTGTGAAAAAGATGGTCGAGGGGATGAGCGGCAAAGTATGGGTCGAAAGCGAATATGGCAAGGGAGCAACATTTGTGGTGCTGCTCCCCAAAGGTGATGCCATTCTTTAACGAAATTCGCGTGCCTCCGATACAACCTTATCGAAGGTCTTTGCTGTTGATGCTATATGTCCAAATTTCCTTCCCCGTTGGATTATAGACACTGCATTTGAGCGTTCGGTCTTTGAGTGCACCGCTAAACTCGAATACGGCAAAATTATGTTCAGCCGTGAATGTGCCCGGGACGCGCAAGGGATTTGCTTCGTTCGCAGCGCCGGGGTTTGTACCCGCCGTAAGGGAGGAAATTGTAAAATCGTAAAGCGGGTATGTACCTTTTCGCTCCAATTTATTCAGTTCCGTATGATGACGGTCTCCCGTTACAAAAATCACGCCCTTGATGCCCTCCTTCTCAATCAAATCCAAAACTTTCTGGCGCTCGTCGGGATACGTTGAATAATTTTCATAGACTGGAAGCGGGTTCAATACTTGACCGCCGACAGCCACAATCTTGAACGTTGCGCGGCTCGTCACGAGTGCATCAATAAGCCATTGCACTTGCCAATCACTGAGCATCTCACGAGTGCCTGTTTTACGGTTGTTGGGCGAGCGAAATGTGCGGTTGTCCAAAAAGAAAAATTCTGCGTCGCCCCACTCGAACTGTGTCACGCAACTTGTTTTGCCCATCACCCCATAACTTGGATTCGCCCAAAAGAGCTTAAAAGCATCCATTGTATAGTCTTTGCCCCAGAATGAGCGGTCGGCATCATTGGGACCATAATCATGGTCATCCAAAATCGCGTAGTTGTGTGTAGAAGCAAGAAACGGCTGCATATCGGGCAAAGAGCGCGTGTGTGTATAACGCTTCAGAACACCGGAGCGCGAGCTCCAATCTACTTCGCGGGTATAGACATTATCACCGAGCCAGAGCATTGCGTCGGGGCGTTTGCTGTGCAAAGCCTTGAAAATCTCATAGTCGCTACCATAGAGGCGGTCAGGACGTTCATATGGAGGCTGATTGACGTAGGTGCAGCTTCCCAAAGCAATCTTGAAGGTAGGCGGATCACCGCGCCACTGCCAGAGCTTGAGTGTTTGAAATTCCAGAGGATAGGGACGATTCACCTTTTTACCATTGATGAAGAGTTCGTAAGTATATTTGCGTCCCGGTTCTAGTTCGGTGGCGATGAGATGAGCGGTGTAGGCATCATTTTTCATTGTTACTACTTCGTCCGTTTCATGGCGGACGGAAGCATTGGTGGTTTCGTAATAGACAAATTTTACGCGAGCAGATTGCTTCGTCTGCACCCAAAGAGCAACTTCACGCATTTGCGCGTAACCGAGCATTGGACCGGATTGCAGGAGGGAGTCCGGGCTTTGAGCAAAAGCGGTGCTAAACAACATAATCCCCACAGCAAGCACGACAAGAATACATCGAACAAAGCTCATAGCGGTAATGTTAGAAAGGAATATAGTAGTGATTATGCCGTAATAATGCGATAATAAGCGGTATTCAAATCGTAGAAAGCTCTATCAATCCACAAATTTACGGAACGATGATTTGAAATAGACATACACCGGGTCATATTTTTTAAGAGCAGAGGCATCTCGAAACTTAAAACCATACACCAAGCGTCGTCCCACTATAAAAGCGACGGTGTCTTCAAAGATTCGTATATAAGAGCCATCTTTGGCTTTGATGCGAACGGTGCGAATACGAACGCCATCTTTTTCTTCAATCGTCTGACTAACCTGCTCTTCTGTCGCACGGTTCAATTCAATATCCGTAGGGTTGCCGCTATAACGCGGGCAATAGACATAAAATTCAGCCGTGCTGTCCGGCGCGGTAAAAAATACACTATCGTCCTCACCCCGATTTCCCCTGAGCGACGGGCGAACAAGCCAGCCAAGCGGGAAATACAGACCATACCACATCCCACGATAGGCTTCGTATTGAACGGAATCTTTTGCAGATTTGCGTGAGGTATTACCAATCTTTTGCGATTTTTTGGTCTTTGTCTGCGCAGAAACCGAGTCCGATGCCTGACTTGCGGCGGAAAGATTGCCAGAAAGCAGTATTGCAGCAACAAGCAGTATCAAATAAAGATTCAAGCGACAACGGTAGAGGGTCATAGTGCGTTCAAAATGAAAATACAACATCACATTAGTCACACAAGAGACCAAGCACTTGTGATAACGTTTTGCGGAGTTCTTTGCGATGAACAATCATGTCCAAAAAGCCGTGCTCAAGCACAAATTCTGAACTTTGGAAGCCTTCGGGCAGTTTTTTACGAATGGTCTGCTCTATCACGCGTGGTCCGGCAAAGCCAATGAGAGCGCCGGGTTCGGCAATATTCAAATCGCCAAGCATTGCAAATGAAGCGCTCACGCCGCCCGTGGTGGGGTCGGTAATGATAGAAATATACGGAATACCTGCCTCCGAGAGCTGCGCCAATTTTGCGCTCGTTTTTGCCATCTGCATCAGCGAAAGTGCTGCTTCTTGCATCCGTGCGCCACCGGAAGCGGATATGGATACCATTGGGATTCGTTCTACCAACGAAAGGTTTGCTGCGCGGGCAAATTTTTCCCCAACGACCGACCCCATACTACCGCCGACGAAATTAAAATTCATGCTGGCAAATGAGATTTTACGCTGCTCAATCGTGCCATAGCCTGTGGTGAGGGCATCGGCAACATCTGTCTTTGCGTATGCTTCTTGCAGACGCTTGGTGTAGGGCTTTGTGTCAACAAATTCCAACGGGTCAGCCGAGCGCACATTCCTATGCGTTTCCACAAAGCTGCCTTCATCAAAGATAACGTCAATGTATTCGTGCGTAGAAATGCGAAAGTGGTTACTGCATTTAGGGCAGGTGTAAAGCGCTTCTTCAAGCTGTTTTTTGTAAATAATTTCAGCGCATTGGTCGCATTTCGTCCATAAGCCGTCGGGCATATTGGTCGTTACTTGCGAACGTTCGGCAAGCGATGTTTTGGGTCGAAAAAACCAAGCCATATCTGGTCTCGTGAAAATGTTATTATTCGTTAGTTGTTGGCAAATGAGTAGCGTTGAGCTTTGAATACTCAGTATTGAACTCTTAATCGTTGAATTTCTTTCTTATACAGCGCCAAATTTACGCAATTCATCTGCTTTTTTTGCAGACAATCTCTCGTCCCACAGCAAGCACCTTCACAAAGCAAGTATTTATGAGGCTTTGTTTGCTGTATCTGTTTTTGGTGCAAGACTATCGGAAACACTTTTGGCAAGATGAATAAATTCCGATGGCATCATCACAATCGTTGTCGTGTTGTTTTCCGCACCGATTTCTGAGAGCATCTGCATACGACGTAATTCAAGCGACGCGGGATTTTGAGAAATTTGTCGTGCGGCTTCGGTGAGTTTCTGCGAAGCCTCCAGCTCCGCTTCCGCTTTGATAATCCGTGCTCGTTTCTCGCGCATTGCCTCTGCTTCGCGTGCCATAGCCCGTTGCATTGCCACCGGTATTTCTACATCACGCATTTCGACCATTTCTATTTTTACCCCCCACGGTGCAGTTGCCTGGTCAACAATGCCTTCCAGCATATCGTTGATTTTATCGCGCTCCTTCAAGACTTCATCCAAATCATGCTGTCCGATAATGTTCCGAAGTGATGTCTGGGCTATCTGATAGACTGCTTGCTGATAGTCCGCCACACGCACAATCGCATTTTCGGGGTCAGCGATACGATACCATAGGACAGCATTAACCTTAACCGTTACACTGTCCTTCGTAATTGTTTCCTGCTGCTCAATAGCAACAGTCTTTGTGCGAATGTCCAGCCCACTGGACGATTCCAGCAGTGGAATGACGTAGTACACGCCCGGTCCTCGCGTGGAATGAAAACGCCCCAAACGAAAAACGACATTGCGTTTGTACTCCTTTGCTACCCGAAAACCTGACAATAGCACAGGTACAGCAAGAGCCACGAGAGCATATATGATTTCCATGACGATATTCTCCTATGTTATAACGATATTTATTTTTTTTCTTCATTCCCAAGATACTTCTTCAGCCACGCCTGTACTTCTTGGTAGAAATAGCGGCTATCTTCAGCTTTCAAAATCCAGTGACTGGCATCGGGAAAAACAATCAGCTTACTCGGAATCTGAAGGCGCTGCAAGACGCTCCAATTCTCAAGCGTCTGGTTAATCGGCACCCGGAAATCATTCTCACCAACCGTCAACAAGATTGGCGTTTTGAAATTTTTGGCAAGGCGAATCGGATTTTGCTCGCGCCAGACTTTACCTTGCTCCCAGACCGGACCTCCGGCGTTGACTTCGCGGTGATAAATTGCGTCGCTTGTTCCCCATTGCGACTCCACATTGATTAGTCCTGCATGAGAGATAAGGCATTTGTAGCGTGTGGTCGTAGCCTGCATCCAATTCGCCAAGTGCCCGCCATAGCTTGCGCCGCCGGCTGCCTGCCGTGATGCGTCAATAAACGAAAAGCGCTTGATAGCTTCGTCGGCGGCTTGATTAATTTCGTTTCCGGGCGTGACGAAGGGATCGCCTTGAATCTCCTGCCCGAACTTTTCACCAAAGCCCGTCGAACCCGTGTAGTTTGTGAGAAGCACCACGTATCCTTGCTGTGCGAGCAGATGATAATTCCAGCGCAAACCAAACGCATCCCGATACATAATCGAAGGACCGCCGTGCATGAGTACAAAAAGCGGGTATTTTTTCTTTTCATCGAACGCGGGCGGCAGTGCAATCATATTGTGAATCGGCTTACCGCCTTTACTCGTAAAGGTAAAATGGCGTAATGGCTGCCAGTCAATACCCTTCAGCACCTCGGCATTGAAGTCCGTGATTGTGTTCATACGCTTTGCAGACATATCCACGCGCACCAGTTCATTTGGCGAAACAGCAGTTTCGTATTGAGCAACGAGCACTGTGGTTTTATCACCACCAATACTAAAGCTGTTAAAACAGCCTGCGGTTTGCTCCAACGCAGGTTGGATTTTCTCACCTGTGCTGCTCATGCTGTACAAGCGCACTAAACCTGCATCCTCGGCAGTAAAATAAATTGTGTTGCCATCGGGTGAGAACTCAAAACTTTCTATAGAGCGGTCAAAGCCTGATGTCAGGACGGTGCGCTCGCCATTGTCGGGATTGATGAGTGCAATGCGTGTGAGGTTATAGACTTTATCGTTGTTCGGATTGAACGAGCAATAGAGCCGACCATTAGGAGCAAATTTCGCACCACCGTAACCATCTTTTCCTTTGGTAATTTGTTTGGGTTCGCCGCCTGTCGCCGGAACGCTCCAGAGATGATAGGAAGCCTCTGCAAAGGCAGTCGTGTTACGCTCGGTTGTGGCAGTGAAAATAATCGTCTTTCCGTCCGGCGACCACGTGGGCTGCACATCGTAACCACTATTGCCCGGCACACCTGCAAAACCTGCTTGCTTGACGAGTGCCGTATTTGCTAAAAGGTCTTTCGGCTGCGCTGGCTTGCTCATGGGCGCGTCGTCCAGAGGCATCACAAACACGTGTGCTTGCATATCATCCAGCCAATGATCCCATTGGCGAATCGGGAAGGATTCGTACACACGGGCTTTGTATTTGCGGGCTTTGCGTTCTGTCGCAATTTTTTTGTTTGCCTCGTCGTCCTGCGCACTCGGATACACGGTGCTTTGAAAGAGCAACGCTTTGCCGTCTCCACGCCATTCGGGGCTTGATGCACCCGTAGAGAGCGTTGTCAAGCGCTGTGCCTCGCCGCCGTCTGCAATGTCAAGCAGGTACAGCTGACTTGCTTCATCGCCCTCGCGCTTGGCAGCGAAAACAATTTTCGTACCGTCAGGACTCCATGCCATGCCGCTTTCGCCCCCCTTGGTTGCTGTGATGCGTCGTGGTTTCTTGCTCCCGTCCGAGGGAACCAGCCAAAGGTCGGTGCTTTGCTCTTTGTCGTCGTAACTGGGTTCTGTTACGGAAAAAACCACCCATTTCCCGTCAGGACTCACGGCTGGCGCACCAACACGCTTCATTAACCACATGGTTTCGTGCGTGATGGGTTGTTTAGCTTTTGCCTCGTTTGTGGTGGGTGCGGGTGTTTTGGTGATTTGGCTCACAAGCGTTGTGGATGCAAGCGAGAGGAAGGCTGCAAGGAAGAGGAGGTGGCGTTTCATAAAACTTGGTTTGGTTGGAGTTGGCATGATTCAAAAAACGTGATAAACGAGATATTTTTCCATTCTACTGTTGTTATTTATTTTTCCCTTGAAGCTGGGGAAAGCGACGGCGCATCACGATGATAAATATCCATAGAATGAGCGATGCCCCGACAAAAATCCAGCCGCATAAATTCAGAAGGGCGTTCTCAGAAAGAATACCCGTTGTGAAAAAGACCGCAGCAGCAGAGAGATTTCCTGCGATAAGGATATAAAAGGCTTTAACCATAGCGAACTGAGTAAATGACAATTTGAGAAATGCGTAAGGATGCGTAATTTGAGGTGCAGATGAACCCACAAAATACATACGAAAATACAAATTCTCTGAGGAATTTTCTCATGCGATATATCCGTACCATACTTCAACGATATGGGCAACTTCTGGCAGCATTGGCGATAACGCTCATCATCGCTATTAGCTGTGACGGTGGTTTGCGTCCGCCCGAAATTCCGCCCGTTACAAGTATATCTGGTACTGTCCGCTATGTAGGTGGAAAAGCAAGCTGGCCCCGCCGCGATAGCGTCTGGACAGTTCGCGTGGTAGGCTTTAAGCAGTTTCCCCCACAAGACCTTATTGGCGATTTGCTACAAGGTCGTGCTTTTTTCACGCCCGCAGCATTACAATTAGACAGCACTCTTCAACTTTTTTCTGATTCGGCACGATACTCACTCGTCTTTGGCGATTCTATTCCGCAAAGTATCAAGTATCTTTGTGTGGCGATGCTTACCGATACGACACGATTGCTGACAACGCAGGGCTGGCGCGTTATCGGGGTGTACAACACCAGTGGCAATCAAGCGCAACCAGCAACTATCGCTATCACTCCCGGCAAAGATCATCGTGCCGACATCACGGTTGATTTTAAGAACCCACCTCCGCAGCCGTTTTAAGCTACTCTTAAAAAGTGCCTCAAAACTAGCGAGAACCATTCAATCACCTAGGACATAGCAGTATAGTCAAAAATTTTATGTGTTTGATGCACGATTTCATACAGCCCATTGAGATATTGAGAATATCTAAGCCAAGAATTTGATGCGTTCAACAATCCAGTGTTCAGACAAGGCAGTAAATTGCTTAAATTTATTCCACTACGAGGATAATTTCCTGCGTCTATGAAAAATGTTCTTTGACCCATTAGAGAATTTCACACGACACTGACAATCAGACCAAACTCCCAAGAACGGAGATTTCGCAGGTTCTACGAATTTTTTTGAAGATTAATATGTACGGTGCTCATGTCACCACATTTCAACATCTGAGCAATCCTCTGCAATCCGTGTCAAAAATTCCTACTAACGAGGAATTTTAGTTTCCCATGAATTTTTTTGCAACTTTCTACGAACCATTTCGTAATATTGTACGAAGATATTCGTATGATAATTTTTTGACATCACTTTTATTCCAATTCACGGAGAAAATCATGATTCCCAAACCCACGGACGCAGAACTGGAAATACTCCACGTTCTCTGGCAATACGGCAGCGCGACCGTCCGCGCCGTCAACGAAGAGCAAAACAAACGCGCGGGCGGTGATGAGATTGGATACACCACGACGCTCAAGTTTATGCAAATCATGGCTGACAAAGGCTTGCTCACGCGCGATGAATCGCAGCGCTCCCATGTCTATTCGGCGGCAGTGCGCGAGGGCGACGTACAAAGCGCCTTCGTGAGCAAACTGCTCTCATCGGTCTTTCACGGTTCGGCGATGAATCTGGTGGTGCAAGCGCTTGGAACGAGCAAACCTTCGACCTCGGAACTCCAGCAAATACGGGCGCTCTTGGATGAAGAAATTAACAACAATCAACGGTAACCTCATTTTTTGCAAAAAGGATTTGCACTATGAACTCGCTTCAAACTTTACTTCCCGCAACGCTCACCGACGCACTCGGTTGGACGCTTCTTCACTCGCTTTGGCAGGGGACGTTGATTGCCTTCACGCTTGGCGTGGTGATGATTGTGCTGCGCCGCGCTTCGGCACGTGCTCGCTCACTTGCTGCTTCCATCGCGCTTTTGACCACGATGGCGCTTACCTGCCTTACCTTTATTGCGCTCTACGAGCCGCTTTCCATTGATACTGCAGCTTTGGAAGCGGCTTCTGTGCAGTCAGACAAAGCTCCTGCGAACAAAATTTCTTCGGTGGATAAAGTGTCTCCTGCCGATAATACGCTTCAAACGCCGCCGCAGAAGGGTTTCCGCGCTTTACGTTTTGCGCCGTTGAATCTTTCGCGTGAGGCTGTGTGGCTTGACCGTGTCCGGGAATACCTGCCCGCGCTTGTTCTGGTCTGGCTTTTGGGTGCTATTTGCCTTGCACTGCGCTTTCTGGGTGGAATGGTCTATGCACAGCGTATGAAGCATTTCCGCGCTCATCCGGCAAGCGCTGAGTGGCAGCACCGCGTCGCCGAACTTGCCGAGCGCTTGAAACTCCGCCGTGCGCCGCTCCTTGTGGAGTCAGGTTTGGCGAACGCTCCTATGCTCGTCGGTTTTCTGAAGCCAATTATTCTTGTACCAATGGGCTTTTTAACGGGTTTGCAGACGGCGCATATTGAGGCAATTATCGCCCATGAACTTGCTCATGCACGGTATCAGGACTATTTGATGAGCATTTTGCAAGCAGTGATTGAAACGGTTATGTTCTATCATCCTGCCGTTTGGTGGATGTCAGCACAGGTGCGTCAAGAGCGCGAACACGCCGCCGACGACCTTGCAGCAGACCTTTGTGGCGACAGCCGCGCACTGGCGCACGCGCTCGCAATTCTCGAAGAACGTTCCCTTGTGAGTGATGAAGCGCACTTTGCCACCGCAGGCGTGGGCGCAAACGACGGACACCTGCTCACACGTGTCAAACGCTTGCTTGGTAAACCGACAGAGCGTACGTTCTCTCTCGAATATTTAGCGGCATATTTGGTTATTACTTCCATTTTTGCACTATCTCTCACCGCCAGCCCCGTTTTGCAACCTGTGGTGAAGCCGCTCGTGGAGCCGATGATGGCACGTGCTCAGGAAGCCGCATCTAATCTCGTTTCTCGCATAAGCCCTCTTGCCCCACCATCTGCGCCCGATGCACCAAGTTTTGCGGCGAACACAAGTGCTCCGAGCGATTCTAATAGCACCCATTCATTTTGGTCAGACGATAATTCTATTAGCGCCGAAGGCTTTTGGGAAGCCAAGTTCAAAGAAAAATCCTTGACGCTTATCATCTCCAAAAACAAATGGGGACGTAATCACTATAACGGTACGATGTACAGCCGTTTGGAGTACGACGAGGTGCAGGGATTAGAAGCGTCTCGCGCACGTACCCTCTCCGGCGAAATTGAGTTCCGTCTTCCGAAAGAATCCGGCACCTTTATTTTTAAGGGCGATGCTAAAGGCGGCGAAGCACGTGGAAACTACACATTCCAGCCAAACAAAGATTTTAGCGCAAAATTGACAGCGCTTGGCTATAAAGATGTGGATGAACGCGATTTGGTCGCAATGGCTGTAACGGATGTCAAACTTGATTTGCTGCGTGACCTTGCCGGATTAGAACTTTCCACCAAAGATGCTATTGAGATTGCTATTTTGGGAATCAAGCCAAATTTCGTCCGCGAGGCACGAAAGCTGGGCTTGAACGGCGAAGAAATTCGGGAATATGGTGTGCTTGGTATTAAAACCGACTACATTACCGATATGAAGAGCAAGGGCTATAAACTTGATGAAATCAAAGAGCTGGGCGTTCTGGGAATTAAACCGGAGTACGTCGAGGAAATGAAAAAGTTGGGTATCAAAAGCGACGAAATTAAAGAATATGGCGTTCTTGGTATCCGTCCCAATAAGGTAAAAGAACTCAAGGATGCAGGCGTACCGACCGAAGAAATCAAGGAGTATGGCGTTCTGGGGATTAGCCCCGCTTACGTCGCTTCGATGAAATCGCTAGGCTATAAAGTCGAGGACATTAAAGAAATTGGCGTTCTAGGCATCAAACCGGAAATGGTGAAAGAGTATAAAGATGCGGGAGTACCGGTGGACGAAATCAAGGAATATGGCGTACTGGGCATTAAAATCGGTTACATCAAGGAAATGAAAGCGCTTGGCTACAAGGTGGAAGACATCAAGGAAATTGGTGTACTCGGCATCAAACCGGAGAACGTGAAGGCATATAAAGAGGCGGGTGTTCCCGTTGATGAAATCAAAGAATTTGGTGTGCTCGGTATCAAAATGGATTACATCAAACAAATGAAAACACTGGGCTACAACGTCGAAGACATCAAAGAAATTGGTGTGCTTGGCATCAGACCGGAGACCGTGAAGGCGTACAAAGATGCAGGCTTGCACGTAGAAGACATCAAAGAATTTGCAGTACTCGGCATCAAACCTTCCTCCTTAAAGCGGATGCGCTCAGAACGCGAAGAAATCAGAGATTGGTCGGAACGTGCAGAGCGTCCAGAGCGTATAGAACGCTCCGAACGGACAGAGCGTGCCGAACGTCCTGAACGTCCTGAACGTCCTGAACGCTCTGAGTCTAATGCGGATTTTACAAAAAAAATGAAGGTACTTGGGTTTTCTAGCAACGACATTCAGAAACTTGAATCGCGTGGCATACGCCTTTCTGCTATTCAAAAATTGAAAGCCGAAGGCTTATCCAATAAGCGCATCGTGGAGATATTGACCGACCGCGACTAAAAACATTTAATTGACGAAGAAGCAAGCACAGTCTGTTTTGAAGCAGACTGTGCTTGTTTTTTTAGGCGTGCAGTTGGGGGAAGACTTCGCTAAACTCCATCATGCCCTGTTTGCCGCGCAGCCACTGTGCGGTGCGCAGTGCGCCAATAGCAAAGCCGCTTCTATTGCGGGCACGGTGGGTGATTTCGATAGTATCCGGCAAGGAGTCCAGATAGAACGTATGGGTGCCGGGCGTTTCGCCAATGCGAGTCGAAGAAACGTGGAGCGCCTCGGGTGCAATACGCCCGTGTGATGTGTCGGTGAGTAAAGCTGCTTTGCGCGGTAAAGCCTCTTGAATCAATGCCACCAGCGATAATGCTGTACCGCTTGGAGAGTCGAGTTTGCGGGTATGATGAAGTTCATGCAGTGCCACATCGTAATCATCGAATCGCCCGGCAAATTCTGCCGCCGCACGAACAAGATGGCTAAAAATTTGCACACCGACAGAAAAATTTGTCCCCCACACAAGCCCGATATTGCTTTCATGCACTATGGCTGCAAGCGCGTCTTTGTCATGCATCCAGCCCGTTGTACCGAGGACAATATTTTTGCCGTGTGTTGCCAGAAAGCGGGTGTTTTCCAGAACCATTGCGGGAAGAGAAAAATCAATAGCAACATCAAAATTCAGATCTGTGGCGCTGGCGCTTGAAAGTGGACGTTTGGCAGTAAAAATTTGTTCCACTTGGCAGGTATATTGTGGGGCGAGACGCTCCAACTCTTTGCCCATAGAGCCATAGCCAACGAGCGCGATGCGCACGGGTGCTGATATTCTGTTCATAGTACTTTGCTTTTTTGTTCGCTGAATTGTTATGATATATCAGCTGTTGGTTGTCCGTGCAATCTACGGAAAAAGTTTTTGCAGGTGCTAGGAATTTGGCAAAAAAGATGTAAATTTACTAACTCTAACCCAATTGTTTTATCTTGAGGAAATTTCTCATGTCGAAAAAGAAAGCTGTCTCTACAAGTAGAAAACAGCAACGTTCAGCGGGTGTCCAGTGGAATTTTCCACTCACAAAAAGTAACTTTCTGTATTTTGGAGCTGCCCTTGGCGTAATCGTCATTGGCTATCTGCTTATGGCAACGGGCATCACGTCCGACCCACAAAAGCATCTTGAAACGTGGGCAAACTCAATGGCTATCGTTGTCGCGCCAACGCTCCTTGTAATAGCATACTGCGTGATGATTCCGCTCGCTATTATGAAGCGTGAAAAAACTTCGACCGATAAGCCAGTCGTCAATCCGTAATAGCCAATCAACGTTTAATGCAAGCAATATCCTACATATTTTGGGGGATATTGCTTGTCTGTTTTTAGACTCTTTTTTACTACATCCATGACAACGACCATAACACGTGATGCCGTTCTACCTCTTATTCTGAGCGCCTTGCAAGAAGATATTGCTACTGGTGATATTACATCCGAAGCCATTTTCAACGCAGATACCTCTGCTCGTGCCGAATTCTTAGTCAAGCAAAATGGCGTTGTCTGCGGGCTGGATTGTGTGCGGTGGGTTTGCGAAGAAGTTGCCGTATCGTCGGGCGATACAACCTTGCATTGGTCAACATTTGCTGCCGATGGTGATGCCGTAAAGAGCGGAACAATCGTTGCTCATGTGGAAGGCACTGCACTGACCCTGCTCAAATTGGAGCGTACCGCGCTCAATTTCATGCAGCGCCTTTCTGGTGTAGCAACGCTGACCCGCACCTATACTCGTGCGTTAGAGGGTACGCAAACCCGTGTGGCAGATACGCGGAAAACTATTCCGGGTTGGCGCTTGCTGGATAAATATGCCGTAAGAATGGGCGGTGGTATGAACCATCGTGCCGGTCTGTTCGATATGGCACTTATTAAGGACAATCACCGTGACGCAGCAGGAAGCCTTACTGCTGCCATCCGGCGGTGCAATGAGTCACTCAAAGACACGCCGCAAACGCCTATCGAAGCCGAAACTCGTCATCTGGACGATGTTCGTGAAGTGCTTGCTTGCTTGGATGAAGGCTTGCGCGTGGAGCGTATTATGTTCGATAATTTTACGCCGGAGGAAGTTCGTGATGCTGTCCGATTGGTAGGAGGGCGCACTGCAACGGAGGCTTCGGGCGGCATCACACTTGAGAATATTCGCTCCTTTGCCGAAGCGGGTGTGGATATTATTTCTGTCGGTGCGCTTACTCATTCGGCTCCGGCACTGGATATTTCAATGAAATTTCGATAACAGCCGCATTGTTGAGAGGTTTAGGCAGGAAATGCAATCTGGTCAATCTTCGCAGCAAGTGCAAAATCAAGCTCAGTCAAGCCGCCTTGGTCGTGGGTGGAAAGTGTGATTTTGACTTTATTCCAACCGTGCAGCAAAATGTCAGGATGGTGGTCTGCTATTTCGGCAAGCACACCGACAGCGCTGACAAAACCAAGCGCGGAAGCGAAATTAGCAGACTTGAATTCGCGCTCAATGGCGTTTCCGTTTTGTGACCATGCGCTGTGCTGTGCAAGTAACTCTTTGACGGCTTCAGCACTGAGTTTTTTGGGACGGGGCATGAGAAAAGGTTGAAAAATGAAAGAAAATCTTTAGAAAACATCTCAAAACTAGCGAGAGTTTTTCAATGGCGAGTCATAGCAATATAGTCAAAGATTTCGAGGATTTGATGTGCGATTTCATAGCGCCTGTTGAGATAGTAAACATATTTAAGCCAGGAATTTGGGTGCGGCCAACAATTCATTCTTTGGGTAAGATAACAATCCCCCTTGATTTATTCCATTGTAAAATAATTTCCAGCATTCATGAAATTCGATTTTAGAGAGGTCGCTCTGATAGGATTTGCATATGATATTTGTATGTTCTTGAGTGAATAAAACTCTGGGTATTGCTCTAAACTATGGGGCATTTTATTTTCTCAACCAATTTTCAGACACTTTCTTAGTTCTTCTCAAAGCTTCACATCCACTTGCAGCGTAAAATGCCGCGTTGGAGCAAGATTGCCGATAATTTCGGTGTAATAGTAATCTAGCAAATTCCGCGCGTTCAGCGTTACCAGTGCCGGTAAGCCCGCCAACTGCGCCATGTTTACAATAAGGCGTGCATCCACGACGTGAATGGGTACACGAGCTGTCGCGTCGCGTATGGCAATGCTTAGGTCGTCTATCTCATCGAAGCGGGATTGGTAGCGGTAGTCTGCCTGAAGCTGGAATGCGCCCGCAGCCACAAAATTGAGTGGTAGAATCAAACGCGAGTACCAGAGCGTCGTGGAGCGATATTTGAGAATTTGATTCAGCCCCAAATCTATCGGCGACATGAGCGTCAGCGAAGTTTCAAAGCCCGCAATGCGCTCCGGCAGCCAGCCCGTGATGCCAACTTCAATACCGGTAATCCGAGCGCGAGTGATATTGATAAACTGAATCTGCGGATTTGTTGCTGATGGCAAGCGCGGCTCTACCAAGTCCGTAAACTCATTATTGAAAACCGCCCCGTCCATTGTCCAATCCTGTCCGAAGAGCTTGAATGCTTGCTTGCCGCCTACCTCAAACGACCAGCTTCGCTCGCTTCGCATATTCGGGTTCGGTGCCACAGAGAACGTACCGAAGCGCAACGCCGCGAAGCGCTCCGTCAGCGTGGGCGCACGGAAGCCTGCACCAATGCTACCACGCAACTGCGTTTCGTCCGAAAGAACCCACGTCGCTCCGGCTTTGGGGCTGATAATCACACCCGAACCTTGTACGCCCACACTTGTCTGCTCCACATCGAAACGGCTTCCTAGCGTGAGCGTGAGATTTTTGAGCGGCTTGTATTCGCCTTGCACGTAAGCGGCAGCAATAATCTGGGTGGGCGCATTCGTTGAAACAATAGGACTACGCTCAATCATATTGAAAATTGCGTTCACGCCGTAGGTAAAAAGCAGCGTGGAATCGACAACTGATGTGAGTTGTACTTCGCCGTTAAAAGCATCCGCCACCGACGCAATTTGCGTTCCGGCTGTGGCTTGATTCAGTGTCGTGAAGTCCGTGCGATACGCACCCACGCGGGCTGTTAGAAAAAAATTCTCACTAAAAACGTCACGGTAATCCACTGCAAGCATCGTTTTGACGGACAGAAAACGCTCCAGAGGGTTCGTACCGACAGGCGCACGTGTGGCTTCACGGAGACTGCGCCAGAATGTCCAGTTGGTGCGGTTATCGTTGGCATGGCTGAAAATCACATTCATCGAAGCACGTTGCGAAAGCTCTACACTTGCTTTGGCGAAGACGTTGAATTGCCAGTTATCGAAATAATCCACATAGCCGTCATTGCCTTTCCAGCCCACTGCTGCCAGTAGTCCCACATTGCCGATTTTTTGCGAATAGCTCACATCCGCCCCACCCAGAAGTGGCATCGTAGAACGCCATTTCCATTCGTCATAGCGCGGAAGCGTGTATGCACCCGCGAAACCTCGAAAGCGAAGTTCGGGCGATTCCGAAGGCTGCGCCGTGATAACATTTATCACACCGCCCAGCGCACCCGTGCCGTAGAGCGCCGAGCCTGCGCCTTTCACAACCTCAATACGCTCCACATTGAACATCGGAATCACGTCAAATTTCACATCGCCACCATCGGCAGACAACATCGAAAAGCCATCCAAAAACATACTTACCCGCGAGCCGAATCCCAACGAAAATCCTGATGAACCTCTGATATTCACTTGGTCGCGGGCGACGTACACGCCCGGAATGTAGCGGAGTGCGTCGTCAATGCGCGTGATATTTCGCTGCTGCAACCCTTGAGCGTCAACGGTGGTAATGCTCACGGGCACATCTTGAGCCGCTTGCGCACGTTTTCCCGCAGAGACAACCACATCATTTGTGCGCAGCATTTGTGTACGCAGGCTGATGGAAACGGTCGCCGTGTCGCCATCGCGTACCGTCACGCTCACTTTCTTGACTTCATAACCAACGAAGGAAACAAGCAGTGTATAGGTGTCTGCCGGAATACTTTTGATCAGAAAAGCACCGTCTTTGCCGGAATATGCGCCGTAAGCACGTCCTTCCACCCGCAGCGATACGCTAGCGAGCCGCACGCCGGTTTCAGCATCAGTAATGATGCCTTTGATAGCGCCGTTTGCGAAAAGTTCAGCCGAAGCAAAAAGCATAACGGCAAGTGCGATGAGGCAAGACGTGAAGCGAGTTTTCATAGTGTTTTTGGGGGAAGTGTTGAATTTTGGTAACTATTCAGGTCAGGTCTTACATCAGGGAACGCGGACAGCGCGGATTGGGGCGGATAAAGAAGGATTCTGTTTTGATGGAAGAGCGGATATAGAACTATCCATCTTTATCTTTTCTGAAAAATCTGCGATAAACCGCCCAATTCGCGTCATCCGCGTTCAAAATATGTTGGAACCTGAATAGTTACGAATTTTGAATGAAAGACGTGCAGGTTCTTCAATTCAACAGCACTACCTGCTAGAGCGGCAAAAGAAGCGTTTGCCACGCTTCTTCGACTTTACCGTGCGCCAAAAAGACTTGAGCGACTTTGTGCAGTTTTTCTTGCAATTTTTCCGGTGGTGGTGGAACGCCCGTAAGCAAGGCGTAGAGCGCTCCAAAGGCATTGCCGGAATTGAGTTCCAGAGAAAAGTCTTCCGCCTGCATGGAGTTGTCGAACTTTGTGAAGTCGGTGTTGCGAGCAGGTTTTTTCTCTACTCCGGCGAGTTTTGCAAGGTCGTTTCCGGTTAAAATCGGGCTTTTACGGATATGGTCGGGAAGCGAATCAATGCCAATGCCGTTCACACGAGGTTGTGGAAGTTCAAAGACCGCATCGCCACTTGCACGAGAGTACCACGCAAGCCCCATCCGCCCAACAAGGTCTATTTTGTGCGGGTCTATCGCGTCACCCGTAAAAATTGAGCCGCTCAGGTGGAACCGAAGAACGCGGCAAATTGCCATATTCCCGCTCGTGCTAATTTCCGGCGCAAGGTCTATCATTTGCACCAGACGACATTCCATCACAAAGGGAGATTCCATCACGCTTGGCGGCTTTATTTCCACGCTTTTTCGTTTGGTAAATCCTGCTTTTGCAAATTCATCTACATCGGGTGGATACAAGCAAGAACTGAGGTTGGACTGTTCTACCATGCTATGCGTTACGGCGCTGATGGTACATTCGCCCGTTGCCATGAGATTGGAGTAGGTGTCTTTGAGTGTACCGTCGGTGGCGCGGTGAGCCGGACCAAACGCCACAACGGGCGGATTAGAACTGAAGGCGTTGAAAAAGCTGAACGGCGACAGGTTCGCATTTCCACGTGCATCCACCGTGCCAACAAGGGCAATGGGACGTGGCGCAACGCCGGAGAGAAAAATTTTATGCAGTTCGCGCGGTGATAGTTCGCTGGGGGTAAAAGATTTCATGGAAGAGGAAAAGTTGATGATGAAGTATTAGGTGGTGTTTAGTGTTAGATGTGGAAAAAACAAGCGTTATACAAGCAAGTCCGGTCGGCGTTCCTGTGTTTTTTTGAGCGCAGTTTCTTCACGCCATGCGGCGATACGCTTGTGGTCGCCGGAAAGAAGAATTTCCGGCACTGCACGTCCGCGAAATTCTGCCGGACGGGTGTAGTGCGGAGCATCCAGCAAGCCGCTTTGGAACGAATCCAAAAGTGCCGATTCTGCATCACTCATTGCGCCGGGCAGCAGACGCACGATGGCATCTAAAAGCACTAAAGCAGGAAGTTCGCCGCCCGTCAAGACATAATCACCAATTGAAATTTCTCGCGTTACCAGCACATCGCGTATGCGTTGGTCTATGCCTTTGTAATGCCCTGCAAGCATGATGACATTGCGCTTGAGCGACAGTTCGTTGGCAATAGACTGCGTGAAGCGCTCGCCGTCGGGTGTCAGAAAAATCACCTCATCGTATTCGCGCTCGCTAAACAAACGCTCAACACAGGCAAACACCGGTTCACAGCGCAGAATCATGCCCGCACCTCCGCCAAAGGGAATGTCGTCTATTTGGTTGTAGTTCCCAAGCCCGTCGTCGTGTAGATTGTGAACAACGATTTCCACCGCGCCCGCTTCCTGAGCACGCTTGAGGATGCTTGCCTCAATAACGGGTGTAATAAGTTGTGGGACGGCGCTGATAATATCAACGCGCATCCAACGTTCACGGGCTTTAGCGGGTTCGTTTTTGGACATTGTACGTTGTTGTCGTTCTTTGGTACCGATTCTGCAAATCGTCAAAAAAATGTTGTTTGATTCCGACTCCAAATCTACGAAGATTTTCACGCAGATTTGTACGAAAAGCCGTAACTTTGTATTCTTATTTATTTTTTCTTCTGCTTTCCATAGCGCATCCATACACGCTTTGTGAAATGCACGCACGATTTTGTGCCAATAACGGTATCGTTCACATCAAAGGGAAAATGTTCATGCGAAATTGCCCATTCTACGGCACGGGTACGGCTTTGGTAACGCCTTTTCGTGCCGATGGCTCGGTTGACTTTCCGGCATTAGCAAAATTGATTGATTTCCAAATTGACGGCGGCGTAGAGTTTCTTGTTTCATGCGGTTCTACGGGCGAAAGCGCCACTATGACCGAAGAGGAAGACCGCTCGGTGATTAGCTTCACGCTGGAGCGTGTTCGCAAAAGCGGTAAGCCCGTGAAAGTCGTTGCCGGAACAGGTTCTAACAACACGCGCGAAGCCGTTCGCTACACGAAACTGGCGCAAGAGATGGGTGTTGATGGTGGTTTGGTTGTGACACCATATTACAACAAGCCCACGGCTGCGGGACTGATGGCGCATTACGGAGCAATTTGCGAAGCCGCGCCGGATTTTCCCGTGATACTCTACAACGTTCCCGGACGCACCGGCTCTAATGTTTCGGCAGAAACACAACTTGCCATTGCTGAGGCGTGCCCGAATATTGTGGCTGCAAAAGAAGCCTCCGGCAATCTCGACCAGATGATGGAAATTATTGCCCATGCGCCCGAAGGCTTTGCGGTGCTCTCCGGCGATGATTCGCTGACGCTTCCACTTGTGGCTGCGGGCGGCAGAGGCGTAATTTCTGTCTTTAGTAATTATGCCCCGCGTGGCTTTAGCGATTTGGTGCGCTCCGCGCTTGCGGGCGATTTTGAAAAAGCTCGCCAGATGCAATACCGCTTTTTGGAGTTGATGAAACTGAACTTTATCGAATCCAATCCGATGCCCGTCAAGGCAGCATTAACGATGATGGGTATTATCGAAGAAAATCTGCATTTGCCCCTTGTCCCGATGAAACCCGAAAACCGCGAAAAACTTCGCGCAGCATTGGTCAAAGCGGGCTTGCTGGCATAGATAGAACACCACAAATACTTCTTTTCCTGAGATTATGAAACGCACTGACCAAGTTATGACACAAAAACAAATCTATCGCATTGTTGACAAACTAGCTTCCGCGAAATATGCGAATGAAATGGACTTGCTCAGTTCAGTCATGCGTGAAATTGTTGACCGCGCCGATATTGAAATTAGCGGCGGGCGCATCTGGGAACTTGACCCCAGCGACGATGCTTACACATTGCGCTATCAGTACGGTTCGCTTGATGCCGTGCCGGACAATTACACCGTGACGGTCGAGGAATACCCGATGTTTGGTGCGCTCCCCGTTAAGCGTACCGTCATGGACTACGAGACCGATGAGGTGCTACGGCGTACCGGTATTCGGCTCTATTCTGCGACCGGTATTGGCGAACTGGTGAAGCGCAAAAGCGGCAAATACTATCCCTACGCACTGGCATTCAACGCGCCGCAAATCAGCGATAAGTTTTTCGATATGATTAACATTATCGGCAGCGCCGTCGGTATTCGTTTGCGTGATTTGGAGCGGCAGCAGCAACAGCGCGTGATTGAGAAAGACCTTTCGCAAGCATGGGAAATTCAGAAGGGACTTCTACCCGACCACGAGACCATTTTCCGTGATTATCATCTCTTTGGTATTTCTATTCCCGACCGCATTGTGGGCGGAGACTATTTCGATTATCTGCGTCCACCGAATAACTACGAGGAGCGTCTGAGCGTTTTGGTCAGCGATGCTTCCAGCAAAGGCATGGCTGCTGCTATTCAAGCACTCTTTGTTTCGGGCGCAATTCGTATGGGTGTAGGATTTGACCTGAAGATGGCTTCCCTGCTTTCACGGCTAAACACACTCATTTACGAGACGTTTCCCTATGAGCGCTTTGTGACGCTGTTTTACTGCGAACTCATTTCGTCGGATAAAGGTTTGCTGCTCTATGCCAACGCAGGGCATTGCAATCCGATTCACTACCGCGCTAAAACCCGTGACTTTTACTTGCTGCCTACAACGGGAAGTATGCTTGGTATATCGCCTGACCAACGGTTCCGTATTGAAAATATCAATATGTCGCCCGGCGATATTTTGCTACTCTATACCGATGGTATCATTGAAGCACAGAACAAACAAGGCAAACTCTTCGGCGAAAACCGCTTGAAAACGATTCTCCGCAAGATGCACACCAAAACGCCGCGCGAAATCGGCTATGCGTGTATCGAAGCTGCACAAGTATTTTCAGCCGGCGCAGAAGACCGTTATTCCGATGATAAAACGTTGGTGGTGATTAAGCGTATGCTGCCAAATAGCGAGATGCCAGTGATAGTGGCGGGTGTTTCGGAATAAAAGCCTCATTTTTTTACCACAGCAAATCTGCTTCCGCAGCCTTCACAATATCCAATGCCTCCGTGACTGATGCGCCTAGCGCGGTCAAGTGTCCCATTTTGCGCCCCACGCGGCTTGTTGCCTTGCCGTAAAGATGCAGTGCCACGCGCCCGTGACGCATCAAGCCAACAACTGTATCCGGCACACCCGACCCAATACGCTTCCCAAGCAAATTCGCCATCACTGCCGCAGGTGCAATCAAATCCGGCGAACCAAGCGGCAAATTACAAATAGCGCGAATGTGATTCTCGAACTGCGACGTGTAGCAGCCTTCGATGGTGTAATGCCCTGAATTATGCGGGCGCGGAGCAATTTCGTTGTACAAAAGTTCGTCGTTTTCGGTTAAAAACATTTCCACGCCAAAGACTCCCACCCCCTCGACCGCTTCCACGGCGGCAAGTGCCATTTCTTGCGCTTTTCGGCGTATGCTTTCGTCCACCTCTGGTGCGGGCGCAAGCACATAACGGCAAATGTGATTTTCTTGCACAGTCTCCACGCAGGGGTACGCAACCGTCTCGCCGCGCCGATTGCGGGCGACCATGACGGCAAGTTCCTTGCGGAATTTCACGAACTGTTCTGCCATCATTTGGCGTGCTACATCGGGGTCGCTCGTGAAGCGCTTGAACGCGACCATTGCTTGATTATCGCGTCCGACTGTTGCGTTGCCGTAGCCGTCATAGCCAAGAGTGCGAGTCTTCATCACGTAGGGATAGCCGTGCTGGTTGCCAAAATCGTACGCTTCTTCCACGCTGTTGATGGCAGCAAAGACGGGAACGGGTATTCCGGCACGCTCCATCGTTTGCTTTTGGATAAATTTATCTTGCACTAATCGCAACGTATCGGGCGAAGGCAGCACCAAACGGCGCTCGGCAATTCGCTCCAAAATCTCCGGCGAAATAAACTCATTTTCTAGTGTGATAATATCGCTGACCTCCGTAAAGCGCTCTATTTCTGCGGGATTCAGCCAGCCTTCGGTGAAGTCGAGTTTGGTCATAACGCCAGCAGGAGAATCTTCCGCCGGCTCAATGGTGGCAACGCGTAAGCCCAGTCGGTATGCTGCTTGTGCGCTCATTTTGGCAAGCTGTCCGCCGCCCAGAATCCCGATTGTTACGGGTAAATTGTCGTGATAAAGAGATGAAAGCACAGTATCAGAAAGTTTCTTGAGTGAGAATTTGGGAAGTTATTTATGGCTTGGAGGCTTGGGGGACGCTTTGCTGCTCGTTATTCCTCATTTCTGATTCGTCATTTTTCGGTATTGCCGGGTGCGGTGCTTCCCAGTGAATGGCAAGATTGATGCGCTGCCGGAAGGGGTCGAGTTGCAGACTGGCTTTGAATTCGTCGCTCACGTCGAAATCGAAGAGGTGTGCTCCGACGTAGGCATCTATTGCGGCAAGACCGATAATGCCCGCCATCGCTACGATAGAAACATCACGGAGGTCGCGGTAAATCTCGCGTTGTCGTAATAACCTATCCCTTGTTCCGATAGGATTTAAGGAATCAATAATATTATTGTATGCTGTGTTGGCACTGGCAAATTGCGTGCTGTTGTAGATTGTAAAGCCCACCGCCGTTCCGAAGCCGCCAAGAAAAATGGGCGCTTTCCAATAGCTTTCCACATAGATTTGCCCCAAGCCCGGAATCAGTGACAACGCCAGCGCCAGCACAGGACTTTTGGACATCGTGGCGTGTGTGCTGCGTGTTGCGTTCGTGGAAGTTGGGGTTTGCATCATGCTTTCCATAGGCACAAAGGTTTTTTCTTTAACCGTAGTGTCGCGCGTTTGGGCGCTTGCGGTGCTTGGTGTGGAAAAGCATAGAAGCGCAGCACAACAAAACAGGCACAGCCCGCTTACAATCGCGTTGTTGAAGCGGGCTGTTTTCTGCAGTATATGACGTTCGTGCAAAATCATCATTATTTGACGGCGATAACTTCGATTTCAACCTGCACATCTTTTGGCAGACGTGCCACCTCTACTGTGGAGCGAGCAGGTTTGATGTCGCCGAGGTATTTGCCATAGACTTCGTTCATGGCAGCAAAATTATTCATGTCCTTCAAGAACACGGTTGCTTTGGCGATGTGCCCCAGTTCGTAGCCCGCTTCGGCAAGAACGGCTTTGATGTTTTCCAGAACTTGTGTGGTCTGCTCAGTAATGCCGCCCGCAACAACATCACCGCCGGGAACAAGCGGAATTTGTCCCGCCAGAAAGAGCATCGTACCTTGTGTTTCGATGCCCTGCGAATACGGACCAAGCGCAGCAGGCGCATTGGCGGAAGAAATGATTTTTCTCATGGATATACAATAAGACGTGAAAAGAAAAGAGAGTTGACTAGACTATTCAAAGTGCTGCGCGACTCTACTTAAACCATAGAGCCAGAGCGCATCTGCCAAAAAACAAGAAGAAACAGTATGCCAAACGAGCCATCATACGCCACGCCCGCCAGTACAAGCGGAGTGGCTTCGCCCAGAGCATACATTATCAGCCACGACACGGCAGCCGCTAATTTACCAATACTGCCGATAAGTATCAAACCTTGATTTTGCGAAGGATTCCGAGCAACAATAGCATAGCCGATGCCCATAACCAAGACCACGAACCAAAAATTGTAATGGTAAAATTTTACTAACACATCTTCCGAGCCATGCCCGTAGAATAATTGCAAATGAAGCGGCATTGCTGCTAAAGCGCTCAGAGAGCCGACGATATTCAGCACGGCGGCAACGGTGAAGATGGTTTTGGTGTGCGGAGTGAGGTTCATGCGGAATAGACTTCCTGAGTAGTGCGTGAAATTTCTTTGAGGATAAGCGGCTTGAGTGCTGTGAACGCTACGAAGAACGGTGACTTAAATTTGCCCTTCGTACAGAGATTCAAAGGGGAAGCACATTTCGTAGTCATTCCACGATAGATTCCTATATCGTACTTCAAATTTACGGAACTCTGGTATAGAAAGATGTTTTGTGGTCATCTCATTTCTTGCCGCCCGTAAAAAAGACTCAAAGTCAATGATTTGTTTGGTAGCATCAGAAAAAAGAAAGTGAATCCAGTATGCATCTACGTACTGGCTTGCAGCAATGAGATTGCTTCTGCGGAGGCTATCATTTGATTTTTCGGGTAATCAAGATTGCTTACTTTCTTCAGCCCTGCTTTCTGTATCTTGAATTCTCTCTAAAACAAACTTGGGTATATTTTTAAAGCAAGCCCCCCATAGAGACTCACGAAGCGCCATTGCATACTTGATTCTAGATTATTGAGAGGATAGTACAATCGTACAAATGGTGATATTGATAATAGTGAATTTGTTGCTGAACGTGAGCTACTTATAATTGGTAAATCGGCATCCAAACCTAAATATCCATGTAGTTGAAAATTTAGATTGGGAATTGGGTTCTTTTTTACACTTAATACAACTGACGCAGAAGGTTTTGTTCCAAGCCATTCAGTATCCTCAAAATTGGAAGTTAAAACAGTGGTAAATCTAATTCCTGCTTGGATATTGATTGGTACTACTGGCTGATATTGCAGACCAACCTCACCACTAATTCCTGTTGTTGTTGCATTTACTACTCTTAGCAAATCCGTGGAATCAAATTCATATATTCTGAAATTCCGCAAAATCACATAACCGCGCCTCTCCACATTTCTCAGCTGAACAGACTGGTTTGAAAAATTTGCACAGGCGTTGATTGACCATGAGCTTCCCGAAGGAAATTCAAAGAAAGTACCGATTTGATAGCCGTTGCCCGAACCAGAAAACAATACGTCTTCATAATAGGTATCAATCGCATCAAAATCGAATCTCAATGTTGGAATTTGTAATCGGTGAAAATCAACGGTGTAACCTCCTTTTACTCCCACGCTTATTGGCTGAATGATTTGGGCATCAATGTCTTGATAAGTGTAAAAATATATCAAGGGCATTATCAATAACCATTTTAATCTATTGCACTTAATCATATTGAGATTAATTATAATGTGTCAAAAAACTATATCGGATTCAACATTAAAAAACAAATTTTGTAATTGCATGCATTACAATATTCTAAAATTATTAACAAGATGCAGTGTATAATCGGGCGAATCCAAATTACACAGAAAAAGGCGGAAGAGCAAGGTTTTATGCCTTGCTCTTCCGCCTTTTATCGGTTCAAAAAATTCTTACGCTTCTTCTGTTGCCAGCGATGAACGTTTTTTCATGCGGGCGCGGTCGGTAGCGTTCAGGTAACGCTTGCGGATGCGAATGTTTTGCGGTGTTACTTCCAAAAGTTCATCATCGGAAATAAACTCAATGTATTGCTCAAGGCTGAGTTGGCGCGGAGTGTCGAGTTTCACGGTGCCGTCCGAGCCGCTTGCACGCATATTGGTCAGGTGCTTGGTGCGGCAGGGATTCACGACCATATCATCTTCGCGGGAGTTCTCGCCCACTACCATTCCTTCGTAAATCTCTACGCCCGGTCCAAGGAAGAGAACGCCGCGCTCTTGCACCATTTCCAGTGCGTAAGCGGTGGAAGGACCGGATTCCATTGAGATAAGCGAACCACGTGTGCGTGTCGCAAAGTCGCCTTTGTGCGCATCGTAGCCGTGGAAGGTGTGGTGAATAATACCTTCGCCGCGCGTGGAGGTCAGGAACTCCGTGCGGAAGCCGATAAGACCACGCGCCGGAACGATGAACTCAGCGCGAACCATGTCGCCGGAGGGTGTCATATTCAGCATTTCGGCTTTGCGTCGTCCCAAAAGTTCAATCACCGTGCCGATTTGTGCTTGTGAAACGTCCACAATCACGTGTTCCATCGGCTCAAGGAGTTTATTATTTTCATCGCGCTTGTAAAGCACTTCCGGCTTGGAAACCGCAAATTCATAGCCTTCACGGCGCATGGTTTCAATCAAAATTGCAAGTTGCAATTCACCACGACCCGAGACGCGGAAGTTATCCGGCTGGTCGGTATCGGCAACGCGCAGGGCAACGTTGGTGCGGGTTTCGCGGAAGAGGCGCTCACGGAGCTTCGGCGTGGTGACAAATTTTCCTTCGCGTCCGGCAAACGGTGAGTTGTTTACCATGAAGTTCATTGCAAGCGTTGGCTCGTCAATGTTCACATAGGGAAGCGCAACAGGATTAGCAGCATCGGCAATGGTGTCGCCGATATTAACATTTTCAAAACCGGAAAGAGCAATGAGGTCGCCTGCTTCGGCGTTCTCAACTTCTTTGCGCTGGTTGCCCTCAAAGACGTAGAGTTTTGTGATTTTGCTGTTTTCGATAGTGCCGTCAGCATGCATGAGTGCTACTTGGTCGCCAACTTTAACGCGCCCACAGTGAATGCGTCCAACGGCAATACGTCCGACGTAATCATTCCAATCCAGCGCGGCGATAATCATCTGAAATGGCTTTTCCATATCAGCCGGTGGTGGTGGGATGGTAGCAATAATGGTCTCAAAAAGCGGTGTAAGCGAGTCGGACTCTTCTTCGAGTGTACGTTTGGCGATACCTTGCTTGGCAATGGCGTAGATGACGGGGAAGTCAAGCTGTTCGTAATCGGCTTCAAGGTTGATGAATAGCTGCATTACTTCGTCAAGAACTTCGGCAGCGCGGGCATCGGCGCGGTCAATTTTATTGACAACAACGATAGGAGTCAAGCCCATTTCAAGTGCTTTTTTGAGAACGAAGCGGGTCTGCGGGAGCGGACCTTCGGCTGCATCTACCAGCAAGAGTACGCCGTTCACCATCGAAAGGACGCGCTCTACTTCGCCACCGAAATCGGAGTGACCGGGGGTGTCGAGAATGTTAATTTTCATGCCGTTCCAGTGGATAGCGGCATTTTTCGCCATGATGGTAATGCCTTTTTCGCGCTCCAAATCATTGGAGTCCATAAGGCGCGTGGCAACGACTTGATTTTCGCGGAATGTGCCGGCTTGACGCAAGAGGTGGTCAACGAGCGTGGTTTTGCCGTGGTCAACGTGCGCGATAATAGCGATGTTGCGGATATTCGGGTTACGTGGTACTTGCTGCATAAAACGGTAAAAGATCAAAAAACGAGTTATTGGCGATAAAATTTATGTTACAGATTCGCAAGTTACGAATTTTTCGTGATTTTGCCATGCGATTACAAAATCATAACATTATGCTTCGTTTGGTAAAAGGGCTAAGCAGTTAAATAGGGTACGGGTTTCAAGACAAATTATTTCCATTCCAAAAAAAATTGTAAATTTGCGGGCTATACTTTTCAGCGCTTACAAAATTTTAGAAAAATTTTATCATGCTCAAAACTGTTCGCCGACAACTTCTCTATGTTGACCGTATTCGTGGCGCAATTGCATATATACGATATGTCTATTTTGCCAAGATTTTACGCCGTTTGCGAACGATAGAAGCCGGAGATGCTAATCCGGTTACGATTAAGCACAATTTGCGAGGGCTTTTGCCAACATTGGACTCAAAACGCTCAAGCATTCTGGTGCGACCGCTTTCGGTGATTGAGGCTGTCCATGCTAATTCATCTATACTCAGTATTGGACCGCGTTCGGAAGGGGAATTGCTGCTTTTGGAGGCGTATGGTTTTCAACGCGACCATATTCGAGGGCTGGATTTAATTAGCTACTCTCCGCTTGTGGACTTAGGTGATATGCACGCAATGCCTTATCCTGACAATACGTGGGATGTTGTGATTTCAAGTATGGTTCTACCTTACAGCGATAATCAACAGAAGGCAGTTGATGAGATGATTCGTGTTGCCAAGCCAAATGGAATTATCGGGATTTCGCTAGAATACGTTACTCCTCAAGAAATTGCTACGATAGATGCGAAGCATGGTTACAGTATAGGTACTTTTGAAACACGTGTACAGACAGTGAAAGCACTACTCGAAATGTTTAAGCCATTTGCTGATGTCGTATATTTTGCTCAAGATGGCTACACAACCACTACTCCAAATACTATTAAGGGTAGTCCGTCAAGCACAGTAGCTATTATCTTTTCTCTTGACAAATCCAAAGTAGCATAAAAGCCCCTTTCTTTTACACCGTACCTAATACCATGATTGCTTCACCAGCAAGAATTTTGAGCGCTTTTAAAAGTATTCATTTTGACTATTTACAGCGCTTATTTGCTTTTGCTCTTGGGCGGTATCCAGTTTTATATGGCGCGATACTAATTTATATCGCTTCCGTTGCTCTTGAAGCACTCGCCATGAATGCTTTTATACCGCTTTCAGAGATTGCTGCTGGGCGCACCGTTTCCCAGAACAATATTATTGTTTCTCTATTCTCCATTTTCAGTCTTAAAGCGTCATCGAAATATATTTTTCTTGCCTACACGATTCTTTTTGCCTTCCGAATTATTACTCAGATCATAGCCGAGCGCATATTGCTTAATATCACTATCAATCGTATGCCGGCAGAAATAATGTCCCGTGGGTTACGGAACATTGTGCAATACTACCACATTAACACTATTGAGAAGCAAAGCGCCGGACATCTGATTACTCTTACTGGTGAGGAGGTGCATCGTGCGGCATCAATTATTGCAACGTCTATTCGATTTATAACGACGGCGGTGTTAATCGTACTGTATTATTCTACTATTGTTATTTTTTCGCCCATTACGGGTGTAGGGATTTTAGCATTTTTAGTCGTAAGTGCTTTCAGTACATATGGTGTTTTCAGAACGGTTCACCGTTTAGGTGTATTGACAATGGAAAGTTCACGTAGTGTTACTTCCATTCTCGTGGATGCACTCAATGGAGTGCGTTCTGTGCGTGCTTTTAGTGCTGAAAACTATGTATTGGCAAAATTTGAGCAAGATGTATTTCCTCACAAACGTCGTCTTTTCACGATAGAATTTGTGAATCTCTTCGGAAAACAGTTTCCAATGCTTCTGCTTGTAGTTACGTTCGGGCTTTTTATCTTGATTGGGACGCAAATGAGCAAAGTTGCTTTTGACTACGCATTTGCAATTACATTGCTTATTTTCCTTTTGCGATTCTTCCTCGCGGTCGGTGATGGGGCTAACGTTTTCTTGAAAATTGTTTCAGATGCAAAGGCTGCTAAAGATATTACCGATGTCATAGATGAAACAAAAGCCCAAGAACAGACTAGCTCTTTAGAAGCTGCTCAGGGGGTACTATCGGAACCAATACGCGATATCACTGTCCAGAATCTAAGTTTTTACTACACCTCAGACAACCCCGTATTGCAAAATCTTTCGTTGTCCTTCGAGCATGGGGGCATATACGCTGTCGTCGGCGAGTCCGGTGCCGGAAAATCAACACTTTTGGATGTTCTTCTTCGGTTTCAAGAGCCTACTAGGGGGAAAGTTTTGTTGAATAATATACCACTTGACGAGTTGAACATCCACGAATTACGTAAAAAGGTAGTTTTGCTGGGGCAAGAGACTATGATTTTCAATGATACCGTACAAAATAATATAACGTACGGCTTCCACGCGAGCAAAGAAGATATTGATAGGGCAGCTCAAATCGCTTGTGTGGATGAAGTGATTGAAGCAATGCCCAATGGTTACGATACACTCTTGCAATATCGCGGTACAAACCTATCCGGTGGGCAACGCCAGCGCATCGGCATAGCACGAGCACTTGTACGAAAGCCAGACGTATTAATTTTAGACGAAAGTATGAGTGCACTTGACCCCGCCACGAAAGAGACCGTAATTGAAAATATTCTTACTGAATATCGCAATAAAATAGTGATTTTTGTAAGCCACGACCCCGCTATTCGTGAAAAGGTAGATGTCGTGATTGAGCTACATAAATGCGCAGGGTTATCGGCTGACGAGCCGCAGGTTTCCGTCAGTACAGCGCTTGCCAAAGATTTGCAAGTATCATAAATTCAATTGTTCCCAATTCTCATACCCATTCTTGTAAGCTATGTCGGCATTTCGTGAAATTCTCAAACAAAGTTCAACAGCAAAATTTGTTGTGAACCTTGCTCGTTTTCTTAAAGCAGTCAATATTTATCGTCGTACAGGTATAACACCAGATTATGGTTATCACAGTGCACGACATCTGTACTTTTCTACAAATCGGCGATCGCATGATATATTTGCAGCGGTACAAAATTTTGTGAGTCGTCATAATACGATTGTTATAGAAAACCCCATTGGTGTCTGGGGAGATATGACAGGAATGTCGCTGGAGACTGTGATAAATACTCTTGATGATGTTGGCTTTCATCGTTTTGATACTTTGTTACAGCCCGAAATGTGTAACAAACTTATTGAATTTGCTCATACGACACCAAGTAAGCCGCGAATTGCAGGGTACGATGATAAGCGTATTGTTTATGATCGAAATAACTTGGTTGCAAATTTATATGATTTCGACGCACAAGTTCTATTAGAGAATCCGATTATTCAGAATCTAATTACTGATGAATCCCTTCTCGCCGTAGCGCGTGAATTCTTGGGTTCGAGTTTATGCTTGCAAAATGTATCCATGTGGTGGAGTAACGCTGATTTTCATAATGTAAGCAAAAATGCCGCAGCACAGCTTTACCATGTAGATATGGATACAATAAAATGGCTCAATTTCTTTATCTACCTAACTGATGTAGATTCTTTGAATGGTCCGCATTGTTATATTGCTCGTTCTCATCGTCTGGCACCACGTGAAGTATATCGAGATGGGCGAATTTTAGATGAGGAGATTAGTCAGCACTTTCAACCTGAAGACGTTATTGAAATTACAGGTTCGCAAGGAACATTACTTGCCGTTGATACAAAAGGGCTTCATAAGGGCAAGGTGCTTGAAAAAGGAGAGCGCTTGCTTTTGCAAATTCGTTTTGCCGTCAATAATTTTGGCACTGGCGCACCAAGTAAGGTTGAGATTAACGATAAATTCTCACCTGAATTTTTATCCAAAATTGAGAGAAACCCTAGCATCTATAAAGGCGGTTATTTTTGAACTTAGTCTTGAGTACCTCCCTCTGGACACTATATTGCCGCTTGTTACATAGTTTTCATTTGTGTCGTACTTTGGGCGGCAATCAGCCGTCTAGCATTTGAAGTGAAGGTGCGTAGTCATTAAAATTTCTGGAGTAAGTTGTTGCAGTAGATTTTAGTGGTTTTGACCGAAAAGGTAATGCCGAGAACGCGCTCACCTAAATTTAACAACTAGAATTATGCATATCGCCATTTTTAATACACATCCATTATTTCAGAGGCATTTTGCAACTGAGTTGGAGTTGGCGCAAAAACATCTCAAAGCGGGCGATACTGTTACACTCCTTCATTGTGATGGTGAAATGCCTGCCTGTGAGACTAACGAAGAACACGCACCCGCACGATGTGGGCTTTGTGTGATGTCTCGTAAGGCTGGCGTAAATGCTTTAACAGATACGACAAATCTATACCAGCGACCATTTTTATTTCTGACGGAGCAGGATAAACGCGATATTGAGCACCTACCGCGCAATTTTCAAACGCTAGAAGAATCCATCAATTACGCGATAGACAAATATGATATTGGTTCGTCTGTGATGTCATCTGTCATTTGTAGTTTAAAAGACTCGACACCGAATATGGCGGAATATGCTGATTTAATTTATCGTTATATGCTTTCCGCATTTATCACATATCGATCTGTACGGAATTTTTTGCGCCAGACAAAAGTAGACTGTTTTTATATCTTCAATGGCAGAATGAGCATGACACGTGGCATTTTGAGGGCGTGTGAGGCAGAAGGAGTAGAATTCTATACCCATGAATGCGGTAATGACTCCGAGACATATTCGACGTTTCACAACCAAATGCCGCATGGAATCCAGATGATGACAGATCTCATGCTTCAACACTGGCAAAATGCGGTCTCTAGTGTTGAGCGCGAGACTGTCGGAGCTGCATGGTTCCAAAATCGAGCAAAGGGTGTGAAAGTAAATGGTTATTCATTCGTTGAGCAGCAAAGAGCAGGAATGTTACCCAGCGAGCGCGATCCAAATAAACGCCATATTGCCATCTTTAATACGGGTAGTTTTGAGTATGTCACTGTCGGCGATGATTATAGAAATCATTTGTATTCCAACCAAATAGAGGGTTTACGCCGTATTATCGCTTCGCTTGAACCGTATAAAGGTATATTACATCTGACCATTCGTATTCATCCAAACTTAGCAAACTTACCAAAGGAAATTAACCCTGTTCTTAGATTGCAATCGGATTTTGTAACGGTTGTGCCACCAGAGTCACCTGTCAGCACATATGCACTTATCCAGCATAGTGAAAAAGTAGTTGTATTTAACTCTACTGTCGGCATAGAATCTGTTTTCTTTGGCAAACCTTCTATTCTCGCTGGTAAAACCACCTACCAAGAACTTGGTGGAAACTATACACCGCAAACACATGAAGAGTTGATTGCTCTCATATTACAGCAAGATTTGCCTCCTAAAGATAAGCTTGGCGCGTTAATCTATGGTTATTTCCTGAACACTTTTGGGACTCCATTCGAGTTCTACAAAGCGCAAACATTTTTTGGAGGCACATTCAACGGGCGAATACCTATGGCAAATCGTTGGCTTTTTCGTTTAGACACATTGTACAAGCGAACAGCACCAAAAGCAATTCAAAACCTAATCATAGAACGTTTTACACGGCGAACGCGGCGTAAAATCTACAGTCTTAATTAAACTACTGTCGAAACGGTATGAAAATTCTCGGAAAACGCATATTTATCCAAATTCTTTCGCCACATGATGTTACGGAAGCATATATCGCGTGGATGAATGATCCTGATATAAACCAGTATCTTGAAAGCCGCTTCCGCATTCAGACCATGGAAAGCGTACGCTCTTTTGTCGAGGCAATGAATAATAGCCCTGTTGATGCTATGTTTGGAATATTTCTCAACGATAGCCATCAGCATATTGGCAATATCAAAATTGGAAATATTGACACATTTCATCGTCGTGCTGAAGTGGGATTGGTCATTGGGGATCGTGCTGTGTGGGGAAAAGGTTATGCCGCCGAAGCAATTTCACTTGCCACAAAGTATGGTTTTGAGGAACTCAACCTTAATAAACTTACCGCAGGGATGTATGCTGAAAATATCGGCTCGTTCAAAGCATTTATCAAATGCAACTGGCGGCACGTTGCAACTCTAAAAGAACACTGTTTTTCACATGGGAAGTATATCGATGAATTTATTGTCGAGATTTGCAAAAATGAATACTAACTAGGAGCACACAAATCATGACAACAGTTCAACCAGGACCTATAGACACACTGATATTTTTCTGTGGACCAGTACCGTGGCTTCCCGAAGCTGCACGTTTAGCTCGTGAGCAAGGTGTGAAAGTCTATGTTTTTGGCGTGACGCGGCATTTGGATGAATTTTTCGATCCTCCTTCAAAATCACACCCACGCACCTTTCGCACGGTTTTAGAAGAAGAAGATATCTCACATTTTCATGTTGCCGATATTAACACTTCGAGTGAGCTCAAGTCTGTTATTACCGATAAAACAATGGGTATCGGGATTGGTGAGGCATATACCTTCACGACCGAAACGCTTGAGCTCTTCAAACGGCGACTATATGATTTTATGATTATTCGCCTTCCGCAATACCGTGGTGGAGCGCACTCTACGTGGGAAATCTTGCGCGGAGGGCGCTTGGGAGGCTGGAATGTGCAACAGGTCAATGAAGAGATGATTCCCGGTGGTTTTGATTCCGGTGGCATTCTTAAAACACACGAATACGTTATTCCTGCATCAGCACGGATCCCGCAGGATTATTTTGCTGCTGCTGACCGTGAAGGTTTTGCATTGTTTCAAGACTTTTTTAGTGAAGTCCAGTCCGGCAAAGCATTTTCATTTGCTAAAGTGCAAGAAAACTTCGCATCCTACTTTCCACGTCTCTACACGCTCAAGCACGGATGGATTAACTGGTCATGGACGGTGCAGGAAATAGAACGATTTATTTGTGCTTTCGACGAGCCGTATGCAGGTGCTTCCACTTACTTGCATGGTAAACGTATTCATTTGAAATCTTGTCAATCTGACACCATTGATGGCACGTTTCATCCGTTTATGACAGGTCTGGTGTATCGTACCTTTGCGGGAAAGGTGTTTATTGCTGCTAAAGATGGCTCTATAATTGCTGAGCGTATTTTGGATGAGCAAGGCATAGATATTACTGCAACTATTAGAATTGGACAGCGTCTATATACACCGCAAAGTGAACTTGAATCTGCTATGATGTTTAGTGCAGAATATAATACCGAAGGCTTAAAAACTGCGTAATCACGGCTAACAATTCTTTTGATATTTTTTCACCGTAATTTGTTGTAACCAATGTTTCATCTAGATATTTTTGAGCAGATTCTTAAACTGAATATCGGTATTTCACAAAGCGATAATGAAGAAATGTTTAGGTTACTCAATACTATTCATCCCTTAACTCTACACCGCTATAAATCCGGTATAGAGCATAATGGCTGGGTAGTACCGCATAACTGGGTGATAAAAAAGGCACTGATAAAAAAAGAGGGTCATACCCTGTTTGACGGAACAATTCATCCTCTTGCCGTCGCCGGATATTCGCCCTCTTTTTCGGGGCGTGTCTCAAAACTCGAATTGGATCAACACGTTTTTACGCGCCCTGAATTACCCGATGCCTACTCATTTCATTGTGTCAATAATTATCGCCCGTGGGAGACCTTCTGGGGTTTCACAATTCCGCATAATATCTACAAAAACTGGACAGATGGCGAATATGATATTGAATTAGAAACAGAATATAACGATGGAGAAATGATTGTTGGGGAGATATTCCATCAGGGGATATCGGAAGAAACAATTGTCTTCAATGCTCACACCTGTCATCCAACACAATTTAACGATGACTTGGCAGGTGTGGCGGTTATTTTAGAATTGTTCAAATGGCTTAAAGGACGTAAAACCCAATACAGTTATCGCGCTATTTTTGCACCAGAGCATCTTGGAACAGTATTTTATCTGAGCGGATTGCCGAAAGCGGATGTCAAAAAGATGAAAATGGGCGCATTTGTAGAAATGGTTGGTATTGACCTACCACTGGCACTGGCTCAAAGCTTTAATGGCACAAGCCTTATAGATGCTGTTGCCGAGTACGCATTGAAACAAGTCAACCCCGATGCTAGAATTGGAGCATTCCGCACCATTGTTGGCAATGATGAAACAGTATGGGAAGGTGCAGGTATTGAGATTCCATTTATTTCTATTTCACGCTGCCACCAATCCCCTTTTTATTATACTCAGTATCACACCAACGAAGATAATTTTCAGATTAACTCTGTGCCACGGCTTGAGGAAACTCTTACAGCACTTCAAACAATGGTGACAATATTTGAAAATAATAAGGTTATGCGCCGCAAGTTTACAGGGCTACTTGCATTGTCAAACCCAAAGCACGGTTTGTACATTGAACGTCCTGACCCAACCGTAGAAAAACATCTGAGCGATGTACAACTCAAAATGGGATATATGCAAGATTATCTGCAACGGCTCTTTGACGAGAAAACAAGCATTTTTGATATTGCACGACGCTTTGATGTTCCCTTTAATGTACTCTACGATTATTTGAAAAAATTTGAAGAAAAAGGGCTTATCGAATTTGCACCAATATCTGTACTAGAATAACTTATTTACAAGAAAACTGCACCCACCCAAGTACACTCACTTAATCATACTTCATTCATGCTCCCATATAAATCCATCCTCGTTACCGGAGGAACAGGCTCGTTTGGTAAAACCTTTGTCAAGCGTATTCTTACACAGTTTCCTGAAGTAGAACGTCTAGCCGTGTTCTCACGCGATGAGCTTAAACAGTTTGAAATGGCTCAGGAATTTTCGCAGGAGCAATATCGACAAATACGCTATTTCATTGGCGATGTGCGCGACGAGAATCGTCTTGTACGCGCCTTTGAAGGGATTGATGCCGTTGTTCATGCTGCTGCACTCAAGCAAGTGCCAACGGCAGAATACAATCCGATGGAGTGTATCAAAACCAACGTCATGGGCGCGGAAAACGTCATTAATGCTGCTATCAAATCCGGCGTGAAGCGTGTGGTCGCACTTTCCACTGATAAAGCTGCCGCACCGATTAACCTCTATGGCGCATCAAAACTCTGTTCTGATAAACTCTTCGTGGCAGCGAACAATTTTCGTGGCAACCGAGACATCAACTTCTCGGTCGTTCGCTATGGCAATGTGATTGGCTCGCGCGGCTCAGTTATGCCATTCTTCCTGAATAAGCGCTCAAGCGGTGTTCTGCCTATCACGCATGAAGAAATGACCCGTTTCAATATCTCGCTGGACGAAGGGGTAGACTTGGTGCTGTACGCCCTTCAAAATGCTTGGGGCGGTGAGATTTTTGTACCCAAAATCCCGTCCTATCGGATTATGGATGTGGCAGAGGCGATTGCTCCCGCCGCAAAACACGAAATTATCGGTATTCGCCCCGGCGAAAAACTTCATGAAGAAATGATTACCGAAATGGACTCTTTTAACACGTTGGAACTGGACAAATACTACGTCATTGCGCCTTCAGTACCGCTTTGGTCGCACGACGAGTATTTGGAAAAATTCAATGGCAAAAAAGTAGAGCAAGGATTTAAGTATAACTCCGGCACAAATCCTGACTTTATGACCGTTGAAGAGATTCGCACTGCTATTCGTGAGCATATTGACCCGAATTTTACACCACAAGCATAACTATCTGTGAGTACGTTCACTCCCACAAAACCCATTTCCTACGGTCGGCAGACTATCACCGATGCCGATATTGCGGCAGTTACCGCAGTCTTGCAGTCCGACTATCTCACGCAAGGTCCGAAACCACCCGAATTTGAAGCAGCTTTTGCCCAGTATATCGGCTCACAGTATGCTTCGGTTGTTGCCAATGGTGCCGCAGCGCTGCATCTCTGCGCAATGGCGCTTGGGGTCAAGCCGGGCGACAAGGTTATTACAACACCGATTACCTTTACTGCCTCTGCCAACTGTATTCGGTATTGTGGCGGCGAGGTCGTGTTTTCCGATATTGATGAAACGACGTATTTACTAGATATTCAAAAGGTGCGGACGTTGCTTGAGAATACACCCAAGTCTGAGCGCTCCGCATACAAAGGTGTTGTACCAGTAGATTTTGCAGGCTTGCCCGTAGATATGGCAGCATGGCACGAACTGGCAGATGAATTTGGCTTGTGGATTCTGGAAGATGCTTGCCATGCACCCGGTGCATCATTTACGGACAAGCAAGGCATAGAGCGCCGCGCGGGTGATGGTTCGCTCGCAGACCTTGCCATCTTCTCGTTTCACCCCGTCAAGCACATTGCCACAGCCGAAGGCGGAGCCGTGACGACGAATAACCAACAATATCACGACCGCGTTAGTACGCTCCGAACGCACGGTATCACGCGCGATCCTGCTATCTTGGAGGAAAATCACGGTGGCTGGTACTACGAAATGCACGAATTGGGCTATAATTATCGTTTGACCGATATGCAAGCCGCGCTGGGAATTGAGCAATTAAAACGGGCTGAGAAAGGTTTGGAGCGGCGACGTGCGATTGCTCGTCGTTACGAAGAAGCATTCGCGGGAACGTCTGTAACGGTGCGACCTGTGCCAACAGGCTTCCACCACGCATATCATCTTTTTGTCATAGAAGTCGCCCAACGGCGTGAACTTTATGATTTTCTCCGAGAGCGGAAGGTTTATGCTCAGGTGCATTATATCCCCGTTCACTTGCAGCCATATTACCGACAATTTGGCTGGAAGCGTGGCGATATGCCCCTTGCGGAAGCATATTACGACCGATGCCTCAGTTTGCCGATGTATCCCGCACTCACGAACGAGGAGCAGGAGTATGTAATTGAACAAGTTCTCCGTTTCTTTGACAAACCGACCCTCGCTTGATGAATGTTCTCGTCCGCGCTGATGCTGCCGTTCATATCGGTTCCGGTCACGTGATGCGTTGTTTGACGCTTGCCGATGAACTCCGCAAACGAGGCGCGTCGGTTGTGTTTGTCTGTCGTGATTTTGAAGGTCATTTAGAAAAGCATATTGTTTCCAAAGGCTACCAATGCTTTCTTTTGCCCCGACCCGCAATAGTGTATCCCAGTAGCAACGACGACGAATATGGCACATGGTTAGGCGTTTCACGGGAAGATGATGCAGATGACACGACGAATATATGTCAAGCATGGATAGCCAATAACGGTAAAATTGATTGGCTTATTACCGACCACTACGCTATTGATGAGCGCTGGCAGCGCCGCTTGCGTCCTCACACGCAGCACATTATGGCTATTGACGACATTGCCAATCGCCCGCATGATTGCGATATTCTGCTCGATCAAAATCTCTACGACGATGCAGAGAAACGATACGCAGGACTCGTTTCGCCCCAATGTCGCTTGCTGCTTGGTCCCGAATATGCGCTTTTGCGTCCTGAATTTCGAGAAGCCCGTGAACGGCTTGGTCAAAGTCTCGTGCGCAACGGAACGGTGAAGCGCATCATGGTCTTTTTTGGCGGCTCCGACCCCTCGAATGAAACAGCAAAAGCCGTCCGCGCTCTGCAAATGCTGGGACGTGAGGACATTGAATCCGATATTATTGTCGGTATCGCCAATCCGCATCGCGAAGAAATTGAGCAGTTGTGCGCACAAGCACCCAATTTGCACTTCCACTGTCAAGTTCCCAATATGGCAGATTTTATGTGTAAGGCAGACTTAGCGCTTGGTGCAGGTGGTTCTACTACATGGGAACGTTGCTGTTTAGGACTGCCGGCAATTACAGTCATAATCGCTGAGAACCAAGTAGAAATGACAGAAACCGCAGCCAGACATGGCTTGCAATGGAATGCAGGATGGTCGAATAAGTTAACTCCTCTAATGATAGCTCAGATAATAGCCCAAGTAATAAGTAACCCACAGTTGATCCATAAACTCTCTCAAATAGTAACAATGGTCATAGATGGCATTGGTGCCCATCGTGTAGCTGATACGGTCTTTGGTGTTGAGTTCAGATCATCTCAAAAAACAGGAAGCTATGAATATTACAATTCTCTCTGATGCTGATGCGTGGATGAATAGTTATACTCAGCAATTAGTACAAAATTTGGAACGTGATGGACATAGTGTCCGTCTTATTAATCAAGTGAATGCACTTGAGGCAGGTGATATCGCCTTTTTTTTAAGTTTGGGTCAGCTTGTACCTGCAAGCAAATTAAATCTACATAAAAATAATATTGTTGTTCATGCAAGTGCACTCCCCCGAGGCAAGGGATGGTCACCTCTTACGTGGCAGATTGTAGAAGGATATAATGAAATTCCCCTTACACTCTTTGAAGCTGAAGCTGCTGTTGATAGTGGAGCTGTTTATCTTACAGATATTCTACACTACAATGGTAGCGAACTTATTGATGAGTTACGCAGCATCATGGCAGAACATATTATCAAAATGTGCTATGAATTTGTTTGTCGTTATCCAGCAATTCTTACTGATGCTAAATCACAGGAAGGAGAATCAACGTTTTATAAGCGCCGTAATAAAGATGATAGTCGTATAGATCCTTACAAAACGATTGCTGAACAATTTAATCTCCTCCGTACTGTCGATAATGAGCGCTATCCAGCATTTTTTGAGTTGCATGGTTGTCGCTATATTTTATCAATCGTCAAGGAGGCTAACTAGCTACTATTGCAATATGGCAAAAATATACGCCCATGGATTATTCGTCAATCATGACATCTTACAACACCATAAGCTGTGTTTTTGTCGTGCGGCTTGTTGTATGAATTTCTACAAAATATAAACCTCTGGCAAGTGTCGGCAATCGAAGTGCTGCGATTCCGTCAGAGGCAATCTGTACGGCATCGGCGGCGAAAAGCGTTTGCCCAAGCACATTGTAAAACCGAATATCTGCTTTGGTCTCATTGGAAAGTGGGAATTCGATTCTGAGGTCGTCGCCCGCAGAGATGGTGTTCGGCGAAAGACGTGGTTGTGCCAGAAGAGTCGTGCTTGTCGTCGCAAGCGAGTCACGGTATATTCGCATTGCAATATCCGACAAAAAGAAGCCGTCAAATTGTGCGTCGCTGTCACTCAAAAGCCCGAAGCGCACGAGTATGTCTTGTCCCAACACTGATTGTAGCGAACACTCTTGGCGAATCCATTGCGGGAAATTGCCGTCGAAGCCAAAATTTGCGCCGCTTCCGAAGGAAGAAGGTTTCATCAGTGAAGTACGCAACGTTTGCCATGTCGCACCGTTATCCGTCGAAACCTGTGCTACGCCTATATCGGCGTTTGATTCAATAGACCACCGGGTTTGAAACTCCAGTGTTGCTGCTCGAACATTCCGCAAACTCACAGGTTGTGCGAGCTGGACATAGTTCCGTGCGTTTGCAGGATAATTTCCCGTCGGGCTGTCCGTAAACGCAGTGCGTCCTGTCAGGGCATCACGCACAACACTCCAGCGCCCCAATTTCCATTGCGACGCATCCGTTTCCGTCGCAAAAAGCGCTTGGCGATTTGCTTGAAGCACTTGTGCTTGCATTGTATCTCGGCGTGGCGTATTTTCTTGCGTGATGAGGATTTCCATAGGAATAGTGCTACCGTTTTTCACGGTAGAATCAAATGTGCAATCAAACGCCTCAAGTACAAGTTCCGTGGAGCGCAAAGCACGAATTGGTCTCTCAGCACGGAGAATCCCTACGCCCCTAGCAAGCGGACGTAACAAAATTGCCGAAGAACTAGCCGCATCTTGAATTCCAATATTTTGTATTTCTACGATAATACGTGTAAGCCCCGTTTGTGGATTTTCCGTCACGTAGGACTGCACCGGACGGAGATTTACTGCTGCGCTCCAAGCCGTCATGCGGTTCGTAGAAAGATTTTCTGCGCCGTGAGCCGTTATGCGGTCTGGCGTAGGATAAAAACCGTCATCGGTAGTACCGATTTCCGGGGTGTACGCCATGATTTTGCGCCCGCTCACTCCTGCATACATCCAGTCGTCGGACGCGCCCCGCACGGCATAGCCAACGGTCTGCAAATCGCGTCCGGCGGAGTAAAGATTGTTTTTGGTAATTTCAGCCGTCAGTGCGCGGAAGTAGGTAGAATCAGGGGTTTCGGTGTTGACGTAGGAGTACGGATAAATGAGCAGATTGCTGTAAGAGTGATAATTGATGGCAGTACGAAAATTGTGTCGGAGGCAAAAATCCCGAACCGCCTGCGTCTCCGGCTCAGAGAAAGGCTCTGTACCCCGATAAGTGTCGCTGCGGGTGCTGGTCGAAGAGCCGCTATTCGGGGCATTCCAGAAGGTCTGCGTCCCATAATTACGATTCAAATCTACGCCGAAGGAGCCATCGCTATTGCGCTGGCGGTTTTTGCGCCACATCCCGCCACCGCCCGGAAAACTTGTCTGATTGAACTGATAGCCGTCTGGATTCACCATTGGCACAAAGTACATCTGGCGGTTATTGAGCAGATACACTGCTTCGGGGTCGTTCGCCTGAAATTTTTCAAGAAGCCACCACAGGTAATAAATGAGCGTAGAAACACTGCCGGGTTCGCGGGCGTGATGCAGTCCTGTGTAAAGAATTTCAGGAGCTTTAGAAGAAAGAGACTGCTCCGTTCCAACGCGGTATGCCAGCAACGGGCGACCCTCAACCGATGTACCAATCACTTCAAGAGCACTCATTACTTGCGGAAACATCGTGCGCATTCGGGCAAATTCAGCATACACTTCGTCCAGTGTGAAAAAGCCCCCCATGGAGCCAAGCGTGAAATTGCGCGGGGTTTCGCTCGTCAGCATAGAGTGCTGTTTTGCCAATTTCTGTGCGAAACTGCCCAAGCGCCTTGCTGCTTGCGTCTCTGCGTCGGCTTCCAGAATCTCTACCTTCACACCGCGCCCTTGCAGCACCGAGAGCGTGTAATAGCTAATCACACCTTCCACAAAACGCTTGCCTTTGATGACGCTGTGTTCCACTTCCACTCCCGTTTCTTCCGCATCTTGGAGACTGAAGCTATCGGAGAGCCAGACCCGCGCTTGCAAAAAACGCTCCTCGTCTGTGCGCTTGGGCGGAGTCGTTTGAGCAAAAGCATCCGCAAAAGCGCTCCATACTACAAAGAGTATGGTTGCAAACAAGAGGAGGTTTGTACGCATAGTGGTTATGGATAGAGTGCTATTGCCGTGCTATTGCCACACGAAAATATTCCAATGTTTTCAAGAGTCCTTCGCGCCTATTGACGCGAGGTTCCCAGCCGAGAATATGTTTTGCTCTTTCGATATTGGGTTGGCGGATTTTCGGGTCGTCTTCAGGAAGTGGCTTAAAGACGATTTCGCTTTTTGAACCGGTAATTTCCAAAATCTCTTTTGCTAAGTCCAGCATGGTGATTTCATCAGGGTTGCCGATATTGACGGGGTCGGTCTCGTCGGAAAGCAGAAGGCGATAAATACCTTCTACAAGGTCATCTACATAGCAGACAGAGCGCGTTTGAGAGCCGTCGCCAAAAACAGTGAGCGGTTCGCCACGCAGCGCTTGCGAGAGAAACGCAGGAATTGCTCGCCCGTCGTTCACGCGCATACGGGGACCGTACGTGTTGAAAATGCGTAAAATCCGTGTGTCCACGCCGTGAAAGCGGTGATACGCCATCGTCATTGCTTCCGAAAAGCGCTTGGCTTCGTCGTAAACCCCACGTGCACCGATTGGATTCACATTGCCCCAATACGATTCTTCCTGTGGATGTACGAGTGGGTCGCCATAGACCTCGCTTGTGGAGGCGATAAGAAACCGTGCTTTTTTCGCTTTTGCCAATCCGAGTGCTTTGTGCGTTCCGAGCGAACCCACCTTCAGCGTTTGAATGGGGACTTTCAAATAATCAATCGGTGAAGCCGGTGAGGCAAAATGCAAGATGTGGTCAACCTCTCCGGCAACGTAGATGTATTCTGTTACGTCGTGCTTGACAAATTGGAAATGTGGGTTGCCGATAAGGTGAGCGATATTATCCGGCGAACCGGTAATAAAATTGTCCATGCAGATTACGTCATAACCTTCATGCAAAAAGCGCTCGCAAAGGTGCGAACCAAGAAAACCTGCGCCACCAGTGATAAGAACTCGTGCCATGATTGAAAAAATAGAGTGGGAGAATTTGTACGGAGAACTTGTCTCAAACCCGCATGACATTGCGCTTGTAGCCAAAGAAGCCACGCTGTTTGATGACCTTTGCCACTTCAGGCGGTACCATTTCTTCCCACGAAGAATCTTGGTTTTTGATTTTCTTCAAGATGTCGCGTGAGAAAATATGCAGATACTGTTCGTTGTAATTGTCAAGCTGCACAAGGTAATTATTGTGTACCAAGTAGTCGTAGAGAAAGCGTAATTCCTCCGCGACGGGTAGATTTTCGACTATTATCATTTCCTGCGTTTGGATATCGCGCAAGGGATAAATATAGAGCTTAACATCTGTCTTGAACAGCCTGCCGAAGGATTCCAAAATACCGCCTTCAAGCGATTCATAGTATTTGGTGTCGAAAATTTCCATGAGGCTACCTGCACCCATGGTAATCGCAATTTTCTCCTTTGTGCAGCGCGAAAGGTAGTTCACAAGGCGTTCGTACTCAAAGTATTCCGAAATGAGCACGGTCATACCGGATGCAGCAAGAACGTCTGCACGAGCAAGGAAATCTCGCGGATCCACATCGCCGTCGTCTGCCATGAGTTTGTGCATGGTCAGTTCCATAAGGCGAATGATTTGTTTGCCCTGTACTTCCGGCTCTTGAGCAAACTTCTCTGACGCTGCTTCCAACATATCAATATTGACAAAGCAGACGGGACGGAAGCTACCACGCTCCACCAGCACAGGGCTTTTATACAAAACCTCAGTCGGCTGCAAGACTTCGCCATTAGCAGCAAACATTGCTGCTTCGCTCAGACCAAGCTGTACGAGCTTGAGGCTCATCAGGCGGTTATCCACATTACGAAACTCGATACCGGAAAATTCAATCATGTCAATTTCCACACGGTCAGTGCTCAAGCCATCAAGAAGGGATTCCAGCAGTCCTTCGGGGTCTTGGTGCAGATAGAACGCACCATAGAGCAGATTTACCCCCACAATGCCGAGTGCTTCTTGCTGCAAAGCGTTCTCGCGGTCAAGCATTCGGACGTGCATGATAATTTGGCTGTCCTCGTCGCTGGGGCGTGCTTGATAGCGTACACCCATCCAACCGTGGCATTCATTGGTGCCGTGATAATTCAGCGCCGAAACGGTATCGGCAAAGGCGAAAAAAGCAGTATCGTCGCCACGACTTTCGCTCAGGCGTTCAAGATTCAAGCGGTGTTCGTACTCAAGCATACTTTCCAGACGCGGACGCGAGACGTAGCGCTCACATTCGCCGTAAATTGCATCGCTGACGGTCATGTCGTAGGCGGAAATGCTCTTGGAAATTGTTCCCGCCGCCGCACCGACTCGGAAGAACCAGCGCACAACTTCCTGTCCCGCACCAATTTCTGCAAATGTGCCGTACCAACGCTGGTCGAGGTTGACGCGGAGTGCTTTTTGGTGCGTATTGAGTTTTTCTCGTTCCATAAACTGAATAGTTGGTGAGTGTTGAAGGTGGAAGATATTTATGGTGAATTTGGCTTCAACACAGTATATTTCGTGCCTCGGTTTTTCTGCATTACAGCATTTCAATAATGACTGCACTTGCTTCGCCGCCACCGATGCATAGTGTCGCCAGTCCTGTGCGCTTGCCCGTGCGCTGAAGAGCGTAAATAAGCGTCGTGAGGATTCGTGCGCCGGAAGCACCAATCGGGTGTCCAAGCGCAATGGCTCCACCATGAATGTTGATTTTTTCGCGGGAAACTGCAAGGTCTTTTTCCACTGCCATTGGGACAACAGCAAATGCTTCATTTACTTCGTAGAGGTCAATATCGCTTGCCTGCAAGCCCGCTTTCGCAAGCGCTTTTTTGATTGCACCCACAGGCGCGGTGGTGAACCATTGCGGTTCTTGAGCGTGAGATGCTTGCGCCAAAATCCGTGCTATCGGTTTTGCGCCAATCGCGCTCGCTTTTGCGGATGAAGCAAGGACAAGTGCTGCCGCGCCGTCGTTAATAGAGCTTGCATTTGCAGCAGTGACGGAGCCGTCTTTGGAGAAAGCAGCTTTGAGTGTGGGGATTTTATCGAACTGGGCGCGTCCGGGACCTTCATCGGCAGTAAAAGAGACGGTTCCTTTTTTGTCGGTCATTTCGACCATAGCGATTTCATTCGTGAACCAACCATTTTTTTGTGCTTCTTGGGCGCGTTTGTAGCTCGTGATGGCAAATTCATCCTGCGCCTCGCGCGTGAAGCCGTACTCTTTGGCGCACATATCGCCGTAAACGCCCATTGAACCTTTGTCGTAGGCATCGGTCAAGCCGTCGTACATCATCGAATCAATAATCTCGCCGTTGCCCATGCGGTAGCCGCTGCGTGCCTTCGGGAGCAGATAGGGAGCGTTTGTCATGGATTCCTGACCACCTGCGATAACAAGGTCTGCATCGCCCGTCAAAATTGCTTGAGCGCCCAGCATGACTGCTTTCAAGCCGCTTCCACACATTTTGTTGACCGTGATGGCGGGGACAGATTTTGGTACACCGGCATAGATAGCTGCTTGGCGGGCGGGTGCTTGTCCCACACCGGCGGCAAGAACTTGTCCCATAATAACCTCGCTTGTGTGTTCGGCGAACTGTGCGGGCGTGAGTCCGGCTTTAGCGAGAGCGGCTTTGATGGCTGTTGCGCCTAATTGCGGTGCGCCAAGTGGTGTGAGTGCGCCTTGAAAGGCAGCTATCGCCGTGCGTGCGGCAGAGAGAATGACGGGTTTTTCCATAACGATTGAAAGGTCGGATTAGTGAGAAATCATTGCAGACAGAACGGCTGCCTTGCGAAAATACACAAATAACAAATATACGCTTTTTCGGCTTGCCAAAAGAACGCGAAGTTCCCAAATGCGCGTGAATGTAAAAAAAAATCGCCGGAGAGAAGGTTCTATCCGACGATTGTGGTTATTCTATGTTGTTCTGTGCATAGTGAAGAATGCTGAGTCCATCGGCAAGCTACAGTGTCGAAAGGGGCACATTGTGCACTTTTTGACTTAAAACTCACCATTCAAAACTCACCACTTTCCTTAATTCACATCTTTTCCGGCTTTCAGCTTCTCAATGCCTGCTTGGATATTCTTTTTATTGCCGTCGTCAGGGTTCAGGGAAAGTGCTTTCTCTGCTGCTTTCAAGGCTTTTCCGTAATCGCCGAGTGATGAATAACCACGAGCCAAGCCCCAATGCGGCACCCATTCTTTAGGGTTTCGTTGTGCATTGAGTTCAAAGATTTTCATGGCATCTTGCTTGCGTCCCTGTGCTTGGAGCGACCGAGCGTAGGTGTGCAAATCCATCACCCCTGCCGTCGGCTGGTTGATTGCGAGATTCATGAGCGAGTCTGCTTGTTTTTGCTTGCCCAATTTTGCAAGAATTTGTCCTTTTGTGCTGAGAGTGCGGAAATTTGCTTGCCCGACGAATGTGCCGCTAATAGAGTAATCCGACCAACGAAGTGCTTCGTCCAGATTGATGTTATTCTGCAAACAAAAGTTTGCCGCGCTCTGCCAATTCTCCCATGCAAAGCCGATTTCGCCTTGTAGGTCTTTCCGCATTTGGGCTACATAGTAATCATTGAGATTTGGTACTTCAACCTTGATGGGTACACGAAGATTTTCCCACATCATGGCAAAGAGAGCGCTTGTGGGCTTGCGTTCGATAAATTCGTAGGTAAGCCACTGGCGGAATTCGTTTTTGGCGGGTTTTACCTTCACGCGCAAAGCATCATCTGCTTCGCGGTAGAAATAACTGCCCCATTGCCAGGAATTTTTTGAAAGAATAAGCGTCCATTCTTGTGCATCGGGGATGAAATTTATACCGTACTTGCCGGCAGGTACGGTCTTGCCTTCCAGTACGACATCGTGAGAAAATTCTATGGTCGTGCCCTCATTTGCGCCACCACGCCACGGCATTGGCTCCAGCAGACCAAAATCTGATTTCGGTGTGCCGTAGGGAACCAGTTGCCCCCAGATTTTACCTGTTCTGTCCTCTCCCGTTGGGCTTGTAACATTTGGGCTGTTGTAATCAATCGTTACCCGTACCAAGCCGATGTACTGTGTTACGGTGGCGTGCTGATTGTTGCCACTTGGCGGCGCGGTCAAGCGATACTGCTGCGCAAATGCCGACTCCCGAGGCACGGCAATAAAAAATGCAACGACGGCGGCAATAATACCAAGTCGCATCAAAGAGCGAAACTGTGGAATCATGGTTTTTATCCTAAGAGAATTATAAAAAAATTGTGATAAAAGTTGCGTTACGATATACCGTATTTTTGCCCAAGAGTTTCATTCACCTGTACAAAAAGAGTTGTTTTCCGGGAGAGAAATTCTCCGCCCAAAACACGAACAAATTTTGTATCTTTGAGGTTTTCCTATTCACCGTCTTTGCATTGTTATTGCTTTACCTTCTTCGATATGGCACAAATTGAAACCTTCCCGAACCCCGCTCCCAAAGGGCGACGCTACACCATTTCGCACTCCAATCCTGAGTTCACGTCGGTCTGCCCTAAAACGGGCCTGCCCGATTTCGGCACCATCACCGTCAAATACATCCCCGACGAAACGTGTATCGAACTCAAGGCGCTGAAATACTACTTCCTTGATTTTCGCAATAAAGGCATTTTCTACGAAGCCGTTACTAATCAGATTTTGGACGACCTTGTTGCGGCTTGCAATCCCCTTGAAATGGATGTTATCGCCGAGTGGATGCCGCGCGGTGGTATCACGTCTGTTATCGTAGCATCGCACAAAAAATAAAAGTGTTGAGTTTTGAATGGTGAGTTTTGAGTAGGAATCTCGTTCTAAAAACGTTGCACCCTGCAAAAAAAACTCAAAACTCGAAACCCAGCACTCAAAACTTCTTGAGGTTATGATTACACGTATTGCAAAAGAATTTCACTGGGAAATGGCTCATCGTCTTCCATTTCACACGGGCGGTTGCCAGAATATTCACGGACATTCGTACCGTCTGTGGGTGGAGGTAGAGGGTGAGCCGGATACGCAGGGCATGGTCATGGATTATCTCGACCTAAAAGCAGTCGTGGAACCGCTTGTAAAGCAGCTTGACCATTCGTTTCTGTGCGACCGCTCGGACGAAATGATGATGCGTTTTTTTCACGATAATACACTCAAAGTCAACTACGTGGATTTCCCGACAACAGCAGAAAATATTGCAGCGTACCTGCTCAAAGAAATCACACTTCGTTTGCGTGAATCGCAGAACGTCCGTGTGAAGCGTCTCTGCGTCCGTGTCCAAGAGACCGAGCGCACCTACGCGGAAGTTTCTCAAGAGTTCTAACGAAAGAAATTTCCGGAAAGGATATGGGTAACGGATGAACGATGAACTAGGTGAACCACAGGATAATACTGCGCCACCGCCGGAGCTACTAGACGCTACTAAACAGGAAGCCGAAGCGCCCTTGTCGGCGGAAGAAATTGAGCAGCAAGCAGCAGAACGAGAAATTGAGTTGCAGCAAGCGCAAGAGCGGTCGGAAAAAGCCGAGCGTGATGCTCTTATCGCAAGAACGACGTTTCATTTATTGCCCGAAGTCTTTACGATACTGCGTTTGCCGGTGGAGGCGAAACAATTACCCGATTTCGTCTGGAAGTCGTCGTTCTACACCATTTCCCGCAGCCCCGATGAATTATCGCTTGTGTGCGAAGAACGTCTCGTGGTGCGCAACATAGATCACTACGGACTCGGCAATGTTGCCCGCATTGATGGCAACTGGCGTATTCTCAGGCTTGGTGTGATGGACTTGTCGCTTGTTGGCATTGCAGCAAAGTTTTCCGGTGTGCTGGCAGAAGCGGGCGTGAACATCAATATCATTTCCACGTACGACACCGATTATGTCATGGTCAAGCAAGCAAAACTCTCAAGAGCGCTCACGGCATTGCGTGAAGCAGGCTATACGGTCGAGTAAATACGACCGATGTGGCGTTTTCAACATTCTTAATTCGTCATTCCTCATTCTTCATTTTCTTCAAACTATGGTTCGTGTACGATTTGCTCCATCTCCGACAGGATACCTTCACGTAGGCGGCTTACGCACTGCACTGTACAATTATCTTTTTGCCAAACGCCATGGCGGCGTGTGTATTCTGCGCATCGAAGACACCGACAGAACACGTTTGGTAGAAGGCGCTGCTGAGGCGCTTTTGACCACTCTGCGCTGGGCTGGTATTGAGTTCGACGAAAGCCCCGAAAAAGGTGGCGATTGTGGTCCCTACGTTCAATCAGAACGCTTTGACCTTTACCGCCAGTACGCGGCGGAACTGGTTGAGCGCGATGCCGCCTATTACGCCTTCGACACAGCTGAAGAACTCGACGCAATGCGCAAACGGATGCAGGATGCAGGTGTGGCGTGGCGCTACGACCGCACCACCATGCGCAATCAGTACACACTCGGCGAAGCAGAAACAAAGCGGCTTCTGGACGAAGGCGCTCCGAAAACTGTGCGCATGAAAGTACCGCTTTCGGGTGAGATTCGTTTCAATGACCTTGTGCGCGGTCCCATCGAAGTACCGGCGCGGGATGTGGACGACCAAATTCTGCTCAAGTCCGATGATTTCCCGACGTACCACCTTGCCAATATTGTGGACGACCATTTTATGAAAATCACGCACGTTATTCGTGGTGAAGAATGGCTTCCTTCCACGCCGAAACACGCTTTGCTCTACGACGCACTTGGCTGGGAACGCCCGCAATTTGCACATTTGCCACTCTTGCTCAATCCTGACAAAACCAAACTAAGCAAGCGCCAAGGCGATGTAGCGGTGGAGGACTACCGCGACAAAGGGTACTTTCACGAAGCCTTGGTAAACTTCGTTGCGCTTTTGGGATGGAATCCGAGCAGCGACCGCGAAATTTTTACGATGCAAGAACTCATTGATACCTTTGACCTCAGCAAAGTGAACAAAGCTGGAGCCGTCTTCGATGTGCAAAAGCTAGACTGGATGAACAGCGAGTATTTACGCGCCAAACCGCTTGACGAACTTGCGCGAGACATTATGCCCGCCATGCAGGCAAGCGGCGTAACGACCACGCCCGACTATCTCGCAAGCGTCATCGGACTTGTGCGGGAGCGTATTCACAAGCTGAATGAAGTTCCTGCTTTCACGACCTATATGTTCCATGCGCCAACGGAATACGAAGCCGAGTTCAAAGAAAAACACTGGCTGCCGGAACACGCAGCGCCCGTGCGCTCTTTGGCAGAACGCCTCACCGCGACCGATTGGAAAGCGGCATCGCTTCAAGAAACAACTAAAGCCTTTGCCAAAGAGTCCGGCATCAAAGTCGGCGTGTTTATGAACGTTCTGCGTCTGATGATTACGGGGCGGTCTGTGGGCGCAGGTATGTTCGAGACGATGGAGCTTTTGGGTAAAGATGAGTGTTTGAAGCGCATCAATACGGCGTTGCAGGTTTTTGGCGGGTAAAAGAGTTTTTGAACAGCTATTTTCAATGGTTTTCCAATTCAGCACTCAAAACTCAACATTCAACATTTGAATTTATGAATATCCTCATTGCCGACGACAACCGCGAGTACTGCGCCACCATTGGCGATATTATTTCTTCCGAAGGGTGGAAGTATTCTGCTGTTCACAATCCTGCCGATGCGCTCGAATACTTGCGTCTCCGCAGTGCAGAAGTCGCTCTGGTACTCTTGGATGTGGATTTTAACCATCCCACGATGACAGGGCTGGATGTGCTGGCGGAATCGAAGCGGCTTTACCCGCAGCTTCCTGTGGTGATGATTTCCGGCACGGGGTCGTTCAATGCGGCTGTGCAGGCGACGCGCATGGGTGCGGAGAACTTCATTCCCAAAAGCGACATTAGCCGCGAGAAGCTGAAAGAAGTGCTCTATACCGCTATGGAGCGCTTGAATACACGCATTGCCGGAGAAGAAACGCATCAGTTTATGCGAGAGAATGGTTTAATCGGGCGCAGCAAACGGATGATGGATGTGGCAGAAAAAATTATCAAGTATGGCAGAACCGAACTTTCGGTCTTGGTAACAGGCGACACCGGCACAGGGAAGAAAATTGTTGCTAAGGCGCTTCACGCTGCCAGCCGTCGTGCGTCGGCGGGCTTTGTAACGGTGGACATTCCAAACATTCCGTCATCGCTTTTTCAAAGTGAACTTTTCGGACACACCAAAGGTGCATTTTCAGGCGCAAACGACGACAAAATCGGCTTATTCCAGCAGGCGCACAAAGGAACACTCTTTCTGGACGAAATCGGCGATTTACCACTCGAACTCCAGCCCAGTTTGCTCTTGCCGATAGACGATAAAAAGGTAAAACGCTTGGGTTCGGTGCGAGAAGAAGAAGTGAATGTACGCATCATTTCTGCCACTGACCGCAATTTGCCAGAAGCTATACGCGATAAACGATTCCGTGAGCAGCTCTACCATCGCCTTCGGGAGTGTGAAATCACGCTGCCGCCTCTCCGTGAGCGCCGTGAGGACATTCCGCTTATTGTCGAGTACTACCTCAGTCAGCACAATCACACGATGGGCGAACAGCGATATATTGCCATTTCTGCCGTTGAATATATGCAAGAACTCTCGTGGGACGGCAATGTGCGCCAACTCACGAATTTGCTCAAACGGGTGTTGCAAACGGCACAAAATGACCGCGTTGAAATGGCAGATATTGTGGAGAGTGATTCATCATTGTTCCAAAACTTCAGCCAGCAAGCGCTCTCGCAAGGGTTTTCGCCGTCGTCATCGTTCCCCACTGCCCCACAAACATCATCAACAGCCGTTAATGGTGCGTCTGGGCAGCCTCTTCATACTGCACCTTTTATCAGCAGCACGATTAAAGCCGACGAAGACGAACTCAAAAAACAACGCATTATTGCTACACTGAGCGAAACCAAAGGCAACGTGAGCAAATCCGCCTCCCAAATGGGAATCAGTCGTGAAACTCTCCATACGTGGATGCGGCGCTACGGCATCGAAAGCCGCGATTTTAAGCCCAAGGCGTAAGAAATGTTTGGTCTGCTTAGACGATGTGTTGAACGCGGACGGTGCGGATAAAGCAAATATTTGAAGATTCTGAAAGAAAGGAATAGAGAGATATTCTTCTCTCAGGCATAGCCCTCAACTCCTTATTCTTCCATCCAGCACCCATCCTTCTTCATCAGCCCAATCCGCGTCATCCGCGTTCCTTTTTGTAAAAAAACGTTCAAATCTTTATTCATTTTGTGTTCAGGAAAGGGTGATTATATGCCGGTTACGACCTATATCCAAGCCATATCCGATGCGCTGCGTTACGAAATGCAGCGCGATCCGTCCGTTTTTCTTATTGGGGAAGACATCGGTGGCTCCTTCGGTGGCGCATTCAAGGTAACAAAGGGGTTCGAGGAGGAATTTGGTAAACAGCGTGTTATCAACGCGCCGATTTCTGAGGCGGGTATCGTAGGCGCTGCTGTCGGAGCATCGTTCAATGGGATGCGCCCGGTGGTCGAAATGCAGTTCATGGATTTTGTGACCAACGCTTTTAACCAAATTGTGAATGTCGCCGGAACGACCGCCTACCGTTGGGGAATGGGCGTACCGATTGTCGTGCGTGGTCCCTCAGGTGGTGGCGTGGGCGGCGGACCTTTTCACTCGCGCAATTCCGAAGCGTGGTTCGCTCACACGCCCGGCATCAAGGTTGTTTGCCCTGCTACTGCCGCAGATGCCAAAGGTTTGCTCATATCCGCCATTCGGGATAATAACCCCGTTGTTTTTTATGAACACAAGGGCTTGTACCGCAAAATCAAGGATGAAGTTCCTGACGGAGAACACGTCGTACCGCTTGGCAAGGCTGCTGTTGTGCGCTCCGGGCGCGATGCCACGATTATCACCTACGGCTCGATGCTTCACGAATCGCTTGCTGCTGCCGAAGAACTGACCAAAGAAGGCGTAGAAATTGAAGTGGTGGATATTCGCACTCTCGTTCCTTTCGATGAAGAAACAGTGCTTGCATCGGTGCGGCACACGAACCGTGTACTTATAACGCACGAAGCTACACTCACAGGCGGCTTTGGTGGGGAAATTGCCGCTCGCATTACCGACAAAGCCTTTGAACACTTGGACGCTCCTGTGAAGCGCCTTGCGGCGTTTGATTCGCCTACGCCGTTTGCGCCACCCTTGGAGCAGGAAGTTCTGCCCAATAAAGCAAAAATACTGGCAGCAATGCGGGAATTGCTGGCGTATTGAGTTTGCTTGCCGTTGTTAGTGTGTTTTTATTCTATTTCCATTTTTCATCACTTTTTCCCACCTGCTATGCTTCACCATACCGTACACCATAGAATCGGTGCTTGCTTTGGGGTCGTGGCTCTATTGCTGCTGCCCGCGTTGACGTTTGCCCAGACCGTTCCTGAAAAACTCTTCGCCAAAATGGAATGGCGCAACCTTGGTCCCTATCGCGGCGGGCGTTCCCTGACTGCTGTGGGACATTCCTCGCAGCCGCTCACCTACTACTTCGGCGCAACGGGCGGTGGCGTATGGAAAACCACCGACGGCGGCGCAAATTGGGTGTGTGTGTCGGATAAATTTTTCAACTCTAGTTCTGTCGGAGCACTTGCTATTGCGCCGTCCGACCCCAATGTTCTGTACACAGGCATGGGCGAGACCGATATTCGCGGCAATATCGCTATGGGCGATGGCGTGTATCGCACGACCGATGCAGGCGCAACATGGAAGCACGTGGGACTGAAGGAAACACAATCTATTGCTAAAATTGTTGTTCATCCCCAGAACCCTGATGTGGTCTATGTTGCAGCAATGGGGCGTATCTTTGGGCAGAATAAAGAACGTGGCGTGTACCGCTCCACGGACGGCGGCGCGACGTGGAAACAAATTCTCTTCAAAAACGAAAAAACGGGTGCTGTCACGATTGCTATGGATCCTGCAAACCCGCGTGTCCTCTATGCTGCACTCTGGCAAGCATACCGTGCACCGCACGAAATGTCCTCCGGCGGCGAAGGAAGCGGTCTTTGGAAAAGCACCGACGGCGGCGACACATGGACGGACATCACGCGCAATGCGGGTTTGCCGAAAGGCATCATTGGTAAAATCGGTCTATCGGTTTCACCTGTGAACAGCAATCTCGTCTGGGCGCTTATCGAAAACGACAATGGCGGACTTTTTCGCTCTGATGATGCAGGCAAGACGTGGACTCGCATCACCGACGACCGCAATTTGCGCCAACGTGCTTGGTACTATTCGCGCATTTATGCCGACCCGAAAAATCCTGAGACCATTTACGCAACCAACGTCAATTTTCATAAATCGGTGGATGGCGGTAAGACCTTCAAGACCATTGGCACGATGCACGGAGACCATCACGACCTTTGGCTCGACCCTGCAAATCCTGAGCGCATGATTCTTGCCGATGACGGCGGCGCAAGCGTTAGTCAAAACGGCGGCAAAACGTGGACAGCGCAAGACATCCCGACAGCGCAGTTTTACCACGTTGCGCTGGACAACCAGACTCCATATCGCGTTTACGGAGCGCAGCAGGATAACACTAGCGTTTCGGTGACGAGCCGCTCCGGGGGCGGGGAAATCGGTATGCGCGATTGGTTCGGTACAGCAGGCGGGGAATCGGGCTACATCACGCCGCATCCTGCAAAGCCGCATATTATTTTCGGTGGCAGCTATGGCGGATTTATGACCAAGCACAATATCTTGACTGAGCAACAGCAAAACGTTTCGCCGTTTCCCGAAGAAGTTATCGGCGAGCCGTCGTCCAATCGTAAGTTCCGCTTTCAATGGACGTACCCGATTGTTTTCTCCCCACACGACCCAAACACGCTTTATGCAACGGCACAAGTGGTCTTCCGTTCCCGTGATGAAGGCATGAGCTGGGAAATTATTAGCCCTGACCTGACGCGGAACGACAAAAGCAAACAAGCGGCTTCCGGCGGACCCATCACGAAAGATAATACCGGCGTGGAGACCTACAACACAATTTTCACGTTTGCCGAATCGCCTGTGGAGCAAGGTGTACTCTGGTCTGGCTCGGACTGTGGACTAGTACACGTCAGCCGCGATAATGGCAAAACGTGGCAAAATGTGACTCCGCCAAGTAAAGAGTTGCCAGACTTGGCGCAAATCAGCATGATTGAGTGCAGCCCGCACGACAAAGGGACAGTCTATGTATCGGCAAATCGCTACAAACTTGACGACCAAAAGCCCTATATTTTCAAAACATCCGACTACGGCAAAACGTGGACACGCCTGACAACAGGCATTCCTGATGGAGCATTCGTGCGTGTCGTGCGCGAAGACCCCAATAAACGTGGATTGCTTTATGCCGGAACGGAAACGGGCATTTATGTTGCCTTCACTGGTGCAGGAGCCAATAATGGCGCAAGTGCCAATGCCGTCTGGCAATCGCTTCAACTCAATTTACCCGTTACACCTGTTCACGACCTTGCTATTCAAAAGCGCGAAAGCGACCTTGTGGTGGCAACGCACGGACGGGCGTTCTGGATTCTGGATGACCTTACGCCGCTCTACCAAATTGCTGACGGTAAGGTGAAAGCGGGCGAAACGGCACTCTTCGCGCCGCGCCCGACGTACCGATGGGGAGCACCGGATTTTGATTCGCAATTTGGCTTGGCGACGGGAGCAAATCCGCCCGGCGGAGTTCTTGTTTCCTACAATCTCAAGGAGAAAACGAGTGATTCCGTTGCAGTAGATTTTCTGGATGAAAAAGGTACGCTCATCATTTCCTATTCCAACAAACGCGACAAAAAAGGCAAATCCGTCAAGGAATCAAGCGAGTTCTACCCGAATCCTGAGGAAAAGCGCACAGACGTTGTGACGGCAAACGAAGGTATGAACCGCTTTGTGTGGAATATGCGATATCCCGATGCGGTCGAAGTGCCGGGTGCTGTCAATTGGGGTGGCTCGGTGGCTGGTCCCCGTGCTGCTCCGGGCAAGTATCAAGTGCGTTTGTCGGTGGCAGGAAAAGTGATTGCCGTGCAGCCCTTTGAAATCCGCAAAGACCCGCGAGTAGAAATCACCGATGCCGATTTTGCGGCACAGTTCGAGCTATTGCAAAAAGTAAATGCGAAAGTAACCGAAACGCACAAAGCTATCAACGCCCTACGCGACCTGAAGAAGCAGATTAGCGCCGCCGTTGACCGCCTCAGCCCTGATGCTGAAAAGCCCACAGCGAAAGGACTGGCGCTCAAAGAAGTAGCCAAGCCGCTTTTGGACAGTTTGAACGCGGTGGAAAACGAACTTATTCAAACAAAGGCAAAAAGCAGCCAAGACGTGCTCAACTTCCCCGTGCGACTGAACAACAAGATGATGGCGCTAGGCAGCATGGTTGCGAGCGCAGACAGCCGCCCGACAAAGCAAATGCTGGAAATGTTCGCCGACCTTTCTGCTCGCATTGAAGCGCAACTTGCCCGCCTGAAGCCGCTTTTGAGCGACGGCGTGGCGAAGTTCAATAAAGCAGCGCAGGAGCAGAATCCGCTTCCGGTGCAAATAGTGGAGCCATAAGACGCCGACTATGTGAAAATGAAAAAGGGCTAACCGCAACGTGCGGTTAGCCCTTTTCCTTTTTCTGTTGTCTTTCTTCGGAATGTTTACCCGTGCTTCACCAGCATAAAGATTGCAATAGCGCTGTACCCGATGGCAATGGCAATGCCGTAGAGAACGCTAATTTTCTTCAACAGTGGCGTGTATTGGCGGTTGTAAAAACCCAGTGACTGAAAGGAGCTTTGCAAGCCATGAGAAAGATGCAGCCCTAAAATCAAGGACGAGACGACGTAGAAAATTGCGAACCCGGGATTAGCCATCACGGCTGCAGTAACATCGTACTCACTCGCTCCTGCTACGGGTGTGGGCAGGATATGAAAGCGAATATTGAGCAGATGCACAACCAAAAACAGGATAAAATAAATGCCCGTAAATGCCATCGTGCTTGAGCCTATCGTCGCGCCGCCGGAACTTTTTTTCACCGCGTAGCCTTCGGGACGTGCCGCACGGTTCTGCACCGCAAGCATAATCCCCATGACAATATGCGCAATAAAGAGTGCAGCAAGGCTTAGTTCTATTAAGCGGAAGGCTGGAAGGTTATGCAAAAAGTCGCCGTAGGCATTAAATTTGTCTGCGCCTTGGAAGACGAGAAAATTCCCCGTCATATGGGCGAACGCGAAGCCGCACAGCAGCAAGCCAAGTACGCCCATGACTTGCTTTTTGCCGATTGAGTATTTGAAATATTTGTCCACGACACTCACAAGAGCCTCCATGTAGTTGAGTGGTATAAGAAGAAGTATGATTTGTTGGCAGATTAGGTTGCATTGTTGTCGAACGCCCAAAATACACTTTTCAAGCGGACTTCACAAGATTAGCGCTGAAAAAATTCTATGCCGTATTTTTGGCGTAGAAAATACGGAACAAAATTTCTAGTTTTGCAGTTCCATTCCAAACGTCTCCGTTTTTATTAACCATTTGTACAAATCTATGTTCATGTTGTCTTGTCTTTTCCGATATGTTTTTGTTGTGCTTTTTTCAATGACATCGTTTGTCTCCATTTCAGCGCAAGTGCGTGTCAGTGGCATGATTACCGACAGTGCGAAAAAGCCTCTTGAGGCAAAAATATACGTCTGTCGTGCTATTAATGCCGGATTCCATAATCCCCAATATGGTGCTGTGGATTCCGTCAACACCAAGCGCGGGCACTTTACCTATACAATTCGGCAGGCAGGCGCGTACTTCCTGTGCGTACGGGCAGCGAACAAAACTACACTTGATATTCCTCTGATTTTTGAATCGGCGCAGCCTGATTCTGTGAATGTCATTATGATGGCAAACCGCACGTTACCTTTGGTTTCGGCAACAGCACCATTTGACTACCTGCAGGAAATGTATGCCGTTCATCGCTATTTTGCAGAGCAATATAAACTAGCAGATGAAGCATACGATGTTGCACAAAAGCAGAGCTTGAAACCTTCAACCTTCAATGACTCGGCAGTGAGAAGATATTTGCTCAATATCACCACCTCGACGGATAAGCATATCCACGTCCGCCGCCTCGCGGCATATTATCTTGCGCAAAAATTTCCGGCAGGGCAGTATGATTGGTTCGCAATGGCACAATTTAGCGGTGATATTCTCCCATTGTTACCTTTTGATTCCTATCACTGGTCATGGAGCGGCAGGAATGCTATCGGTGCTGGTCTTATGGCAGATACAACTGATAGACGCAGTGCGATGTTAGAAGGCTTGTGCCGGAGCAATCCGGAAATTCTCGTACGCAACTTTGCGATGATGAATCGTTTGTCACTGGCAAAATATTATCATAAGGACAGCCTCCTTCAGGCGTTATGTACAGAATTGAAAAGAGATTATCTTGAAAACAAGAACATAAAGAATTTCTCAAAAGAGATACAACAAGATTTTCAGGAAATGTTTAGCTTCAACTGTGAGGTGAAACGTATTGTTGCCGGTCAATCGGCACCTGATTTTAAGATTCGTCTTCATAACAATAAACAAGTTCTTACGAAAGCCTCAATGCTGGGCAGAACCTATTTGATTGATTTCTGGGGAACGTGGTGTGGCGGTTGTGTATTGGAAATACCCGGGCTGGAAGAACTCTACAAAAAATATGGCGACAGGGGTTTTACCATTATCAGTCTTACAGACGAAGATCCTCGGAAGTTGGCACTATTTCGTAAGAATCGTTATCCTATGCCCTGGTTCCACGCGAAAATGACCCCGAAAGAATGGGAGCGTCTGCAAGAAACCTTTGAAACATTCTTGTCTTTCCCCAATCCCGTTCTCATTGGTGCTGACGGCATCATTCTTGCCAAGCGCGATGATGCTGTGGGCGAAAGACTCAAAGCCAAACTGGAAGCGGTTTTTGAGCAGAAATAAACTCTACAAGATGGGTGATTTTCGGTTATTGCCCAATCACGTCTTCTGCTTTTTCTTCTTTGCTGCCGGAAAAAGCACATTGTTCAAAATCAAACGGTACCCCGCCGAATTGCGATGCAGCGCAAGGTCTGTGGCGGGGTCGCCGACGGCATGGCGGTAATCTTCCGGGTCGTGTCCGCCGTACCATGTAAACGTCCCGCGTCCGAAATTGCCGTGAATATATTTCACTTCGTCGGTGCCTTCTTTTTCGCCAAGCATCACAACGGATTTTTTGATAAATTCTTTGTGAAATGCTGTGGTTTGTCCCAAGAAACCACGCACCACGTTGACATGGCACTGGGTGAGCATCGTCGGCACGGGGTCGTATTTTGCCGAAAAATCGAAGAGCGTGAAGTAGTCGCTTTGTGCATCATTCGAGCGGAAATTGGCATCGCAGTCAATGTTGGAATACTCGTACTCGTAAGGATTCATTACAAGTGAGAAATTCTCGAAAGCAAATGTGCGTGTAAAATCGAGTTTTGCCGTAGCGCCCGCCTCCGGTGGGTCGCCGTCGAACATGACATCGCAAATGTCCACATTCTTCGCTGCTTGTGCAATATCGAAGGTGTCGGTCGCGCCACACATTGCAAACATAAAACCACCACCGCCTATCCATGAGCGAATCTTCTCCACAACTGCTTTTTTCAATTCCGAAACCTTACGGAAACCCAGCTTTTTTGCGGTACTTTCCAGAAGTGCCACTTGCTGAATGTACCACGGGGCGGTCGAAAAACTGGCGAAGAATTTGCCATACTGTCCCGTGAAATCTTCGTGGTGAACGTGCAACCAATCATAATTTTGGAGCGAGTCATTCACCACTTCTTCGTCCCAGAGCTTTGTGTACGGAATCTCGGCATATTCCATCACGAGCGTAACGGCATCGTCCCACGGCTTGAAACCGGGCGGCACATAGACCGCCACACGCGGCTGCTTCTCCAGACGCACCACGTCCATGTTGTTACCTTCGTTCTGCGCTTCGGCATAGATTTGTGCGGCACTTGCACCGTCAATTTGCTCAAAAGAAACGCCGCGAATACGACATTCTGCGGCAACACTTTCGTTGTAATCGGTCATAAACGACCCGCCGTGATAGTTCAGTAGCCAATCTACGGTCTGACCTTTCGCTAGCGTCCAGTACGCCACTCCATATGCTTTCAAGTGGTCGGTTTGTGTCAAATCCATGCTTATCAGTATTTTTCCTTGCGCCATCGTTCGCACGGGCACAGCCATAACGAGCAAAAGAATAATAATGGCGGAGACAATGCCAGTAAGCGCCGTAGAATGGTGTTTTTTGATAAAAGTAATCATAGCGAAAAAGCAAAATAAACAAAAGGTTACGAAAGCAGGAAGTACGTGGTCATCAAGCCCTTGCCCTTGACCTCAATAGTACCGCGCTCCTCAAAAATGAAGGGGCGCATTTCATTATTGACGAAGGGCGGCAAATGTTCTTGTGTGCGCTGGTCTTTTTCGATAAGATGTGGGTATGCCGTGATTCGACGCATTCCCGTCACCTCAAGTTTATCGGTGATGGAGGTGTCGAAGGAGTGTACAAACGCCTCCGATACTTGAATTTTACCCGCCACGCCATGCGATTCCATGCGGTGTGCAATGTTCACGGTATCACCCCAGAGGTCGTACGCAAATTTTTTCGTGCCGATAATACCCGCCACTACTTCGCCCGTGTGTACGCCGACTCGCATTTGAAGTTTCGTATTCATGCGGTGCAGAATGTCGCTTTTGAGAGTAACCTCTGATTGAATGGCGAGTGCTGCCATTGCGATTGCTTCGGCGTGGTCGGCACGTGGGATTGGCACTCCGGCGACAAGCATATAGGCATCGCCAAGTGTTTTAATTTTCTCCAACCCAAAACGCTCGGCAATGACATCAAAGGCAGAAAAAATTTCATCCAGCACTGCCACAAGCACGACCGGTTCCAACTGCTGCGCAAGCGGTGTGAAGCCGGAAATATCGGCAAATAGAACACTCACGTTCTCAAAACGCTCGGCAATTTTGGTCTCCCCCGCCCGAAGCCGCTCTGCAATAGCGGTAGGGAAGATATTGAGCAGGAGTTGTTCCGATTGTTCGTTTGCTTCTTGGAGCGCCGTGTTGGCGATTTCGATTTCGATGGATTGCTCTTCTAAAAGGTGTTGCTGCTGCTGCAATTCAGCATTGATGCGCTTTTTCTGACTATTGGAGTACACGAAAAATACCAAGAATGCCAGCGAAACACTGCACACCGCTACGACAAGCATAATGAAGCGCTTTTGCGAGTCATTGTCGCGGCGGAGCACCTCGTTCTCCGCTTGTTTTTTGCTCACCTGATATTTTGTTTCCATCTGGCTCATTTGTCGTTCTTTTTCCTCGCTGAAGACCGAATCGCGGTATTCGGTGGCAAGCTCCTGAAAGCGGAGGGCGTTTTGAAAATCTCCTTGTGCTTTGTAAGCGGCTGCCAGATGCTCTGCTGCAAGTTTGATGTCGGCTTTGGCGTTGATTTTTCGAGCAATCGTCAGCGCCTCCGATGCACTGGCTATGGCATTTGGATAATCGCTCATTGTGCGCTGCACAAAGCTCATCTCGTTGAGTGTCTGAGCAATACTTTGCTGCTCGCTGTTTTCGCGCTTCATTGCTAAAGCACGGCGCAAAAAGAGCATAGCGCTGTCGTGCTTGCCTTCCAGACCATAGAGCACACCGAGGTTGTTGATAGAAAGTGCCATACCTTGCTTGCGCCCGATTTGCTCTTCGATGGCGAGGGAGCGCTTCAAAAAACTCTTTGCTTCGGCGTAGCGCTGTTGCTGCTTGTAGAGTAGCCCGATGTTGTTCAGTGCGCTGGCAGTGCCGCTTGCATTGCGGTCTTGTTCATTGATGGCAAGTGCTTGCTCGTAGTAATGAAGTGCCTGCTCCAATTTTCCTTGTTGTTTGTAGAGAATACCAAGGTTGTTGAGCGTGGTGGACATACCACGCCTGTCGTTCAGGCGTTCGCGCATGGTCAGCGCTTGAAGGTAATAGCGGAGCGCCTCGTCGTAATTTGCTTGGTCGAGATAGGTGTTTGCGCTTGCATGAAGAGCCGCCGCGATGCCGGCGGTATCGCGGATGTCCTCAGAAATCTGACGCGCTTGCGCGATATAGTCCATACCTTCGGTGTAGCGGCTTCGGACGTGCATAGAGCGCCCGATTTGCAATAGCCCATCGGCAATACCGCGCTGGAAATTGTTTCGTTCCGCAATACTCAAAGCTTCGCGGGCAGTACGTTCCATCTCTGCCGCATTCTGTGAATAGAGCCTTCGAGCAAGCTGCAAGAGCGTATTTGTGCGGGTTGTGTCATGGAGAGTGGGTTCACGCAGAATTATCCGCAGGGAGTCTATTTCCCGTGTCTGTGCGGTCGCAGTTGCCCTGCTTTCGATAAGCAAGAGAACGAGCGAGAAAGCAAGAAAATACGGATGAAAACGCATAGACATAATGGAAACAGATCAGCAGGTGAGTTAGGTTGGACACAGCACGATTGTATACAGATAAGACGAAACAACACAGAGAGGCGCTTCGCTCTTAGTGAGGGCGGCGTTTAATCGCGTGTGACAGGCACAGCATCAAGAGCCGACGAAATTTCTTCTTCCAGCACCCGGGAAGCAGAACGCCAATTCTCGTAGTACGCCCAGAGTTCTCGTAAGATGTGTACCGACAAAAAAAGGATAGATGCAAGTGCAAATCGCTCACGGGCTGAAGGTGATAGAGTAGGCATAAAATGTACCGTAAGGATGGATGGAGAAAACAATCGTGGATTTGCTGCCAAGAACGAACTGCTTGGTAAAATACAAAAAATCCCACAACATTACGCATACCTTTCTGTGGTCATCTTTTTCTGATTTCTGAAGGATTGCGACAAGTTCACATTCGCTTTGGTGGCTTGTTTTGACAACTTGTGTACACCCGTTCGGTTTTGTATTTTTAACCCTTAATACAATACACAAAAACTATCTCAAGTACTACCACTATGAACCATTTTTTGTTTGTTTTCTGTACTGTTCTTTTCGGCGCGAGTGCCGCTCCGGCATTGGCACAAACCATGTCCGCACCTCTGATGCCGCGAATTCTTTCGCTGCAGGAACGTGCCGCGCTTCAAGATTCTATTCTGGAACTTCGTCTTCAGCGCCTTGCACCGGAGCTCATGCGACGGGAAGGTGTTGATATGTGGGTGATTATCGGGCGTGAGTACCATGAAGATCCAGTGCTTAAAACAATGCTCCCCGCAACATGGCTTTCGGCAAGGCGGCGAACAATTTTGGTTCTGTTCGACAAAGGAAGCAGCAGTGATGCAAAATCGGGCGGAATGGAACGTCTAGCAGTGGCGCGGTACGATGTGGGTACGGCGGGCAAATTTTTCCGTAGTGCATGGAATCCTGCCAAGCAATCCGACCAATACAAGCGTCTTGCAGAAATAATTGCTGAGCGAGCACCCAAGAGAATTGCGCTGAATCGCTCTACTGCTTTTGCTCATGCTGACGGGCTGACCGAGACTGAGTATCAGGCATTTCTCACGGCGCTGCCACAAGAGTTTCATGGTCGCCTTGTTTCCGGCGAGCGTCTCAGTGTTGGTTGGCTGGAAACACGCCTACCGGAGGAAATGCGCTATTTCCCCGAGCTTTGCAAAATTACCCATGCCATTATTGCCGAAGGTTTTTCGCGCGAAGTGGTCAAACCCGGCAGCACGACGACAGAGCAATTGGAATGGCGCTTCCGCGAGCGAATTAATGCACTCGGCTTGCAAACGTGGTTTCATCCGTCCGTCTCCATCCAGCGAGCCGACCCGATTGCGAATACAACAGCGCCTGCTTCTGCAAAGCCCGGTTCGGAAACAATTCAGGAAGGTGATGTTCTTCATGTAGATATTGGTGTGTCGTATCTAGGTCTGAACTCGGATGTGCAGCAGCACGCATATGTGCTGAAGCGCGGTGAGACAGACATTCCCATGGGAATCAAAAAGGCATTTGCCAATGCTAATCGGACACAAGATATTTTGCTGAAGCAGTTCAAATCAGGCGCAACGGGGAATATAATGCTAAAAGCCGCATTGGAGCAAGCTGCGAAGGAAGGCATCAAAGCGACTATCTATACGCACCCGATTGGGGCACACGGACACGCTGCCGGACCTGCCATAGGGATGTGGGATATGCAGTCAGGAGTGCCCGGTGCAGGAGAGTATCCTCTCTTCCCCAATACCGCATATTCTATCGAACTCAATGCGGAGACAGTTATTCAAGAATGGGACGGCAAACCTCTGCGCATTATGTTAGAAGAAGATGCTTTTTTTCCGAATGACAGTGTAGGAGTTCAGTATCTGGACGGACGGCAAACAAGTATTATCCCGATAAAACCATAACATATCCACGTGCGGGCAAGCAATCTTGACTATACATTCAGCTAACGTAAATTTTGTAAAGTAAATTTTGTACACTAATGTCAACGGTGCATCAAAATTTAGTTTTCTACGTTATATTGCAGTGAGACCAAACGAGACAGATTTTCTGCATCGTGTAGCTCTTCCCCAATTTTTTCAGATTTTCTCCTCACCCATGCCTTCTCTTCGCGCTTTCTCTCGTCTGATGCGCCGAATTATTTTTGGCGTCTCAATACTACTCTGCTTGTCTGCACCGCAGTACCTTGCTGCACAAGAGAACAATGTTTATGGACAGATTCGCAAATTCGGTGATATTCTCAATCTTATCAATCAAAACTACGTAGATACGGCGAACGTATCGCAAGTCACTGAAAGTGCCATTCGCGGGATGCTTCAGAAGCTCGACCCGCACTCTGCCTATCTGCCGCCCAAAGTACGCGACCAAGAACAGGAGCGCTTTAGCGGCAATTATTTTGGAATTGGTGTGCTCTTCCGCATTATCAAGGACACTATCACCGTTCTTACCCCCTCGATTGGCGGTCCGAGTGAACGCCTCGGAATGCTCTGCGGCGACCGAATTGTGAAAATCAATGGCGAAAGCGCAATCGGCATGAAGTCGGATGATGTTCCGAAAAAACTTAAAGGTGAGAAGGGTACAAAAGTAACTATTCAGGTCAAACGCGAAGGCTCGCCTAACCTGATTCCACTCACCATTGTCCGCGAAGGCGTACCGATTCGCACGGTGGATGCTTCATGGATAGTTGAAGGCACGGATATTGGGTATATTTACGTGAATAAGTTCGCCGCCACAACCGTAGAGGAAGTGCAGAAAGCCGCACAAAACCTCAAGCAACAAGGCATGAAAAAACTCATCTTGGACTTGCGCAATAATGCCGGCGGTTACTTGCAACAAGCGTTTGGTCTGGTGGATGAATTTGTTCCGGCAGGAAAAACCATCGTCTATACCAAAGCACGGAATGAAGTCTTGAGCGAACGCTATTTCTCCACTCGTGCCGGGACACTTGAAAATATACCACTGATTGTGCTTATCAATTCCGGTTCTGCTTCGGCAAGTGAAATTGTGTCGGGCGCGATTCAGGATTTGGATAGAGGTTTGGTCGTCGGAGAGACTTCTTTCGGCAAGGGGCTTGTGCAAGTGCCGTATCAGCTTTCGGATGGTTCGGAACTCCGCCTGACGATTGCTCGTTACTACACGCCGTCCGGACGCTGTATCCAGCGCTCATACGCCGGAGACCGCAGCAAATACTATGCGCTGGAAGGGCGTGAGGATGTGGAAGAGGGAGCCAATCTTGACCACAAGCACGAAAATGATACCACGCCGCGACCAAAATTCAAAACAATTTCCGGGCGCATTGTCTATGGCGGCGGCGGTATTGTGCCGGATTTTGTCGTTAAAAACGACACTGCCAGCAAATTTATTCGTCAACTGAGTAGCAAAGGCGTGATTCAGGATTTTGCGGATAATGTGGTCATTAAAAGCGGCAATGATATTCGCACAAAATATGCGAAAGACATCGTACAATTCCTCCAAAAATACGACCTCGATGAGACTGCTCTTGCTGAGATAAAACGTACTGCTACCGAACGCAAAGCAGAGTGGAAAGATGAAGATTTTGTGCGTGATGCAGCCATACTGAGCCGCTCGGTCAAAGGGCTTATCACGAGTTATATCTGGAGCACCAGCCCCGAATTTGTGGAATCCTACATTGAAAATAAAGAAGTCGAAAAAGCTGTTCAGCTTTTCCCCGAAGCAATGAAAATTGCGCGGGCAAAGTAAAATAACAACGGTATTAGGTAGGTACATAAAAAAAGCCGTTCTGCAAATATATTGCAGAGCGGCTTTTTTCTGTACTGTTGCGTCTTTCTTTGTTCGTCGTTACGCGAGTTCTTCCAGTGCCGATTCCACTTTCCCGCTTTTCTGCGAACCTTTTTCTTCTGCAAACGCGCCATCGCCAAGGTACTGACTGAACTGCACCGAGACGAGTTTGGATACGCCTTCTTCTTGCATCGTAACGCCGTAGAGCGTGTCAGCGGCTTCCATGGTGAGTTTATTGTGGGTAATCATAATAAACTGGGTCGTTTCGCTGAACGTGCGAATAAGGCGCACGTAACGACCGATGTTTGCGTCGTCGAGCGGTGCATCTACTTCGTCCAGAATACAGAACGGACTTGGTTTAACGAGGTAGATAGCAAAGAGCAAAGCGATTGCCGTCAGCGTTTTTTCGCCACCGGAGAGCATCTCAATAGAAGCCGGGCGCTTCCCACGCGGCTTGGCGATAATTTTGATCGGCGCTTCAAGCGGGTCACCTTCTTCAATTTGCAAATCTGCTTCGTCGCCTTCATTGAAGAGCGTTTTGAAAATATGAATGAAGTTCGTGCGAATACGCTCAAATACGTCGTAAAACTGCTTTTGCGCGGTGTGATTGATTTCCTGAATCGTTTGCTTCAGCGTATGTTCGGATTCCTGCAAGTCCTTAAATTGCGCCTCCAAAAATTCCAAACGAGCATTCTCGCGGTCATACTCTTCTGCCGCAAGTGGGTTCACTGTGCCGATACTTTTTATCTGCTCTTTAAGCGATTTTGCTTCATGTTTGAGTCGTGCGAGGTCGAATTTTTGGTCTTCAAACATCGTCGCATTATCGTTGATGGCGGACTCTTCTAGCGTCTCGGGCTGCGTGAACTGCGTGAGGTCGAGTGTAAATTCTTCCAATGCCCTCTCCCGCAAAGCCTCTACGCGGTTTTGCAAATTTGTAAAATCCAATTCTGCCTTGTGAAGGCGCGTTGTTACGGCTTCGGCTTCACGGCGAACGCTGCGCGTGTCTTCGCTTTCACGTTGGATGTGCTTGCGAATTTCTGCCTGTTCCAACGCAACGGCATCACGAATGGCTTCCAGACCCGACGCTTCTGCTTGCACGGTTGCGAGAGCACTTTCCATGGTCGCAAAACTTTGTTCGAGTGCATCATGTTCGTTTTGGGCTTCTTGTGCCTCACGCTCGCGTTTGTGGCTGCGCTCTTCGAGAGAAGTAATTTCTGTCTCTAGGCGTTCCACAGCACTTGTAAGCGAACGCTGCTCGCCACGTGCTTCCACAAGCCGCATCTCGGCTGCACGGGATTCGTCGGCACGTGCGGCAAGTTCTTCTTCGATAGCAGCTAACGCATTTTGCATCTGGCGCAAGTGTTCTTCTGCATTGTGCTTTTGCTGCATAAGCTCTTCCAGCTCATTGCCATTGGAGCCGTCCAGTGTTTGTGCTTCTTCCAGCGCCCGCATTTCACCAGCGAATCGGGCAATATCGGCACTTTTTTGCTCCAACGATTCTTCTAATGATTCCATCTGAAATCGTAGTTGCCCCAAAGTCTGCTCATGCTTACTTTTCGCGGCTTCTGCCTGACGGAGTGCGTCCGCATTGCGGTTCGGGTTAATTTCTTTACGAAGTGCCGTTTTTTCTGTCATTGTGGCACGCAGCGCTGACAAACGTGCTTGGAGAACGCTTATTTCCTGCGTGAGTGTTTCGATTTGCTCACGGCGACCAATCGTCGCGCCTTCAGTGGGATTTGTTCCGCCGCCCTTCACCGAACCGTTTGTGCGAATAATTTCGCCGTCCAACGCCACAGCAGCATCGCACAACCCTCGCTCAATTGCTTGCCGTGCATTGTCGGCTGTTTCGACAGAGAGCGTATTGCCAAGTATAAGGCGAAGTACGTTCCGAAGAGCTTCGCTGCGGAGTTCATCAGAATTGGTATTGACAATCTCGCTTAAATATCCTCCGAATTGCTCTTGTTCCGGCAGAAGCGTGGGTGCAGGGCGCGGTGGAACACGGTCGAGGCAAATAAAGGTTGCTTTTCCTTTGTTTGCTGCCTTGAGTGCCGATATAGCCGCCGCCGCTTCTTCGGCAGTATCCACCACAAAATAACCCGCCGCCTCGCCCAGCGCCGATTCCAGTGAAACACGAAAACGTTCATCTGCCGACACTGCCTCGGCAAGTGTAATGCGGCGTGTGGGCTGCCAAGCATCGGTCTTCATCAAGAATTGGACGGTATCGGCAGCATTGACCAAACCTTGCAAAAACTCTAGCGAAGCGCTTTTGCGGCTGAGTTCGGCTTGGATAGTTGCTGCTTCACGCTCTGCGGCTGAAAGTTCCGCTTGTAATGCTTCTAATGCTTCCTGTGCGGCATGAAGCTCTTCTTCGGCATTGCGAACGCGGACATCATGCTCTGCGCCTTGTGCGAACGATGCTTCATAGTCGCGCTGCGCTGTAATCAATTTTTCTTGCTGCTGCTGCATGGCGCGTTCGGTCTCGCTTGTGCGCTGCTTGAGAGCATTCATGGAAGCAATGGTGCGCTCGGAATTAGCGCGGACAGCGTTGATTTGATTCAGAAGATTCATCACCGCATCGTTTGCCGTGCGAGCATTTACGCGGGCGGATTGCGCTCCGGCGTTTATTTCGTCGGTAATGGCTTTGAGATGATTATAGGTGCTTTCTGCACTTTCTAAGTCATATTCTGAGGCATCAAGCGCTGCACGGGTTTCGGCAAGGCGTACTTCTGCTTGCTGCACGGCAGCTTGCAGTTCAGCAGATTCCTTCAGTGCGCGTTCACGGCTGCGTTCCAGAGCAATGAGGCGTTCATTGGCAACGGCACGCTCTTGCGATGCCGCCATCTGCCTGCGCTGTGCCTCTACAAAGGCACTTTCTGCAGCTTGCAAGCGACTTTGTACGTCGTTTTGCTGTGCTTCAAGGTTTGCCATGACCGCCTCTGCGTCTTGTAGTTCTTGGTCATAGCGCTCTTTGTTGGCGCGCTCTATGCGAATACCTTCTTCGAGCGGGAGGGCGAGTCGCAAAAGCTGGGCATATTCGTGCTGAAGCGTTACACGCTCCACTTGACGGAGCTTACCGCCGATTTCTGCTGCCAGTTTTGCCTTTGCTGCTTGGCGCGAAAGGGAACGAACGACTTTTTGCACTTCCACAACAATATCGTTAATGCGCGAAAGGTCACTTTGAATGGTTTCCAATTTGCGCTCCGTTTCGCGGCGACGGCTTTTATACTTTGTTACTCCGGCGGCTTCTTCAAAGAGCTTGCGGCGTTCATCGGTGCGATTGCTGAGAATCGTTTCAATCATCTTCAATTCAATCACCGAATACGCATCAGCACCCATGCCCGTATCCATGAAAAGGTCGGTAATATCGCGCAAACGACATTCCGTACCGTTCAAGAGATATTGGCTTTCACCGCTTCGGAAGAGGCGGCGTGTCATCTTGACTTCAGAATATTCGGTGGGCAGTACGCCACGATTATTTTGCACCGTGAGCGACACCTCCGCAAGCCCAAGCGGGCGGCGGTTTTTGGTGCCGTTGAAAATCACGTCTTGCATTTTGTCCGAACGGAGCGTGGAGGCTTTTTGCTCGCCCAAGACCCAGCGGAGCGCGTCCACAACGTTTGTTTTACCGCAACCGTTCGGTCCGACAATAGCCGTCATGCCGGGTGTGAACTTCACCTGCGTTTTGACGGCAAAGGACTTGAAGCCGACGACTTCAATTTGTGATAAATACATGGTATGACGAAAGATAGGGGAGAGTGTCGAATTTTGGGTACTGAGTGCTGAGTTGCTGAGTATACAATATCCGTGCTGGCAAAGGTTGCCAACGACGGGTACACTCAAAACTCAACACCCAACATTCAACACTATCCAAAAAAGAATGGTTAGAAAGTGAGCGGTCGCAATGCTGCTTGCAACTGCTCGCGGGTGAAATCAATTATTTACGTCAAATTCTCGTGGTTGTGCCATCACTGACACCATCGTGAGCGCGTGTGCGCCCAGTTCGGTATCGCCCGTAATATGGGCGTGTTTTCGTGCTGTTTCGAGCGATACGCCTTTGGTGCATACTTTCCATGCTATATCCGGCGGAAGACTGAGTATTGCGGTCGGTTGAGCCGTAGCGCTCGGCGATAGCACCCATGCGTCGTTGGTGCGTTCCAGTATCCATCGCCCACCTGCCTCACCCGTAACGCAGACATGAACGAGTGTTCCAATGGGTGCGCTTACCGTCCGATAGGTGTGCGGAAGTCCGCGCATGAAGGTATCAATGCAAGGATAGAAGAGTTCTCGTGTCATAAGCTCTGCCGTTTGCCCGACTGCCTCGCGTATTTGCTGCTGATGGTGCCATTTTTCCGTGTATTCTCTGGCAAGGTGCATCCATTGATAGCTTTTCGATTCACCTGCCCAATCAACAGGAAAAGGTGCATCTGACCAGAGGTCAACGGACTCATAGTACGCATTGGTTGGGTAACTTGTTGCTTCCAGCAAGAGAATAAGTACATCGGGGCTAAGGCGCTGTGCGGCTTGTACCCACTCGTGGTTGAGACTGTTCAGCCAATCTACTAATCCCAAATACGAACCTTGCGCTGCTGCGGGCATTGAAACGCCAAAGTAGCCGTCGCGTTGCATGGAAAGCACACGGACGTTCCCATCCAGTAAATGCGCTGCTACGTCTTTGACCGTCCATTTCGCTGCAAGAGTCTGCTTTGACCAATCGTCCGGGCGGAGGCTGCGCAGGAGTCGCAATAAATGTCCATCCAAGGGAGCGAACAAATGTGCGACTGGTATTGGTGCGGGTGCAGACGATGTTAGTGAATAGTTCATGCTTGAGGAAAGGCAAAAATTCAGAATGGGTAGGCGTTTAGTCTTTTTGCCGTGAAGTAATCAACATTGGAATTAGAGAAAGAATTGTTGTGTAGAGCGCTGTCAGCAGCCCATAACGAATAAAGAATTGCACAAAATCAATCTCTGTGGGACGTAGATAAAAGAAATAATAAATGACATTGTGGACTGTGGCGCAGAGAGCAATGATAAGCGGAAAGCGCAAACTGCCCGTTATTTCACGCTCACGGGTTTCAAGATAAAAATACCCGGCAATAAAGACTGCTACGACCTTTGCAAGGGCATTCGAGCCAATAACATCTGCTGAGACAACATCAAAAAGCAACCCTGAACCGAAGCCCGCCACCATACCAATCATCTGCCCTTCATTGAGCGCTACCCAAATTGCCCAGATGAGCATCACATCCGGCACAATGCCGTCAATGGCAATAAACGGTACAAGCACGACCGTTGCAACCGATAGCAGCAGTGCTGCTATTGCGTAGGCAAGATAACGCAAAACCGGATTGTTCATCAGGGCTTCGTTATCAGCAAAGGGCGTTTGTGAGCGAAAAAATTCCACAGTGATTTGGTTACGTGTTGCTTCGATAATTTGTTGCCTAGGGCTGAATGTGTGTCGTTGCCTTCATACTTAATTTTCGTCGCTTGAATCTTTCGGAGCATTTTGACGCTCACGGGCGTTTTTGATGGAATCTCGTGCCGCTTGACGCTCTGCTTCCTTTGCCGCTTCGCGCGTAGCTTCGCGGTTCAATCGGTTTGCATCGCGGATAGCTTCGCGGGCGCGGGTGCTTGTTTCGCGGTTCACGTCACCTTTTTTGAGACGCTTTTCCAAGAGTTCTTCCACCATTTGCTGCTCTTCATTCGGAGTTTGCAAGCCTACAAAAACATATTCCAACGAGGAAAAATGTACAACAGGTTCTATGCGGAGTTTCCAAAAAAGTGTGGTCGCTTCGTCTCTTTTCTCGGCAATCCGCCCAATAACGATATTTGCCGGATAGCGACTACTGTAATCCGATGTTACCACCATATCGCCCTCTTTGACATCCTCGGTTTTGGCAATGTTTGTCAGATACAGCGCCGTTCCACCTTCCCATGCGACGATACCGTTAACGCCGTTACGCTCTACTTTTGCGGCAATGCGGGTGTCTTTGTCTAAAATGGTTTGAATGATGGAATGGTGCCGTGCAGACGAGAACACAAATCCCACCAAGCCTTTTTCATTCAAAATCGGCATACCGGTAAACACGCTATCAAGTGCTCCGGCGTTCATGGTGAGATAGTAACGAGATTTGTCCATGATACGACCGACTATGCGAGCCGGGAACACCGCAAAATCAGCAGAATCGCGGAATTGCAAGAGCGCATGAAAACGATCATTTTCGGCAATAGCACGGCGCGTTTGCGCAACTTCACGACTAAGGCGATAATTTTCTTCACGGAGCGCGGCATTATCGCTCAAAATTGTCAGCGGATTCGGTAGCCATGCCAAGGATTCTTGCAGCAGTCCCACACCACTAATCAAGATAATACGAAAACCGCGCAGTTTTGCAGCGCTGCCGAAGGTCATAAGTAAAAAACTCATTGCGACCAGTAGGCACAGCACGACGTATTCTTTGAAGCGAACCAGTAGTTCGATAATGCGGATCATTGCTTGTCGCTTCTGTCGATTGTGGGAAAACTGTGGATAACGTTGATGCTACGTCTGAAGTGAACGAAAGCGCGTCAGAGCAAGATTTTTGCTGCTGTCCGCGCTTTGGTATTATTGTTTATTTTCTAACAAGACCTGAGGTACACTTCATCAGTTATGCCAATGGTTGTGAAAAATCACTCAAAAAAATCAGTCTGGTTTTCTCTTAATAGCGGCGATTTTTTATCAAAACTGCCGAGTATTCGTCGATATTTTCCAGCACTTTGCCTGTACCACGCACAACGGCAGATAAAGGATCTTCAGCCACATGGACAGGTAGATTGGTTTCAAGTCGAATCCGCTCATCTAAGCCCTTCAGGAGTGCACCACCGCCGGTGAGCATGATACCTCGGTCGAAAATATCCGCGGAAAGTTCGGGCGGCATACGTTCCAAGAGCGTCCGAATGGCGCTTATCATCTCATTGATTGTCGGATTGAGTGCCTGCCGAATGTCTATTGAGCTGACGCGAATCATGCGCGGTATGCCTGCCACAAGGTCGCGTCCTTTTACTTCAATATCTACTTCCTCTGCAAATGGTACAGCAGAGCCAACCTGACATTTAATCATTTCGGCTGTGCGGTCACCGATAAGGATGTTGTAATTTTGCTTGAAATATTGCACAATCGCATCGCTCATTTCATTGCCGGCAACGCGTATGGATTCGTGTCCTACAATACCGGAAAGCGAAATGAGAGCAATTTCGGTTGTGCCGCCACCAATGTCCACAATAAGGTTGCCTACAGGCTCGGCGACGTTGAGATTGATGCCGATAGCGGCTGCCATTGGCTCGGATATGAGATATACTTCCTTTGCTCCGGCGTGTTCGGCACTATCGCGGACGGCGCGTTTTTCTACCTCAGTAATGCCGGAAGGAACGCATATAACCATGCGTCGTGCGGGTTGCCATTGTGGGGAAATTTTGCGAATGAATGCGCGAAGCATTCCCTCGGTAATCTCAAAGTCGGCAATTACGCCGTCCTCAAGCGGTCGAATGGTCTGAATATCGCGGTGTGTCTTGCCCACCATAGATCGTGCTTCGTGCCCGATAGCGACGATGCGTTTGCTCACGCGGTCAAACGCTACAACGGATGGTTCGTTCAGTACAATGCCTTTTCCTTTTACCCAAATAAGCGTATTTGCTGTACCTAAGTCAATTGCAATGTCGTTGGAGAAAATGCCAAGTGCCATAGAGGAATGGTTCCGAATGTGTCGTAACGGTGCGCTGATACGTACTTAAATCTCAAGAAGCGCGAAATTATGATTTATTGACAGGGAAGTGTCAAGCAAACTTCCAAATTGCAGAAAGTATGCAATATTTTCAAACATTTTTTTGTGATGTCGTGATATGAAGCCATTTGGATAGGTGTTTCCAGTGGACAAAAAACAAAAACCGCCCCACTGACTATTCTGCAATGGGGCGGCGTGGTAAAGTCCTACCGGATAGCTACTTTATTTGACACCGCCCATGAGTTTGGTGATTGGCTTGGAAACAATGGCAATAACAACGCCAATGCCGGAACAAATACAGAACACAATGAAAAATACTTGCGTTGCAGATGAATTTTCGATGAATCCCGCTGCCTGCCCCGCAATGTAGTTTCCAAGCGATGCGCCCAAAAACCAGATGCCCATTGCTTGGCTCACATAGCGAGAGGGTGCGAGTTTGGTGATGTTACTCAATCCCACAGGACTGATACAAAGTTCACCAAAGGTGTGAATAAGATAGACCACAACAAGCCATAAAGGACTTACCTTCGTGCCGGAAGCAGCAAATCCTGCTCCCACTGATAGCACCCAGAAGCCAATACCGGTGAGTATCAAGCCGATAGCAAATTTCATGGGGCTTGCGGGTTGGCGATCTCCCAGTTTTATCCAAATAAACGCAAAAACCGATGCAAAAATTACGATGAACATTGCGTTAAGAGACTGAAAATAGGAAACAGGGAGAGTGGTGCCGAACAGCATACGGTCAGTTGAGTCACGAGCAAAGAGAGTCAGCGTGGTACCAGCTTGCTCAAAGGAACCCAAAAAGACGGCATAGAGCATGAAGAAAATTGCAATCACGATAAAGCGCTTCTTTTCAACAATGGTTAGTGCTTTGTCGGCAAAAACAGCTCCAAAGAATGCGAGCGGAATGACAACATATGCAATATTGAAGAAGCCCCGCATTGTGAGAATAGTTATCGTAAATATTCCCGAAAAATGTGCGGCTGCGACTGCTGCGCTAATTGCAGCTAGACCGATGCAAGCTATGATAAGAGTGCGTTTTGCCTTGCCGATAGCTTCTGGGCTTGCTTGAAGATGACCAATTGGACCTAAGTGCTTTGCACCAAAACGAAACCACACCACGCCGATTGCCATACCAATAGATGCCGCCAAAAAGCCGAGATGCCAATTTACGCGTTCTCCTAAACCGCCAACAATAAGCGGTGCGACAAATGCACCAAGATTGATGCCCATATAGAAAATCGAGAATCCTGAATCTCGCTTTGCCGACTCATCGGGGGAGTACAAGCCACCGACAATGGCGCTCACATTGGGCTTCAGTAATCCTGTTCCCATCACCACCAATGTTAAGCCAATAACAAGGAATTGTGTGCCATGCATTGAAAGTGCAAGGTTTCCTGCCGATATAAGAATGCCACCGTACATAATGGCACGACGCTGACCAATCAAATTATCCGCTATCCAGCCACCCGGTACGCTTGCCAGATATGCCATAGAGGTATAAAGCCCATAGACAAAGCCGGCAGTGGTAATATCAAACTCCATCCCACTAATTGCAGCGGGTGCAGTCAAGAAGAGCAATAAAATTGCTCGCAGCCCATAAAAGCTGAATCGTTCCCAAAATTCGGTAAAAAATAGCACTGATAAGCCGCGTGGATGACCGAAAAACTGTGACTCTTTTTGCCCCTCCACGTTGTTTGGGCTTGGAAAAGTTTGTTCTGGTGTAGCTAATGCCATAATGGTTACGGAAACGCGTGAAAAAATAGAGAGGTGGGAACACGCTCTCGAACACACACTCAAAATGTGAAGAATTTATTTGGCGCGAAATATAGGAAAAAAAAGCCGTCTCGCAAGCATTTTTGCGTCTCCTCAAAAGAAACTTTTTAGCACGAAAAGTAGCTATCAGCTACGTTCTGAATACGTGCCGGATGATGTTTCCTGTAATTTTGTGACGGTGCGCTCAAGGCGAAAAAGATAATATGCAATACCTGTCCAGACGGTTAACGTAACCAGCAAAACAACATACAGGGAGTGTTGTGTGAGAAATTCGTACATGGATTTGGGAGAAAAAATAGAAATGAGAAATTGTGAATTCTATGCAACCGTTTGCGCAATTTCTTGACCAATACGCTCTAATTCTGTTGTCCAAAGCGCTACGGCGGCATCGCTTGGCATACGCCAGTCGCCACGTGGCGAGAGAGCAACCGTGCCAACCTTCGGACCATCCGGCATAGCAGAGCGCTTGAACTGTTGAGTGAAAAAGCGCCGAAAGAATATACTCAGCCATTTGTGAAGCGTTGCCGTGTCATATTTCGCACCAAAGGCATGACGGGCAAGAAACATGATTTTGCGCGGCGGTGCTTGAAAACGAGCGAAATGATACAAGAAGAAATCGTGGAGTTCGTAAGGTCCGATGGTCTTTTCGGTTTCTTGCGTTTGTGTGCCGCCGTCCTTGAGCGGAAGCAGTTCCGGCGAGACGGGTGTAGCGCAGATATCGTGTAATACATCCGCCGTCGTACCCGAAAATTCGTGGTCGGCGCACCATTCCACAATAAAGCGTACCAGAGTTTTGGGAATGCTGGCATTGACACCGTACATAGACATTTGGTCGGCATTGTAGGTACACCAGCCCAAAGCCAGTTCTGATAAATCACCTGTACCAATGACCAATCCGCCCACTTGGTTCGCCACATCCATCAAAATTTGTGTCCGTTCGCGTGCCTGCGCGTTCTCGTAGGTGATGTCGTGTGCGGTTTCATCATGCCCAATGTCGCGGAAATGCTGACGTACAGCGTCGTTGATGGGGATGACTCGTAATGTAGTTCCCAAGAATTCTGCCAAATGCCCGGCATTGCCACGTGTGCGCTCGGTAGTGCCAAAGCCCGGCATGGTAATAGAAACGATGCCGCTTCTGGGCAAACCCAGCATATCGAATGCTTTTGCGCACACAAGCAGTGCAAGCGTCGAATCTAAACCGCCGGAAACGCCAATGACCACTGTTTTTGTGTTTGTGTGCTTCAGGCGTTTTGCCAGCCCTGTGGTCTGAATGGAAAATACCTCGTAGCAATGCGCCTCGCGGAGCGCAGTGTCTTGCGGCACAAATGGTGTTGGCGAGAGCGGGCGATAAAGTTTGTTCATCTCCTCTGCCTCCGGTCGCGAAAAATCTTCAAACTCGAAATTGATAAAGCGAGCAGGCGCACTGGCGCGAGACGAGCCAAAGGTGTTATTTTTCAATCGCTCGGCTGTAAGGCGCTGTACATCTACATCGGCAACAGCAATTTGTGTGTCGAATCGGAAGCGCTCAGTTTCTGCTAAGAGGGTTCCATTCTCTGCAATGAGCGAATGACCCGAAAACACAAGGTCGGTTGTGGACTCGCCCGCGCCTGCTGCTGCATAGCAATACGCTGCCAGATATTGTGCGGAATGGCTCTGTACCAACATTCGACGATATTCATACTTACCTAAAACTTCGTTGCTGGCAGAAAGATTGACAAGAATCGTCGCACCGTTCAATGCCTGATTTGCGCTCGGTGGGATGGCAGCCCAAGCATCCTCGCAAATCTCCACCCCAATCGTACAGTCCGGCATCGTTTCGGGACGAAAGAGCAAATCAGCTCCAAAGGGAATATCGCGCCAGCCGAGCAATACCGATGTTCGCGTCGTATCGCGAGCGGAGGAAAACCAACGCTCTTCGTAAAACTCGCCTGTGCCCGGCAGATACGTCTTGGGAATGAGACCTTTAATCTCGCCTCGTGCAATAAAAGCTGCGCAGTTGAAGTTTTTTCCGTCCAGCGCCATTGGCAAACCCACAATGAGAGCCACATCCAGCTTCTTTTCGTAGGTCGTTTCGGCGATATGAAGGAGTGCTTTTTTTGCTTCGTCTAAAAGCAGTTTTTGATACAACAAATCTCCACACGAATAGCCGGTAATGCAAAGTTCAGGAAGAACGAGAACGTCAGCGCCAAGCGCTTCGGCGCGTTCCGCCGCGTCAAGGATTCGCTCGGTATTAAAGGCAACGTCTGCCACGCGCAATTCCGGCGCACAAACCGCCATGCGTACAAAGCCAAAATGTTTTGCCGGACTGCTCATGAAGAGAAGGATAAAGTATAAATGATGAAAGCAAGACTTGGAAGAGGCGTTTAAGCGATTTCTTTGAGAAGCTGTTCGATAATTGCAACAGTCGAAACGTTATCAGCTTCGGCGTTGAAATTTGCCACAATTCTATGGCGTAACACCGGCACGGCAACAGCCCGAACATCATCCATATCCGGCGCGGTCTTGCCCAGCAGTGCCGCACGAGTCTTTGCGCCAAGAATGAGATATTGCGAGGCGCGAGGACCAGCACCATAGTTGAGAAAATCCTTAACGATTTTGACCGTGCTTTGCGGTGCGGGGCGCGTAGCGTGGACGAGTTTGACTGCAAATTCGACAACGTTATCCGCCACAGGCACACGGCGCACCAAATCTTGATATTGCATGATTTGTTCTGCTGTCAGGACAGGTTTCACGTCAGGTTTGTAACCGGAGGTAGTGTTTTTGACAATACTTACTTCGTCTTGAAACGAAGGGTAGTCCAACCAAAGATTGAACATAAAGCGGTCAAGTTGTGCTTCGGGAAGCGGGTATGTGCCTTCTTGCTCAATTGGGTTCTGTGTGGCAAGCACGAAAAATGGCGCATCCAGTTTGTAGGTTTGCCCGCCTGCCGTGACATTGCTCTCTTGCATAGCTTCCAGCAGAGCAGCCTGTGTCTTGGGCGGAGTACGATTGATTTCATCAGCAAGGACGATATTGGCAAAAATTGGTCCTTTGATAAAGCGGAAATCTTTGTGCCCGGTGGACATATTTTCTTCGATAATCTCCGTGCCCGTAATGTCGCTCGGCATGAGGTCGGGTGTAAACTGGACACGGTTAAATTTGAGGTCGAGAGAGTCGGCAAGGGTGCGAATAAGGAGTGTCTTTGCCAGACCCGGCACGCCGACAAGCAAGCAATGCCCACGCGCGAAGAGCGTTACAAGAAGCTGCTCGACGATGGTTTCCTGCCCGACAATAACTTTAGAAATTTCGCTGCGAATAGATTTGACGCTTTGCGCGAGGTTTTCGATGGATTTGAGGTCGCTCATGGTGGAGTGTTAGAGTGAAAAAATTTATAAATCTTGTTGGCTGATGTAGTACGCAAACATAAGGGAAAACGGGCGTTCTGCCTGCTTAAAACTCTCCAAAATCTCTTTTTCTGTTTTCGTTAATGATTTTCTGCCTTCTGCAATTAGTCGCCGTTGTAAGGAAATGAGGCGTTTATCAAATTCACGCAATGCACGCATTCGTTGAAGGTTCAAGTCATCGCGGTCTAACTTGTATTTTTGGATAGTTTGCAAGCCCCGTGATGAGCCATCACGCG
>CALCNX010000048.1:12500-166506 GCA_937899715.1 uncultured bacterium | reverse complement strand
GGAAGGAAACGTAACGAAACCGCAAAACTTAAAAATATACAATGCCTCAAAAAGCACCTACCTACCATTGCCCGAAGTGCTGATAAGAACTGGCTTAGGACGAATTATTTGCAAGAATAAAATATTTTCTGTAATTTTAATTAAGACAAAAGACTCTTAAATCCAAAGTCAAAAAAAAATTTACGAGCTATAAAACAATAATTTATCTACTTCATCTTTGCAAGGGTACGGCAATGGAAACGACATACGAGCAACCAGTCGTTGACGACGCACAAGAGACCGTCGCCGGGACGACGAATATTCCGCAAGAAACAATCTGTGCAGAATATAAGCACAATCACGCAGGTGGAAATGGCGAAGCAAACAAGAAACCAATTCTTGGAAAAACTGTAACGCCCACACCTGCAATGATGAGAGCTTTACCAGCAATAGAGCACGCCTTTATTACAAAGGAAGACTATCGTTCGGTGAGCGAGGCGGCAATAGTAAACGGACACGAAGTACCGAAAATGCTGTTGTTTATAGAGGAGCGCGAAAATGAAAAATTTGGCTGGAAACCGTATAGTTTTGTGCAGATTCAGCGCTTCAGAACAAAAGCTGCTCTTGTTGGCTTTGTAACTGCACTGGCGTTTACAGGCATTCTGCTTGGCGGATATGCTACATGGCTTGTTGTGAAAGCAAACGCAGAGGGAGGAAGGCAGTTCAATTCGGCAATAATTCATTTGTCGAAACTGCCTCCGCCGCCTGCTGCAAGCGACCCCTTAGCGGTTCCGCCCCCACCGCCGCCCACAGACAATCACGGACCAGCGGCTCGTGCGGGTACGCCCGTGCCAGTACCTGACGCACTTGTCGCACCGGATGTGAAAGATTTTGCAAATATTGACCAAATCTCGCGGGCATCGACTAAAGGCGGCGACGGTACAGATACAGGTATACTAGGGCTGGCAAATGACGATGTCAAAATTGAAGTTCGAGATGATGAAGAAACACCGGATATGTATGAATTTGTTCCGGTTGAAAAAGAACCGTATATCGATATTAAAGAACTGCAAAGCCGCGTAGAATACCCCGATATTGCACGTCGAGCAAACATACAAGGCAAAGTTCTGGTGCGGGTTCTGGTCGGTAAAAATGGCATTCCAATAAAATGTAGTGTTCAGAGCAGCGATTCTGACCTGCTCGACCCGGCAGCCACGAAAGCAATTATGAAATCGGTCTTTACACCCGCTTTGCAAAACAGCCAGCCCGTAACGTGCTGGGTTAGTATTCCGGTCATCTTTATTATGAAGTAAGAGCAATTACATAGATGTCGCGAGCACTCAGAAAACCGTCATTGTTAGGCAAGCGTAGTGCGATACTTCAGAAAATCCCCATTGCACTGATGCTTTAGACTTTGCTCGTACTAAAGCATACAGTACCCAAACAAAATGCGCATTCGACAGATATTCATACATCGTCAAATGCGCATTTTGCTTTATTTTCAGTTTTGGTCGAATCTGCTATTGGAGTTTCCAGTGAAGGGCACTCAACTATTACCGTGAGTAATACTCAACAACAAGCGGCATTTCGCAGATAATCGGCACCTCTTCGCGCGGCGGAACGTAGAGCATTTTCACACTCAAGTTCGATTTCGACACTTCTAAGTATGCCGGAGGCGCGGAAGTGCGGATAGCTTCTTGGAAGCAGACGAGTTTGCGGCTTTTTTCGCGGACGGTAATCACATCATTGATTTTGACACGATAGGAAGGAATATTCACGTGCTTGCCATTGACCAAAATGTGTCCGTGCGTGACGTACTGGCGCGAAGCATATATTGAGCGAGCCAGACCTGCACGAAAAACGACAGCATCCAAGCGAGACTCAAGCAGCTGCACGAGAATTTCACCGGTATTGCCGAGAGAGCGTTGCGCTTGGTCAACGTAGCGGCGCAGTTGGCGCTCATGGACGTTGTACTGAAGGCGGAGACGTTGTTTTTCAAAGAGCTGCTTGCCGTAGTCGGAGACTTTGGCGCGGCGCTTATTTCCACCGTGTTGTCCGGGCGGATTAGGCTTGCGCTCCATGATTTTGCCGGATTTGGCGGTCAATGCGATGCCAAGTTTCCGGGAAAGGCGGACTTTGGGTCCTGTGTAATTGGACATGATTGAATAGAAAAAAAGAAAGTGGAGATTCGTTGATAGTGCGACGTTCTTTTCACATTGCCGGAAAGGCAATTTCTTTGGCTTCGCGCGTTTCTCCAAAAATCGCAAGTCTTTATACGAATTGTACATCAGACAAGAATGAAACCATAAGAAGCAGCCGCTCAACGTTGAATTAACAAGACCGCTAAAATGGGAAAATTTTATGACATAGCAAGCGTATTTTTATCTCCAACCCAAAACGGTACTGCTTCCTACGCTTGATATGTCTACGACAATCCTGCCATTTTGCCGCAACGTTTTTTGGCGAAAAATTTGTAACTTAGCGCTATCCGCTTGCCTTCGCAGTTCACTTGTCCGGCACGGCACTTTTTATCGTTATTCTCTGACCGTTATTTTTGGAGACCTCTTGAAATCAACACTCTTTTCCGTTCTTATCGCGCTTTTTACTATGCCTTTGGCGGCATTAGCGCAAAAAGCGCCTGCCGCTTCGACCGAAAAACCACTTGCACGAGTTTTGCAGCAACCCATTGTCGCTTCACAACTCGAACCTGACGACAAAACGAAGCAGCAAGCAAAACAAGCACTGAAGGGCAAATACAACGAATGGCTGACACAAATACGCTACGTCAAAATGGCGGCGCTTATCTGGGAACCGCTTCAACAGCAATTTCTCAAAGAAAAAAATATTATCGTTGCTCCCAATGAAGTAACCACGTTCTTCGACTATGCAAAAAAAGCACGTGAAATGCAGAAAACGCAATTTCAGCAAAATCTTCAGCAGCTCAATGCTCAGATGCAAGGTGGTCAGTTGACAGCCCAGCAAAAGCAGCAAGGCGAAGCACTCAAGAAACAATTTCAAGATGCGCTCAATCAGCTTTCCAAGCCGCTCCCCGACCCTTCGCAGCAGGAAAAAGACTTTGCACAGCGCACGGTGCAGGTCTGGAAATTCGACCAGTCGCTGTACAAGCAATTTGGCGGAACAGTCGTGATGAAGCAGGCAAATCCTTTTGAGCCAATTGGCGCATATAAGAAGTTTCTCGAAGACAAGGAAAAAGGAAAATCCTTTGAAATTCTTGACGCAACCTACAAAAAGAACTTTTGGAAGATGTTCGATGTTCCAAAAGAAGCTGTGGTTGTGCCTGCTAACAAAGTTGATTACAGCAAACCATGGTGGATACTCATGGTCGAGCAAGCGCAGCAGATAAAGAAATAAATTTCCCGTACACAGAGCCGTTTCCTCCTCGAAGCGCACAGCAGCAGTGCGCTTCGGGCATAAAAAAACACCGCTACTGAATTTTCCTTCCTGAATTTTCTTTGCCATGATTCAGCCGATAGACCCTGAGTATATGCGCAATGCACCGCCGGAGCAAACCTTTCGAGATGCAACCGTCGGGCAAGCACCTGAGCGCGATGACCGCACAACACGCCGCATGAATGCTAAAGTGAAGCTCATCTTTATGGTGTTCCTGCTTGCTTTTGTGCTCGTGCTGGCGAAGTTATTTATGATTCAGGTGATTCGCAGCGATTACTATCAGGACATTGCACGGAAGCAGTACGAATCCAAAATTGAGTTGGCAGCCGAGCGTGGGAAGGTCTACGACCGTAAACGGCGACTTATCGCCACAACCGTTGAAAAAACGTCGCTCGCTGTTGACCCCAAGATGCTTGACGATACACTCCGTGTTTTTCGGGCTATTGCCGCCGTGACGGGCAAGTCGGTGGAAAGCTACATTACAAAAATTCGCAATACATCTTCTCGTTTTATTTGGCTTGAGCGAGCTATTGATTCCCCTTCAAGCGTGATGAATGCTACACTGGACACCCTTGAGGCATCGGGGCTTATCAAAATACGCGAACCACGACGGAGCTTTGCCTATGGCTCTCTTGCCTCGCAAATACTAGGCTTCACGAATTCTGACAGTCAAGGTGCAAGCGGACTTGAGCTTGGTTGGGATTCTGTGCTATCGGGCAAAAATGGCTATATGTTTCTCCAGCGCGACGGACGCGGCAAAAAACGCCCCGTACCTGACGCGCCGATGCTTGCACCACAGCCCGGATACTCGCTTGTGCTGACGCTTGATATGGATATGCAAACCATTGTCGAAAATGAACTCAAGCAAGGTGTGGAAAGTGTTGAGGCTGTCTCCGGCTCGGTTATCGCGCTCAATCCCGCAACAGGCGAAATTCTTGCTATGGCAAGTTATCCCACCTTCAATCCCAATAATCTCCTCAGCGCCACACCCGAACTCACACGGAATGCGTGCTTCACCGACACCTACGAACCCGGCTCTACCTTCAAACTCATCACTGCTGCTGCGCTTTTGGAAGAAGGAAAAATTACGCCAAGCGAGATGGTGACGGGTGCAGAGACTATTACCGGGCGGGATGGTGTGGTGGTGGTACGCGACGAACACCCTGTCGGGACGGTAACATTTGCACGGGCACTGGAAAAATCGAGTAATGTTGTGATGTCCACGCTTGCGCAACGAATTGCTACTCCCAAGTTTTACAAATACACGCGCGATTTTGGTTTTGGTATTTTTACGGGAATTGATGTGCCGGGCGAAGTGCGTGGTACCGTGAAGAAGCCGCATGAATTTGATTATACGACAAAGACCTACATGGCGCACGGCTACGAGCTTTCTTCGACCGTGCTGCAACTTGCTAATGCCTACGCAACCATCGCAAACGGCGGCGTGATGATGAAGCCCTTTCTGGTGCAGCGCATTATCAATGCTCAAGGCGAGGACGTGCAAGTATTTGAGCCACAGCGCGTTCGCCGCGTGGTATCGGAGGCGACGGCAACAACCATGACGGAACTGCTTTGTGGCGTGGTGGAACGCGGAACAGGTATGCCCGCACGAATACCGGGCTTGGCAATCGCAGGAAAGACGGGAACGTCGCAGCAAATCACGGAAGGAAAGTATTCTAAGCGGGATTACAACGGTTCGTTTGTGGGGTATTTTCCGGCAAATAAGCCGGAAGTGGTTATAGTGGTGCGAATGGATAAGCCGCGCAAGGGGTATTATGGAGGCGATGTGGCAGCACCTATTTTTCAGCGTATCGCACAAAAATTTGTCTCGTCGGGGCTGGTTTCTGTAAGCGGCACAACCACTATTGCTCATTCGAGCGATACTGTCACAAGCAATCCCAAAGAAACCAATACGGTAGAAGTGCCCGACCTGCGCGGGCTGATGTGGGCTGATGCACTGGACATTGCACAAAACCTCGGTTTGAAATTGAAACCCATTTCCCCGAATCCCAAAACAGGCTCAATCATCATCAGTAGCCAGAAAATCAAGCCCGGTGCAGAAGTCAAATCGGGGGCAGAGATTCCGGTTGGTACATTGCAGCCGGATTTTGTTGCCGAAAAAATCACCGCCGCGACCATACCCGATGTGCGCGGTATGAGCGTCCGCCGTGCCTTGACGCTGCTTCATGCTGCCGGTATTAAGACCAAAGTTGTTGGACAGGGCGGAGTCGTCGTGCGGCAGGAATTCCGCAATGGGAAAGAACCGCTTTGCGTTTTAGATTGTGTGCGTGAGTAGTATAAATTGCTGCTTATGCTTTAATACTCCGGCTCTGCGGCTTAATTCTTCACAATGTCTTCGATTCATCGAATAATTTCATCGGTGATTTTTGGGAGAATGCACAATATCCGCCAAAGCATTGAGTAAGTGCCTGTTCTCTGCCGCCGTACCAACGGTTATACGCAAGCAATCATCGCACAAGGTAACGCCGGAGCGGTCGCGGACGATAATATTGCGCTGCACCAAAGCCGCATAGACCGCAGGGGCATCCAGAAACTGGGCGAGGAGAAAATTTGCATCCGACGGAAAAACCCGCTCGACAATATGAATGTGCTCCAGCTCCGTCGCAAGTCGCTCACGTTCGCGCACTATTGTATTGACGGTTCGGTCTTTCCATTCGGTATGGTAGAGCGCTTGCAGTGCTGTTTCTTGTGTCAGGATATTGATATTGTACGGCGGCTTAATTTTGTTCAAAACAGCAATGATGCGCTCATCGGCAAATGCCATGCCTAGCCGTAGAGCTGCCATGCCCCAGGCTTTGGAAAAGGTCTGCAAAATAATGACATTTGGGTATGCCGTGAGGCGCGGTAGAAAACTGTGCTCCACCGCAAAATCAATATATGCTTCATCAAGAACAACAATACCATCAAATCCCGCAATGATGCGTTCTATCGCTTCTCGCTCAAAGACATTCGCAGTCGGATTATTAGGCGAACAGAGAAAAATAAGTTTTGTTCGCGGCGTAATAGCCTGAAGTATGGATGCAACATCAAGTGCAAAAGTACCACTTGCCTCAGTCATTGTTCGCACAAGCGGCACACGACGCACAGGGACGTTGTGAATAGCGGCGCTTACTTCATACATCCCGTAGGTTGGTGGTGTAATAATAATTTCATCGCCGAGAATTTCGTCGCCGGAAGCCGTCATAACACTTGGTTCACAAAACGCACGAATGATGAGGTCTATCGGCTCATCGCTACCATTGCCCAAAAATATCGAATTGATGCGCTCCGGCGAAAGCCCCTTTATTTCGGCAATGCGCCGCTTGAGCGTCATTTGTAGGGGGTCGGGATAGCGATTAACGGCATTGCCATTGAATGCCAGCCCATTAGGAGAGCCAAAAGCATTTTCGTTGGCATCCAAGAAAGTCTGTTGCACAAGACTTGGTGATGCAGTTTCCGCATTGCCGACAGGATATTCGGAACGTGCCGAAGAATAGGGCTTCACGCTCAAAATATGTTTTCGGAGAAGAGATTCGAGTGGGCGCATGAATTCTGCTTTTGTGAAAAATGGAGAGAAAAAACACAATCTACGACCTTTGGTACAAAAAGGCAAAGGAGATGTAAAAAGTGATTGCATATTCGCCCAAAATCTCGCATCTTTGCAGTCTTGTTTTCCGCTTGCATTTCTTGGTATGTACAAAGTATTTGCCCGGGTGGCGGAATCGGCAGACGCACAGGACTTAAAATCCTGAGTTTCGTAAGGAGCGTGCGGGTTCAAGTCCCGCCCCGGGCACACAAAACATCTTCAAAGCCGCTTCAATTCTGAAGCGGCTTTTTTATTGCCCTATTTGTGTCCTAACGTTTCCTACATACGCAATAATTTTGCCCAAATATCTCACTTAGGGAGTATTTTTGTGAGCTGACAAACTACAACAAGGCAGTATGCTGCCTTCTTTCTCAAGCACACTATCAGCTTCTTTTGAACACCATCATACTTCGTATTTCTGTGTCTGCATATCCAGTTTATTAATTGTTTGTTGTGTCTCAGTGATTTACTTTTTTCATTTTTGCTTAAGCCCACCCCTCCACCACCTGAATCTCCTCCGCCGTCAAACCATACAGCCCGTACACCAGCGCATCTATCGTGCGGTCGGTCGTGGAAAGCACGGTTTTCAGCCGCTCCGCTTCTGCCTTTTTCTGCTCGAAATAGGTGAGCAGTTCCTCTTGGTCGTTCAAAGACAGTTTCACTTTTGCTTTTTTGAACTCCGCTTCCAGCTCCGCCCACGTGAGCGCGTCCCACTCCTGAAGTTTTGTGCTGGCTTTGGTGATGCCTGTTTTAGTAAGAAGCAGCGTCAGTACACGCTTGCGGAGGTCAGCAAGATTCTTGCTTGTCGTTGTCATCGTTTCCACGTGCGCGGTCAATGCTTCAGTGTTATTGATTGGTGGAATGGGGAGTTGCACCAAATACATCGGCTTGTATTCGTAGAAGCCGCCTTGCTTCGTAGCTGCGATGCTGTGCATAAAAAAGTCTGTTGCTTTCGAGTTCAGCACCGCAAGTAAGGCTTTGTCATACACGCCGATAATACTCGTTTTGTCGTTGGAATAAAATCCATTTATATCCACAAGGTATGATGCGGTTTGAACGATTGCGGGAACGATGATTTTCGGCTTTTCAAATTCTGTAAAGTAATCAACCGCATCTTGCAATTCATACCACTTGTAACTTCCTGCCTTGCGTCCTTGCCATTCTGCACCTTGCCAATCGCGTGGCTTAGGCATAAGTTGGTCTTTGAACTGCGATAAATGGCGTTCTATAGCGGGATATTGAGCAATATCAATTCCCCGTCGCGCAAAAATCAAATAATTTTCCGCTTCCGGCGTTGCATATCGCTTCACATCTCGCCCCGCGAGAAACGGCTTCAGCACGTCAGCACTTCGCGGGTCTTCAGTTATCAAACGGGCGCGAGTGTCGGCATCCACGACAAATGCTTCGTTTAAGCCTGTCAGAACGCCACGATAAATTTTCCCCTGCACATACTCGCCAAGCGGTGTACCTGCGGCACGGAGTTTTGCCAGAACATCGCTCACCGCCTTATTGGTCAGCGACCAGCCTTCATTGTGTAACTGTGCTATACTCACGGCAAAACGTGTGCGCTCTACTTCCGCCGAAAGGCTCTCAAAATCAAGCGTTGTGAGGTTTGCAGCCAGAAATTCTTCCTTGGGTGCGCCTTTGCGAATCCGTAACACACATGGGTAGGCAATCGCATCCTCGAACACAGGCAAATCACCAAAATCAATAATTTCCTCCAGCGATTGCGCTTTCATCCAACGGCGAAGCGGTTCACCGTAGCTTGCCCGCATCCACTTGTTTGCAACAATGATGCTGTACAAACCGCCCTCTTTCAGCAATCGGACACTTTGCTCCATGAAGTACGCATATAAATCCGCGCTGCCGTGAGCCACGGTGTAGCTTTGGGCAAGAAACGCCTTCATTGCTTCGGGCAAAAGTTCCTGTCGCACATACGGCGGATTCCCCACAATCACATCAAAGCCGCCCTGCTGCATGACTTCAGGAAACGCTGCCGCCCAATCAAATGCTGTTTCCCCTGCTACATTTGGGTCATCTACAAGCGAGTTCCCGCAGCGAATCGTGTGGTCAAGCGAGGTAAGTTCTTTCGAGCGGTCTGCCGTTTTGAGCCAGAGCGAAAGCCGGGTGATTTCTACGCTTTCGGGGTTCACATCCACACCGTAAATGTTGTTTTGCAAGATGTCTTTCTGGAGGTCGCTGGTGGTGGTTTGTCCGAGTTGCAGCCGCGCCAGTTCTGTATTCACGCGCTGCCCTTCGGCATAGAGAAAATCAAACACCTGATTCAGAAACGCACCGCTTCCGCAGGCAGGGTCGCACACCTTCACCGCAGCAAGTTTTTCGCGGTATGCCGTCCATGCTTCAATGTGCTGCTGAATCGTTTTGTTGTAACTGAGAACATTCCGCTTGTCGCGCTTGATGCTTTGCCAATCCGTCTCGGTGAGAGCCGGAAGCGTCCCGAAGCCACATTCTGCCTTGCGCTCTTCCAAATACCCGCCGACGGTCTCCTGCACGATGTAGCGCGTGATGTATTCGGGCGTGTAGAAAATACCGTCTTTTTTGCGTTTGCCTTTGCTTGCATCATGCGCCGCGCCTGCAATGGAGGCTTTCAGTTCTTCAATATCTGTGATGGATTGCTCGAAAATATGCCCCAAAATGTTCACGTTCAGGTCGCTGTCAAAATCGTACTTTTCCAGCGCGATGATATGCTCCAGCACACTGTCCTTGATGACAAGCGCGTCCAAGTCCGTATCATCGGCAAAGAGACCGCCATTGAACTTGTTGATATGCTCTTCGGGATAGCCTTCGTTGATAGCAGCAAACAAGCCGCGCACTCTGTCCCAAATTTTTGTATCGCTGCGGTTGAATTTGTCCCGCTTCACGTCGTCCAAAAGCCTCCGAAAGGTGCGTCGGGGAATGATTTCCTTATCTTCCACAAAGCACACAAAAATTACGCGGTCGAGCAGCTTTTGCGTTTTGTTCAGCACCATGAGTTCCGGTGCGGTCGGATTCGCCGCGCACAGGTGTTTGAAAAGGTCGTTGCGGGCTTGTTTGTATTCCGCATAAAACTCTTTGGTGATGCGGTCTTCTTCCTTCACTCGTGCTGCAAAAAATTCTTCGGTGCGTGACGTTGCCTCGTTTTCCGCTAACGGCAAAAGATTGTCGCGGTGCATGAGAAAGAGTAGTCGCTTCATCTCCTGTGCTTCAGTGAGGCGCGAAAGCTCAAACCGCTCGTATTTTGATTGGTCGGAGTGGTGGTACAAGCGCAGTTCGAGGTAATTTGAGACAATCACCCATTTGCAAGCACCGCCTGCTTTCGGTGCATAGCTGAATGCCTGCTCGACGGGGCTGCGCTTGTCATTTTGACGCTTTTGTGCTTTGTCGAGGTCGTGCGAAGCATCTTTGAGTTCAATCACTGCACAGACGCGGGAAACACTCTCATTCCCTTGCATAGCAAAAAAGCCCAACACACCGTCTGGCACGGAACTATCCGCCTGTGAGGTTTGATTTTTAGTGAGCGTCCATGCGCCTGAAGCACGGTTATCGGTGAAGCCGAGAATATCCCTGAAAAAGTGCGTGAGAAATTGCCCGTCGAGCTCAGTTTCTTTGGCAGTCAGAACACTGCGGTTGTCAATCATTCGCTTCCATTCGCCTGCGCGTTCCAGCGCACCAGCAGAGGGTTCAGGAAAGGATTCAAGGTGCTTCAGGAGCGATTTCAGAGAAAAGAGGGCTTGATGGTGCATGGGAAACAACGAAAAATATGATGGAGAGGCGGAAAATTCTAGCGGCGCAAAATACAAAAAAGCGTGAAAAGCAGCAAAATGTCCGCTTTCAAAGATTCAGATTTCCGTTTTTTCGATGCTTTTGTGTATTTTATGTGCTATTCAACATACCCCATACCATCAATACTTCAAGCCATGAACCAAGACATCATCAACCTCTACGACGAATACACCCACGCACCGCTTGACCGCCGCACCTTTCTGGAACGCCTCGCTAAATTGACCGGCGGACTGGCAGCAGCTATGGCACTGGTACCCTTGCTGGAAGCAAACCAAGCCCACGCCGCGCAGCTTGCACCCGACGATGCGCGCCTTGAAACCGAACGAACGAGCTATAAAGGTGCAACGGGAGATGTGAAAGTGTACACAGCAAACCCCAAAGGCGCTTCCAAACTGCCAACAGTGCTGGTTATTCATGAAAATCGCGGGCTAAATCCGCATATTGAAGATGTAACGCGGCGTATTGCACTGGAAGGCTTTTTTGCCATTGCGACCGACCTACTTTCGCCGCTTGGTGGAACGCCACCGAACGAGGACACTGCACGGGAAATGATAGGCAAACTTCTTCCCGAACAAACGATACAGAACTTGATTGCAGGAATATCGTTTTTCAGCAATCAACACCGTAGCAACGGCAACGTCGGCGCAATGGGCTTTTGCTGGGGCGGTGGCACAGTGGGTGATTTGGCGGTGAACGCGACCAGTCTCAAGGCAGGGGTTGTTTACTATGGTCGTCAGCCCAAATCGGCAGATGTGGAGAAAATATCCGCACCGCTTTTGCTGCACTACGCCGGGCTGGACGAGCGCGTCAATGCAGGGATTCCAGCATTTGAAGAAGCACTCAAAAAAGCACAGAAAAAATATACACTCTACGTCTATGAAGGCGTAAACCACGCTTTCAACAACGACACTTCCCAAGCCCGCTACAACAAACAAGCCGCCGAAACAGCATGGGGGCGGACAATAGCTTTTTTGAAGGAACAACTCAAGGCGTAAGTGCGCTACTGATGTCGTGCGCTGTTGCTGTTCTAGCGCTTCGATTTTCCTGTATTTTCTCCGGCGGTTTCTGCTTTGCCAGTAAGTGTCATATTAACTGAGCGTAACTCTTCCACGAGCAGCGCTAAGTCTTTTTCCTGCGCGCGTGCTCGCCCGCCGGAGAGGCGTTCGGCAAGCATATCGTACAGATTCACTGCCGTCACGCCTGGCACAAATGCACCTTCTTCTGCAAGTGAGATTTTGCCTGTTTCTTCCGACACCACCAGCACCAACACATCCGCCTGCTCCGAGATGCCCATTGCAGCGCGGTGGCGCGTTCCCAAGTGTTTGCCCTGAAAGCGGGTGGTGAGAGTGAGAGGAAGAATACATCGTGCCGCCTCAATCACACCATTTTGAATAACGATTGCGCCGTCGTGAAGCGGTGACTTGGGGTTAAAAATAGAGACGAGAAGTTCCTTGGAGAGCTGCGCTTGAAGCGGGATGCCAGTTTCAATGGTCATTTTGATATTGGTTGAGCGAGCAAAGACAACAAGAGCACCGGTGCGCTTTTCCGACATTTCGACGGCAGCACGGGCTACTTCGTCCAGCGTTTCGTTCATTTGTGAGCGTGTGAAAGCACTGAAAATCGGAGACCGCACAATAAGCAATAATACGCGCCGTATTTCCTGCGAAAAAAGAACAACAAACGCCAGAAGCCATATTCCACCGAGCGTACGCAAGATAAGATTGAGCAACCGCAGATGAAATGCCTCTGTCAAAAAATATACTCCCAGTATCACCATAATCGCGTAGAAAATCTGCACTGCAACGGTATTTTTCACCGTTTGGTAAAGAAAGTACAACGTAAAAGTGACGATGAGAATATCAATAACATCAATAATCGTTACGCTGATAAACCATATTTTGAAGAGTTCGACCATTGAAATAGCAGACAACATAGAAAGAAAATAGAAGTTATAGCATAAAGATACACAAAATGCTGCTTTTCCGTTGCATACACGCCGTATCTTCGCTATTTTTCCGTGAGTTCGCCCATCATCCACCAAACCTCATTCTCCAATGAAGTGGTTCGATAATCTCCGCATTGCACCGAAGCTCATTATCGGCTTTGGTCTTGCGCTCGTGGCACTTGTTGCCACCAATGTTTTCGGCTTGTACACCATGTCGGAAATCAACAAGAAATCTACCGAAATCCGCAAAAAATGGCTTCCCAGCGTAACGCGGGCAGCAAACCTCCAAACGCGGCTTTCCGAGCATCGGTATTGGGTGAATAAGCATATCATCACGCTGGACAGCACAAAATTTGATGAAGTCGAGCGCCGCGTTAGCGACGAAGCGGCAGGATTCGAGCAAGAGTCGCAAGGCTACCGCAATTACATTACCACCCAAAGCGAGACCTCGCGCTTCGATGAAATTACACGGTTTTTCACTATGTACGCCGAAGCCAGCTCCCGCCTTATTGCACTCTCGCGGGAAAACCGCAAAGAAGAAGCGAATGTGATTCAGCAGGGTGAAGCACGCCTGATATACACCAAACTTGACGAAAAACTTCAGGATCTCGCCCGCTATACCACGCGCGGCAGCGCACGAGCCAGCCGTGAGAGCGATGATATCTACGAGATCTCTGTGCAGTGGGTGGGCGGAGCAATGGCGGGCGCATCGGTGCTGGTCTTGGTGATAGCACTTGTGATTGCGCGGCGCGTTAGCCGCCCAATTCGCGCTCTGGAAGCCGCCGCCGTGAAGGTTGCTGAGGGCGATGTTACCCAGTCCGTTGAGATTCGTTCCAAAGATGAAATCGGCTCACTGGCGGGCAGTTTCAACGTGATGGTGGACAATATTCGTCACTCCATGGAAAACACACAAACGCTCAACAAAACGCTTGAGTTCCGAGTGCAAGAGCGCACTGCTCTGCTTGCCGATACAAACGTTGCTTTGCGCGAAAGCGAGGCGCTTTACCGCACTCTGGCACAGAATTTCCCCAACGGCGATGTGGGTATTTTGAACAAGCAGCTTCGCTTCCTTGTTTTGGACGGTGAGGAAGTCCGCTCACGTGGCGTACAGACCGAAAATGCTGCACTCAAGAGCATTGCTGAGGTCTATAGCCCCGAACTGGAGCAGACACTGCGCCCATACTTAGAAGCAGCCGCGGAGGGACGTAAAATAGCGGTGGAGGTGGAGTTTCGGCAGCAAGTGTACGATGTCTATGCTGTACCGATTACTGATGAAAACGACTCAGTGGTGCGTATCATCATGCTCACGCAAAACATCACGCGCCGTAAACGTGCCGAAGCCGAGACGCAACGCAGCGAGGAACTCTACCGAACGATTATCTCGAATTACCCGAATGGTGCGGTTTTCTTGTTTGACGATGAGTTTGAGTTTTTGATTGCAGGCGGTCAGGGCTTAAAAGACATGAGCCTTCGTGTTCCCGAAGTACGCGGCACGACGCTCTACGAGGCATTCCCGCTGGACGTGGCGGCAGAATATGAACAGCTTTTCCGCACGGCACTGATGGGTAATTCTGCCACACAAGAAATCCTCCACGAAAGCCAGCAACTGGGCGGTCGCTCCTTCATCGCAAGCGCCGTACCGGTGCGGAATAGCGCCGGAGAGATTTTTGCAGGACTGTTGCTTACCCAAGACATCACCCAGCGTAAAAAAGCCGAAGAACGCGAACGCGAAGCAGACAGGCGTTTCCGCGATATGGCAGACAATGTGCCAGGCGTAATTTACCAACTCGCTGAAAGCCCTGACGGAACGCGCCGCTTCAACTACATCAGTCCGCGTGTGCGTGATATTTTCGGCATTGCGCCCGAAGATTGGACGGCAGATGCAAACGCACTCAAGATTCACCCCGACGATGAAGCCCGCTTCAACGAGGCTCTCAGCGAATCCAAGCGCACATTGAAACCGCTTCAATTTGAAGGACGCTATGTGCTTCCAAACGGCGAAGAGCGCTGGTGGGAAGGTGTTGCAAAGCCCACCTTGCACAAAGCCAGCGGCGCAACTGTTTTCAACGGTCTTATCTTAGATATTGGTGAGCGCAAACGCTCCGAAGCAAAGCAGCGCGAGGCAGACGAACTCATTCGCGGCGTAATGGAAAATTCGCTTGACGGTCTCATGCTCTTCAAGGCTGTACGCGACCGCTACGGCGTGATTACGGACTTTGAGTTTCTCCTTTGTAATCCCGCCGGAGCAACCATGGTAAAACGCCGAGCGGAAGAATTGCACGGGCAGTCGCTTTTGCGCGAATTTCCGGCGCATCGGCATAACGGCTTATTCAATCGCTATGTGCGCGTGAGCGAAAGCGGGAAGCCGGAGGAATCCGAGCTTTACTACGACGGCGACGGCTTGAATTTCTGGATGAACCTGAAAGTAGCACGCTTCCAAGACGGCTGTGTGGTAAGTTTTTCCGACATCACCGCAAGAAAACTCGCCGAAGAAACCTTGCAAAACCTGAACGAAACGCTGGAAGCAAAAGTCGCCGAACGCACCGAAGAACTTGAAAGTGCCAAAGAAGCGGCAGACAGCGCCAACCACGCAAAATCAGAGTTTCTGGCAAATATGAGCCATGAAATTCGTACTCCAATGAACTCAATTTTGGGCTTTACCGAATTGCTGCACGAGCAGGTACAAGGCGAGAAGCAGCGCAGTTATCTAAGCGCGGTCTCCTCAAGCGGCAAGACGCTCATGCGGCTTATCAACGACATTCTGGACTTGTCCAAAATCGAAGCAGGGCGCATGGACATTGCGTACGAGCCGGTGGACATCACGCAAGTCATACGCGAAGTCGGGGCGATGTTTGCCGCCAAGCTGCAAGAAAAAGGCTTGCAGCTCTTGGTAGAATCGGACGTTTCCACGCCTGTCGGCATGATGTTGGACGAGATTCGCCTGCGGCAAATTCTCTTTAATTTGGTCGGCAATGCGGTAAAATTCACCGACAAAGGCTTTATCAAAATCATTCTCAAGACCGCACCGGCAGACACTCCGCGCCATATCAGGCTGACGCTCGCAGTGGAAGATACCGGCATCGGCATCCCGGAAGCGCAGCAGCAAGCGGTCTTCGAGGCATTCCGGCAGCAAGAAGGGCAAAGCGCCCGCAAGTACGGCGGCACGGGGCTGGGCTTGACCATCACCAAGCGCCTTGTGGAAATGATGAACGGCGACATTACCGTAGAAAGCGCTCTGGGCAAAGGTTCGCGCTTCACGGCAACCTTCCGCAGCGTGGAGACCGTCGAACTCGGCAAACTCCTTGCTCCTGAAGACGCAGCGTCGTGGAGCAGCGTGCAGTTTGAGAATCCGCGCATTCTCGTAGTGGACGACGTACAGCTCAACCGGGAACTTGTGGAGGGCTTACTGGCGCACTCCAACGTCCGAATACTGGAAGCAATCAACGGTAAAGTGGCGCTCCAAAAAGCTGGCGAGGAGCTACCGGAACTGATTCTCATGGATTTGCTCATGCCCGAAATGGACGGCTACGAAGCCACACGGCTCCTTAAAGCCAATCCGGCCACAAAGCACATTCCGATTATCGCGCTCACTGCTTCGGCGATGAAGGAAGAAATGGGAACAATTGCTACACTCTGCGACGGCTACTTGCGTAAGCCCATCACGAAGCAAGAACTGATGAGCGAACTGATGAAGTTCCTGCCGTATCACCACGCAACCGTTCCGGGTGCGGCTTCGAGTGATGTCTCAGCAAAAGCTGATACTATCACGCTTTCTCCCGAATCCCGCGCGAAACTTCCGCTCCTTGTGGCACTTCTGAGGGGTGACGTTACCGAACAGTGCAATACACTTCGGCGTACCTTCAATAACAAACAAGCAAAACAATTTGCCGAGCACCTGAAGCAACTTGGCGCAGACAACGGCGTTGGGCTGCTTGCCGAGTACGGAGAACGCTTAGAAGGCTTTGTGCAGAGTTTCGATATGGAAAAAATACCCGCTCATCTCGAAAAATTTTCCGATATTGTTGCGCGGATTGAACACCTGTAAACCTATTCTACGACTGGTATAAACCTCTTTTTGACAACGACCATGACAAATCACGACGAAGCACATATTCTCATCGTTGACGATATTCCCCGCAATTTGCAGGTATTGGGCAGCATCCTGAGCGAGAACGGCTTTGGTGTCAGCGTTGCCTCAAGCGGTCAGGGCGCATTGGAGGCGATTGCGACGAATATGCCCGATGTGGTGCTGCTTGATATTCAAATGCCGGACATGGATGGCTTTGACGTGTGCAGCCGTCTCAAGGAGAATCCCGAAACAACGGACTTACCCGTGATTTTCCTCACAGCACGGACGGAGATTGACGATATTGTACGTGGTTTCGAGGTCGGTGCAGTAGATTACATCACCAAGCCTTTTATCTCCCAGGAACTTCTGGCAAGAGTCCGAACGCATCTCCGCCTTGTACGCCAGAATAAGCGCCTCCACGACCTCAACAAGGAAAAAGACGAGTTTTTGGGCATTGCAGCGCATGACCTTCGGAACCCGCTTTCAAAAATCCAGTTTATTGCCGAGAAAATGGCGTATCAAGCCGAATCGTTCACCCCAGAACTCATCACCGATGCTTCTGAGGACATCGTGCATACGGTCAATGGCATGATGGAACTCATTAGCAACCTGCTTGATACCAATGCTATTGAGCAGGGGCATTTGGCACTGGAATTGAATCCGATTGAGATAGGCGTGATTATTGAGCATATCGTCCGCGATTACGACGAGCGTGCGGCAAAGAAAAAAATTACTCTCAAATACGAGGAAAGTGGTACATTGCCCTTCATCCAAGCGGATGAAGTTGCTATCGTGCAGATTTTTGACAACTTGATTTCTAATGCAATCAAATACTCCCCAACACGAACACAAGTAATCACGCGCCTTATAGCGGATGGTGCTTTCGTGCGCATGGAAATTCAGGACGAAGGCTTGGGCATGACGGACGATGACAAAAAGCGCCTCTTCCAGAAGTTTGCCCGCCTTTCGGCGCAGCCCACAGGTAACGAACATTCGATAGGACTTGGGCTGTCTATCGTAAAGACACTGGTGGACAGGCTCGGTGCAGAAATTTCAGTGCAAAGTGCAGTTGGCAAAGGAACAACCTTCACAGTCAGGTTTCCCATCGCTACCAATATCGAATAAATCAAACAAATGCAGGTATGAAGCGGCTTACAACTTTTTTGCAAATACTGCGACTTTCCCTCACGACTATCGGTTACTCGCTTTTCGGGTTATCGTTTTCGTGGTTTGATAAGGGGCACGCGCTATTTTACAAGCATGGTTTACGCTATGCCGAGACGATATTGCGTATCGCCAAAATCAATCTGGTTGTGGAAGGACGCGAACACTTACAAGAAGGTGAAACGTATGTTTTTGTAGCGAACCACGTCAGCATTTTCGACATTCCTGCTATTTGGGTGGCAACCGCGCCATCGCTGGGCGGACGCATCCGCATCATTTACAAACGCACGTTAGAGTTGATACCATTTTTGGGTTGGGAACTAATGGCAAGCCCATTTATTCCCATTCAACGCGAGAAAATGCGACGCAGCGTGGAGAGCATCACATCAGCCGTTGGAGCAATTCAGGAAGGTGCTTCGGTTATTATTTTCGCAGAGGGTACGCGCTCGCGCACGGGGCGTTTGAAGGAGTTTAAGCGCGGGGGGTTCCACCTTGCGGCACGAGCACGGAAGCCACTTGTGCCTGTGGCGATTGTGGATGCACATAAAATTCTCCGCGCCGATTCGGTGGAATTGCAGCAAGGCACAATCCGTGTCATCATCGGCAAACCCGTGCCGCCTCCCGAACAAGACGACCGCATTGTGGAGCGAATGTTGATGAAACATATTCATGCCGTGATAGCATCCATGCTGCCTGAAGACCAACAGCCGATGTGATTGTACTTACTTTTCGTTCCGAGCAAGCATCTCCATTGCCTCCAAAACCCGTTCTGCTTCTATGCTCCGCATACATTCGTGCGTTCCTAGAGGACACGTGTTCGTGCCGTGTGGCGAGCAGGGGCGGCACGAAAGATGTTCATTTTCCACCACTACTGCCCGCGAACTACGAGGTGCAAAACCAAACGCTTGCACCGTAGGACCAAAGACTGCTACCGTCGGGCAGTCCACCAGCGCCGCCAGATGGGCTGGGGCGCTATCGTTGCAGACCAGTACCGAAGCACTTTCCAGCAATGCTATCATCTCCGGCAGCGATGTTTTTCCGGCAAGCGATGGGCAGCCGCTTTGTGTCGCAATTCGCTCACATAGTGCCTCGTCATCCTTACCACCAAGCAAGAGTACGCTTTTTCCCTTTTTCCGCAGCAATTTCACCAACCGCACAAAATGCTCCTCACGCCAACGCTTCGTTGCCCAGACCGAACCCGGAGCGTAGGCAATAAAGCCACGCTCGCAACCTGTCTCGTGGAGCAGTCGCTTGGAAGCCGCACGAACACTTTCGGGTACATTGATGGTGGGCGTATAAGCACGTGCTTCAACATTATCTTCAAAGACGCTCAAAAGTGCTGCGTTACGTTCAATCTCATGCGACTGCGGATATTTTACGCGCCTGCTGTAAAGCCATGCAAGGCTATTTTTCTCAAAGCCGACCGTCAGATGTGCCCCACAGAGCCGCGCAAGTAAAGCCGTGCGGAATGACCGATGTGGAGCCAAGACGCAATCAGCACCCTCGCGCCGAAGCTGCCCGGCGAGATTGACAATTCCTTGTAATCCTCTATGTACACCCCGTTTATCGAAAGCAATAACATCCGTGAGTGCCGTGCAGTATTGCGCAAATGTGGCTGATGCGGGCGTGGTTACAAGGGTAATTCGTGTCGTTGGGTGCAAACGCCGCACCTGTTCCGCCAGAAATAGCACCAGCGCTACATCGCCGATGAATGCCGTTTGAATGATAACAATATGGCGAAAATCGGTAAGGCGCATTATTGCTCACTTTCAAGCCAAGAAATCACAACATCAGCGACTTCCTCCGGTGTGATACTATCAATACACGCACAGGGCTTCTCGCCTTGACAGGCATTGCAATTTTTATCACGGGCAAGAACGCTTGCTTTTGCGCCAAGCGGCTGCCACCTCGCGGGGTGCATCGGGCGAATGGGCGCAAAGAGTCCAAGCGTGTTTTTGCCAAGCGCGGCAGCGATGTGAAGTGGTCCCGTGCTGGAAGCCAGAAGCCCGTTAGCACGTGCTATAAGCCCAATGAGTTCTTCCAACGTGGTTTGTCCTGCAAGGTCGTAACCGCCGCGCTCACGTACACTCTCTCGCAAGCCTGGCACTTGCTTGCCCTCGGCTTCTGTGCCCGTAAGAATAATGTTAAAACGCTCCGCTGGAAGTAACGTAAGAAGGCGCTTGTAATGTGCCTCACTCCATTCGGGCGCACTTCCTTGCGATTTGGGATGCAGAATAAGATTAAAACGTTTTTTGTCAAGCATCGAAGAAAAATGTTTCGGTAATGCCGGAAATCGCGTAAAGCCGTAATATCGGTGTAGTTCGTTTAAGGGTGGAAACGAAGCCGTTAGCACAAGCGGCTCGGCAAGTCGAATGTTTAATTCTGCTTCGTGAAGAGATGAGTTTTTGCGGGAAAGCGAAACGAGTTTATTGCACGTGAGCCAGTGGTAGAGCCTATTTCGAGTGCCAACGCGTAAAGGAATATTTGCTTTTTTCATCAGCCTTGCAATGGCAGGGCGTGGAAAAATGTGGAGAACCGCATCAATACTGAGTTCTTGTACACGAGGTATTTGCTCATCTTCGGGAAGTCGCTGAAGTTCGTTCCAATTCAGAACCTCATCAACATATTCACACGACCGCACGACTGCTTGCGTATAGGCAGCGCAGAGAAAAATCAACCGACATTCCGGTAATGTTTCTTTGAGCCATCCCAAAAGCGGAAGCGTGAGCATCACATCGCCAATGCTATCGGTACGGGAAATGAGAATTGTTTTCATGCCGCAAAACTACGAAAAAGAAGCACCCCAATAAAAAGAAACGCCGCAATGCTGGCTACATCGCGGCGCTATGAAGATAATTATTCCATCGGTATTTTCTGCCTTTTAGCGAAGAATGACAATTTTACCGCTTCGCCGTGCCGTATCACCCGTGAAGATGCGATAGAAATAGACACCTTCAGAAACCTCATTCCCGCGCACGTTCCGCGCTGTCCACACCACACGCTGCTCTCCTTTGCCCATGCTCTCGTCAGCGACGATTGCGATTTCACGTCCCGAAGCGTCGTAGATTTTCACACTGACGCGGGCGGGCTTTTCCAGCCAGAAGCGTATTTCTGATGCATCCGAAGCAGGATTGGGGTATGCTGCTGAAGGCATGGCATCGCTAATGAGAGGTTCGTCACGGACACTGGTAAGCAAGCCAGCTTGCGGCGCAGGAAATGGCGTAGTGGAATAAAGACGGAACTCACCCGGACGCAGCATGATTGGCGCGTTTACGTCTGTTACATTCAGCGTACGTCGTGTGTAGAATTCATTCCATGTGCCGATACGCTGAAAATTCGGCGTTACCGTTTGTGGTTGTACATCGAAATTCCCCAATATCATAACATTATTCGTTGGGTCATTGATAGCGATACGCTTGACCGCGCCACTAAGCGACAGAGTAACGCTGTCACTGGAAAAGACGGGCTGCTGTACTTTGAGTTTGGTAAGTTCCGAATATACGTTATAGAGCGCTCTGCGTCTTGGGTCTGCGTAGTAATCCCAGCGAGCAGGCTTCATCGTAAGACGGTCACCATCGCTCAGCGAAGGATAGTTAATTGAGTAATCATAGCCAAGCTCGCCAAACTGCCAAATCATCTTTGGTCCCGGAATGGTGAAAAAGAAGGTCGCCGCCATTTTCATTCGTTCCAGTGCTGTCACGGTATCGCGTGTGGTATAGGTATCGCTACTGTTGCCATACTTAATATTTTTGAACATAAGCCGTTCTTCGTCATGGCTTTCCATATAACCAAGCACATTGGGCTGCTTCCAGCCGCGCTGACCGTAATACGTCCAGTTGAAATTAGAACTACCAATATACCCCATTGTGGCTTCGTTGTAATTGTACACCGAGTTACCCCAGAACATCAGTCCGTAGTTCGCCAGTTCGGTTTCTTCGCTGTTATCGGCAAAATGCTCCAAAATCAGATATGCAGTCTGGTCGTACTTGCGCACCGCGTCATACATACGCTTGATAAGGCGTATGCGTGAGGTATCGCGTGCGCTCCACGCGGCGACATTGTTTCCGCTATTGACTTGAGTAAAACCTTTAGAAAGGTCAAATCGGAAACCGTCGGCGCGAAAACGTTGCACCCAAAATTGCAAAACACGATCCATGAACTGTTGTGTCCCGATGTACTCATGGTTAAAATCGTTAAAAACACTGTATGGATGCGTTGCTTGGACGTTAAAATATGGATTCTGTGCTGCCGAATACAGTTGGTATAGCGGGCAAGAGCCAGTCGTATGATTGAACACGACATCAAAGACAATCGCAATGCCGAGCGCGTGGGCGCTATCAACAAACTCACGGAGATTTGTTTCCGTACCGTAGTATTTGTCAACGGCACAGTAAAATGCCGGATTGTAACCCCAACTGTTGTTTCCGTCAAATTCACTAACGGGCATAAGTTCAATACAATTCACACCAAGCCGCTTCAGATATTGCAGCGAGTCCATCGCGGCGCGGAATGTACGCTGGGTGGTGAAATCGCGGACGAGCATTTCATAAACAACAAGGTCTTTTGCTGCCGGACGGCGGAAATTATTTGCCCGCCAAGCATATGGCTCACGTGGAGCTTTGAGTACGCCCACCATGCCCGTTGTCTTGCCTGTGGGATATGCCATCAGGTTCGGATAGCGATTATCGCGGACGACTTCGGGGTCGTTGAATGGGTCAAGAATTTTCTCCACGTAGGGGTCGGGAGTGCGCGTAGAACCATCTATGATGTACTGGAAACCGTATTCTTTTCGCGGAGTCAGCCCTGAAAGACGCACCCAATATCGCTGCCCGTCGGGAGTACGATTCATCAAACTTGTTGCAGTAGGCTGCCAATTATTGAAATCGCCGATGGCATAGATGAATTGCTTATTTGGGGCGAACAAAACCAACACAATAGTCGTGCTGTCAACTATATTGATACCATCTTGCACACCGCTTGGCAGCTCGGCTACGGGCGTTACACCACGTACAAAAAAGGTGAGTGAATCGTTCAATGTTTGCCCGCCTTGCGCGGCGGTGAAGCGAACGGTACGGCTCACACCAGCAGCAGAAGCCGGTACGACGTAGGTGTAGGTGAGTTCGCGTCCGCTCGTTTGGGCAAGCTGCGTGTCGCCGTCGGTGAGAGTAAGCGTAGCAGCAAGTGATGTTGCTGCACGGAAGCGCAAGGTATCACCTGCTTGATAAAAGGATGTGCCGGAGGAAGGCGAAAGAATACGCCCTATAAACGTCCCCGCAGGATAGACCGGATAGAAAATATCCGTGCCACCTGTGCCTTTGCCCTCTTGTGAACCACTAGCATTACGAAAAACAAATGCTAATTGACGCACGGTGTCTGCCGAGGGAACACCGTAATAGCTACGAATGTTGAAAGAAAGGCTGTGGAGGTTATTGCCGAGTGGTGTCATCTGCACCTTAGGATTGGCTGTTCCCCACGGGGCAACGACAAATTTCCAATCGCTATTGCTCGTGCTGCGATTGGTGATGACTCCCGTGTGAGCATAGACAGGCGAAACGCCGCGCAAGCCGCCTGTGCCCTGCGTGGCATCGAAGATGACGGTAACACTGTCTTCGGTCGTAGGAAAGGGCGGACTTACTTGGACTTGTGCCCGAAGGTTTGACGAAACACTACCGACGACAAGGGCGACTCCGACAAGCAAACGGAGAAAGCGAGTATTCATAACAACTGTGAGAAAAAGTGGTGAAAACAAGAACGCAAACACATCCAAACAGGACTGTGAAAACTAAATGTGTAGAAAAAGTATCTTTAATCGCCAAAGCTAATGCCTAAGTCTCGTGCCGTCAAAATCGTATCGCAGTCAACAGGCACGTGGCGAACGCGGTCTGCTACTTGGTCAATTGGAATATAGTTTACCGCAGGCGGGTCGAGAACGACTACTACGCCGGACTGACCTTCTTCTAATGCCCGCACTGCTGCAGCACCGAAACGAAGCGAGAGTAAGCGGTCGAACGCCGTCGGTGTGCCGCCACGCAGGAGGTGCCCAAGCACAACGCAGCGCGTCTCTTTTTGAGTAAGGGATTGGATTTGAGCAGCAATTTTTTCACCCAAACCGCCAAACCGCTCTGCTTTACCTGCTTCTTTTTCGACAACGGAAGTTGTGCCGCCCTTAGGAACAGCACCTTCAGCGACGACGATAATCGAAAAATTACGTCCCGCAGCTTCGCGGGCGTTAATTTTGTCAGCCACAAGCCTCATATCGTACGGAATTTCGGGAATCAGCACCACATCTGCCGTTCCAGCTACGCCTGCATTAAGCGCAATCCAACCCGCAGTGCGTCCCATCACTTCCACCACCATGACGCGGTGATGGGACTCTGCTGTCGAGTGCAGGCGGTCAATCGCTTCGGTGGCAAAACTGACAGCGCTATCGAAACCGAACGTAGCGACTGTGCCTTCTAAGTCGTTGTCAATGGTCTTAGGCACGCCCACAAGGCGTATGTTGCCACGTTTGGCAAGCTCGTTAGCCATAGTCAGCGAGCCATCACCACCAATGGCAATCAGTGCATCGAAGCCGTGTTTTTCAAAACCGGCAATAATCTCACCCGAACGGTCAAGTTCTTTGATTGTACCGTCAAGCTGCGGCATTGGATAGTGAAAAGGATTACCGCGATTGGTGGTGCCGATAATCGTACCGCCAAGGTGCGTTATGCCCCGCACACGCGCCCGCGTAAGCGGAATGACACCGTCACCATTGGGATAACGCTCCGGCAGGAAAAGACCGTTGTAGCCGTCTCGTATGCCGAAGACTTCCCACCCACGTCGTGTGGCTGCGTGAACGATTGCACGAATGACCGCATTTAAGCCGGGAGCATCGCCACCACCAGTGTTCACGGCAATTCGTTTGATTGGTTGAGCCATGGATTGTTCTCCTTTGAGATTAAAAAATAGCAAAATGTTCTTGGGAGTGAGCGGGAAGAATCGCTATAAAATACTTCGGGACGAGGAATCATCCAACGGAATAAATGTATGCGCTCGGAAAGAAAAACAAGCAAAGAGAAAGAAGCATATTTTCAAGAAAAAACCCTGTATAACGCCGATGTTATCAGGGTTGGTCACGACGCTAATATTGTACACTTAACGCCTTTTTATTTCTTCTTTTTTCCGCTTTGCGGAGGGGTATCGGAGAGTGTGCCCGTGGGCATGGTCATTTTGTTGTATCCTTGCGGCGGCTCGAAGACTGCTTCTGCGAGAGCTTTTTTTTCGACCGACATAACCTCAAGGCGTGTCATTTCGCGCCCGGCTTTGTTTTTCTCAATAAACAAAAATGGAAATAGGTTACTATTTTTCAGGAAGACAGCCATATTATTTGAGCTAATAAGATTCACTCCCATAGCACCGCTTGGAAGCGAGAGTTTACCGATGTCGCTGGAAGCCCAAAGTTCTGTGTCGAGGTCGGGGCTTTTTTCCAGCCAGCGCTCACAGGGATGTCCCGCTATTGTCTGTTTGTCAGGCGTCTTGGCAGGCGCTCTACCGACGACTCCCGGCGGGGCAGGCGGTGTCGGCATTTGCATATACTCACGGCTACGATCCGTTATCATAAAAATCAATTTTTTCTTCGTATCGACGATAATGCGCGGCTGATTAGCATCCTTGACATCTTCCGCCATGAACTTATCGCCCTTGATGTAAAGCCGCATAGTTACTGAGTCCACGATACCATGCGTTTCGCCCTTTTTCTTAAACACCACAACTCCCTCGAAATTTGCCAGCTTTTGGGCAGATAGTTGGGATGTTATGCCGATAAGTGCGGCAAGGCACAGGACAATACCATAACGAATCACTGTTTTCATGCACGTTCCGGGAGAAGATGATGAGAGTGTACAATTGACAACACAAACACGGCTTGTTGTAGCAATGCGCAATCGTAATGCCACTACAACAAGCCATGAAATTACACTTTCAACGGCGCTTTTACAAACGTTTCTTCAGTTACGTGAAAATTTATTCCCTGAGATCTGAAGAAATGAGCACAGGACTCAATAGCAGTATTTCAGAGTACTGCGACCTTGCACAAAAACAGGGGTATAGCAGCAATCCAAAGCAAGTAGGTTAATTTCTTTTCGCTTGCAGTTCCACAAGATCATGGACAAGTTGCCAGCCTGTTTCCGGTGCGTAGAACAGCGAAAACGTTGAAGAGAAGTGTAATTCAGTGCTTTCCATTTCTAGGCGAACAATCGCTGTATTGTTCCAAACATCCACACTTTGCAGAGAGACCGTGCGCAGCTTGCCGCCAATTTTCCCTTCTTGGATAAGCGTGAGATAATGCGCACGACTTTCGATGACGGGCTTGACAATAGTAGTGCCGGGCGGATGTGCTAAAGCACTGAAATTCTCGTGTATGAGCTTTTCTAATGCTGCAATATTAGCTTCGTCGCCTGCTTTGATAAAAGCAAGCACTGCGTCCTGAGCAGCTTTTTTGTTTACGGTGGTGCTTTCGGTAGTACCATTGTTTTTTGGAGCCGACTGCGCTAGAACCTGCATGACTCCGCCAGTGAGAGCCAGAACGATTGTTGCAAGAATTGTTTTCATGTTATTTTCCTTATTGAAAAATTATTAAAAAACAAATAATTAGTCTGCTAACTATTTGAGTAAAAAAAATATTTATTCACCGATATCAAAATTCGTATAGATTCGATTGAGCACTTTCTTCAATATTCGCAAGTCCGATGCGCTAACATCATTTATTCCTTGCTGACGCAAAGCCATTACAATTGGAAGTAGCTTTTCGACCACCTCACGACCTTCCTTCGTCATGTACAATTCAAATTTACGGCGGTCCTCAGTGCCCATTTGCCGATATACCAAGCCCTTTTTGACGAGATTATCAATGATTCGTGTTACCGTCGGCGCATCCTTAAAAGCAAGTTCCGTAATTTCTACCTGTGACAGCCCATTTCCTTCAAAAATGATATAGAGCACTACCCATTGTTCGGCGGTAATATCCAGACCCGCTTCAGCAAATGCGTGATGTGATGCTTGACGCATACGACGCATAGCGCGTTCCATCAAGTAGGGGTATGCTTGTTCAATTTCCATTATTTGTTGGTATTTTAATAATTGCTTTGCTAACTATTGCAAACTAATACATACGGAGATTCTGTGCAAATATTTTTTTTGAATCATATTAAAGCATTCAAACAACAAACCCCGCAGGACAAGAAATCGTGCGGGGTTTGGGGTGTTTTTCAAAAAAATATTTACTCTTCATCGCCTGTGCGTAATTTTTCCAATACGGAGAAATCCTCTAACGTAGTTGTGTCGCCCGTAACCGCATTGCCGGAAGCAACCTCACGCAGCAGACGGCGCATAATTTTCCCACTGCGGGTTTTGGGCAGTGAATCTGAAAATCTGATTTCATCAGGCTTGGCAATGTGTCCAATTTCTTTTGCGACGTGATTGCGAAGCTCTTCTTTCAGTTCAGCAAGTATTCCTTTGCTCGAATCGGTGGCTGTTTTGAGGGTAACAAATGCAACAAGCGCGGAGCCTTTTATGTCGTCGGGGCGGGCTACGACAGCCGCTTCTGCCACCGCAGGATGCGACACAAGCGCACTTTCTACTTCTGCCGTTCCCAAGCGGTGTCCGCTCACATTCACCACATCGTCCACGCGCCCCATTATCCAGATGTAGCCATCATCATCTTTGCGTGCGCCGTCGCCTGTGAAGTAGTAACCACGCCGCTCGGCAGTCTCAGGAAACTCATCCCAGTACGTTTTTTTGTAGCGCTCGTCGTCCCCAAAGACCGTGCGCAGCATGGATGGCCACGGATGCTTCACCACCAAATATCCACCCTCGTTTGCACCACACGGCGAACCATCCTTGTTCACCACGTCCGCCAAAATACCCGGAAGTGGCTTCGTGGCTGTGCCGGGCTTCGTGGCTGTGGCTCCCGGAACGGGAGAAATCATCATTGCACCAGTTTCAGTTTGCCACCACGTATCCACGATGGGGCAACGCTTTCCGCCGATGTAGCTGTGATACCACATCCACGCCTCAGGGTTAATCGGCTCGCCGACTGTTCCCAAGAGCCGCAGCGATGATAAATCATGCTTCAGGACATAACTTTCTCCCGCTTTCATAAAAGCGCGAATTGCTGTTGGTGCGGTGTAGAAAATCGTGACGCGGTGACGCTCAATAATGTCCCAAAGTCTGTCCGGTGCGGGATACGTTGGCACGCCTTCGTACATGAGCAGCGTAGCGCCGTTCATGAGCGGTCCGTAGGTAACGTAAGAATGCCCTGTCACCCAGCCAATATCGGCAGTACAAAAGTACAAGTCGTCGTCGCGCATATCAAAGACGATGTTGGTGGTGTATGCAGCCTGCGTGAGATAACCACCTGTGGTGTGCAAGATACCTTTGGGCTTGCCTGTGGAACCGCTTGTGTACAAGATGAAGAGTGGGTGTTCACTATCCAATTCCTCCGGCTCGCAGACATTGCTTACAGCCTGCACGCGCTCGTGCCACCAGTGGTCACGCCCGATAACCATTTGAGTTTCCTCGTTCGGTGCGCGGCGGAAGACGACCACATTTTCGACGGTCGGCGTTTGGGTCAAAGCCGCATCTACGGCGGGCTTGAGCGGTGTAAAAATGCCCTTGCGATAAGCACCATCCTGTGTGATGACACAAACTGCCTTCGAGTCGTTCACGCGGTCACGCAGCGCTTCTGCCGAAAAACCGCCAAAGACGACGTTGTGCGTCGCGCCAATGCGAGCGCAGGCAAGCATTGCGACGACTGCCTCCGGCACCATGCCCATGTAAATTGCCACGACATCGCCCTTTTTGATACCAAAAGATTTCAGCACGTTGGCAAAACGGCTCACTTCACCATGCAGCGTTTGATAGGTCAGCGTCCGCACCTCACCCGGCTCGCCCTCCCAGATAAGAGCCGCTTTGTTACGCTTCCACGAGTTTAAGTGTCTGTCGAGGCAGTTGTAGGAAGCATTGACTTTCCCACCCGTAAACCACTTCGCAAATGGATACTTCCACTCAAGCGCCGTGTCCCATTTCTTGAACCACGAGAGAGAGTTTGCTTGCTGCTCCCAGAAAGCTACGGGATCTTGCTCGGCTTTTTGGCAGAGTGCATCCAATTCGGCAGCAGACTTGATGCGCGCGTTGGCAGAAAAGTCCGGCGGCGGCGGGAAAACACGATGCTCCTGCATGACCGACGAAATCGAATTTTGGGCGTTGCCACTACCATATACGGCGGTTGTAGTATCCATAGTCCTAAACAATGAAATATGAGATGGGAGAAAAAGTGAGGAATTTCACAAGAAAACGCCGTACTCCTCATTCACACAAGGTTCTACAACGTTTATACCGAACGTCTATCATATCTATTTGGAGAGACCCTGAAATTTATTCTCAATTCTCTATTTCCCGAAACAAGCAAAAAAATCCCCTCAAAAGCAAGAAAAAATACCGCACGCGCAAAAATACTCTACATCACACTTCCTTTCAATCGCAAGCCCGCCGTTTCCGGCAATCCAAACAGCAGATTCATATTCTGCACAGCCTGACCCGAAGCGCCCTTGAGCAAATTGTCAATTACAGAAACAATGTGCAGCATTGTGCCGTGCTGTTCCAAAGAAATCACACACTTATTGGTGTTCACCACTTGTTTTACATCAGGGCTGGATGCAGCGAGATGCACAAAGGGATGCTGCGCATAATACTCACGATAGAGAGACCGCACAGAATCAAGATTTTCAGCACATTTCAAGTAGGTAGAAGCCAGAATACCTCGCGTAAAACTCCCGCGCATGGGCACAAAATAAATGCTTCGAGCATCATCAAATGACGGCTGAAGAGTGTGCAAACTCGCCTGAATCTCCCGCAGATGCTGATGTTCAAATGCTTTATAGACCGAAACGTTTCCCGACCGCCACGAAAAATGCGACGTTTGTGAAAGCGATTGTCCCGCACCCGTTGACCCTGTAACGCCCGTGCAATGGACTTCTTCCGGCAGCAAGCCTGCTTTGGCAAGTGGCAGCAAGCCAAGCTGAATACAGGTGGCAAAGCAGCCCGGATTGGCAATGTTAATTCCTTTCGCGCGAGCAGTGATAATGCGGTCTCTATTCAATTCCGGCAACCCATAGAGCCACTCTGCGCCGTCGGCATAACGGAAATCTTGGCTCAGGTCAATAATGCGAACGCTTGGCGGAATCACGTTTGCAGCCAAAAACTTTTTTGCTTCGCCATGCCCTAAACAGAGGAAAAGAACATCTACGTCCGTCAGAATTTCGCTTGTAAAGTGTAAATCCGTATCGCCCAGCAAATCCGTGTGAACGCTTGCGACTGGCTTTCCGGCATTGCTGGTGCTGTGAATAAATGTTATCTGCGCGTTGGGGTGGTTGAGCAAAATACGCAGCAGCTCCCCGCCCGTATAGCCCGCGCCGCCGATAATGCCAATAGTGATAGTGTTCATAGATGTATAAAGTTATTTCCAACCAGTAAGTTCCATCATGCGCGGCAGAAACGCTTTGAGTGCGTCGCCCCAATAATTCCATGCGTGTTTGCCGGGTGTTTCATGGTATTCGTAGCGGAGTTTTGCGGTATAGAGCGAATCACGGAACTCACGATTGCCCGGAACAATGTGAATAAGCGGGTCTTGAATGCCTGTGGCAAGGTAGATATACGGAAGATGCCGCTTTTGCGTCGAATCCAAAGCAGCAACCATGCGCAAAACAGAAAAGACGCTTTGTTTTTCCCGTAACGCATTATTTTCTTTGCCAAACGCCTCTTGCAGACTGGGCAGTGCAAAGTCACCATTATTGCCTTTCGCGGCACGATTCCACCCCTCCCGCACCGCAAGGTCGCGCGGCATGGTGAGTGCGCCGCTAAAAGAGCCGATAACGCGATATTTTGCAGAATACTTCATGCCAAGCAAGACAGCCCCATAGCCGCCCATCGAAAGCCCTGCGATGGCTTGTTGGCTTGTGTCGGCGGCATAACGGCTTGTTATCTGGGCGGGAAGCTCAGTAGCAAGATAATCCTCGTAGCGCCCAAGCGGATTGACCGCGCTATTGACGTACCACGAGTTTTCTGCGTCGGGCATGACCACAATCACATCGTACCACGAAAGATAGTCGCGGAGGTGAGTTTTTGACGACCAATCCTGATAGCCGCCACCCCAGCCATGCAGCAGATAAAGCACCGGATAGCGCCGCGCAGTGTCGTAACCCTGCGGAAGCATCACGCCAAACGCCTTCGTGCGCTGCAAGACGCTTGAGTACGCGCTATCGGTGAGAAGAAATTGGGCGAAAAGATGCGCATGGACGGATATGACCATGCAGACAAGCAACAATATCCTTCTCATAACGAATCTTTCAAGTAGTTCTGATACTCTTGTGAATTGTTAGCGGGTCGCAAGAAAATCTATCTCAATCTTTACTGCCCCAATGCCCGCTCAATCAAAGGGCGAAGGTCTTCGTGGCGTGTTTCTGAGCCACCTACGAGTTGACCGATATTCATTCCGTTGCGGTCAATTACTCTTGATTCACACTATTAAACATCATCGCCTGATTCGAGACAATCTTCGCAAAGCCGCGTACATCCTGCCCCGACCATGCGTTGTTCATTTCACCGTATTTACCGAATTTCGCCTGCATGAGGTCGTGCGGCGACTGTATTCCAACCACGTGAAAGCGATATGGCGCAAGGAAAACTTTTACCGTGCCGCTCACGGTCGCTTGTGTGCTTTCCAAGAGCGTTTCACAGTTGCGCATCGCCGGCTCAAGGAATTGTCCTTCGTGCAACAGCGAACCATACATCGCGGCGGCTTGCTCTTTGAGCGCAAGTTGCGCTTTGGTGAGCGTGTGTTTTTCCAGTGTGTGATGTGCTTTGATGATAATGAGCGGTGCGGCTGCTTCAAACCCCACGCGCCCTTTGATGCCGATAATCGTGTCGCCCACGTGAATATCACGTCCGATGGCAAACGGCTGTGCCAGTTCCGCAATGCGCTGTATTGCTTGCACGGGCGGCATGGTTTCGCCGTTCAGCCCCGTTAGCTCGCCTTTGGTGAAGTGCAGCGTCAGTTCTTCCGGCTCGTGCTTGGAAAGCTGCGTCGGGAAGGCGCTTTCGGGCAGGTATTCATCCGAGGTGAGGGTTTCTTTGCCACCGACGGTTGTGCCCCAAAGCCCTTTGTTGATGGAGTATTGGGCTTTTGTCCAGTCTTGGCTCACACCGTTCTGAATCAAAAACTCAATTTCCTGCTCACGTGAAAGCTTGTTGTCGCGGATAGGCGTGAGAATAACAACATTGGGAATCAGCACCGTGAAAGCCGCATCAAATCTCACTTGGTCATTGCCCGCACCTGTGGAACCGTGCGCAACGAAGTCCGCATTCACTTCCTTCGCATATCCGGCAATGGCAAGCGACTGAAACACACGCTCGGCGCTCACCGAAAGCGGATAGGTGTTGTTTTTCAGTACATTGCCAAAGACAAGATATTTAATACACTTGGTGTAATAATTGGCAGTTTCGTCGAGCGTCACGTGCTTCTGTACGCCAAGGCGATATGCACGCGCTTCGATTTCCTTGAGTTCATCGGCAGAAAAACCACCGGTATTGACAATGACAGAGTGAACGGTCATGCCTTGTGCCAAGAAATATTTTACGCAGTAGGACGTATCCAAGCCGCCCGAATAGGCGAGTACAACGAGTTTGGACATAGAATGGTAATGAAGGGATGAATAAGGGTAAAATTTGTCTTTATGATGATTTCCAATTCTTGCAGACTGACCATGTTAGTCAGAAACGACAACATCCGTGCGCCACTGACCAAGTATTTGCCATATTCCCAAACGCTTTTGCAAAAGGAATAGTCGGTTGTAGCCATTTGCAATTCTTGTTGTTTTCTTGTTTTTGGGGTTTGATTTTGCAACTCTCGGATTTCCCCAATCACAAACGTTGATGTATAAAGGCTGCTCTTCCAAGACTCTGATTGAAACAAGTGCTGACGACGTTGCTGTATCAAAACCAACTCTTGAAATATGGATTTGTGGAGTATTGAGATTGAATATCTTTTCCTGTTGCATCTTTACTTGCCACCTTGCTTCAATAAGTCGCTTCAGAAAATCATTTTTTTTGTTTCTTATTTTCACGAGAGAATCCAAAATAACGGACTGTTGCTCGTAGAGCTTGTGACCATAGAAATCAAAATGTTTGAACCACTGAAAGCCTATGAAAGTAGCGGGAATTTGCTGACGTTGAGCATTGTGAGCGTGAAACCTTGCAAGTAGCATCGAATCTATTTCCGGCAATGCCACTACGGAATCCGGCTTGAGAGTCAGATTTGAGAGGTTGTAGTGTGTAAGGCTTTTGTAGCGGGCAAGAACATATTCCCAAACGTGATATTCCTCGGTCGAGATAGAATCTCGATTATGAGCTTCAAGCCTTGTTCCCAAGAGCAATGTAAGAAATATTATGACGGACTGAAACATAATTTTCATAGAGCCACCTGTCATGAGAATTTGCAACCGACGAACCAGTGTTTACGTCACCGTGAGGCTATGCCTCCACCACCCACGAGTGAAATATCTTTGCGTCTTCCGTCGTGATACGGGCGGTCAGTTCGATGCCATCATCACCATCGTGTCGCTCCATTACTTGTCCCGTGCGGTAAATCTGCGCCAGCTCGCGCATAGCGCTGTACGGCAAAAGCAGATGCACGACTTCGTGCCGCGCGTCACCCATTTCCAGCATAATTTCTTGCAGCGTCGAAATGTTGATGCCGCGCTGTGCCGATACCCCAACACTCTGCGGATAATCCGCCTGAAGTGCGTGCAAAAGGTCAAGATCGGGCAACATATCAATTTTGTTAAAGACCATAATGACGGGCTTATCCCCGGCACCGATTGCGGTGAGCGTTTCCGAAACAGCGCGAATTTGGTCGCGGAACTGATGGTGCGACACATCCACCACGTGCAGCAGTACGTCCGCCTCCAGCGTTTCTGCCAGCGTCCCGCGAAAGGATGCCACAAGCTCCGTGGGTAGCTTCCGAATAAAACCAACGGTGTCGGAGAGAAGGACGTTTTTGTGCAAAGTGTGGTCGCCGTTAGAAAGTTCGACCAAGCGAACAGTCGTGTCCAATGTAGCAAACAGTTTGTTTTCCACAAGCACTTCTGCACCGGAAATTGCGTTCATCAGCGTAGATTTTCCGGCATTGGTGTAGCCCACGAGCGCGAAACGCTGCATGGTGTCACGACCTTTGCGTTGCTCGGCTTTCTGAACGGCAACGTTTGCCAGTTTTTCTTTTAAGAGCGCTATCTTGTCGCGCACCAAACGGCGATCGGTCTCAATCTGCGTTTCGCCCGGACCTTTCGAGCCGATACCGCCGAACTGCTTGGAAAGGTGCGTCCACATCCGCGACAGGCGGGGAAGCAAGTACTGAAGCTGCGCAAGTTCGACTTGCAATCGCGCCTCGCTTGTTCGCGCCCGCGAAGCAAAAATGTCCAAAATCAAGCCCGTTCTGTCAATCACTTTTATTTCCAATTCGCGGCTCAGGTTACGGGTTTGTGCAGGCGTGAGTTCGTCATCGAAAATAGCCAAGACAATATTGTCTTCCTTAACCATTTCCTTGATTTCTTCCAGCTTGCCGCGCCCAACAGCTGTTGCGCCATCTGGCTTGGCGCGGTCTTGGTAGATTTTACACATCACCTCTGCGCCTGCGGTTTCGGCAAGAAAGGCAAGCTCTTCGAGGTGTTCGAGTGATTCTTCACGGGAATAGGTGCGATTGCCAACGCCGACAGCGATGGCGCGTTCGCGGGGGATATTGATAAGTTCGTGCAAAGGATAAAAGCAAAAAGGGTGAATCAAAGAAATGTGCTTGGTAAAAAAAATCGTCGCACATCATTCCGCAAACCGCCGCTATCACGAACATAGTTCTGAAGCGGCATTGCGTGGTGAATTGTGTGCGACGATACCAAAGTTATCATCAAATTTTGTCGTCAATTCAGACGAAGCAGCGTTTATCGGCGATAACCACCGCCACCACCATCGCGTCCGCCACCGCCACGATAGCCGCCGCCATCGCGTCCACCGCCATCGCGTCCGCCACCGCCACGATAGCCACCACCATCGCGTCCGCCACCGCCACGATAGCCGCCGCCATCGCTGCTGCGCTCACGGCGTGGTTCTTCGACATAGCCTTCCGGTGCTGGCAAAAGAACTTTACGACTCAGACGGAATTTACCGTCCGGTTGGATTTCGAGCAACTTCACATCAACGCGGTCGCCCACTTTGAGGAGGTCGCCGACGTATTCCACACGGTTGTAATCAAGCTGGGAAATATGGAGCAAGCCCTTGGTTTTCGGCAAGAACTCAATGATTGCGCCCAAGCCTTCGCGGATTTCGACGACCTTCGCGTTATAGACTTCGCCTTCTTCCGGCTTGCGTGTAAGCTGACGAATAGCAGCAATTGCTTTGTCCGCGTCCTCTTGCGAGGTAGCCGCAATGCGCACTTTGCCGTCGTCTTCGATTTCAATTTCCGTGTTAGTATCTTTGGTAAGTTGACGAATCGTCTCGCCGCCGGAACCAATCACTGCGCCAATAGCGCTGACAGGAATTTCGATGACCGTAAAGCGTGGTGCATAAGGCGAAAGCTCGGCACGACCCTCAGAAATGACTTCATTCATTTTACTGAGAATGTGCAAACGCCCTTCTTTTGCCTGCTCCAGAGCTTTTTGGATAACATCGAACGAGATGCCTTGTACTTTCATGTCCATTTGGCAAGCCGTAATACCGTCTTTCGTGCCGCAGACCTTGAAGTCCATGTCGCCCAAGAAATCTTCATCGCCCAAAATATCACTCAAAATTGCAACACGGTCACCTTCTTTAATCAAGCCCATCGCAATACCGGAAACGGGCTTTTTAAGCGGTACCCCTGCGTCAAACATAGCGAGTGTGCCGGAGCAAACGGTCGCCATTGATGATGAACCGTTGGACATGAGCACGTCCGAAACGATACGAATGGTGTAGGGGAACTCATTTTCATCCGGTAGAAGCGGATAGAAAGAGCGCTCTGCAAGGTTGCCGTGTCCGATTTCGCGGCGGCTTGTGCCCATGATACGCTTTACTTCGTTGGTGCTGTACGGCGGGAAGTTGTAGTGCAAGAGGAATTTTTTGTCGTATTTGGGCATCAAACCGTCTATCATCTGCTCATCGGACTTCGTACCCAGCGTTACCATACCAAGACTTTGTGTCTCACCACGAGTGAAGAGCGCAGAACCGTGTGTGCGCGGTAGTACGCCAACTTCAACGGTGATGGGGCGAATTTGCGTGGTGTTGCGTCCATCGAGGCGTTTGTTGTCCGTAAGAATCATTTCGCGCATTTCGGCATACTCAATGTCGCTGGCGATTTCGCCCATAACCTTGCCGACATCGAAGCCCGGAAATTTTTCAGCACGGGTTTCTTCAGGAAATTCTGTTGCCGCTTTTTCGGTGAGCATCGTCATCAGTTCTTTGCGGCGCGTGGTACGGTCTTCTTTCGAGGCAAAGTCGCGCATTTGCTTGCGAACAAGTTCCCGGGCGTGTTTCTCCACGAAATCCGTGAGTTCTTGCGGACGCTCGACAGCCGTAAATTCCACTTTTTCGTTGTGGACGAGTGCATAGAGTTTATTCTGCAATTCGTTCAATTGCTTGATAGCATCGTGTCCGAAGGCAAGCGCTTCAATAAACACTTGCTCAGAGATTTCTTTTGCTTCGCCTTCCACCATGACGATGGAAGCATCCGTACCGGCAACCATAATTTCCAGTTCTGCGCCATCCAACTGGGATTTGGTTGGGTTCGCAATAAATACGCCATCTTTGCGACAAACGCGCACTTCAGAAACAGGACCGGCAAACGGAACCGAAGAGAGCATCAGCGCTGCCGACGCGCCGACCATAGCGATTGCATCGCTATCGTATTCCATATCGTAGGAGAATACGGTAGCGATAATTTGTGTCTCACGTCGCCATGTTTCAGGAAACATCGGGCGAATAGGTCGGTCAATAAGACGAGCGGATAGGATTTCGCGGTCGGAAGGGCGACCTTCGCGCTTCAGGAAACCGCCGGGAATTTTACCTGCCGAAGCAGCTTTTTCGCGGTATTCTACCGTAAGCGGCATAAAATCAAGCGGGGAATCTTTGCCGGAAGCAATAGCAGTAACGAGTACCATTGTATCGGCGTGCCGTACCATAACAGCACCATCGGCAAGCTGCGCAAAACGCCCGGTTTCGAGCGAAAGCGTAGCGCCGTTCATCTCCATAGAGACAGTATGTTGAGCCATAGCTGGGGGAAATAAAGAAGTATGAATACAAATTCCCCACACCTTTGACATAAAACGAACCGCGTACCGACTATCGGCTTCAGGGAAAAAGCCATTTCACAGAACAGTCGGAACGCGGGGCGTTTCTGGCAACAGTGCGGGGGAAGAATTGAGTTTCGATATGAAAATGTCAATCATCAAAGCGTGTAGTCCACGTAAACGGTAGACTACACGCTTGGGAAATCGAATCTTATTTACGCAACGAGAGTGCGGCAACGACGGCGCGGTAGCGCGTAATGTCAGTTGACTGCAAGTAACTGAGCATCTTACGGCGCTGACCAACGAGCTTCAGCAAACCGCGACGAGAGTGATTGTCTTTTTTGTGTTTTTCGAGGTGTGACGAAAGTGCGTTGATGTGCTCTGTGAGAAGAGCGACTTGTACTTCCGGTTTGCCGGTATTTGCTGCTGCGCCACCAAATTGCTTAACGATTTCGGCTTTGCGTTCTAAAGTAACCATTATTTCTCCGATGTGGATTAAAGTGTTGTAATGTAAAATATTAAAGCGGTTTTCCTTGTTTGATACGTTCAATTGCCTGCATACATTCATCGCGGTCGGCGACGATTTGCTCAAAAAAGAGTCCGGTGCTTTCAAATTTGCGCTCGTTGCGGATAAACTTCAGAAAAGCAACCATAATCTCGCGGTCGTAGAGCATTTTGTTCCAATCGAAAAAATGCACTTCCAAACGCGGATGGATGTCGTCGGTGAAGGTCGGTCGGGTGCCGATATTTGCCATTCCATAGACGTTTTTGTTGTCAATATATGCCGAGACAAAATATACGCCATTTTTCGGCAACAACTTTTGCGGCTCACTCGGCTCAATATTTGCCGTCGGGAGTCCAAGTTTTCTTCCGCGCCCGTCGCCTTCGACAACTTTGCCGCCCACTAAATAGGGAAAGCCAAGAAGCGTATTTGCTCGCGCAATATCTCCGGCGGAGATTGCTTTACGAACTTTCGTGCTGCTAATTGTTTCTCCGTCCAAATCAACAATCGGAGCTTTCTCAACGCTGAAGCGAAGTTCACCGCTCAGAGTGGTCAGTAAGTCTTCCGTACCTTGCCTGTTGTTACCGAAAGCGTGGTCATAGCCGATGACCATATGTTTCATGTTGAGCTTCGCTACCAGATATTCCCGTACAAACTGTTCTGCGCCTATCTGTGAGAACTCTTTGGTGAAGGGAATCACAAGTACACCATCTACACCAAGCTGGCTCAAAAGCTGTGTTCGCTCGCGTATTGTTGTCAAAAGCTCGACAGGCGGACGATCGGGCTTTTGGAGAACAATCTGTGGATGAGGATGGAACGTGAGCAAAAGCGTCTTGGCATTCAGAGTTTTTGCGCGTTCCTTGAGCAAGTTAATAAGCGCTATATGCCCTTTATGCAAGCCGTCAAATGTGCCGATAGTCAGCACAGTGGCTTGATTTTGCGGAACATCGTCGAATGAATGATAGACGACCATAGCCAAAAGCTATCTTTCGGAAAAGGCGTTGGACAAACACTGTACTAGAAAGCAGCGCGTACAATTTTTCAAAGCTACGAATTTACGAATAGTTACGAAATTTTCCAGCGAAAAAAAAATCGTTATTTGCGAATGCCTTACATAGATGCTTTGAAGGCGCAACAAAAATTACCAGTTAATTTGTCCTTCGTTTTTTATCCTGAAGCACCTGTTTTTCTTTTATCTCAGAATCGAAAGCGGTCATTGATTGAACGCACTAACTTGACAAATTCCCAGACCTCACGAGTCATTTCTTTACCAAACTGTTCCTGTATGTGTTTTTCAACGTTCTCTTTTGTTTTCTTTTGGATGTCAACCATAAAGCGAATAGTTTTGCTTTTTTCGTCTTTTTCCACCGTCAAACTCTGCATCCAATCCGCATAGACAAGGCGTTGTGCGGGTTCTGCGGCAAGCATTTTGGGGAAATTTAAGGCTTTTCTGAGTGCTTGAAGTTCCTTGGGCTTGAGTTGTGCAAGAATACTATCACGCCGACCGGAAACGGTGTGAAATGCAAAATGAACAGCGCCGGTTTCTTCTATGGTAAGCAATGTTTCATAGCCTTCGGGACGTGCAACAACATTACGAGATTCAAAAAAAACACGCAGCGCCTTGCTTGGCTTGGCTTTAACCGTTTCTTTCACTTTTTGCGTTGCCGATGTTGTGCTACTGCTGACCATGACGCTACCTGTTGTCATAGTCGTAGAGGTTCCTTGTGCAAAAACGATTGTTTGTGATGTCAAAACCAGCAGTGCTGCGACAAAAACAGTAATTTTCATAACAACAAGATTCGTAAAAACTTGGGGAATAATGTGATAGCAATTTCTTGCAAACAAGGCTTCTGCTATGCCTGCAACCGCGCCTGAAGTTGAGAAATTTCGCTTATTCTAAGCGCATTATCCACAGAAAAATCACCAATACTTGTCCGGCGTAAATCTGCCAGATAGCCACCCACGCCGAGCGCCGCACCCACATCTCGTGCCAATGAACGAATATACGTCCCTTTGGAACAAGTGATATGAAGTGTACAAAGCGGCAGTACTAACGATTCAATTTCAATGCTATAAATGCTCACGCTTCTTGGCTCACGCTCAATTTCATGACCTTTTCGTGCCAGTTTGTAGAGTGGAACGCCATTTTTCTTGATTGCAGAAAACATCGGCGGAATTTGTTTAATGTCGCCGACATAGCCACTCAGAACATCTTGCATCTGTGAGCTTGTCAGCCCGTTGGTATCTACCATATTTTCTTCGGGTGCTTCTGCATCGTCCGTCTTAGTGGTGGCTCCAAGTTTGACGACAGCTCGGTATGCTTTGGTTTGTTCTTGAAAATCATTGATAGATTTTGTCATCTTTCCAAAGCACACGATTAAGAGTCCTGTCGCAAGTGGGTCGAGCGTACCGGCGTGACCGATTTTCTTCATTCGCACAATGCCACGCAGCTTTGCGACAACATCAAATGATGTCCAATCTTTATCTTTGTCCACCAGTGCAACGCCGCCCGTCTCCGATAGCGCAGAGAGCCATGCGCCGTAAGCAGCGCCATCAGTGAGGACTTCACGGGTAAGAATTTTTCCATCGGTTGCTGTCATACCTCTGAATCCTCACTGCCGCTTGCATCTTCATTACCCGTTTCTTCGCCAGTCTCTTTTGCCGGAGGAGGAACATTTTTCAGTAGTGTTTCTATATGGCTTATCGCATCCAGTGTATCATCCAGATAAAAATGCAGTTCCGGCGAGAAGCGCAGACGTACTCTTGTGTTCACGTGTTTACGCAGGCTTCCCGCTCGCTCGCTTACCTTTGCTACTGTTTGCTCCGGTGAAATTTTTCCGCCAAAAACGCTCAAATAAACCCGTGCAATACGCAAGTCGGGAGACATCCGCACGTGCGTAACGGTAATAAATCCTGCGGATATTTCTGAAGCAATATCTGCCAGAGGTCTTGCCAGTGCTTGACGAAGCTCACTACTAACTTTTTCAGTACGAATAGACATAGTTTTTGACAATAAAATTGCTACCGAAAAGATAGAATTCAAGAGAAGCTGTTGGCTACAAATGGGAAGTGTTGAGCGCTAAATGAGCACCAAAGCGCCATTCAACACCCAACACTTGAGCCATACAATAGATTTAGAGCTTACGCTTAATTTCTGTTTTGCGAACTGCCTCAATGAGGTCGCCGCTTTGGATGTCGTTAAAGCCATCCACCGACATACCGCATTCAAAACCGGCATCAACTTCCTTCACATCGTCTTTCATACGCTTAAGCGATGCCAAACGACCGGTGAAGACCTCAAAGCCATCGCGGAGTACACGAATGGTATCATTACGGTTAATCTTACCTTCAAGCATATAACAACCGGCAATATTACCAAGTTTGCTAATTTTGAAGACCTCACGAACCTCTGCCACGCCAACAACTTCTTCCTTGATTTCCGGCAGAAGCATTCCTTCAAGTGCCAGCTTGACTTCGTTGATACAGTCGTAGATGATGCGGTATAGGCGCACATCCACGCCTTCGTTCTCTGCTAGTTTGGACACCTGCGGATTCGGGCGCACGTGGAAGCCCACGATAATCGCCTCGGAGGCAGCAGCAAGCATGACATCTGCTTCCAAAATCGAACCGACAGCACGGTGAATGATGGAAACCTTAACTTCGTCGGTGGAGAGCTTTTGGAGTGAGTCCGTAAGAGCTTCCACAGAACCGTCGGTGTCGCCTTTGAGAATGATTTTCAGTTCCTGTACACCGCCTGCTTTGATGCGGCTTGCAATATCGTCGAGTGTAACGTGCCGCACACGCTTGAAGTCCTGCTCACGCTTGATTTGTTGGCGCGTCGTAGCGATTTCTCGTGCTTCCACTTCGCTTTCCATTGCTACAAATGAATCGCCCGCCTGCGGAACGCCATCAAAACCGAGAATCTGTACGGGTGACGAAGGGATTGCTTCTTCAATGCGCTCGCCGTTTTCATTAAACATCGCTCGGACGCGACCAGAATGGATACCGCAGAGGAATGGGTCACCTACACGAAGTGTACCCTTCTGCACGACGACCGTTGCCACAGTACCTTTGCCTTTATCAATTTTTGACTCGACAACCGTGCCACGTGCGTAACGATCAGGGTTGGCGCGAAGATTCAAAATTTCTGCCTCAAGAAGAATTTTCTCAAGAAGTTGGTCAATGTTCGTACCTTTTTTCGCAGAAATCATCGCTGATTGAAACTTACCGCCCCATTCTTCTACAAGAACGTTGTGGTCAGAAAGTTGTTGGCGGACTTTGTCAGGATTGGCATCAGGTTTATCAATTTTATTGATTGCCACCACCATCGGCACATTAGCTGCGCGAGCATGGCTAATAGCTTCAATGGTCTGCGGCATGACGTTGTCATCAGCTGCCACCACCAGTACCACAAGGTCGGTCAACTGCGCTCCACGCGCACGCATTGCCGTAAATGCTTGGTGTCCGGGAGTATCAAGAAATGTAATGAATTTCCCGTCGTTCATTTTCACGCTGTACGCACCAATGTGCTGTGTGATGCCACCGGACTCGCCACTGACCACACTTGTCTGACGAATATAGTCCAGAAGCGAGGTTTTGCCGTGGTCAACGTGACCCATGACGGTCACAATCGGAGCACGGGGTTCGAGGAATTCTTCGTCATCTTCGTCATCTTCCTCAAGTGCCTCTTCAGCAAAAGCATCCTCAAATTCTACTTCCAAACCGTAATCAGCAGCCACAAGCGTAATGGTATCCTTCTCAAGGCGCTGGTTAATAGACACCATGAGTCCAAGACTCATACACTTGAGAATAATTTCGTTTGTAGGAACGCCAATATTATCAGCAAGTTCAGCAACCGTTATGAACTCTGTAACGCGCAGAATTGCGTCATCTAATTCACGTAGTTCGGCTTGGTGTGCCATTTCGTCGGCACGTTCTTGCTTGCGGCTTCGGCGCAATCTGCTACGCATCGCAAGTTGGGATTCTTCCTGCCCCGACAATGTACGGCGGATTGCTTTATCCACCTCGACGGCGCTTACCTGTTCGCGCTTACCTTTTTTGCGTTTCTTCTTATTTGCGGCACTACCAGCAGCACCAGCCATGACACCACCGACCGTACCAAATTTTTTCACAGGTGCCGGGCTGCCGGGCTTCGTCCAATCTTTTGGCTTTGCTGCTGCCGAAGCACCGGGTTTGGGTCGTGCGTCACCACCAGCACGAGGTGCTTTACCATCCCCACCGCGTCCTTCACCGCCACGCTCGGTAGATTTACCGCCGCGTTCCGGTGCTTTATTGCCGTCTTTACCACTACCATCTCTACGACGACCACCAAGTTCGATTTTACCAAGAATTGTTAACCCTGTGGGCATGGGCGTTGCATATGGCGCATTATCGACAAAATATTCCACTTCACCGATACGCTTTTTGCGCTTACGCTTGCCTTCTTCGCTATGGTCTTCATGTACATCGTCTATGTCTTCGTCAGCGCCAATGCTATCGCCATCTTTCGCTACTAAAGAAACATCTTCACCCAATATCGCTCCTTGAAGCTCAGTGTCTGGCTGAGAGGTCTCAACTATAATTGTCGCCGGGGCAATATTCTCTTGAACGTGAGCTTCGGAAGGGATGTTTGCTACTACCTCTGGCGCAGCAGATTTTTCGGTAGTGGTGTTTTTGCCTTTCTTTTCTGCTTCAAGTGCCTTTTCAACATTTGGCTGAGGTTGTTCTTCAGCTTTGGTCTTTTTCGATTTTCTGCGCGAAGAGGAATCATCAAGTTGAATCACCGTACCGACTGCCGCACCATTATCAACTTTTGTGTTCGTGGTGACTGTTTGCTTTTCGGTAGATGGTAGGGCTTCGCCACCAGATGGCAAAGAAGGGACAGAAAGAACATCATTTGGGGATATGTTTTTTGATTCGACTGGTTCAAAATCTCGGTTACCAGAGGTAACGGAAGATTCCGGGCTTTGTATCGGTGCAACCGCACTTTGCGGTTGCTCGTCATGGCGAGCCTCATGATGCGATTCTTGAGGTGCATCTTTCTCACGCTGCTTTAATGCGGCGGCAGCCTCTTTCTGAAAATTCCCCAAGACAAGATCAACCATATCGCCCGTGAGGGTTGAGGTTGCCTTGTTCTCAATAGCAAAGCCCTTCGCCTGCAAAAACGCAACGATAGTTTCCTTGCCGACATTTATCTGCGAGGCGATTTTGAAAAGTTTTGTTCCGATACTTGCCATAGAAAGATTGTAAAGTGATATATCCGAGAGGGCGCTTTGCTCCGCGCTGTGTGCCGAAAGTAAATTTTAGAGATTATCGTGGTCGGGCGCATGAACAAGCGTTTCGGCGTGTGCATGACCATTCTGTACATCGCCGCTTGGCGCGTCTTGTACCATTACATTACCTACTTGATTTATGTCCACATTGTGTACATTGGCAATGTCAGCAGAAGGGGCGACTGGCATGGAATCAAGCGAAAGGATGTAATTGCGTATATCTGGGTTTTCACGTTCCTCAAACTCTTCAAGGATAATACCGCGCATTTCCACAAGCAGTTCTTTCGTCATGCCGGGAATAGAAAGAATACGTGAAGGATCAGCATTCAAGAACTCACGGGCGGTGTCAATTTCTGCCTCAATAATACGCATATACAGATCTTTACCAAGCTCGTCACGGAACTCAATAAGTTCAATATCTTCAATACCCTCTTTGACAAGCGAAATTGAATATCCCGTCAAACGCGATGCCAAGCGCACATTTTGACCATTTTTGCCGATAGCGAGCGAGACTTGGTCATCGCCTACAAGCACAGTACAAGAACGTGTTTCTGATGAAACCTGTATATTTTTCACCTTTGCCGGAGAAAGTGCACGTGCGATAAACGTGGCTGGGTCTTCGGAATAATTAATAACATCAATATTTTCGTTCGAGAGTTCGCGCACAATGGCGTGAATACGAATCCCCTTCATGCCAACGCACGCACCGACGGGATCAATGCGGTCATCGAATGACTGCACAGCGACTTTTGCTCGCTCGCCGGGTTCGCGGGCGATTGCTTTGATGTCAATAAGTCGGTCGTAAATTTCAGGAATTTCAATTTCAAAAAGTTTTGCTAAAAAGGCATTATCAGCACGCGACAAGATAATATCAGGTCCGCCTGATGGACTCTGTTTCCGCACTTCTTTGATAATTGCCCGAATTGGTTCGTTTTTGCGATAACGCTCACGAGGAATCTGCTCTTCACGCGGAAGGCGCATTTCGACGTTGTTGTGCATGACAAACACATCGGAGCGCCGCACATGATGGACTTCGCCAACAATGATTTCATTAGCTTTGTCAGCAAAATACGTGTTAATGTTTTCGCGCTCCACATCACGTACCCGTTGGTTCAATGTCTGACCCGCTGTGTTGACAAGACGGCGACCAAAGTTTTCTGCGATATTGTCAAGCGTAATTTCTTCCAGAAACTCGTCTCCGACATCATATTGCTCTACGCCTTGATTTGCTTCACTTTGAGCAAGCTCCAGCACAGGGTCTTCCACAGTTTCAACAACCTTCATAATACGATAAATCTCAATATCGCCTTTATCCATATTCACGACAATATCAAACTCAGCCCGCTCACCGTATTTTTTACGCACGAGCATCGACAGTGTTTCTTTGATGATATTTTGAAGGGCATCACGGTCAATTCCGCGATCTCGCGCCATCTCAGCAAATGCCTCAACGATGATACTTTTGTCGAATTTGGGTTTTGCTTTCCGTGCCATAGTAGAAATTACGAATGAGGAATTAGGAATTACGAGGTTCTATGTGGTATTGAACGAAACTACGAAATAATATCAAATTGTGCGTAGCGGCTATAGAACAGAATGATTGTTTTTCTTAAAACTCTAACTCTATCACTGCCCGTTTTATTGTGCCGTGCGGTAATGTCAAAGGGAACATGGGCAATGCGCTTGCTTCTGAAGCGGCTTGACCTGAGAGAGCATTCGGCGTTTTTGTCTGTTTGCTGTTTTTTACGCCATTTTTTGCAGGTTTTTCGAGGGTAATCGCGTCGCCTTCCACAGCACTGATACGCCCTTTCAGACTTGTGCCATCGGCAAGTTCTGCCAAGAGCAGCCGTCCAACGTTCCGCGCATACTGCCAGATGTACTGAAGAGGTCTTTCCACGCCCGGTGAAGAAACTTCTAGCCGATAAGCCAATGGAAATGCATTCATCTCTTCCAACATCTCACCAAGGCTATGCGATAACTCGCCACATTCATCAAGCGAAATACCTTCGGGCTTATCCACGAAAATCTCGACGATACGACGTTCACGACTACCGCGAATCTCCAACGCAACCAAGTACGCTCCGCCCTGCAAGCAACATTCTGCAACAACGGGATGCAGTTGAGAATGTAGCTGTGCTATATCTTTCGTCGAATCTTTTGCCAAGTCCTTCATAGTAAAGTGGATATACAAAAAATGGGCTTTTCTGACGAAAGCCCATCACAACAAGAACCGTTGGTTTGAACAAGCCACTAAATTAGTGAAAAAACTTATCCTTTCCAAAAATTTTCCCAAAGAAGCACAAGGCAGCATAAAGGTAGCATATAAATACAAAATGAGCATTTCTTGCTAATGGCGAACAAATGTTTGGGCGAGTGCTAATGAGTGTTTATCTTTGCTAGGTAACCACTCACGTACCACAAGCGCACACGCCATAGCAACCTACGATAGCAGACTACTTGCTAGTATGCGGCAATGTCATGGCGGTCTCGTCGTTTTCCATCAACCAACGGATGTTTCAGATTTTCTGGTGAATTTGCTATGATGCAGTTATTTAACGTCTATTACGCCAGCGTCCTTTATACACGAAGAAACCGTTTCTGGATAGCATTTGTTTTTGTCGCCTCGTGTATCATTGCGGGAGACATTGGAGCATGGTTTCTGATGCCTTTTGTTACTCTGCCGATAGGACAGAGCGTTATCATGGATATGTCATTTGCGCCCGAGACGTGGCTTGGAGTGGTGAGTATGATTATCGGGACACTCGTGGTCATTATCACCATTGCTTCGCAAGTTGTTCCGCGCATGATTGATGTTTATATGAACGATTGGCGGAGCTTGCTTTATGCGTGGTTTCTGGTTTTGTCCGCTCTGCACGCCATTGTCATCCAGAAATTGATGGAAATTCGTCCTTCAAGCGGACTCTACAATACGTTCATTCTCTTGCCCGTCAGTCTTGTTCTGGCGTTTCCCTACATTTACTACATTCTTGCGATGACCAAGCCTTCGACGATTATTCGCAAGATTTACAATGAAAATATTGCCCTACTCCAAAGCCTTGCCTCACCTAATCTTCGCCGTTGGCTACGCTTACGCGAAAACACATCGCTGACGCAAGAAGAACTCTTTCGGTATTTGAACCAATTAGATAACATTCTCTTCTTCGTAACCTTCAAAGAACTGCAAGCACAAATTATTATCAACATCAGTTCCATTATACGCGAATATCTCAGAGTGAAAGAATTGCTTCATCCTGACTTTTTCAAGATGAGTATTCAGGTGGCAACGGATATTTCCTTCCAAACGCTTGAAGTACAATTCAAGGAAATAGAAGACACCCAGACGTTCTACGAACTCAAGTGTTTGCGTATTCTTGGCGATGCCTACAATAAATGCTTGTACGAAAATGCCTTCGACCTTGCTTCCCTTTGCGGCTCAGAACTTAATCTCGTTGCCGAAAGCGTGATGGAACTTGGCGACGATGTACTTATGGAATATATGCTTGTCCGATTTAATACCATGATGCGCTCTGCTTTCAAGCATGGTGTTTCCAATCTTGAGGCACGGAATCTCTACAATCTTGCCTTCCATTACAGCACCTACATCAAGCAACTGGCGCTTAATGACCGCAAAGAACTGGTCAAAAAAGCCATGCGCTACCTCAAAATGTATGGCTCCGAAATCTTCCGCAATAGCCAAACGCAGCAGACACTTGCTTTTATCAACGACGTGTTCACCTTTGAGATGAAAGAAGTCTTGATATTGATTAGTGAACTCGGCTGGGAGCGCGACATTCAGCGCCAGCTTCTCTGCGAACTCCTCGAAATGGATGACCTACTTGTGAAAGCTCCCAATGCCACAAGCGACAGCGTTTTCACCTCCGGTGTGCGCACATTGCAAGCAGGTTTAGCACTTTTCTACATCTATCAGCAGGATTACGAACTTGCCGCAATGGTTGTGGACGACATCTCCGACGACATTGTGGGCATTGACCCCATGAAAGCTGCCGGCATGGTAGATGTTATCTGCAAGCGTATCGAAAGCGCGGAGCCAACCTTCTGGGAAGATACCGATCGAGGCAACAACAACATCTACTACACGCCTCACAAAGCGCAAATTCAAGAGCTGCAATTCATGCTTCTGGAGAAAATTGAGATTTAGCAACCCTTTGCTGCGCGGGTACAGCTCTATGCCAATCCTTCACTTGCAGCCTGACGCTCTATTTCTTCACGTTGCTGCGGAGAGAGAGCAAAATCATCAGTGATGCGCCGCAATATATCCCACGAATAGAGTCCGGTATTATGCCCGTCTTTCCAATCAGCCTGTATTGCGTAATTCCCCACCGCTTGAATACTCAATAGTTCATACTTGCCTGGCTTCATTACCTGCATCCCGAAAGAATACGTCGTGCCCATGATGGTTTCGCCTTTGCAGGAAGCGCACGGGCACTCATCGCGGAAGGCGCGGAGTGTGATGGTCGTTGTTATGCCGTCCGACCATTCGATAGAAAGCAAATACGGCTTCGGTCGAGAGATCTTTGTTGGAGTGGTGCTTGTCGTCGTCATAGCATTGCTGGGGGTGAGAGATAAAAAAGGCAGAGCTCGGTAAAGAAAACTCTGCCCAAATGACACATAAAACCTACGTTTTATTGTAGTCGTTTACTTCATTTTCAAGCCTTCTTCCAAAAGCTCATTTACTTTATTCATCGAATCGGCTTCGGCGTAATAGCGCAAAAGCGGCTCTGTGCCCGATGCACGAATAAGCAACCAACCTTTGTCAATGAAAAACTTGTAACCGTCTTTGGTGTCAATCGAGGTCACTTTGTAGCGACCAAGTTGCTTGGGCTTTTTTGCACAGGCTTTGAGAATGTCTTGCTTGATTTTCTCTGTCGTGCGCACATCACGGCGGCGATAGCGATGAACACCGAACTCATCTTCGAGTTCTTCCACCAGTTCGCTCAGTTTCTTCTTGCGCTTTGCCATCATCTCCAAGAGCAACATTCCGTTGAAAATACCGTCACGCTCCGGAATATGAATAATTGTCCCCAGACCGCCCGATTCCTCGCCGCCAATAAGGATTTTATCCGTTGCCATCAGCTTACTAACGTACTTGAAACCAATCGGGAGCTCGTGCAATTTGATTCCATATTTATCGCAGTATTTGTTTACCATCGAAGTCAGTGCGATGGTTTTCGCCACAGCGCCGCGCTTCTTTTTGTCCTCATACAAATACTTCAAAAGCAGCATAAATACTTTGTGCGAATCGACGAAATGTCCGTTTTCATCCACAGCACCCAAACGATCTGCATCGCCGTCTGTTGCCAAACCAACGTCGTACTTGCCCTCTTTGACCTTTTCGATAAGCGTTGGCAGATACTCCGCCATTGGTTCGGGGTGGTCAATTTCGCCAAAGGACGGGTTGTATTCACCGTGAATTTCGTCGGCTTTGGGTAAAAGGTCTTTAATCGTGTTGATACCCGCGCCGTGCATGGGGTCGAATAGCACCTTTACGCCGGATTTGATAATCAGCGGCATATCAATTTTACGCTTCACATAGCGCAAATACGACTCTTTAGAGCCGAAAGGACGAACCAATTTCTCTTTGACATATTCATCAAACGTCTTGAGCTTGATAGCCGGGCGCTTCTTTTCAAGTGCCGCCAACTCTTTTTCTACTTCCGCGATGACTTCTGGGAAAGCCGGTCCACCAGTGCTACTTTTGAGCTTATATCCGTTATATTCGGCAGGATTATGGCTGGCTGTGATAACGACACCAATGGTTGCTTTCTTTTGCTTGGTAGCAAAAGACACTTGAGGCGTGGAAGCAATCGCTTCGGTGATATGCACCACAACCCCTTTGGAAGCCATAACGCACGCTGCTTCTTCGGCAAATTGTCTGGAGAGGAAACGAGCATCGTAGCCGATGACGACACTTGCTTTCTTTTTGTCAACTTTTAGAGCATACAGCGCAGTTGCAAGAGCAACAATCTGTACGTTTTCAAAGGTAAAGTCGCGGGCAATCAGTCCGCGCCAACCATCCGTACCAAAAACTATCATATCGGTACACCATTAAAAATGAAACATATCGGTAAGTTAAGTATGACGACTTCTTTCGGGGTATCGGCTTTTTCTTCACACACGCTGCCGTTCTTACGTCCCGGTGATATAGAAATTTATGCTATAAGTAAAAACAGTCAGTGTTCAAAAACACTTCTCGCGTATTTATCGTTTCACTTTGAAGGCTGATAAACCCGGGTAGACCGCCTGAATGCCCAGCATTTGTTCAATTCGCAAAAGCTGGTTGTACTTTGCAATACGGTCAGTACGGCTCGCGGAACCAGTTTTGATTTGTCCGGCGTTAGTGGCTACTGAGAGGTCTGCAATTGTTGTGTCTTCGGTCTCGCCCGAACGGTGCGAGATGATTGCGGTATAGCTATTGCGCTGCGCAAGCGCTATGGCATCAAGAGTCTCAGTGAGCGAACCGATTTGGTTCACTTTCACCAAAATTGAATTCCCAACATTTTCGTTGATGCCGCGCTGCAAGAAATCGACGTTTGTGACGAAAAGATCATCGCCGACAAGCTGCACTGATGAACCAAGTTCTTTCGTCAACTTTGCCCAGCCTTTCCAATCTTCTTCTGCCATACCGTCTTCGATGGAAATAATCGGATATTTTTTGCTGAGGTCTTTGTACCACGAGACCATATCATCGCTGGATTTTTCTTCTTGCGAGGATTTGTAGAGCTTGTACACGCCTTCTTTGCCGGAAGCATTCACCATTTCACTGGCAGCTACGTCAAGCGCAAGCATGATGTCGTCGCCCGGCTTGTAACCTGCTTTTTCGATAGCCTGCATAATCACATCCAGTGCTTCTTCGTTGGAGGCAAGTGATGGCGCGAAGCCGCCTTCGTCGCCAACAGCCGTATTTGCGCCTTTTGCTTTCAAAACACCCTTGAGCGCATGAAAAATTTCCGTTCCCATGCGGATTGCGGTACTGAAGCTGTCCGCTTTTACGGGCACAATCATAAACTCCTGAAAATCTACATTGTTATCGGCATGATGACCGCCGTTAATAATATTCATAAGCGGCACAGGAAGAACTTTTGCGTTCGGTCCGCCGATATAGCGGAAAAGCTCCAGTTCGTGTGAGTCTGCCGCTGCTTTTGCGGTTGCGAGCGAGACAGCAAGAATGGCGTTTGCACCCAGCCGCTTTTTGTTCGGCGTACCGTCCAATTCCCGTAGGAGGCGGTCAATTTCCACTTGGTCGCTTGCATCCTCACCAATGAGCGCTTCGCTGATTTCGCCTTCGATTGCTTCCACTGCTTTCAAAACACCTTTGCCAAGATAGCGTTTTTTGTCGTCGTCGCGGAGTTCGTGAGCTTCGTGCGCACCGGTGCTTGCACCAGACGGCACAGCAGCACGTCCAAAGGAATAATCATCCAAAATCACATCAGCTTCAACAGTAGGATTGCCGCGTGAATCAAGTATTTCGCGGGCTTGGATGTCGAGAATTGTAGCCATAGACGAAGAAAAAAATTGGAGGAATTTAGAAAAATGTGAAGTGTAGAATGTAGTTTTTATTGTGGTAGTTTATCGTGAAAGTCCCCTTTACCGTGCTCGCAAGAGAAAAAATGACCTCTCACGCTTTGTCACGGCATCACTTTGTGTGAGAACCAGATTTGCTCCATCGAAAGTATATGTGAATTCACCATTGAGCAAAAGCGACATATCAGATACCGTTTTCATGGAGCGGTCAGTAAAGGTAACCTTCCGATACGCCAGCTTGTATGCACCTTGGCTGGAAAGAATTCTTGAACTGTCGCCAAAGGGCGTAAGGCTGTATGTTTTGAGGGTTGAATTTATGGACAAGTTTATTTCACTCAAACCACCCCGTAAACCAAGAGTATCGGCAGGATTGTTATGCGTAAGCGTATACTGGCCTCGGTACTCACCCGAAGGAATTTCCACCGGAGGATTAAGTATTTCGTCGCTACAGCCCGCAAACCATGAAGTGCCAAGCACTAACAACAAAGAAAGAAAAGGAAGAACGAGAAAGTGAGGCTGTCGCTTCCCGTGCGTACAATATGCTTTTGAAACGGTTTTCATTGAACACCCCACCGTGAGAGGCAAGAAGTAGGATGGAGGGAGAACGATGGGGCTTTCGCCAACACATCGGATTTTGAAGCACAACATAGCGTATTAGAGCGTTAATTGCAAGCGCGATTTGCAAAAAATGCTGCTCAGCAAGAAATTTCTTCGCTATTCGCAGAATTTTTACTATTCATTCCTGTTTTCTACTTCTCTGTTTTCTACTTCTCTGTTTTCTACTCCATCATTTTCAGAAGGATTACTCTCGAGAGATTCCCCGTTCAAAAGTTGCGCCGCAATCTCAGGACTCAAATGCTCCGCGACACGCTCCACAATGGGATGTGGGTCATTTGGGTCAAAAAGCATACCCGTACAAAGGCACATTTTACGCTGTGTTCTGGATAGAATATCGTAATTCGGGCAAGAGCTACAACCATTCCAAAAGGTTTCGTCTTGCGTCAATTCGGAGAAAGGGGCGGGCACATAACCAAGCTCGGTGTTAATTTTCATTACTGCGTGACTGGTAGTGATACCAAAAATTTTTGCATCGGGATATTTTTCGCGGGAAAGCTCGAAAATACGCTGTTTGATGCGCTTTGCTAAACCATCTTTGCGAAATTCCGGCACAACAATCAATCCCGAATTAGCAACAAATTCTTTGCCGCTCCATGTCTCAATATAGCAAAAACCCGCAAAACGACCGTCGTCCGTGAGAGCAATGACCGCCTTGCCTTCGTGCATTTTGTTGATGATATATTCCGGCTTGCGCTTGGCAATCCCCGTGCCGCGCACCTTTGCTGATGCTTCCATTTCAGCACAAATTCCCTCAGCAAAGCGTGTGTGCTCGTCGCTGGCAACCTGTACCGTGAAGCGGTCGGGTGCTTGAGAGGTAACTGGCTGAAGAACAGGAAGCGAAAGAACGGGCGCTGCGTTGACCGGAGGTTCGAGGACAGGTGAAGTATCACTATTAGACATGAGCGTAATAACGAAGAACAATGGAGAAAAATATCGTTGAAAAATCCAATACCAGTAACAATATTGGCTGCACGATGCAGCAAATGTAATTATACAGGAAGTGCTTATACAACAAACACTTTATGCAACTGCAACCAAAGAGCTTTTGTGAGTGTTCATAGCTTCGACAAATTGACGAAAAAGATAGTCTGAATCGTGCGTACCGGGCGCTGCTTCGGGGTGGTATTGCACACAAAAGATGGGCAGGGTTCGGTGACGGAAGCCGGAAACCGTATTATCGTTCAAATTGATATGTGTCAATTCAATCTCCGGCGGCATAGATGCTGCATCCACAGCAAAACCGTGATTCTGCGAAGTAATTTCAATTCCTCCCGTGAGAAGATTCTTCACAGGATGATTCACGCCGCGATGACCAAATTTCATTTTATAGGTGCTCGCATTCAACGCCAAACCCAAGATTTGGTGCCCCAAGCAAATACCAAAGACGGGGGTTTCGGTAAGAAGTTCACGTACGGCGTCAATGTTTACCGCAGCGGGGTCGCCGGGACCATTGGAAAGAAAGATTCCATCGGGGTTATACGCACGTATGTCCTCTGCCGTAGCATTGGAGGGAAAGAGCATAATTTCGCAGCCGTAACTTGCCAGACGGCGAAGAATGTTCTTTTTGATGCCATAATCAATCGCTGCCACTCGTAGTTTCTTCGGCGCACGGTAACCATTTACGCCGAGAATATACGGCTCATCGGACTCTTGGTAGAGATGCGCTTCCTTGCAGGTAACGTAGCCTGTCAAATCAAGCCCGTCCATGCTGGCAATAGCACGCGCACGGTCTATGAGTACATCAGCATTAGTTTCCTTTGCCGAGATGATACCCCGCATTACGCCTTCGCTTCTGAGCACTCGCACCAACGCTCGCGTATCCAGTCCCTCAATTCCCATTTTATTATTCATCTGTAAAAATTCTGCCAGCGAGTGCGTTGCCCGCCAATTCGAGTACGTTTGCGAATATTCCCGCACAATCAAGCCCGCCGCTTGCATGGTCGCGGATTCGACATCGTGAACATTCACGCCATAATTGCCGATATGCGGATAGGTAAAGGTTAGGATTTGCCCGTAATAGCTGGGATCGGTGAGTGCTTCTTGGTAGCCAGTCATGGCAGTATTGAAAATTACTTCGCCCTGTGCTTCTGCTTCTACGTCCCCGAAAGCAAAACCGCGGAAGGTCATTCCGTTTTCAAGCGCTAAGAGTGCTGGTGTCATGTGTTTGTGTCAGAACAAAAATTCGCCGCTATTGAGCTGTCGTATTGCTACGGCGCGGGCGTTACGCAGCAGCACACAAGCATACAAAATACGGAATTTGCGGGACTTTGCCAACGATGAATATGTTGCCTTTATGGCTGCCGTTATATCTTTTCATAACACTCTTCAGCCTGTGAGGCATCGGACATTTGCTCGCGATCGCTGGATTTGTGTGGTCTTGCCTTTTTTCGTACATTTGAGTTCTCCGAAAATGTGCAATTTTTTTATTGTGATTTTCATTGTGTCGGATGCAAGCCCTCTTCTCGTGGTCTTTGCTTGCAGACTGCACATATTCAACCATATTATTTTATTCTCTCTCTATGACGACAGACGTAACGTCCGCTCATACATTCAGGGCAAATCTTATACCCTCTCAGATAGTAGTTCTTCGGACGGCGACGGGTACTCAAGCTATTGAGGCGGAGCGCATTCGCTGCTTCACAAGCGATGGCAAAAACTCATTGCTGCACTTCGGCGATGAAGCAAAAACGCTCACGGTCTTTCACTCTCTGAAGGAATTTGAGCAGGAGCACAGTGCAGCCTCAACTCTCGTGCGCTGCAATCAGTCGCTCATTGTGAATCTTGCCTACTGCCCTTCTTGGAAATCCGTCGGCAAAGAAGCAATCGTGCGCGTGATGGAATGTGGCGTACAGAAGTCATATCCCGTTTCGCGTACCTACAAAGCTGAATTTATCCGCCGATGGCGGGAATACTACGAGAAGCGGTAACATTTGAAAAGCCATGTGAATGTGGTGGGCAAGATTTTCCGAAAAACGGACGAGATTTTCCGATATCGGGACAGGATTTTCCGAAGGGCTTGCCCGCAGGATGGGAATGATGTAGTTTGGTAGCGTACAAAAAAGTACGCCGCCCCGCCATGTTTCTGCTCGCATGGACGGGCAATGTATTGGAATTAGGGTATAGGCATGAGCGAACCATACCAATTCGGATGCAACAATAATCTCACTATGGAGCTGAAAAACTATTTTGCAGGATTTCGCTATGCTACAACGTCTTGTGCTCCTCACCTTCTGTATGGGGGTTTTGTCTTCTTTTCCGCTCTATGCCCAAGCGCAGGGGCAGCCCGCCAACCGTATAACGACACCGTTTGAGTTCCCCAAAGTTGCTATCACGGGCACTATGACGGTACCTGAAGCATGGAAGCGCTCTCAAATTCCCGACGACGTACTCAAACGCCTGGCGACCGAAGCACTTTTGCTATCGTGCCTGAAGTTTCCTTTTATGCCGGAGATATATGCTTCCAACAGCGTCCAAAAAGCCTTCAGTTTTAGGCTGGAAAACTTTAACGGCTTGCAAGAACTTTTCAAGCGCCCCGATGCCGCCGCCACAATGCTGACCCTCTACCAACGCCTACAAACCGCCGATGCTGAAAAGAAAACAAGCCTGATAGAAAGTGGACGTTTTTCTTTTGAACTCAGTTTTGTAGAAATATTCCTTGCGCAGCGCGAGATAATACGCCAACTAAGCAGTGCTGAACAGAAGGCTCTTGCGGTGGAGTGTATTACAAAATACGATGGGAAACAGCTTGTTCCCAAAGCGTATGGCGGTCTCAGTCTTGTCAGCACGGGTTTCGTGATGGCACGGCTCTTGGAGGCGCAGCAGCGCGCAGTCGCATCACCGAATACCCGATTATTACTTGAGCAAGGTACGCTGAACAATCTCAACGACCTCACGGAAATCTACAACCAAACCAAACTTTTTGCCGAAGGGAAATAACCATGCGCACCTCTCAATACTGGGCATCGTTTTCTTTCGGAAATTCAGGAATACAACAGGGTGGAAAAACATTACTCCTCCTGCTCGCTTCGGTTTTCTGCTTTTGCTGTACCACCTGCGAGGACAATGGACTAACACCACAAGAAGCTGAACGCGAAAAACGCTTGCTGGCATTGCTGGAAATTCGTCCTGAACCTGCGCAAGATTCAGTGGGCTGCGAGGCAATCTATGCTTTAGACGCTCCTGACAGATATATTTATCGCCGTTTGCCGGATGATCCGCCGGGAACACCGCGTTTCGAGTATGACGTACCACAGACTATTCTGGATTCAATGTCCACGCGGGGTCTGCTAGAAACCGGACTGGGACACCCCAACAATGCGGAGTTAGCACCCGCAAGTGTTTGTTCTTCTATTTGGCGTTGCCGGGAATCAATGTTTGACATACGAAATGTTTGGCGTGAATTTGAGAAACGCTCTGATGCGTTAGAAGAGTGCCTCAAGCGCTACGACAAACTTAATATTTCTTGCGATCCTTTCATCCAAAATGTTAAGCCTGTTCTTGGCCAGCGAGTCATTTTTTACTCAATGATGCAAGTAACGTTGATAGAAGTCATTCTTACTCGCACCGGTTTTTTGAATCAATTAAGCCCGAAAGTACAGCGCAAACTGGCTGCCAAAGTGCTTTCAAAACTTCGGTATGCAGATATGTTCTACGAGAGTGAATTAGGTAAGACCCAGGGCTTATGGCTCTTGAGTGCGCTTATGCTTCGCGCAAAGGATTCTACCTTTACCGAGGAAGCCAGTAAGAACGAGGAGGTTAGATTAATCTCTCGTGGGCTTGCGGGTGGACACACATTGCAAGCGAAGGCGATAATTTTTGCTCATGCAGAACGTTTTGCGTCCGGTAAATAAATTAAGTTTATCCTTTTTCTTCACATTGAATTTTATCTGTTCATTATGCCTATAGTCAATATCATAACACGACGATTTGCAGTCATTCTTACCCTTCTGCTGGCGTTTGCAAATCGGAATCACGCCATAGCACAAACCCCAACAACCGTCTATACCTGTAAATATACACCCGTTCTTGCCTATATTCGACCGGAGTTGTCGGAATCGGAAAAGGCGTGGATACTTAACCAAGTAGCACAACAATATCCAAATGCACAAGTGCTATCAGCGCCTTCCAGAACACATAACTGCCATGCGTATGCCTATCATTTAACTGAAGGTGGAGGAAATGCGGTTTGGATTGACCATTTAGATGGCTCCGGCATTCCAAATAGTAATATATCAAAGTATTGGAATGATTGTTACCAAGTTACTGGCAATCCCGCCGCTGCCGTTAAAATCTATTACACCGGCGACCATTCTGCCGTAGCTTCGGTAAGCGGAAAGTACGACTCAAAATGGGGTGTATGGCCTCTCATGCGCCACGATCCGCACTATGTTCCACTGGATTACCAACCCTATTCACGGGTCTATTACGAGCGTCAGCCGCCACCGTTGTCGGTGTACATTGACGGACCGGATTTTCTTTATTCGGGAGAAACAGGGAATTATACAGCAAGCGTCAGCAATAACAACGGAGCAATTAATAACTATTCATGGCAAATTCAGGAGCAATACACGAATGGTCAATCTTCAGGCTGGCTACCGTTTATGAGCGGTGGCAATGTCTCATACCGCTCATTGTATATGCCATCAAATTTTATCAGGGCTGTACTGAAAGTCACAGTTTCAGATAATATCGCAACAGCGACCAGCACAAAGTTTATCTATAACCCGAGTAGTGGTGGAGCACTTCGCGTTGCTTCTTCCGGTCTCCAAGCAGCACCAAATCCGTTTTCATCTTCTATGGTGCTGTCCTACACGCTGGCAAAAGACGCTTCGGTGTTATTGGAGGTGTTCAGCGCCGACCGCCGCCGTATGGCGGTCTTGGCAAACGGGAAAGCAAAAGCCGGAGCGCAGGAATATCGCGTAGATGCAGCTTCGTGGGCTTCAGGAACGTACATAGCCGAACTGACTATTACCGATGAAACAAACACACCCCGCAAGGAGAGTGTAACGCTAATACTCACACGGTAATGTGTTGTAGAGATATTTTGAGTAACAGGTTTGGTAAAGCGATTTGCCAAACCTGTTTCCGTTTCGGGAAATCCTTATACCATCGGACATCATGGCGCAAAATCCAGTACCTCTCGCCAAAAAGGAATTTCTTTCGCTCACTGCGTAAATATTTGTATTTTTGCCTCTCCCACGTAGCCACTATCAACTCTCTCACTTCATTCATCTTTCAAGGAATAACGCCATGTCTGCCGTAGCAACAGCGCCAAAAACGAACGGTACGCACTCGAACGGTGCGCCCCACAATGGAAAAGCCCCCAAGCAAAGCGCTAATAACGCTTTTGACTACTATAACCTCGACGGATTGTACTCCCCCGAAGAGCGTCTGATACGAGACACTGTTCGCTCCTTCGTGGATGATGAAGTTTTACCCATTATTGAAGAACATTACCAAGCCGGAACCTTCCCGAAACACCTCGCCAAGCGCATGGCGGAACTTGGCGTGTTCGGTATCACACTTCCGCATGAGTATGGATGCGCCGGGGCAAGCTATACCGCCTACGGACTGGCAATGCAAGAATTAGAGCGCGGCGATTCCGGTTTGCGTTCGTACGCTTCCGTGCAAAGTTCGCTCGTTATGTACCCGATTTATGCCTATGGCAATGAAGAGCAGCGCAAACACTGGCTTCCCAAGCTCGCTTCAGCAGAGGCTATCGGCTGCTTCGGCTTGACCGAACCCGACCACGGCTCCAATCCTAACGGCATGATTACCAATGCAAAAAAGACCAGCAACGGCTTTTTGCTCAATGGTGCAAAGATGTGGATTACCAACGGCAACGTGGCGGATGTGGCTGTGGTGTGGGCAAAATTGGACGGCGTTGTGCGCGGCTTTTTGGTAGAAAAAGGCACACCCGGCTTCACTGCACCGGAAATGAAAGGCAAACACTCACTTCGCGCTTCTGCCACTGGTGAACTCGTCTTCCAAGACTGCGAAATTCCCGAAGCAAACCTGCTGCCAAATGTCTCAGGACTTAAAGGCCCTCTTGGCTGCTTGACGCAAGCCCGCTACGGCATCTCGTGGGGCGCTCTGGGCGCTGCGATGGCGTGCTACGAATCCTCACTGGACTATGCAAAAACGCGCATTCAGTTCGGCAAACCAATCGCAGGCTTCCAACTGGTACAGGAAAAACTCGTCTGGATGCTGAACGAAATCACCAAAGGGCAACTAATGGCGCACCGCTTAGGGCAAATGAAAGATGCAGGCGAATCCACGCCGCAGCACGTCTCCATGGCAAAACGCAATAACGTCTGGATGGCGCTTGAAATAGCTCGTATTGCCCGCGACATTCACGGCGCAAACGGTATTTTGGGCGAATATCCCATCATGCGCCATATGGCAAACCTTGAATCGGTCAAAACCTACGAAGGAACACATGACATCCACACATTGATTTTAGGTGCCGATATTACTGGAATTCAGGCGTTTGAGTAAGACATCCTTCGGTATCGTACCATTCATGGTAGAGACGCGGTTTGACATACTCTTCGCCCCGCGTCTCTACACGTTTTCAGGAGAAAAGAGCGATGACTATTTACAAAAATATTATTACCATCGAATCAGGCAAGCGCTCTGGCAAGCCCTGTATTCGCGGGATGCGAATCACCGTTGAAGATATTTTACGGCAAATTGCTTCCGGCATGACATTCGACGATATTGTTGAGGATTTTCCCGAGTTGACCCGTGAAGATATTACGACGGCGCTGGAATTTGCAGCCAATATGCAACAACACATTGCATTTGCCGCATAAAACCTTGCTTGTATGTTCCTTTTTCCGATAACTTTTCACTCACAACACATTCAACCATGACCCTCACAGAACTTACCCAAAAACACAGCGAAACGCTCGACAAAGCAGTTCAGGCAAACATTTCACGCGAATACTTTGCGCATTGGAACGAATCGCCCAGCAAAAAAGTCTATGGCGAAACGGCATCCGAAGAAGGCGAAGCAGCCTTCAAAGCCTCGCTGCACCACAAGTTCACACGCCTTCAGCAAGCAGGCGAAACCGGATGGCATGGCGAGGAAGAATCTCCCTTCGGTTTCGGGCTTGGCGTGCAGTATCCCACATTTGCCGTCGAACATCTTATCACGAATGCCCACAACGCCAAAAAGCAGTGGCAGCGCCTTTCCCCAACTGACCGCGCTGTTGTTCTCATTGAAGCCTTAGAGCGGGCAGGAACGGGCAAAACCTTCTTCGAGATTGCTTATTCGACCATGCACACCGCAGGGCAGAGCTTTGCAATGTCCTTCCAAGCATCGGGTCCACACTCGTTTGATCGTGCATTGGAGGCGCTTGCGCTTGGTTTTAGCGAACAAGCACAATTTGTTACCGAAGCAACGTGGGTAAAGCCCGCCGGAGCAGCCAATATCACCGTTAAGAAGAATTTTCACATCGTACCCAAAGGCATCGGCTTGGTAATTGGCTGTTCCACCTTTCCCGTCTGGAACACGCTTCCGGGCTTATTTGCCAGCCTTGTGACGGGGAATCCTGTTATCGTGAAGCCTCATCCAAAATCGGTCTTGGCGATTGCTGTCGTCGTGGCAAGTATGCAAGAGACCTTCAAAGATTTGGGCTTAGACCCACATTTGGTACAGCTCGCTGCCGATAGTAGTGCAAATCCGCTTACACTCACGCTTTCGGAGCATCCTGCCGTGAATGTGATTGATTTCACGGGCGGTGCGTTTGGCAATACGATTGAAGAAATCGGTCGCAAGCACGGCAAGGCGGTCTTCACGGAAAAAGCAGGCGTGAACGGCGTTATCTTGGAAAGCGTTGACAATCTTGATGCCGTGCTGGACAACCTTGCTTTTACGCTTTCGCTGTATAGCGGACAAATGTGTACCACCTCGCAGAACTTTTTCGTCAATAAAAACGGCGTAAAAGAAAGCGATACCGTTGTTCCTTTCGATGAAGTAGCAAAGCGCTTTGCAGCAAAAATAGACGGGCTGGTGAACAATCCAAAGATGTCCGCCATTTCAGGCGGCATACAAAGTGAAGCCACTTACAAGCGCGTAGCAGAAGCCAAAGCGCTTGGACTAAAGGTTGTGCGCGATTCCCAGTCCGTTCCGCAAGGCGGCTTTGAGAATGCCCGGACAGCATCGCCGCTTCTCTTGCAAGCAGATGCCACTCAGAGCGATAAATATGAACACGAATGGTTCGGTCCCATTAGCTTCCTTATCCCGACCGATGGCTTTGACCACAGTTTGCATCTGCTCTTGCGCAGCCTGAAGCACAAAGGGGCGCTCACGACGCTTGTCTATACCACAGACCCAGCGCAGCGTGAACAAGCGGAAGATGCAATCATCTTCGAGGGCAAAGCGCCTGTGGCGTTCAATTATGTAGGCGGAATTTTTGTCAATCAATCTTCAGCCTTCAGTGATTTCCACGGCGCAGGCGCAAATCCGGCGGGCAATGCGTCCTTTGCCGATGCGTCCTTCGTTACCAATCGTTTTAATGTCATTGGCGCACGAGAAGTGGCATAAACCAGTTTTAGCTTAGTCTATACGAGGCGTAAAAGCAAGCATTGATGCTTCTTTTACGCCTTTTTTGGTACATCATATATTTGACTGGCTCGCCTCCTGCCTTGATTCTTGTTTTGCACTGGCTTCTTCGCTGTTTTTTTTGCAAATTGGATTTTGGTACATCGTGAATATATTCCCGACATTTTCGTGGAAAGGTTATACAATGGACGCTCTCATGCTGGATGTTCGCGCCATCGGCGGTTTGACCGACGACGAGCTTTTTGCACTTTGCACATCGAACAAAATGCTGCGCATTGAGCGCACTCCCAAAGGAGAAATTATGCTTTTACACCCGACGGGCGGCGAGTCTGGTCGCCATAATGCTGATATTGTTACCGACCTAAATTTATGGGTCAGGCGAACAAAATTAGGTATTGCCTTTGAATCTAGTACAGGTTTTCATTTGCCAAATACGGCAGTTCGCTCACCCGATGCAGCTTTTGTTTGCAAGGAGCGTTGGGAGGTGCTTTCAGAAAATGAACGCCGGAAATTTGTACCTCTCTGTCCTGATTTCGTGATTGAACTGTTATCCGAAAGCGACTCGCTCAAGGCAACCCAAGAAAAGATGCACGAGTGGATGGAAAACGGTTGCCATCTCGCATGGCTCATAGACCCGTTTGAGGAGACAGTGCATATTTACCGTCAAAATGGCTCGGAATCAACCGTCCATGGTTTTGACAATACGCTTTCCGGCGAGGATGTTTTGCCGGATTTTGTGTTAGAACTTCACGAATTACGATAACCACCGACGCAGATGAACCAAACTATTGCTGCCCTTGCGCTTCTTGTCCGCGATTACGACGAAGCAATTGCCTACTACACCGACGTTTTAGGCTTTGAACTTGTAGAAGACACACCCCTTGGCGGTGGAAAGCGCTGGGTGCGTGTTGCGCCGCGCAGTGCTGGCAATCACGCAAGAACATCGCTTCTTCTGGCTCAGGCATCGAATGAGACACAACGCGCGGCTATTGGCAATCAAACAGGCGGGCGGGTGTTTTTGCTCTTGCACACGGATGATTTTTGGCGAGATTACAACGCCTATCGCTCACGCAATGTCCGCTTTGTGGAAGAGCCGCGCGAGGAAGAATACGGTAGAGTGGTGGTATTTGAAGATATCTATGGCAATAAATGGGATTTGATAGAGCCGCATTGATCTATGCCACAAGCCCTAATTGCTTTTTGATAAGAGCGCAAAGTGTATTGGGAATTTCGTTGTGGCGCGGTATGGGCGCAGTCTTACCATTTATAGGATTCTGCCAAATGTCGTGCCGACCGCCATTACGTTTGAGTTGGCAGCCCTGAGCAGAAAGTTCTCGAAGAAGATCGCCTCGCTTCATAGCGAAAACTCAAGGGTTTTGACAGAGTGGGCGGCAGGCACTTCGATTCCGGCATTTTCTTCAAGCATGAGTTGATATGCATCGCGGATAGAGGATTCAAGGTCTTCTAAGGTTGTACCTTGACTAAAAACACCAGGCACTTCACGCAAACGCCCAACGTACCAACCTTCATCAAGCCAAAATTCAAGCGTAAATACAGGATTAACCATAGCGATAGTTTGGAAAGTTTGACAATAAAAGACAGATTACGTTTATGTTGCACTGAATAAGCAAAAATACAAAACTTGTTTCATATCAATCATGTCAATTCTTTTGCAACAGCAATCTCAAGCATTTATGAAAACATTCTCATTTGCCAGCACTGTTCTTGCGTTTCTCATCGTGTGTGCATTTTGCTATGCACCACTAGGCGCACAAATGCTGGATTCCACAAAAGTAGATAGTGTGCAGAAGGCGAGGGAGAATTGGTATTGGTTGAGTTATGGAGCTGGTGCTGGGTTTGCAACACAAAAAGAATTCACAACATCAGGTGCATACGATATTTCCGCCGCACTTGGGAATATCCTTCTTTCTCTCAACCTACAAGTCATAGCCAATGGTTTTACCGGCGGAGGAGCATTCGGCAGCATAGGCGCTATGTATGGATGGATAAACCGCCATGACTGGTCATTTTCATCTGCTGCCATCGGTGCGGCATATACTTCAGCAACCTCCCTCAATGCGCCCAATATAGTATCTGGCAATCATGGTACAGTTGGGCTTATTGGCGAGGCACAAGTAGCCCTGAAAGCATATGTTCCGGGATTAGGCTTAAAAATAAGTGCCGGAGTTAGCCCCAATGATGCCTACGTTCTTGGTATGCTCGTATTCCACCTCGGCTGGATGCCGTAAACTCTCAAACAAAAAAACTCAAAACTCATCATTCACAACTCAACATTTCCCAAGATTATGCCCAAAACCCTCTTTGAAAAAGTCTGGAACGCACACGTTGTGTCGCAAGAACCCGACTGCCCTGCAGTTCTCTACATTGACCTGCACCTCATCCACGAAGTAACATCTCCGCAAGCATTTTCGGAATTGAAGTCACGTGGGCTGAAGGTGCGCCGTCCCGACCGCACACTCGCTACCTGCGACCACTCCACGCCGACTATCTCACGCGATTTGTCCGTCGCTGACGCAATGGCGGCAAAACAAGTACAAACACTCTATACCAACGCAAAAGAGCATGGAATCAGACTCTACGACCTCACAAGCGACAAGCAGGGCATTGTCCATATGATTGGACCCGAACTCGGCGCAACGCAGCCCGGTATGACCATTGTCTGCGGCGACAGCCACACCTCCACGCATGGCGCGTTTGGTGCGTTGGCGTTTGGCATCGGCACAAGCGAAGTCGGACACGTATTGGCAACGCAGTGTCTTTTGCAACGCAAGCCGAAAACGTGCCGCATCCAAATTGACGGAACGCTCAAAAACGGCGTTACGGCGAAGGACATTATTCTTGCGCTCATCGCTAAAACCGGCACCGAAGGCGGCACGGGCTACGTCTATGAATACACCGGTTCCGCCATTCGTGCGCTTTCAATGGAAGGACGCATGACCATTTCCAACATGAGCATCGAAGGCGGTGCACGGGCGGGCATGGTTGCGCCGGACGACACGACCTTTGAGTACGTCGCCGGACGAGAATTTGCTCCCAAAGGCGCAGAATGGGACAAAAAGCTGGCATACTGGAAGACGCTTCCTACTGAAGAAGGCGCAAGCTACGACCACACCGTTACGCTGGATGCAAACACGCTGGAACCAATGATAACCTACGGCACAAACCCCGGAATGGGCATGGGAATTACTGCCCGCATCCCCGACCCGTCGCAAGCCACATCCACAAGCGACAAAGCAGCATTAGAAAAAGCACTGGCGTACATGAATCTCACGCCGGGCGCACCAATTCTAGGACAACCGGTGAATGTCGTCTTTATTGGCTCTTGCACGAATGCCCGCATTTCGGACTTACGCCAAGCGGCATCGGTGCTGAAAGGTCGCAAAATTGCTGATGGCGTACGGACGCTTGTGGTGCCGGGTTCGGAGCAGGTAAAGCGCCAGGCGGAAGCAGAAGGTTTGCATACTATTTTCCTCGAAGCGGGTGCGGAATGGCGCTCGGCGGGCTGTTCGATGTGTATTGCGATGAATGGCGATGATGTGAGAGCGGGCGAGTATTGCGTTAGCACCTCCAACCGTAACTTTGAAGGTCGTCAGGGTAAAGGCGCACGGACGCTGCTTGCTTCGCCGCTCACGGCTGCTGCAACGGCAATAGCGGGTAGGGTGGCGGATTGCAGGACGATGATGTAATAATTCTGCAATAATTTTTCTTTTTTTCTTCAAGACTATGACTATTCTACTTTCACAGGCTATTCAAGAAGCCGAAAAGCTCCCAGAAGCAGCACAAAATGAGGTTGCTCGGCAATTATTAGCTGAGATAGACCACGTTCTTGCGAAGTCTGATGACGAGGACGAGACAGCATATCTCATGCGCTCTCCGGCGAATCGGACAGTGCTTCTGCGGCGTATCGCTGAAATTGAGCGAGGAGAAAATCTTGTTATTCCTGACCAATCGCAATTTGAATGAGAACAGTTATTTTTCACGGTGAATCGTTCGATGAATACAGCGATTGGGCAAGCATCAATATCCGTGCTTCGAGCGTTTACGCCGTATCATTGCAGAGACCAGACGCACACTATTCCAAGGAATTGGCAAGCCGGAACCTCTGCAACACGAGCTTCGTGGTCATTGGTCGCGGCGTATTGATGACGAACATCGTCTTGTTTATCGCGTGACCGATGAGGCAATTACGATTGTTTCTTGCAAATATCATTACTCAAAGTGACATTTTACCATGCCCGAAACCCTCCTCATCATCGGCGACGTTCACGGCTGCTTTTATACATTTCGCTCACTTGTCGAAAGGTATTGGCAGCCCGAAACGATGCGCCTTATCCAACTCGGAGACCTGACCGATAGGGGAAAATACGTTCCCGAAACCATAGAATTTGCGCGGCAGCTGGAGGAGGAGCATCCCGAAAACGTTACGTTTCTGAAGGGCAACCACGAGGCAATGGTACTGGAATACTGGAATGCGATGCAAAATGCGCCCCCTCCGATAGCAAGGCTTTACAGCCAGCAAAATTCTACAATATCGCAATACTATGCCCTACCGGAACGACTTGAGCGCCTCGCGGACGATATGTAATGGCTCAACAAACGCCCACTTTTCTGGGAAAACGACCACGTATTTGTGAGCCATGCGGGAATTTCACACATTTGGAAGAGTGTGGAAGAAGCACTCGTGCCAGACCACGAGGAGAACATTCTCTGGACGCGCTCTCGGCTCAAAAACCTCGGTAAAATGCAAGTTATCGGACATACACCCCGCGAAACAGGCGAACCCGAATTCCGTGAAGCCGAGAACTGTTGGAACATTGATACCGGCGCGGTCTTTGGGCTGAATCTTACCGCACTGCATCTTTCGCTTGAGGGAACAGTCTTGGAAACCTTCATTCTTCCTTCACGGCTCGTCGATTATAAATTTTCGTAATCATACTTTTATCTTTTTTCACCCAATTCAGCGTACCCACTATGCGCACACCTACGACGATGATTATCGCTTTCGCGGCTGCTTTTTTGCAAATATTTTCTTGGCAAACGCTTACAGCACAAACATCACCTGCTGCACAAAGCACAAGCAAACGCCCTTTGCAACCTTCCGACCTTTACCGCTTGCAAACTGTCGGTGACCCGCAAATTTCACCCGATGGCAAATGGCTTGCTTACACGCTTTCCACCATTGATTCCGCTCAAGACAAGCGTAATAGCGACCTCTGGATGGTGAGCTGGGACGGACAAGAAACCCTGCAACTCACGCACACCAAAGACGAAGGCGAACGCTCACCGCGCTGGAGTCCGGACGGGAAATATTTGAGTTTCGTTACTTCACGCGGCGGAGCCGATAAAAAAAGCCAAGTGTGGCTTTTGGACAGGCGCGGAGGCGAGGCTTTCAGTTTGACAAATGTGAAAGGTGATTTGAATGATTATGCTTGGTCGCCGGACGGAAAAAAACTTGTGTTGGTGCTCAAAGACGTAAATCCGCTTGATTCAGCAAAGCCCAAAACCGCACCACCGATTGTTACCGAGCGCTATCACTTCAAACAAGACATTGAGGGCTATCTCTGGCGAACAGAAAAAACGCATTTGTACCTTTTTGACCTTGCCACCAAAAAACTTGATACCCTCACACGCGGGAATTATGACGACCGTTCGCCCGTCTGGTCGCCCGACGGCACAATGCTTGCTTTCGTGAGTAACCGCACCGCCGACCCTGATTACAACAGCAACACCGACATTTGGATCATCGAAGCAAAGCCGGGCGCAAAAGAACGGCAACTCACCACGTGGACAGGCAGCGACGACAGTCCGCGCTGGAGTCCCGACGGCACGAAGATTGCCTACACGCGCTCTACGTCGCCCGACTACATCATGTACGACCAGCCTGTGCTCTGCGCCATTCCCGCAAAAGGTGGTGAGCCTACCTTGCTTTCGGCAGCGCTTGACCGCCCCGTGTCGCGCCCCGTCTGGACTGCGGACGGACAATCGGTCTATGCGCTCATCACCGACGACCGCCGCCGATACATCGGGCAATTCTCCGCAAGTACTCCTAAAGCACCCGTGAAGATTGCCGAAGAAAACCGCAGCATCAGCGACCTTGTGGCAGTGCAGACTTCGGGACAAACCAAGACGCAGCTCTGGGCAGCTATTGTGAGCGAACCGCAGCTTCCGGGCGAAATTTTTACCCTTGAACAAGGAAAACTGCGCCGCTTAACGAAGCATCATGAAGCATTTCTTGCACCGCTCGCGCTTGCAAGCGTAGAAGGCTTTACGTCGAGAAGCAAGGATGGTGCGGAGGTATCGGGTTTGCTTTATCGTCCGGCGGGTGCAGCAAAAACGCAGAAATTACCGCTCATTCTTTTCATTCATGGTGGTCCCGTTGCTCAGGACGAATGGGGATTTGACCTGACGCGCCAGATGCTTGCTGCGGGCGGCTATGCCGTTGCGGCAGTAAATTATCGTGGCAGCAACGGGCGCGGACTGGCGTATTGCAAAGCCATTTCGGGCGATTGGGGCAATAAAGAAGTGCTTGACTTGCACGGCGCAGTGGATTATCTTGTCGCGCAAGGCATTGCCGACAGCGCAAAACTTGGCGTGGGCGGATGGAGCTACGGCGGGATTTTGACGGATTATCTCATATCAGCAGACACCCGCTTCAAAGCCGCCGCTAGCGGCGCAGGAACAGCGTTGCACATCGCCACCTATGGCACTGACCAATACATCCGTCAGTATGAAGTCGAACTTGGCACGCCGTGGAAAAATATGGACAAATGGCTTCAAATCTCCTCGCCATTCCTGAAAGCAGACCGCATCAAAACGCCAACGCTCTTCATGGCGGGCGAAAAAGATTTCAACGTTCCGGCGGCTGGCAGCGAGCAGTTGTATCAGGCGCTGCGCTCACAAAACGTGCCGACGCAACTTGTCATCTATCCCGGACAGTTTCACGGACTGACTACACCCAGCTACAACAAAGACCGTTTTGAGCGGTACGTGAAGTGGTTTGATAAATATTTGAAACCGTAAATTTTTCAATTTCACTTTTTACTTTCATGGACAAATACACATCCTTCCAATCCCACGCTGCGCCGCTTGCGGTCGAGAACGTGGACACCGACCAAATTATTCCGGCGCGATTCTTAAAAGTTACCGATAAAGCCGGCATCGGCAATCACCTCTTCCAAGATTGGCGCTACAACGACGACGGTTCGCCGAAAGCGGATTTCATTCTGAATCAAGCGCCTGCCAATACCGCACAAATCCTCGTTGCGGGGAATAATTTCGGTTGTGGCTCCTCGCGGGAACACGCGCCGTGGGCGCTGCGCGGGTTCGGCTTCCGCGCTGTGGTTTCATCGTCGTTTGCCGATATTTTTCAGAATAATTCGCTCAAAAACGGCTTGTTGCCTATTGTTGTCGGCGAGGCGGATTTGAAACGTATTTTTAGCATCGTGCAAACAAGCCCTGATGCGGCATTCAGCGTGGACTTGTCAGCGCAAACGCTCACGTTGCCCGACGGCACTGCGCTCACGTTCCCGATTGCTGCTTTTAGCAAGCATTGTCTGCTGAACGGTGTGGACGAACTTGGCTATATCTTGCAGCAGGAGAGCGCTATTCAGGCGTATGAACAGGCGGCGTGAGTGTGGGAACAAACCCCTCCTACGGTTAAGAACCGTAGGACGGGGGCGGAATTGGGAATAATCGAAAAGACAAACGAAATCGAGCGGGTTTTTGTCAAATTTTTTATAGATTTGCAACCATCCACTATGCCTTTCTCTACTTTCTTGCATTTATCTACATGAATCTTCCCTTGTTCTTGAAAAACAAAATTATCGGACGTGCCGCTCTTGGCGTTATAGTTTTGTGTGTGGTTCTCTCCGGCTGGCTTTTGTTCGGCTCTCAGGCAAAAGAACAAAGCGATTTAGTGATTACCCCAAAACGCGGCACGTTTCGCGTTGCGATTACTGCCACCGGCGAACTGAGAGCCAAAAAATTTGTGGCAATCCAAGGCCCGACCGACGGTATGTCGGTAGGAATTTATCAGATGAAAATCAGTTCGCTTGTGCCGGAAGGTACGTTGATTAAGGAAGGGGAAACCGTTGCGACACTTGATAAATCCGTGCTGGATGAAAAAATCAAGGCTGCTGAACTTGCACTCCAAAAAGCCAACGCGCAGTACACACAAACTCGCCTCGACACAACGCTGTCACTGGCGACAGCACGTGAGGAACTGAATAACCAGCGTTTTGCATTGGAAGAAAAGCGTCTTGCTAAGGAACAGGCGGTTTACGAAGCGCCTTCCATCAAACGGCAAGCAGAAATTGATTACGAAAAAGCCGAGCGGGCGCAAAAGCAAGGACTCGTCAACTACCAAACCAAAGTGCAACAGGCAATTGCGAAAATGCAATCTTCCTACACCGATGTTGAGAAAGAGCAACAAAAATTGGATGCGCTCTACTCGTTGCAAAAGCGCTTTGTTATTACTTCTCCGAGTGGAGGCATGGTGATTTACACCAAAGAATGGAGTGGCAAAAAAATCACATCCGGTTCATCAATTTCAACATGGAACCCGACCGTTGCGACGCTTCCAGATTTGAGCATCATGGAATCGCTTGCCTACATCAACGAAATAGACGTGCAGAAAATTCGCGTCGGGCAGAACGTGCATATTCATTTGGATGCCGACCCTACCAAAACGCTCAGTGGTACCGTTGCGACGATTGCAAACGTCGGTGAGCAGCGCCCGAACTCGAATGCAAAGGTGTTTGAGATACTTATTTCTGTGCAGCAGCGCGATACGACCTTGCGTCCGGGCATGACCACCGGTAACGAAATTATTGCTTCCACTCTCAACAATGTGCTTTTTATCCCTCTTGACGCTCTGCACGGCGAAAGCGGAAAACAATTTGTCTATAAAAAGACGCGCACCGGAATTGTGAAACAAGAAGTGCGTACAGGCGCAATGAACGACAACGAAGTCGTTATCGAAGAAGGCATCACATCCGACGATGCACTCTATCTCTCGCTGCCTACTGAGAGCGCTTCGCCTTCCGTGAAGTATCTCCAAACGGCATCTGGCGGCGCACCGACCCCACAAAAAAGTAAACAATAAGTGTCACAACAATCAATCTTTCATCTATCTTTACGGTCTTCTTTCTATGCTCAAGCGTCTCCTGTTCAATTTTGCCATTGCCCTCGAATCCTTTTCCTACAACCGTTTGCGCTCGTTTCTTACATCGCTTGGGATTGTTTTTGGCACGGCATCGGTTATCACGATGCTTGCTATCGGCAAAGGAGCAGAGCAAGAAATTCTTGAGCAAATGCAGCTTTTGGGCGCACAAAACGTCATTATCAAGCCTATTGTCAAGCAAGACGAAGGCGACATAGAAAAAGCAGGCAGTCCGGCAAAGCAAGAAAAGAAGCGCTTTTCCCCAGGACTGACGCTTCTGGATGCTGCCGCGATAGAATCCTCCATTCCCAACGTTTCCCGCCTCAGCGTGGAGACCGTCATCGAGACGATCGCTCTGCGCACTGCTATTCAGCGCACAGTAAAGTTGATTGGTATAGATTCGGCGTACTTCACGGTTGCTGCTATGCCTGTTGCGGAGGGTAACAATTTCACCGACGAACATTATCGGCTTTCCGCGCCCGTTTGCCTTATCGGGCATGGCATCAAATCGCGCTTTTTTCCGAACGAAGACCCGATTGGGAAAACGATTAAATGTGGTTCGACGTGGCTCACGGTGGTCGGGGTGCTGAAAGAGCGCTTCGTGGCGGCACAAACGCTACAACGGCTCGGCATACGTAATGTCAATATGGACGTGTACACGCCGATTACGACCATGCTCCTTCGCTATCGCAATCGTTCCATCGTAACGCAAGAAGAGATGCGCCTTGCAAGCCAATCGAATGACGATGAACCGAACAAGGATAAGGAATTAACAGAAGAAGCAAAAAATTACCATCAACTCGACCGTATTGTTGTGCAGATGTCCTCGTCGGCATACAGCGCCGGTGCAGCTGAGATTCTGAGCCGAATGTTGAAACGGCGACACAATGACGTTGTGGATGTCGAAATTACCGTGCCGGAACTGCTTTTACAGCAAGAAAAGCGCACCAAATCAATCTTCAACATCGTATTGGGCGCAATAGCCTCCATTTCGCTTGTGGTGGGCGGTATTGGCATTATGAACATCATGCTTGCCTCTGTGATGGAGCGCATACGCGAGATTGGCGTGCGCCTGGCGCTTGGTGCTACGCCACGCGACATCACGATGCAATTCCTCAGTGAATCAATTACCATCAGTGTTTTGGGCGGTCTGGCGGGAGTTGTGCTGGGCGTAATTGCCAGTTTTGCAGTTGAGCGCTTGACAGATATTAAAACGATAATTTCTCTCTGGTCGGCGCTCCTTTCCTTCATTGTGTCACTCGCGGTGGGCTTAATCTTCGGGTTTATTCCCGCCCGCAAAGCCGCACAGCAAGACCCCGTTGTTTCCCTACGGTACGAATAACAGATTATTGACCTCAACCTTCTTTGTATGCAGCAATCCTCTTCCATGCTTCTCTCCTGCCTGCGGTGCGCTTTTCTATACGCACTGCTTATCCCGCCGATGCTGAATGCCCAACCAACGATTCAATCAGGTACATCTGAGAAGGCTTCCACAAGTGCCCCTACACTGACGCTGCAAGAGTGCGTCCGCATTGCCCGCGAGGAAAGCCCACTCGGCATAGCAGCACGGCGCGATTACGAAAGTTCAATGTTCGACTATCGTGCATTCGAGGCAAGTTTGCTGCCGCAAATTGGTCTGAGCGGAAATGCACCAAATTTTGTACAGTCCATTAACCCCATTACGCAGCCCGATGGGACCGTGCAGTTCGTTCCGCAAAGCCAGATGTTTTCGACGGTTTCGCTCACTGCCAACCAACGTGTTTCCTTCACCGGAGGCGATGTATTTTTGTCCACCAGACTCGATCGGATTGACCTTTTCGGGGACACTCGTTCCACAGCACTCTGGCAAGCTGTCCCCTTTCAAATCGGCATTCGGCAGCCGATTTTCCAGTTTAACAGTTATGCTTTCGACCAGCAATCACGCGCCTTTCAGCGTACCATTGCCGAGCGGCAATATGTGGAAACGTTGGAAACACTTGCGATGAATACCACCAATGCGTTTTTTGATGCGTACATTGCCGAGTTGAATCTTGACAATGCCAATCTTAATCGTGATATTAACGATACGCTGTACCAGCTTTCCAAAGGACGCTTTGAGGTCGGGAAAATTAGCGAAAACGAGTTGTTACAAAGCGAGCTTGCCGTGATGAATGCGCGCGTGAATGCTGCTCGTGCAGAATTAACCTTTCGCCGTTCGCAATACAGTCTGCAAAATTTACTCGGTCGCCCGCCTGAAACAAAATATACTCTTGTACCGCCGATTCAACTGCCTTTCGTGAAAGTGATACCGGAACGTGCAAAAGCACAAGCGCTGGCAAATAGGAGTGAGGTCGTCAACTTTGACAGCCGCCGTCTTGCCGCAACACGTACTCTTGAACAAGCACGACTGAACAACAGCTTCAATGCTACGCTCACAGCAAGTCTGGGCTATAATCAATCAAATGGCGAATTGCCGCTTGCTTATCAGAACTTACTTTCGCAAAGCCGTGCCAATATCTCTTTCCAAATGCCACTTTTGCAATGGGGCGGCGGCACTGCACAGGTGGAATCAGCAAAGGCAAATGAGGCGCAAACCGAACAACTCATCATTGCTGATGCACTCACACTTGGGCAGGAAGCATATTTTCAAGCTGCGGAACTCATGCTCTTGGAGCAACAAGTGGTTCTCTCAGCAAAAGCAGACACGATTGGACAAAAACGTTTCGAGGTGGCAAAAAATCGCTATATTATCGGGAAAATTGCGCTGAATGATTTTTTCATTGGGCAGAATGACAAGGATGCTGCGCGGCAAAATTATTTGCAAACACTGAGAAATTACTGGATGGCGTATTATCGCCTCCGACGCTTGACGTTATTTGATTTTGAGCGTAATTCTCGCTTAACGCCGCCGCAATTCCCATAAAAAATAATACAGCCCACATTTCCTACACTTCAATAATTTTCCATGAACGCAAATATCCTCATTCTCGCCGGCGATGGCGTTGGACCCGAAGTAACACAAGCCACAAAGCGGGTTCTGGAGCATATTGCTCAAAAATTTTCTCATTCTTTTGTCTTCTCGGAAGGCTTCATCGGCGGTTGCGCTATTGATGCAACAGGCTCTGCTTTGCCCGAAGCCACCGTCAAAGCGGCAGAGACCGCAGACGCAGTGCTATTGGGTGCTGTCGGCGGTCCGAAGTGGGACGACCCAAAAGCCAAAACACGACCCGAAGACGGCTTGTTGGCTATTCGCAAGGCGCTGAAACTCTATGCAAATTTGCGCCCTGTTAAAGTCTATCCCGAACTCGCCTACGCCTCGCCACTGAAGCCAGAAATCCTTGAAGGAGTCGATTTTCTTGTTGTGCGAGAATTGACGGGCGGCTTGTATTTCGGACAACCGAAAGAACGCCGTACTCGTGCCGACGGCGGTATTACGGCTGTTGACACGCTCGAATACCACGATTACGAAGTAGAACGTATTCTGAAACTTGCCTTTGAACTTGCCGCCTCGCGCCGTAATACTGTGACAAGCGTGGACAAAGCTAACGTGCTGGAAACATCGCGTCTCTGGCGTGAACACGCCACCGCACTCGCTAAAAATTTCCCGAAAGCAACGCTCCAACACGTGCTGGTAGATACAGCAGCCATGCGCCTTGTGATGTCGCCCTCACAGTTCGATGTACTCGTTACCGAAAACACCTTCGGTGATATTTTGACGGACGAAGCAGCTGTATTGGTGGGTTCTATGGGCTTGTTACCCTCGGCTTCTGTTGGTGAAATTAAAAACTCGAAAGACTTACCACTTGGCTTATACGAACCGATACACGGCTCCGCACCGGACATTGCAGGCAAAGGCATTGCGAATCCCGTCGGTACGATTTTGAGCGGAGCAATGCTCTTGCGTCATTCGCTTGGGCTTTCGGCAGAGGCAGAAGCTATTGAAAGCGCGGTGGAATCTGCTTTGAAAGCAGGCGCACGAACAGCAGACCTTACCAAAACAGGTACGCTTTCGACTGCGCAAATGACAGATAGTATTTTGACAAAATTGTAAATTTGTCTCGCATCAAAGAAAAAGCCGCTCTACATCTGATGTAGGGCGGCTTTTATTTTGTTCGATTTTTTTTGCCGTGGTTTTTATTTACCACGTAATATGGAACTCATCAGTTGAGTCACCTTTTGCGCGTGCCTTTGTTTGCACGACATTACCGATTTTGACACCACTCATTTCCAAGATACCGAGAAAAACACCTTCATAAAGTTTGGGATTGTATCCGGGTGCAGGTGCTTGCACCAAGACATCGCCGTCCTTTGCCGAAATAAATTTTCGTGGCTGCACATCGCTTCCTCGATGATTTGCCAAGAAACCATCCGCTTCAAACTTGATAAAGTCCAGAGGTGTCTTCAGGTGTGGCGGCAGCCCCGCACTTTTTTTAATAGTCGGATAGACGTTACGACCCAGCGTTACGATAGCTCTATCGCCGGAAACCGAATACCGTGCATACGTTTCCATAAACAAATTGAAAAGACTGGTGTCATACCATCCCTCTGGGTCAAGCTCTGCAAACGTTTTGCCCGTTTTTGCCATAAGCCCTTTGTTTGCCTCAGCCAAGCCATCTTTGTACAGGGTCATAAGACTTCCTGCCAGCATGATAAATTTGCCTTTTACTTCAGCCATATAATACTCCATTCACACAGAAAATAAAGAAGGAATTAAATAGAAAGACAACACACTTGCGCACAATATCGTGATGATAAATCGCAATGATTGTGGCAAAACCTCCAGTAGCTCCACTTTGCTTAACAGCACTACGTGGTTTCATTTGAAAATAACAGCCAATAAATAAACGTGGTGACAATAATCTTATGCCTGAGAGGACAGCGTAATATGACCGAGCGAAATCTATAACATTTTCGGGCAAAATGCAACTATAAAACCGAAAATACTTCCCTTGTACATTTCCACTTGTGATTAGACAAATTTTCCCCCGTGTAACCGCAATGTTCTATCAGCACCCGCAGCTATCTCGCTGCTGTGGGTCACAATCACAAACGTCTGCCCGTTTTCGTTGCGGAATTCTTTCATCAAATCCAGTAGCATTACGCTGTTGGTGGCATCAAGATTACCCGTTGGTTCGTCGGCAAAGATGAGAACCGGGCTATTCACCATTGCACGAGCAAAGGCGACACGCTGCTGTTCACCGCCGGAAAGCGCATCGGGCTTGTTCTGAAGGCGATGGGACAATCCTACGCGGTCAAGCAACCGTAAGGCTTGCTCACGGGCTTTAGTGTGCGATTCTCCCGCTATAAGTGAAGGCATCATCACATTTTCCAAAGCCGTAAATTCGGGCAAGAGATGGTGAAATTGAAAAATAAAGCCAAGCATAGAATTGCGTAGCATCGCCAAACCCATATCACTCAACTGCCCGTAATTATGCCGAATGTAATTTTTCGCTTCTCCTTCTTGTAATCCCAAGTGATACGTCAAAGTAATTTTGCCTTCGTCCGGTTCGTCTAGTGCACCAAGCAAGTGCAGAAGTGTACTCTTGCCCGCACCCGATGAGCCGACAATAGCCATTATCTCACCTTGCTCAACAGCAAGCGAAACACCGCGCAGAACTGTTGTTTTCTCGCCATTGGTGCTTGAGGAGTATGATTTGACAAGGTTTTCTGCATGAAGAAGGGTAGGCATGATTCTTGCTCAGTTTGTAACGAAAACGATTCCACGGGCTTTCTTAGAATACCCGGCACAAATATCGGACTTTCTTACACAAGCCGCAAAGGATAAACCAGATGAAAATTTCTCTCGCTCTCAAGTCCGCATTAGTTCTATCGTTCGCACTTTTACCTTTGCTCGCACCCGCACAAAGTTTGCGCATTGGCGGTGGTATTTCTGCGCCGTACGAGCAGATTGTGGCGGTGCGTTTTGCTCTGCCGCAGGGCGGGGTGTTTATCTATCCCGTCTCGCAGGCTCAGAACCTTGGCTATCACATCTCGGCACGGTATCTGCTTTCGCTGGACAAAGGGCGTGGAATAACGCTTTCGGGCGGATTGCACCAATTTGAAACGCCGATTTTCTCGGTCTATGACCCCTCGCAGCCTACCTTGCCTACATCCGTGAAAGTCTCGCAAACGTTCATTCCGCTTGGTGTCGGCTTTGAATATCGCTTTTTGTCCTTGCTCATTCTTCACGCTTACGTTGCGGGAGAAGCAAGTTACAATCTCATTCTTACCGGCAATGATTACGGGCAGCCAAGCGGACTAATCAGTAACAGAGCCACTCTCAGCAGAATAGGCGGTAGCGCGGCACTTGGTGTGGAAGCAACTATTTTCGGCATTGGTGCTGATGTGTCTATGCGATATTATTGGGCAAATGTGTTCCTACGCGACCCCAACGAAATCAGCCGTAGTTTTGTAGCGCTGAATGTGTCGCTTGTTCTCGGCGAAAAGTGATTTTTAGCTTTTCAACGATGAACGTTGGAATTGATGTGGCTTTTCTCTAATTTTCCTGTCTCATTATCCACGATTTTCCGACCTTCTTTTCCTAAGGCAAGGAGACCAATTCGTATGTACGAAACACTCACGTATTCGATTGAAAACGGCGTGGCAACTATCACGCTGAACCGCCCTGATGTGTACAATGCACTAAACGGACAACTCAAAAAAGATCTCCTCCATGCCATGCAGGAATCCGGCAAGAATGACGCTGTACGAGCTGTCGTACTCACAGGCAATGGTAAAGCATTTTCTTCGGGGCAGGATTTGAAGGAAGCCGTTGGACTCAGCAAAAATGGCAAAATTGATTTTCAAGGAATGATTCAGCATGGCTACAATCCTATCATCCGCGCTATGCGCGACCTTCCGAAGCCAATTCTGGCGGGAATTAACGGCGTAGCGGCGGGCGCAGGACTGGCACTTGGTCTGGCGGCAGATATGCGCATTATGAGCGCCGATGCGCGTTTGGTGGAAGGTTTTACGGGGATTGCGCTTGTGCCGGATTCGGGTGGCACATACTTTTTTGCACGCATGATGAGCTACCCTAAAGCATTTGAATTTATTGCGCTCAATGAACCAATGGATGCCCCGACAGCACTTCAAATGGGCTTGGTGAATCGTGTCGTGGCAGCAACGGAATTTGAAGCGGCACTCAAAACAATGGGCGAGCGCCTCGCAGCCGCACCAACAAAAACGCTTGGTCTCGTGAAGTCCATGCTCCAACGTGCAATGAATAGCTCACTGGAAGATATGCTCAATCTCGAAGCTGAAATGCAGGAAATCGCCGGGACGAGTGAAGACTGTATGATAGGACTGGCTGCCTTTGCCAATAAGCAAGCGCCTACGTTCGTCGGACGATGATAATAATTTATTCTACAACTCTAATCATCATCATCCGCCTCATCCTGAAGCACTTCAGCAAGAACATTTTTAATGACCGCCCAAGAAAAGCCCTGTCGCTGCAAATACCCCACGAGTACCTGTTTGCGCTTGGACGGGTCTTTGCGCTCCAATGAACGAATCTTTTTTTGCGCCGCAGCAAGAGCCGCTTCCAAAGCAGTTTCACGCGAAGTTTCCGGCGGAAAGGCTTGGGTGAGCGCATCTTCAACGACGTGCTTGCTAACGCCGCGCTTCAGTAGTTCTTGCCGCAGCCTGCTTTCTCCGGCAGGCTTTCGCTTCATGGTCTCGTGGATGAACGCCAGTGCGTACTTGCGGTCGTCCACGTAACCAAACTCTTCCAAAAACTGAACGGCATATTCAGCCTCTTCCGGCGCAAAGTCTTTGTCGAGCATTTTCCGGCGCACTTCTTCTGCCGTGCGGGATTTGTAGGTGGCATAACGCAGAGCAGTTTGCTTGAGGATAATAATATCCTCTTGCTCTTGTAAGCGCACCAGTTCTGGCTGCGAAATTTCTCGCCCTTTGATTAGGTTGAATCGCACAGCTGTATCAATCGTACAACCGAAAGCAAATTCGCCGTTCAAGAATACCGAGCACCGCGCCGGGTTCTTTTTTTGAGCCGCAACGGAAGAAATAATATATGGTGCTTGAAGCGTTGATGGAACAGGCTTTTCAGGATGATGCTTCATAATTGCGAATGACGATAAAAAAAGCTGCCTCTCAAATATGTTGGGAGGCAGCTTTTCATTGTTACGAATGAGATGGAATGGCTTATGAAACCAATTCCAGAGATTCTTTCAAGTACGGGTCGTTCACAGCAACGATAGAACGGGTTGCAAGCTGGCGTGTAACCATAAAGAAGAACAAGCCTGCAAAAAAGAGCCAGCCTGTTATTTCTTGCCAACCTATACGAAGCGTGGGACTAAAATTCGGCAAAATAATGAACGACAAATCAATAAAGTGCATGAACAAAATCCAGCACCCAACACCGATAAGCACGGCGGGGTTGCGCTTGTTGTTCTGCGTCAGCAACGTGACAAACGGAACAATGAAATGCCCAAAGACCAGTGCATATCCAAGGAACTGCCAGTTACCATGCGCACGCAGGATAAAGAAGAGTGTTTCTTCGGGTAAATTGCCATACCAGATAAGGAAGTATTGCGAGAAGGTGATGTACGTCCAGAACACGGTAAAAGCAAACATGAATTTGCCAATATCGTGATAGTGCTCGTCGGTAATGCCCTTCAAATGCCCTTGTCGGCGCAGATTCACAATAAAAATGGCAATCAACGAGAGCGTCGAAACAAAATTTCCGGCAAAGAAATACACGCCGAACATCGTGCTGAACCAGTGTGGGTCAAGCGACATCACCAAATCAAAACCTGCAAAGGTGAGCGACATGGCAAACAGCAGCACAAAGGGCGCAGAGCGCTTCATATTTGTGCGCGTTGGCGTATAATCCGTTGTGCTTTCGTCTTGCTTAAAGGAGTTACCAATGATGAGACGGTACGTAACGAACCAAATCAGAGCATAAATGGCAAGACGAACAGTGAAGAATGTCGGATTGAGGAAAGCGTGTTTGGAAGCAAGAACTTCGTCAAAATGAGGTCCCGGCACATAAAGTTGAGGGTCAGCCCAGTGATAGAGCTTATGCGAAGTCCACACATCCACAAGCATTGGTATCAAGCCAATAAGAACGACAGGAAGAAACCCTGCGAAAATTTCAGGAATACGACGTACCAGAGCGCTCCAGCCAGCATTCACAAGGAACTGCAGCGAGGAGAAGAACATAGAAACAATCGTAATGCCTGCGAAGTAGGTATAGCCAAGCAAATATGCTTGCAAGAAGCGCCCCATATCAAAAACTGCCGCACCCGCTAAGCCCAGAGCGCCAACGCCCAGAGCAATCAACGAATACATACGCAGTTTCTGCACAAAGCTCGAATCGGCAATAATAACGGTATTCATAGAAAGTTCATTGATTAGAAGTTTCAGATTCAAGCCTGTTTATTGAGCGGATGCAGTTTTTGCTGTACCAGCTTGGGCAGTTGTTTGTTTATCAGATTGGGAGGTGGATTGTGAAACCGCAGGAACGGTTCCACCTTTTTGCATAACACGAATGTAATGCACTATACACCAACGGTCAAGTTCTGAGAGTTTATCGGCGTATGAGGACATGATATTTTGACCCGCGCTCATCACATGGAAAAATTTTCCGTCGGTATAAGCAATTGCCTCAGGGCGCATAAGGCTTGGCGGATTGGCAAAGCCTTTTTGCACAACCAAGCCATTACCTTTACCATCGTGATTGTGGCAGGGTGTACACATTGTCTCAAAGCGGTTTTTGCCGCGAGCAAGCACTTCGGGCGTTGCGGGAACGGTATTGATATTTTTGGTATCGGCTTCATCCATTGAGACATTATATTTTGTGCCCGTGCGCGGAACAGTGTATTCAATCGGGTCGCGTGTGGCTTTGCCGTCAGCAAAGAACGAAGACGGTGCTTGTCCTTTTACTTTGGGCTGATTGTCCATATCATCAATGACCTGAAGCGGCGGTGTATCGGATGTCCAGAGGATATTACCGGAGAGTAATGCCACCCAGAAAAGGGAGAATATGACAATTCCCACAACCGACCAAAAGCCAAATTTGCGTTTGTTTGTAGCCATGATTGTATTGTACGGAGTTTAGGGTGGAAAATTAGTCGTGTTCAAGAGTTTCGTGGACGATACGAACATCTGCCGCACCAAATTTAGCAAGCAATGCTTGTGCTGTTTCGGTCGTAAAGCGCGGGTCGTCTGCTTCCAATACAACACAGAAGTTATCATCGGTCGCAGCTTGAAAACCTGAATCGTACTGATATTTGGAGTGCCAGTTCGGAAGACGGCAAAGATAACCGAACATAGTGAAAAACACCGTCAAACCCGTACACAATACGGTCAACTCGAAAAACACGGGTGTTCCGAATTGCGGTGCAAAGAGCGGTTTGCCACCGATGTTAAGTTTGTATTCAAATGCACCTGTCCACCACTGAAGGGCAAAAGCGCTGGCAAGACCAAACAAAGCTCCCGCAAGCGCAAACTTTGGAAGGCTTGTTTTCGGCATACCCATTGCTTTTTCTAAGCCGTGAACCGGGTAGGGTGTATAAATGTCAAATTTCGTAAAGCCTGCTTCGTGAATACCCTTAGCAGCGGCTGTTACTTTGTTGGGGTCTTTGAAATCGCCCATCACAGCAATAACATTTCCTTGTGCAACTGTACTCATAGTTCTGAAAAATTTATGGTTTCATCTCTAATGGTTAATTATGCTTTTTTGACCGCATCTGCACCATCAACATAGTGCCCGCTTTGGTAGTAGTCACCATGTTCACCATGGTCATCGTGATGGTGATGACTCGGCTGCGCACCCGGCATGATTGATTTAATCTCGCCAAGCGCAATAATTGGCAGATACTTAGCAAACAGCAAAAAGAACGTCATAAACAAGCCGAATGTACCCACGAAAATCGTAATTTCCACCCATGTCGGTGTGTAGTAATGCCAGCTTGAGGGCAAATAGCCGTGATGCAGCGAAGTAGAAATAATCGTGAAGCGCTCAAACCACATACCGATATTCACAACAATAGATAATCCAAATGTAAACCAAACATTGCGACGCAATTTCGCATTCCAGAAGAATTGCGGAGAAAAAACGTTACAGGACATCATCATCCAGTACGACCACGCATAATCGCCCGTTGCACGGTTGATAAACACGAAGCGCTCATAGGGATTGCCGCTATACCACGCAATGAAAAACTCCATCGCATATGCGTAGCCAACAATCATACCCGTTGCCAAAATGATTTTATTCATATTGTCAATGTGCTTGAGCGTGATGTAATCATGCAAATCAAGAATCTCGCGTGCTACAAGCATAAGCGTAAGCACCATCGCAAAACCGGAGAAAATAGCACCCGCAACGAAATATGGTGGGAAGATAGTCGTGTGCCAGCCGGGAAGAATCGAAACCGCAAAGTCAAAAGATACGATAGAGTGTACCGAGAGGACGAGCGGTGTAGAAAGTCCGGCAAAAATCATATACGCAAATTCATAATGATGCCAACTGCGAGTCGATCCTGTCCAGCCGAGGCTGAAAATCGTATAACCCGCTTTTGCTATCTTTGATTTTGCACGATTGCGCAGCGACGCAAGGTCTGGAACGAGTCCCGTAAACCAGAAGAGAAGCGAAATGGTGAAATACGTACTCACCGCAAACACGTCCCACTCAAGGGGTGAGCGGAAGTTTACCCACATTTTCATTTGGTTCGGATACGGCAAAAGCCAGTAATCAAGCCACGGGCGACCGGTATGTGTCAACACGAAGACCGCCGCGTTAATGACGGCAAAAATTGTCATTGCTTCTGCCGAACGGTTAATGGCTGTACGCCATTTTTGACGGAAGAGGAACAGCACCGCCGAAATGAGCGTACCGGCATGACCGATACCGACCCAGAAGACGAAGTTAGTGATGTCCCAGCCCCAACCGATAGTGTTATTCAATCCCCACACGCCAATACCGACTGCAATAGTGTAGGTAAGAGCACCGATGCCAGCGCCTGCCACAAGCATTGAAGCCAGAAGCGCCGCCCAGAACTTTGGTGTTGCTTTTTGTTCTGCCACACCACAGATGTCTTCGGTAATTTGGTGTATGGTTTTATTGCCCAGCACGAGCGGCTCACGGACGGGCTTTGCCGACGGGCTGTCGTGATAGCCATTCAATGCCGCCCCATTCGTATGTCCTGCAGTGGCTGTCGCAACTTGTTCTTTTGCTTCCATTGCCATACCTTTTGGATGAAGTTGTATAATTATTTAGTTCAAGTTTAGTAAGCCACTATTATCCGTGCTTTTCTTCGCTGTGTTCTTTACCATGCTCTGCACCATGCTTCGCTTCTTGATTGCGGACTTTAGCGAGATAGGTAATTTGCGGACGAACGTTGAGTTCTTCCAAGACCAAGAACCCACGCTCACTTTTGCGCGACTTAGAAACAACACTTTCGGGATTATTTGTGTTTCCGAATGTAATCGCTCCGGCAGGGCAAGCCTGTTGGCAAGCGGTCTGGAATGAGCCGTCTGCAATATAGAGTTCACCGGCATCTTTGGTCTTCTGACGTGCTTCGGTAATACGCTGGGTGCAGAAAGAGCATTTCTCCATCACACCACGCATACGCATTGTCACATCAGGGTTATAGACAAATTCCGTCGGTGTACGCTTTCCTTTGTGGAAGTTGAACCAGTTGAAGCGGCGAACTTTGTACGGGCAGTTGTTTGCGCAGTACTTTGTTCCCACACAACGATTGTAGGTCATTTCATTCAGACCTTCAGGACTGTGCGTGGTAGCCGCAACAGGACATACATTCTCGCACGGTGCACTTTCGCAATGCTGGCAAAGCATAGGCTGAAGCGTAACGTTCGGGTTGTCAAGATTAGAGTGTTCGTAGTAGCGGTCAATGCGAATCCAGTGCATTTCGCGGGCATTAAGCACATTTGATTTGCCGACAACAGCAATATTGTTTTCTGCTTGGCAAGCAGTAACGCACGCCGCACAACCAACACACGCCGACATATCAATCGTCATACCCCAGCGATGCCCTTTGTATGCAAAGCTCGGAATGATACTGTCCGGAAGTTCATCGTTTTTATGAGTTTTCTTGCCCGGAACGTGCTCTTTCTCGAAAAGATGCTCGTCTTTAGCTTTGATTTGGCTTGCTGTTGTTTCCAGCGCCAATTTGCGCTCTTTAAGATCCGAGTGTTTCTGCGTCGTAGCTACTTGATAAGATTTGCCTGTCAATTCGACAGTTACAGGTATATAGCCAAACGATTGCTCTGCCGGCATAAGTGAAAACGCATTTGCACCGACGTTTGTAGCCACTTCCCCAATCTTACCACGACCAAAGCCTGTTGTTGTCGCTACAACGCCATCTTGCATACCCGGCTGAATCCAGAGAGGTAGTTCGATAACGCCATGTGGGCTTTTCACCCGCACCAACACCGTATTTTCATATGGCGGCTTTTCTTCAGCGAGATCTTTTGCTTCTTTTTCACCGAGAATTTTTTTGGCGGTGTTCAGGCTGACGAGTGCTGCATTATCCCATGTCATTTTCGTAACGGGGTCGGGCAGTTCCATAAACCAACTTGTATTACTGAGACTGCCATCATATTGAGCATACGAAGGCGTTACCAGAGCAACAAAGTCACCTTTTCCCACTTTTGCCTGCGCCACAAGAGCATTTGCAGCGCCCGCATTAACAGTTGCAGCGGGAGCAGATGTTGGAGCGCCGGCGATTGCACCGTCACGGAGGGTTTTTGCCCAGAAGGCATCGAAGGTTGCCGGTTTTTCCCCGGAAGTTGCGTTGTAAACATTTGTCCAGCGTTTGCGTACAAATTCCACATACGCCATCTTTTCGCCCAAATCAGCAAAAGCATCTGCTTTAACGGCTTTGGTGAGCATCATCAGTAAGTCAGCGGTTGAGGCGCTATTTGGATTAAGTGGTGCCACAAGCGGCTGTTGTACCGAGAGTGAACCGTCGAATGCCTGCACGTCACCCCACGATTCAAGGTAATGTGCGCTTGGCACATATGCCGTACACATGGCGGTTGTTTCTTCTTCGTACAACGAAAAAGCGAAACGATGTTCTACTTTTTTCAATAATTCCTGCGTTTCTGCATCAGCAGAATACGCGGGGTTCACACCTGCAAATATGACAGCACCGACTTTGCCACCCTTTAACTCTTCACGGAAAGCAGCAACAGCAGATTTTTTGCTGGTACTGAAAGGGAATTGCTGTGCTGTATTGATTGGCTTATCGGCACCAAATGCACCAATAGCAGCGTTAATCGCAATGCCCAGTGCGTGTGCGCCCGCCGGAAGGTGGTCGCCGACAGCAACAACTGCTTTACCAGATGCAGATTTGAGTTCTTCGGCAACTTTTTTAGCTTCTTCTTTTTGCTCAGCAGAAAGCGAGGAGTCGTCTCCCGAAACGCTTGCGCCAACGCCTTTTGCAACGGCGGCAAGAAATGCCACAAGCTGCTCCGGCGCACCTTTCACACGCTTATCGGCGTTCATGCCTGTAAGCGACATCATGCCCTCGGCAACGATGAGTTTACTCATAGCGGGTTTATCGTATGAAGGCTTGCGATTCTTCGCAAACTGACGGATATTGAAGACGGAATTTTTGTCCGTACCCAAGAAATCTGCATCAACGCTAAGAACGACATCTGCTTTGGAGTAATCAATAACAAATTCTGCATCTATACCCAAAACTTGCTTGTTCGCTTCGGCAGTATTTCCGCCATTCAAGGCAGACATAACAACAAATTTCACACCCGGAATTGCTGTTTCAATCTCTTTCACGAGTGCATCAAAACTGGGCGATGCGTGTTCACCAACAAGAATACGCACAGTTTTACCATTGGCAGCCGCTTTGGTAATTTCCTCAGCCATTGTACCAATTGCAGTACCGATAGACACATATCCCGGAGCAGTTTTTTTAGCTGTGCTGGGCGTAAAACCACCTTTATTGACAAAGGGATTTTTCATGCGGTCGGGGTCGTAGAGAGACAAGAGAGAACCTTGTATCCAAGCCGACGATGACCCACCTGAAGCAATATGCTTTTCGTTACCTTCTAGCTTCACCGGTCGTCCGTCGCGTGTTTTGGCAAGAAGCCCTACGGCAGCATTACCATGTGAAAAGACCGTTGTATAGAAAGTCGAGAGTCCTGGGGTGAGATATTCGCTTGCTTTGACCACCGGCACGATTTTCGTGTCGGGGCGGCGGCAGCCTGTAGCTGCAAATGCCATAGAAGCGGATAGAATGCCGATGAAACTCCGGCGATTAAGCCCGCTTGTTTTCTCCATGATGTTGTCTGCACTGCCATCGGCAAACTCGGCGTTCATCTCAGAGGAGTATTCTTCGGAGAGCGACGATTTAGCAGACAATTCATCGAGACTTTTCCAGTATTTACGCTCCATAGTGTCTTCGTGATAGAGTTTAAGGAATATTCAATTTCGCTTTGGTAGAAAGTGGGAATAAAATTTGAGAAGCAATTTGTACACGCAGACAAGCAGTGTGCCTTCCTCTCTATTTATTCTGCACCTAATTTAATAATGACAAGCACCGCAATTTTCGGGTCCGAGAGCCAGTTTTTTCGGCATTACCAAACCTGCAACGCTTGCTTTACCAACTTCATGTTCGTACACGCCCGTGCCCTCAATAGCACATTCACGAATCGAAATCCATTTGCCTTCCCCGCGTGATGGTGCATCATTCTTGATTTTTTTTGCTGTTTCTTCATACGAATCAAGCCCTGTGAAAATACCCGAAATTTCGCGTGCTGGTACGACATTCGCTTGAGGATTACGATGGCAATCCAAGCACCAGCCCATAGAGAGAGGCTTCATTTGAGTAACAACGCCCATTTTCTCAACTTCACCATGGCAGGAAGCACAGTCAACGCGAGCGCGGATGTGACGGGCATGGCTAAAATTGACATAATCAGGGAGTTTGTGAACTTTGCGCCATTCAAGCGGCTTGCCGGTTTCCCAGCTTTCCTTGATTTTCGCAATTTTAGGGCTTTCTGCTTTCACCGCCACGTGACAGTTCATACAAGTGCTGGTCGCAGGAACGGTCGAGTGCTTGGATTTCTCCACCGATGTATGGCAATACATACACTTGATTTGCAGGTCGCCCGCATGGAGTTTGTGAGAAAAAGGAATCGGCTGCTCAGGGCGATAGCCCACATCGGTAACGAGATTGTCAAAGCCAAAGTAGCTGACAATGCTAATAAACCCCAGAAGCGCAATACCCGCCAAGATTGTATTCTTGGTCTTTTGATTTGTCTTTGCGGTAAACATAGCAAACAAAAGAAAATGTGAAACGGTCTGTTAAAATTATTCGTACTGTTTATACGCCAGCCGCATTGTTTCCGGCTTCGCGATAGAGTTGCGTCTTATCGTTCGCATCCATCTGGCGCTTTACCTTCACCACCAGCGTAATAATAATTGCCACGGGCGTAAGAATCATAAGATAAATCGTATAGCCGTAGGCAATACCAATACCACCATTGGTAGTATTCAGGTCAAAATTGTCTTTGCAATTCGGACACGCAAATGCGAGATTCTGCATGAGCATCATCCCAAGAAGCGTAAAGAGCAGCATTCGCTGCGCATAATGACGAAGTGTCTTCATAGCAAGCAAAGATTGATGTTGATAAATGTAATGCCCAAGCACAATTTTACAGCGTCGGACCGCCCAAAACTGTGAGAGCGAATACCAACACGGAAAAGAGAAAGAGCGGAATATAAATAAAGACACGGATATACGGGTTGTCGAATTTGATGTGCATAAACACATACACAACCATCCATGCTTTAGCAACGGCAATAATAAGACCGATTGTTACGTGCAATGTGGTGGACAGCCCGCCCCAACTTTCTGGGAAGTGAACAAATTTTGCAGCAATAATCGTCAAGAGTGTAAACACCATCAATGCACCAAAGATTTTCAGATAACTTTTTTGCATTTCTTCTGCCGATAAACCAGCGCCCATAACTCACCTCGTAAAATTAAAGTTTCAGTAGTAGTAAATTCGTGGTAATTATCAGAAAATGAGATAAAGAATCGGAAAGAGGAAAATCCACACAAGGTCAACAAAGTGCCAATAAAGACCAAGAATTTCCACACGCTCCCAATCACGATAACCACGTTTGGTGAACGATTTTGCCAGCATCCAGCCGATTGGAATCATACCGCCAATGACGTGCATTGCGTGAAAGCCGGTCATCGTGAAATAAAGACCAAAAAATGAGCTTGTTCCCGGATAAATACCATGGCTAAACTTTGTGGTGTATTCGATATATTTGATAACAAGGAAGCCGCATGCACACAAGAACGTAATGCCCATGTACAGCTGGAATCGTGATTTATTACCATGTTCGAGAGAAAGAATCGCCATTGCCATCGTAAGACTGCTTACGATAAGATTCACAGTGTTGAGTGCTGCAAGCTGCCAGTTCAACTCCGACGCGCCGTGCGCGAAAACAGGAAGGTTGGTATTGCGAAGAATAATAAATGCTGTGAAAAAACCGGAAAAGAACATCACCTCTGATGCAAGGAAAATCCACATACCGAGTTTTCCATGGCGGATGCCTGTTACCGGCTCATGCGCGAGAGAAAGAGCGGACGACATAGAGTATAACTTTCGTGAAGATGGAACAATGTTTCATTCAAAAGGATTTGGTATAACGAAGGCTTACATATTGGCGGTGCAGTTACACCTTGTCAATAAAGATAAGCACAAATATTCCAACGAGATACAAATATGATGACAACAAAACTTTTCGTGCATTGACTACACTGACATTGCGTAAAAGCTGGAGTGCAAAGTAGAGAAAAACGGCACAGAGGACTGAAGCGCCCGCAAGATACACCATTCCCGTTTCTCGCACAAATGTTAATGCGAGCGTACACGGAATGAGAAGCACAATGTATAACACTGTTTGCAAAGCCAAGCTCTTACCTGTATTATCATACACAGCGAGCATTTCATAACCGCCGCGCTCATAGTCTTGTTTGTACATCCATGAGAGCGCTAAAAAATGTGGCATTTGCCAGAAGAACATGAGCGCGAAGAACATCAGACCGCCAAGCCCGATTGAGCCTGTTGCAGCAGTCCAACCGCCGAGTGCCGGAAGCGCTCCGGGCAAACCACCGACGATAAGCGAAAATGTTGTTTTGCGCTTGAGTGGTGTGTAAATGTTGACATAGAGAACAAATGTCACCACTGCCAGAGCAACAGTCAATATATTCACAAAGAACAAAGCAAGAACGCCCAATGCACCTAGCGCCAATCCAAAACCTAATGCCGCTTTCGGAGCAATTGTTCCGGCAGGTATAGGGCGCAGCATCGTGCGCTTCATCAATTTATCAAAATCACGCTCAAGGAAATTATTCAGCACACAGCTTCCGGCAGAGACAAGTGCCGTACCAAGCATTGCCAAGAAAAAATTCATGACGTTTTGGGCAACAGCAAAATGCTCAGTGGCTCTTGGAACGCCCAAATAATATCCGGCAGCAGCGCTCAAAACCACCATTCGGGTAATACCCGGCTTGGTCATTTCGTAGTATGATGCCAACGTTGCCAAGAGACCCATTTGCGCGGACTCTTGAACGGGGGCTTTCTTATCGGTTAGTGCCAATTCCGTGTGGAGCGTTTCCATGAAATTCAGATAAAGTTTATTCAGATGTAAATACAAGCGCTGTTTTTTGCCTCAGATAGCAAATTCCCAAACAGGAAAGAAACGTAAGCGTGACCAGCCTGTTTGGGAACATCTTCTTTTATTATCAATGCTTTTCTGCGACAGAGGTTTCCTGCTCTATGTGTGCAGGACGAATCCACTGCGGAAGATAATCGCGCTTAGATTCCGGCGAAGCAAATTCATACGGACCGCGATAAACAGTGATGTCACGGTCGAAATTACCGTGACCGGGATGCCCCGGAGCAGCCCACTCCAACGTATTTGCACGCCAAGGATTGCGCGGTGCTTTACGACCGAATTTCAAACTCCAAAGAAGATTGAAGATAAGAATAAGCTGCGAGAAGCCCATTGCGATAGCAAAAATCGTAATGAACTGATTGATTGGCTGGAAAGGCTTTAGGAATTCGTACACGTAGGGGTCGTATATGCGGCGCATATGACCACCCACGCCAATCATATGCATCGGGAAGAAGCACAGATTAAATGTAATGAACGTAAGGAAGAAGTGGAATTTGCCAAGTGTTTCATTGTACATCTTACCGAACATTTTCGGATACCAATAGTACATACCCGCAAAAATGCCGAAGAGCGAACCACCAAAAAGCACATAGTGGATGTGCGCCACAATGAAATAAGTATCGTGTATATACACGTCAATCGGACCGATAGCCATGAACACACCACTCAAGCCACCACAAACAAATGTTGAGATAAAGCCGAGAGCATTCAAATTCGGAGTCGTGAAATGGATATTCCCTTTCCAAACTGTACCAAGCCAGTTGAAAATTTTGATGGACGACGGCACGGCAATTACAATCGTCGAAAGCATGAAAGTCGTACCCAAAAGCGGACTCATGCCTGAGAGGAACATATGGTGCCCCCACACTACAAAGCCCAAAAACGCGATAGCCATAATAGCAAAAACCATTGCTTTGTAGCCAAAAATTGCTTTGCGGGCAAATGTTGCCAACACGTCCGACACAACACCCATGATGGGTACAATCATAATGTAAACCGCAGGGTGCGAATAGAACCAGAAAAGGTGCTGCCAGAGTACCGGCTGACCGCCGCCACCTGCGCCAACATTGGCACCACTCGGATACAAACCGCCATTGGGCGTAAGAAGATTTTCAGGAATAAAAATGCCGGCATGGAACACTTGATCAACAAAAAGCAAAGACATCGCAGAAGCAAGTACGGGCGTACCCAATACTTGAAGGATGGATGTAATGAAAAGTGCCCAAACGGTCAAAGGCATATCAAACATACGCATACCTTTTGCACGTTTGTTGAGCGTTGTGGCAAGGTAGTTCATCCCGCCGAGAATAGAGGAGAACCCTACCAAGAACACACCAATTACCCAGAGCATATGCCCCGTACCGGAGGCGCTTAATGGAGGATAATTTGTCCAGCCTGCCGCCGCCGTGCCGCCTTCTACAAAGAAACCCGACATAATAGTCAGACCAGCGATAGGTACAAGCCAAAATGAAACCATATTCACCGTTGGCATCGCCATATCGTCAGTGCCAATCATGAGCGGAATACAGAAATTCGCAAATGCACCTGTTGCCATCGGGATAATCACGAAGAAAATCATGATTGTGGCGTGCATGGTTACAAGCTGGGTATAGAAACCCGGCTGCACAGCGCCATTGGAAACAAGACTATCAGGCAACCATTTTCCAACAAGTGGAATTGGCTCGCCTGGATAGGCAAGCTGCCACCGAATGAAAAGGGCAAATGCACCACCCACGAGCAAGAAAAACATTGATGTCGTGAGGAACTGCTTTGCGATAGTTTTATGGTCGGTAGAAAAAATGTATTTGCGAATGAACGACACGCTGTGATGTGCGTGGTCGTGCGCATGGCTTTCGTCGTGTGTCTCGACGTGAGCGTGGTCATGCTGTGTTGCAACTGCTGCCATAGCGTTCACCGTTAAAATTGTGTTGTAAAAATTTCTGTTTGATTTCGAGTATCGGACGCACAAACCTTTAGTTTTTAGTGCGAACTACCATGATGCTCACCCGCAGGAGCAGCAGCTTCGGCAGGAGCCGGGGCAACGGGTTGCGGATTAGCAGCTTCGGCAGCGAGAACGGCTTTCTTTGCAGTAATCTTTCCATCCATCCACTTTGCAAAATCAGCGTCAGCCTGCATATTCAGTACCGCCCGCATCGCATAATGACCACTTCCACAAAGTTCTGCACACGCAAGCTCATATTTGCCGGATTTTGTACCATTATGCCAGACCTCAATCCACGAACCCGGCACGGCATCTTGCTTAATGCGGAAATTTGGAAGGAAATAGCTGTGCAAAACATCTACCGACGAAAGGTGAACAACAACATTTTTATTGATGGGTAGATTAAATTCACCCGTCATAACAATATCGTCTTTACCATGCGAATCGGTGGGGTCAATACCAAAAAGGTTTTGCGCAGAGCGGTAACGCGCGTGGCGCTTGCCTAAGATACCGTCGCCACCAGGGTAGCGAACGTGCCAGTTAAACGCCTGACCCACAACGTCAATTTCCATGTCCGGCGTGGGAATACGTGATGAATACTTCATCACTTTCCACATCTCGTCGCTATACAAACCCAAGCCAGCGAAAAGAACCGTCGGCGCAAGCGTCCAGACAAATTCTACGACGTTGTTGCCGTGGTAGTAAATAGACTTATGTCCCGGACGAGCACGATACCGAAAGATAAACACGACCAGTGTGAGTTGCACGAGCACAAAAATAGCAGCAGAAATCCAATAGACAAGACGAAACAAGTCGTCATGCGCTTCGCTATATGTGCTAATTCCCGGCGGGAAATACGTCAGCATATTCCACGAAAAGTCAAACATAAATGCTCCACAAAAACAAAGTGAAAGTAAAAATTATATCGTAAGCAAATGTGGTGAATACATTTTGAATTCAAAACTGCTATTACAGTGGTTTCAAAAGTTCTGCTTCGGTAAACGCACCCGGACGGGCAAGCGTTTTAGCACGAACATCGGCTACATCTTTTGGGTCAATCGCAGGAGCGTTGTTGCCCCAGCTGGAACGTACCGTTGTCAGGACGTCAGCGATTTCTTGGTCGGAAAGAGCATCTTTCCACGGAGTCATTACGCCGTTGTAATCTTTGCCCGCACGCTGAATTTTTCCTTGATAGCCATGCAAGACAATACGAATCGGAATAGTAACATCAGCGTTTTGAGCAAATTCAGAACCTGCAAGCGGCGGATAGACACCCGGCAATCCCTTACCGTTTCCTTGATGACAAGCAGCACACTTTTGATTAAACACACCTGCACCCGGACCTTTTGCTGCATCAGGATTAGCACTTGCAGCATCAGCGGCTTTCGCGGAATATGGCTCTTTCCATGTCGGGTCGTCTTTGTAGCTTGTGAAAAAGCCCGACATATTCGACAAAAAGATGAAACCAATGCAAACCGCAACGACCACAATCGTTATGCGCATAAAGGGAAACAACTGGTTCATATTCCAAACCTCAATTACTAGATGAAAAATTTATAATATTATTATCTGATTATCGTCTCGTCTATTACTCAAAGAATCGAAGTGCTCTCTAAAGCAGAAATCAGTGCTTAACTGTTTCGATTTTATCCTCTTGGCATACATCCGCACTTCACAGGATGTTGGCAAAATGCAAAAACAGATTGCAATGTTACTGAAAAGTTGCGTCAGAACAAATGCAATTTTGCAAAACAAAACACTTGGTTTTACAAACGAATATTTAGCAATTATGCCATGTCCAGCGAAGTCCTTGTAAGTAAAGTCGTTGGAGAAGCATCAATGATGGTTGGCTTGGAGCGGTCAATTTTTTCTTGAATGGTAATAAGCCCTTTGAGCAATGCCTCAGGGCGAGGCGGACAACCACCAATATACACATCCACCGGCAAAAACTGGTCTATGCCTTGCACCACAGGATAGCTGCGGAACATTCCACCGGTCGAAGTACAAACCCCCATCGCAATTACCCACTTCGGGTCAGCCATTTGGTCATAGATTTTGCGAACGACCCACGACATTTTGTACGTTACTGTTCCGGCAACAATCATCAAGTCTGCCTGACGCGGCGAGAAGCGGAACACCTCCGAGCCGAAACGTGAGCCGTCGGTGCGAGGTCCGGCAAATGCCATCATCTCAATAGCGCAACAGGAAATACCAAGCGGCATGGGCCAGACGGAATTGCGTTGCGCCCATTTGGCAACAGCTTCGACGGTTGTCAGAACAAAACCATCGCGCTCAAGTGTTTCATTTAGTCCCATTTTAAGGCTCCTTTTTTGACGACGTAGATAAACCCAACGAAGAGCAGTATCATAAACAGTATCATGGCGACAAGTGCCTGACCGCCAAGCTGCTTGAATTGTACTGCCCAGGGATACATAAAGACAATTTCAATATCGAAGAGAATAAAAAGAATTGCCACGAGATAAAACTTCACGGTGTGGCGTTCTTTGATAGAGGAGACAGGCTCCATACCGCTTTCATATGGACTTGCTTTTTCTACGTTTGCGCGGCGGGGTCCGAGCCATTCGTGCAGTTTTATCATCGCAATACCAAACACTGCGCCGACGATAATGGTTCCGAGAATCGGTATGTAGGTTTCGAGCATAACTATTCCTGCTTGTAGCGTAAAGTATGGTTAGCTATCGTAATCTAGTTGTAGTGGTCTTCAATCCAGCCCCGGGAGGGCAAAATAATGGTGCAGCATTGGGTGCGGTTTCATAATCGCACCACAAAATACTCAACCGACGGGGAACTGCAAAGGATGATTTTGAATTTTCCACATTTGGCTGCTTTTTGCTCAACCGAATTTTTACTTTTCATTTTACTTTACGGCTTTCGAGATTGGTTTTTTACTCATAATTTTTCGTAGCAAGGACTTGTCAACCTATTCCCGACCCATCTTTACCTTTGAAAACAAAGTGATTTCCTGTACAAAGACCCGAAGCAACAAGCCCGTAGCCTTCCAAAATGCCTGTACGCGAAGAACTACAAGAAGACTTTTCCGAATGCACTGACAATACCAAAATACAGTCCGCGAAACTCTCACATCGTACCTCTCGAAAAGAAGTAAGTACCCCCAAAATAATCCCAAAACGTGTCATTTACGGGTTAAGTCATGTCGTTTACGGGTTACGTTTGGAGGGTAAAGGAGATTGTGTGTAGATTTGTAGCATAACAAAAACGCCCGCTCTTCGCACATCGTGAGTTCAAAGCTCACGGGTACAAATCAAAGCGGGCAAGCGGATAAATTTGGTATTCATATCCGCTTACAATATACGTAAAACGTTGTACACGTGCGAAGGGTGAGGTACATTTTCTCACTCCTATTTTTTGGAGATTTCATGTCCTATTTTGGAATGAAGGCAGTAAAAGCCTTTGCTATTGGTCTTGTAATAAGTGGTCTTGCGGTGGCGTGTAATGAAGCCGGGCAAGTCGCAAAAACGATTGCACCCGAAGCGGAAGCAGTCAATGTCAGCGCCGCTAAAGGTCTGCAAAGCGCACAACTGACGGCAGAAGAACGCGAAACGAAAAAACGCGAGTTCTTCGCAAAGCCGGAAGTAAAAGAGATGTCTGCCGGATTGGAAGAAATCGCTGAAGCCGTTGCTGTGGCAGTGGAAGATAAAGAACTCCGCGACCGCATCTATGCGAAATGTATGGAGAAATTCGATGGCGAAACAAATGTCCTTTGGCAGCAACTTGAGGGCGACGATAACCTTCGCTCCAAAGGCGGCTGGAACAAGCGCGTGGATGATTTAGTAGGCAAGGGTCGCAAGAATGCTGCGGTGAAGAGCGTGGGCAATGTGGATGCAGCTATCAAAAAGTTTGAAAAGTTGCTTGACGCACCATTACATTTGTTCTGGATGTACCCTTCAACGTGGGACAAGAAAACTACTCCATTGATAGCATTTGTGCCGTTTGATATGGATCCTGATGACCGCCAAAGTATTCCCGCATTTGATAGTAAGGGTAATCGCTTTGAGCTTGACCGCAAGGGTACGTTGGCAAAGCAACGCCCGGTGATAGTAATTGCTCTGAATGAACGTACTAATTCAAACGGCTCGCTGCGGGCAGGAATGGTAACAGCTACCGGAGAACAAATCCAAAATGCACTTGGCAAAGGCAATAGCAGCACTCTACAAAGTACTGCTTACGATTTTCGTATTCGTGTTGAACAAATAGATATTCCCGCCGAGGTTCGCGGTTATGAGAGTGAATGGGAAGGTCAACAAGAATTTTTCTATTCATATATCTGGTGGGGTTCGTATGGTCATACCGTGGGTTGGCTGGGAAAAAGTACTGCTTCGGCACCATCTTTTAGTAGATCCGACGAATATGATATGGTTGCTCCATCCGTGTATTTTAAGTATTGGGAAGCAGATGGACTATGGTGGGATGATTGGTTGAGTACTCATCAAATTAACACGAGCATTGATGATCCAATGCTCCCCGAATTAATAGCTGAAGTATTGGAACCTGGACATCCACGATACAAATACGAAGCGACATCTGCCGATTCAAAAGTAACAGTTCGGACACGGTATCGTCTCATCCCCAAAAACTAGGTGCTCTCTATGTTTCATTACATTATCAAGCGTAAAAGCAGTACGCAGGATTGGGAACGGCGAAAAGAGTTTGTCGTATTATTATTCTTTATTGCATTTTCGGCTGCAATCCCATGTACTCTTGCTTTTGCACAAGAAAAAAGTATTGATTCACCTTCTCCTGCAATGCAGGAGAAGGTGAATTTTTCGCCTCAGCACCGTATCGGGTGGGGAATTAGCACTAACGAAGGTGCAGTTACATTTAGCAATGATTTCGGTGAAATTTTGATTTCGATGCTCTATGCCCGACGCATTACACCCATCACCGAACTAGAATTAGCGCTCCATTACACCGGTATTCAACGATATTTTAGGGGCTTAAACGGTCTTGTTCCCCTGACAAGCAGCGCTCGCGGCATCAGCATTGCGTGGCAGGCAGACATAACGTTCATGATGCAACCCTTCACAGGCTTTTTTCAGCCCCTGCGTTTAGGGCTAGGACCTTCCCTCCAGCTGTGGAGTGCCATTGCTACGTCAAGCCCGCTTGTTATACCCTCTACCGCCACACCACCCTCGACTATTCCTCTCGAAACTAATTTTAGCAGCATTGCATCGTTGGCAATGAACGCCAAAGTCGAATGGCTTTTTCTTCAACGCCCCACCTTTGACATTGGCGGACGTGTCCAAATGCACGTTTTTACCAATGCCTTTAGTGGCGGTAGTCATTTTCCTACAGTAGGCGGCATGGCTGGTGGCGGAGTTTTTGCCTACGTGCGCTTCTAGCAATACAAACCGAACAAATCAACCCATTTTTGATGCTTTATGAAAATGCAATTAAGTCTTCGGGCAGTAATTCTTATGCTATCATTTATTGCGCCGAACTGTGCGCTCTATGGACAAATGCCCGATTCTACTGCTGAGCAAACACAGGACACATCAGGCATAGTAACACAAAGTGCAGGATGGGGTGTTGCAAACACCGTTGGTGATGCTTCGCAGTACCTTAATAGTCTAACAATCTCCACATTCTACGCTGTTCGCTTAGGGCAAGTAGTAGAAATGGCAGCGACACTTTCCTTTTCTGATTATTCCTTGAACGGTGAGGATCTTTTTTACAATCTCAATATCTCTTCCATAATTCCCACCAGTACTAAATATTCCAGTTTCACTCATTCCTTAATCGGTGATATTTCCCTTATTTTGTCTCCATTTGCCGGAGATGATTGGCGGCGTTTGCGCTTCCATTTGGGAGCATCCGTACGCCGCGCAGGGCGCATTAGTTCAAGAAGCAGCATGAGTTTGGATTCAAGCCGTCGATACAGTAGCGAAACTTATACCAAGCAAGTAGCATTGGGTGGGCATATCGCGATAGAATACCTCCTGCCGATAACATCTACCGTTGATATTGGCGTACGATTGCAGGCACACGCTTATTTAGCTCCTTTTTGGGTGGAAGGTGAAAATGTCCTTTTGGAATATCTCAATGTTCCCGGCACTTCCCGCTATGGCTTTTTTCCTAATGGTGGTGCGGCTAGTCTGGGTGCATTTCTCCGCGTTAGTTTTTAAGAGCAACGCGCATTGCTCAGTACTTCTTTTCCCGAAATCTTACCCCTCGAGACAAAACGACTCCCCGCCACAAAAAACCGAAGCAGCAAGTCCGCAGCCTTCGTCATATCTATGCGTGGAGAAACCGCAACCCCACATAGAGACACGGCAGGAAACTAAATAGGAATAAACCACGCACAAAAATCAACCTTCCTTCTCTTCATACTCATCGAATGCCGCACTCACCGCAGGCAGCTTCACCACAAACTTCGCGCCCTTGCCTGCTTCGCTTTCGCACCAAATGTCGCCATTCATTGCCTGCGCCAGCTTTTTGGCGATAGAAAGCCCCAATCCTGTAGAATGTTCGCCGCCCGTGGGCTGCGCCGAAAGCCGAGCAAACTTGCCGAAGAGCTTTTGTTTATCCGCTTCGGTCAAACCCTGCCCTTCATCCTGCACTTCAAAAAGAACAGTGTTGTCATGTTTGCTCACACGAATAAAAATGCGCTTCTCCGGCGGTGAGTATTTTATCGCATTGGAAACCAAATTGTCCAGTATTTGCAGCGTTGAGGACTTATCGGCAAAGACCATCGTGTTATCGGGCGGAATCTCGACGTGCATGGAGATTTGCTTTGCCTCAGCCCGCCCCCTGTAGTCGCTTGCCACGTATTGCGCTATTTCCATCAGGTCGAACGGAATTGGCGTGAGGCGCACGGCTTTATTTTCGATGGCGTTCACGTCCAGCAAATTGGTAATCAAATCAAACATCCGTTGTGATGTAGTTCGGATGTCGCCGGAAAATTCTTCCACTTCGGTTTGAGCCAGACTGTATGCCTCTTCGTGCAGCACTTTTGCCAGCATGGAAATATTCGAGAGTGGATTTTTCAAATCATGCGCCACGATGCCCAGAAACTCGTTCTTCTCGTTGTTCAGTTCGCGGAGGGACTCGTTGAGCGTTTCCATCTCGCTTTTTTGCGCCTCCACAGCCACTTTCTGCGCTTCCACCTCACGGTAAGCGTGTGCCAGTTCGACGTTGCGCAGACGATAGATTTCCGCGTCTTGTCGGGCGCGGTCTGCTTCATATGATTTTATCTGTGCTTTTATCAGGTCTTGCTGTGCTTTGTAATTTTCCCGCCGCATGACATTGTATTTGCCCACCAACGCTAAGGACAGCAGCACGACTTGCGCCAGCGAACCAATCTGTATCGTCAAATTGGTGAATCCGTTGGACGGCAGCACACCAAAGGTTTTGAGCGTGTACAAGACTACCCCCGCAATAAATGCAAGCCACGAAATGAAAAAATATCTCGCCGGCAGATAGCCGCCACGCCATTCCAAGACAGCATTTGTCACCAGTAGCGGAGAAGCAATCATTGCCAAAAATGTTGTGATGCGAATACTGAACGAATAGGGCAGAAAGAGCGCGAACACGGCACTGAGAGCCGTGAGTGGCAGCAAGACCTGATAAATTTTATCGAAAAATGGAGCATTTGCCTTGCTGCCGAGAAATGACCTCGCAAAGAAAACCGCCCAGAAGGTCGCAAAGCCCATAAAAAGCGGCAAACAGACATTCCCCCACCAGAGCGCATCGCGCCAGAGATACTGGAACGACAAGCCGTTCAGCGTGGCTTGATACATAATTTGCCCCGCAATAAACAGCGCATAGTAGAGATAGTTCACGTCGCGCAAGCCCATAAACAGAAAAAAGTTGTAGAGCAGCATGACCGCCATTGCACCGTAATAAAGCCCAATGACAATTTGTTCGCGGCTTAGAAACTGAGTAAACGCTGTAGGCGACCACGCATTAAGCGGAAGGTTCATTGAACTTGTTGTGCGGAAACGCAAATAGTACGTGCGTTCTGAAGCAGGTTTTTCCTGAAGGCTGAAAATGCAGTTCCGATATTCAATTTCGCGCTGAGAAAAAGGGAAATGGTCGCCCGTCATTTTGCTCACATACACGCCGGACTCAGGAATGAAGACCGTTACCGAGTCAATCATCGGATAGCCCACTTCCAAGAGCCAGTCAAGCGGGTATGGCTGGCGGTTCGCCACCGTAAAGCGCACCCAATATGCCGATGAGGTAAAACCAAACGCGGGCGTAATTTTTCCTGAGTGTTTCCACGTATCCTCCGGCGCGGTGAGAACGGCTTGCAGGGTCATTTGGGCAAACGAATCTTCCAGAATTTCGACCGTCGTGCCAAGTGGCGTACCGGACAGAAACTCTTGCGTCAGGGTCTGCGGCATGGGCAAAGCGAATACGCGGCTTTGGGTGGATAGCGCCATACATACAACAAACACTAAAAAGCGCAATAAACGGAGCAACATCGTCATATTCACTCTCCGATGAACACACAAGAACAACAATTTATTCCTCGTAATTTACTTCCCGCATTGGCAAATCCACACAAAAAAATTGCTTCTCTGAAGGATTCCATGAAAACGATATTGCGCCGTGCAAAACGTTTTGCGTATCTTTGCCGATGTTGATATACTGTTCATGGTATTTCTTTTTTTCATTTTTACCAGCGAGGGCTACGATATGCGTTTGGTCACTTATCTCGTGCAAGGCGAGGAGCGCTTGGGATTGCATCTGCACCATCAAATTCTTGACCTTGAGCGCGTGTACAGTTTTGCCAAGCCAACTATTCACGGGCATTTGGAGACGATGCCGTCCAGTATTCTTGACTATCTTCGTCTTGGCGAGACCGCGCACCGCGAAGCACACAAACTTGAGGCATGGTACGCATCGAATCATCACGCTCCCACTCCAGAGGGAACAGTTATTGAGACCTCATCGGTAACAATACTCTCGCCCGTACCCCGCCCTGTATCTATGCGTGACGGCTATGCCTTTCGGCAGCACGTCGAAACCGCACGACGCAATCGCGGCTTGGAGATGATTGATGTGTTCGACCAAATCCCAATCTTTTATTTTACCAATCACCTCAGCGTTACCGGCGGCGGCGACGTGTTTGTGCAGGATATGCACTTGCAGAATTTAGATTTTGAGTTGGAATGTGCAATTGTCATTGGCAAAGGCGGCAAAAACATCCCTGCCGAACGCGCCGACGAGCACATCTACGGCTTAACCGTGATGAATGACTGGAGCGCTCGTGCGCTGCAAATGCAAGAAATGCAAATGAGTTTGGGTCCGGCAAAAGGCAAAGATTTTGCCACGTCTCTGGGTCCCTGCCTTGTCAGCAAAGAAGCCCTCAAAGACCGTATCATCACAACTCCCCACGGCAATCAGTATGATTTGCCGATGACTGCCTCCATCAATGGTGAAACGGTCTCGCGCGGCAATGTGAAGGATATGCACTGGACGTTTGCACAAATCATTGAGCGCATAAGCTACGGTGTGGAAATACACCCCGGGGAAGTGATTGGAAGCGGCACGTGCGGTACGGGATGCTTACTGGAACTGAACGGCAGCAAAGTCTTTACGCCGCCACGCTGGCTCCAAGTGGGCGATGAAGTAGAATGTGCCATTGAAGGCATCGGTACACTCAAGAACCGCATTAAACTTGCCGAATAAATTTAGCGACAGAACCTTTTTTCACGATTTTCATTTCGATTATGCCTGAGAAGATACAGAACTATACCGTTTCCGACCGCATTGGTACTGGTGGAACGGGTATTGTGCGCCGAGGACGGGAAACCGAAACCAAAGCCGATGTAGCCGTTAAATCCCTCAACGCTGACCTTGTGCGTGAACCACAAGTGCGCAAACGCCTCAAGGAAGCAACAAAATCGCTTCTGTCCATGCCCCGACAAGAAAATCTTGTTCGCGTGCTGGACGTGGTCGAAAGCGGCGACACGATGCACGTTATCATGGAGTACGCCCCGGGGCGCAGTTTGGACAATCTTCTCAGCAAAAAATCACGCCCCATGCCATATGACAACGCGGTTCAGCTTCTGAATCAGGCATTGCGTGGCGCTCAAGCAGCTCATTCTAAAGGTTTTCTGCACGGCAACTTGAAGCCCAGTGACATCATTATTTCGGGCGATAATGCCGTGAAAATTAGCGGCTTCGGTATTGCGCCTCATCTCAGTAATGCGGCGCTTGTCCGGTCAGCAGGACGCACAGGAAAAATCGCTTATATGGCACCGGAGCAAGTGCGAGGTGAAAGTGTGGACGAACGCAGCGATGTGTACAGCTTAGGGGTCATTCTTTACCGTATGATTACAGGTACAATGCCTTATAGCGTGAGTGACCGCGACTCGGAATCTCGTTTACGTCAAGCAGTTTTGCAGCAAACAGCCCCGAACATTACTGAAACGATGCCGGAACTCAATATTCCGCCACATCTTGCCAATCTCGTTCACCGCGCCATTGCAAAAGACCGCCGTGAGCGCATCCCTACAACGCGCGAGTTTGCTCGCCTTCTGCAAAAGGTACAGCCTGAGGTGCAGCAAATCATAGCCGCTACGCCGAATCAAGCAAGTGGCACAAAAGCCGCTGTTATTGGTACAACCACAGCAGCAGCAGCCGTAACAGCCACTGGCGCAGCGATTGCCGCAGCCTCAGAAGAGACCACACGCCCCGCTGTGGCACAATTCCCACCGCCACAAGCATCACCACTTGCTGCCGCGCAACCTGCCGCCTTTGCAACAGCCGATGAAACGCCGAAAACAACCGATGATGAATCTCAGGAAAGTCCGGCGGTAAAAGAAAAATCGGGTCTGAGCGCCTTTTTCAGCAAATCATCGCCCCCAGCACCAGCACCTGACGCGCCAACAGTCTTCACTGCCCCGACGCTTGCGCAGTCGCCGATGCAGCTTGAGGTAGAACGCCGTATGCAGGCAATGCGAACGGAACAAGCGCAACGTGCTGCCGAAGAAGAACGTTTACAGTTCTCCGCCCCACAGAGTACTGATGAACCTTTAGGCGGTTCTCCTTTGGGAGCGGCTTCTTATTCCACGCCCGTAAGCGGCATTAATCCTCCGCCTTCGCCCGAAGCGCTGAAAGCACAGCTTACGCCCACAGAAGCCATCAAACCTGCCGCAAAAAATGAAGAAAAGAAAAAACGTGCCGTGCTGCCGTGGTTAGTTATGGGTGCAGTGGCATTGGGCGGCGGCATCTACTACGTTGCTCTCAAAAATAAGAGCACAGACAACACCACACCAACAATGCAGCGCGAACTTTCTAACGACGAGAAAGAACGGCGTTACGACTCGCTTCTCGCCAAATCGGAAAAGAACGCGGAACAAGACCCAAACGCACAAAATGGCGCACCGCTTGAGAATGGAAAACAAGCTGGCGACCAGAGTGCTGATACGACCAATACTTTTCCGGCTACGGCAAATAACCCGACGACAAGCACGAACCAAGCTGCGGAGAACACCGTGCCTGATGAAAGCGCAAGCTCATCTGCCAGTAAAAACGCTGCTCAAAATTCTCCCGCAAGCGCAGAAAAGCCGCGTATTCCTGACTCCGGCGAACCAATCAAAAACCCTGAGAAAAAAACTACTCCCATTGCGGAAAAAGCTATTCCTGCGGAGAAAAAAAGTGCTTCGGCATCAAAATTAGCAGAGAACAACTCTACAAAAAGCAGTCCGACGGCAGCAAGCAAATCTGCGGCAAAGCAAGCAAAACCAGACAATTCTATAGCTGAAGCAACGCCCAAGAAGACTGCGCAACGCAAGCAAGCAAGAGCTTCCGAAAGCGGACTTGCAAGAGAAACGCCCACTTCTACCGAAGGAGCAAAAACTCAAAAACGTGCATCTCGTAACAATACTGGCTCGGAAAGTATGACAAACGAGACCGCCACTGCAAAACGTTCAACGGAAAAGACCACGGCAAGCACTGCTCCGGCAAATACCTCCACTACTACTCCGGCAAATACCTCCACGACGAAAACAACATCCAAAAGCGGCTCTCTGGCTGAGGTGAATTCGCAAAGTGCCGCCGAGCGTGAGGCAGCACGTGAGCGGATTCGCCAGAAATATGCGGGACACTTGAAGAATAAAAGCAGCAAGTCCAGCACACTTGCAACCAATACTCCGTTCTCAACAAGCACTGATGCGCCTTCCGGCAAAGCCACACCCGACGCACTCAAGGATATGAACAAAAAAGCGCCTCGCACGAACCGCGAAGATAACTACGCTCCGGCAACAAATCCCGTCGCCGAATCGCCAAACACCGTTGACCCAAGCACGACCGAACTCACCAATGCAGCCCGCAAGGCAAAGAGTGTCGAGCCTTTCCTTATCTTGCGCGGACACGTCGGTACGGTGCGGTCAGTCTCCTTCAGCCCCGACGGCAAAACGATTGCAAGCGGCAGTGATGACAAAACCGTAAAAATTTGGGATGCCGCTACGGGCACTATTCTGCGCTCGCTACGCGGTCATTCCGGCACCGTTACTTCGGTCTTTTTCAGCCCCGATGGTAAAACGCTCATTTCCAGTGGCAAAGACAAAACCGTTCGCGTCTGGGATGCTGCCACGGGTGAAGCAATACAGCGCTCTCCAGGCGTTTCCTGCGAAGGCACACCGGCAGCATTCAGTCCTGATGGCAAGTTCCTTGCTACGTCGGACAATCGCAACATCAACATTTCTAAAACGCAGCGCTAAACTCCACAATGGCTCAACCATTCTCAAAACAACTTCACGTCGGATGGGGTGATTTGGACTCAAACGCCCATATGAAAAACACGGCTTACCTTGATAAATCGGGTGATATTCGCATGATGTACTTTCAAGAGCACGGTTTTTCTATGCGCGAGTTTGAGGCAAGGCGGCTGGGACCAATTGTGATGCGAGACGATATTGAGTATTATCGTGAATTACGATTGCTTGACTCCGTTACCGTCACAATGTCGTTAAGTGGTCTCAGCAGCGATGCGTCGCGCTTCCGAATTCAAAACGAATTTTTCCGCGATGACGGTAAACTCGTCGCTAGAGTAACAAGCACAGGCGGCTGGTTCGACCTGGAAGCCAGAAAACTCACTCGTCCGCCAAGCGAGCTAGAACAGGCATTCCGCAGTCTCGTCCAAACGGATAATTTTGAAATCTTACCTTCAAGTTTGAAATAAATCTTTCTACCTATTCTATGATACCAGCCGAACTTCTCCGCAAAAAGCGCGATGGCGCAGAACTTACCCACGAGGAAATTTCGTGGTTTGTCAAGGGCTTGACTGCGGGCGACATTACGCACCCGCAAGCCGCAGCGTTTCTCATGGCATCGTTTATTCGCGGGCTTTCGGCAGCAGAAACGGCAGCCCTGACGCTCGCGATGCGAGATTCCGGAACACGCTACCAATTCACCACTGCACCTAAACCCAAAGTAGATAAACACTCCACGGGCGGTGTGGGCGATAAAATCTCTCTTCCACTCTTACCGCTTGTAGCTGCGTGTGGAATCGCTGTACCGATGATTTCCGGACGCGGGCTTGGGCACACGGGCGGCACAGTAGATAAGCTCGAATCGGCGGGCGTGAATATGGACGTGGACAACAAGCGCGGCGCTGAATTGCTGGCAAAGTACGGCGGCTTTTTTGCAAAGCAAACAAGTGATATTGCCCCTGCCGACCGTATTCTCTACCACCTGCGCGATGTAACAGGCACGGTGGAATCGAAAGAACTTATCACGGCATCTATTCTGAGCAAAAAATTTACGGAAGATTTGGATGCGCTTGTCATTGACCTCAAAGTCGGCAAAGGTGCATTCATGGATTCGCTGGACAAGGCACAGGTACTCGCCGAAACGATGATTGGCGTGGCGCGTGAGGTGGGCTTGCGGATGAGAATTTTGTTTACCAGCATGGAAGAGCCGCTTGGGGCGAAAATCGGAAACTGGCTGGAAATTGAGGAATCACTGGATACGCTTGAGAACCAACACACGTCGCCACAGGACATTTCCGAACTCACCGCCCGACTTGCCGCAGCAATGCTCATTGCGGGTGGTATTGCGCCGAATGTGAATGAGGCGCTAAACGTCGTTCACACCGCATGGGCAAGCCGCAAACCTCTTGAAATCTTCCACGCGCTCATCAAAGAACAACAAGGCGACCTTGAGGGCAGCAAAATCAAATACGCAAATCTCCCGAAAAAAGCGCTTCTCGCACCAAAGGACGGCGTGATTACGGGTATTCATGCTCGCATGGTTGGAATAGCAGGAATTATGCTGGGCGCAGGCAGACAGCGCACGGAAGATGTACTGGACTTCGGTGCAGGCATCGTCTTTCACAAAAAATGCGGCGCGGAAGTGAAACAAGGCGAGGAAATAGGCTACGTGCAGGGTACACGCACAGAAACGTTCGAGTCGGCGACGGCACATATTCTGGATGCAATCACCATTGAAAAAGGCAACTACACCAAACCCAAGATGGTGCTGGACGAATGGGATTCGGCACAGTAATAATCACGCTTGCAGATTGTTATCGCAAACAACATCGCCCCAATTTTTCGCTCACATTACTTGCGAAAAATTGGGGCGATTTTTTGTAAGCCGCAGGACAGTTTTAAGCAGCAACGAGACTTTTAGCCTTCACTTGCGCATTTATCCATGCGTAGGTTTTTTCAATGCCGGAGCGAAGCGGCTCGGATGGTGACCAGCCAAGTTCTGCGCGTATAAGGGCATTGTCGGAATTGCGCCCGCGCACCCCGGTCGGACCGGGAATGTTATTGATGCGAATATTCTTACCGGACAGCCCGATAACCATTTCTGCCAAGCCGTTAATGGAAATCATTTCTTCCGAACCAATGTTGACCGGTCCCATAAAATCGGAATCCATAAAACGGCGCATTGCTTCTAAACATTCGTCCACGTACAGAAACGAGCGCGTCTGCTTGCCGTCGCCCCACACCTCAATCGTACCGCCGTCTTTAGCCTCGGCAACCTTGCGACACATAGCGGCGGGGGCTTTTTCCTTGCCGCCCGTCCACGTGCCTTCGGGACCGAATATGTTGTGATACCGCGCCACTCGCACGTTCAAGCCGTAGTTGCGCTGATATGCCAAATACAGACGCTCGCTGAAGAGTTTTTCCCAACCGTATTCACTATCAGGTGCAGCAGGGTAGGCGGAATCCTCTGCGCATTTAGGATTATCGGGGTCTTCTTGATTGTAGGCGGGATACATACACGCAGAGGATGAGTAGAAAATTTTCTTTACGCCTTTGTGATGCGCCAAATCAACGATGTTGAGATTAATCGTTGCGGAATTGTGCATCACATCGGCATCGTGATTGCCGGTGAAAATATAGCCTGCACCGCCCATATCGGCGGCAAGTTGGTACACCTCGTCAAACGGCATATCAACGACATCGCGGCAGACGGACTGCTCGCGTAGGTCGCCAATAATGAAATCATCGGCAGCAGTGTCGGAAAATTCGGGCGCTTTCAAGTCAACGCCGCGAACCCAAAATCCTTCACGTTTCAAACGGCGCACCAAATGGCTGCCGATAAATCCGCCTGCACCGCAGACAAGGGCTGTTTTTTTTGCTGACATAGTGTCAAATCCTCGTGGTAAAGAAGAAAAGGAAAGTCTTGACTTCAAAAGTCGTAAAGACTACAAAACTAGCACTTTCTTTTGATTACACCATAGATTTCTACTGCAAATTCTCTCAAGAGCGCTCAAGGACTTGTTTCAAACGCAGAGAAGTAACTTTCACCCAAAAATTCCGTATTTTTGCAAAGACTGATTCTTCTCACTTTTTGAAGTGCCGCAATGTTTGTCGAATTTACATGGCGTTTGCTTTTCTTTTTCCTCGTGGTTGGCTTATTGCAGACCGCGCTGGATGTCATTGTGCTTTCTGCGTGGCGCTCATTTGTGCGCAAGCGCGGCTGGAAACCACTTTGGTACATGATTCCGATAGCACTCGGTGTGGTCATGTTTTTCGTTTTTCCTTTTACCGTCTATTTGCGGCAGGTGGAATGGTATCCTAGCCAGCTCAATAAATTCCTTCATAAAGCGCTTGCGTACTGGTATTTACCCAAAATTGCCATTGTGGTATTCTTAGGCGGCAGAGTCTTTGTACGCTGGCTCCAAGAGCGCTTCACGATATGGATAGTGAATAGAATCATACACTTGTCGGAGCACACTCCTAAAGCGCTTGAAACCACGAAAATTTTCCTTCTTCAGCGCTTGCAATCCGCGATGTTTCGTGCGCACTTTCTCCGCGGCGTTGCGCTTCGTCTCACTACATCCGACAAGATACAAAAACATACGAATTATCAAAACCTCCCCACACCGCAGCCGATTTCGCTTTCGCGCCGCGCCTTTCTCACCAAAACTGTCAATGCGGGTGGTTATGCACTTGCAGCCGTTCCCGTTGCTGCTTTGGGTACAGAGGCGCTTTTCACGCTCTATGATTTTGAAGTGCATCGGGTAGATATTCCCATCAAAAACCTTCCGCGTCAGTTCGAGGGGCTGACGATTGCGCAGTTATCCGATATTCATGCCGGTTCGTTTTTCTCAGAAAAACCGATGGAAGAAGTCTGCCGCATTGTGGAATCCCTGAAGCCTGACATGGTGCTTGTTACGGGCGACTGGGTAAATTGGCGGGCGCTTGAATTGCCGATGATTTTGCCACAAATCGTTCGGCTGGCAAATTTTGCGACCAAGCAAACACGCTTAGGGTTATGGGGTTGTCTGGGAAATCATGACCACTATTCAAGCGGCGCGGCGCACGCAGAAATTTTGTCCATGATTCGCACGTCCGGTGTGAATCTCATGGTAAATCAAAACACTACCTTCAGCATAGATGGTGCGCGTCTACAAATGGCAGCAATTGATAATGTCGGTTTACGCCAAAATTTCGGCAATCTCTCTGAGGCTCTTGAAGGCTTATCGCCGGAGCATCCTACTATTTTGATGGCACACGACCCCACATTCTGGGACAAAAAGATACACGCCAAGCCGCATGAAACGGTACACGGAAATATGCTTATTGATCTTACGCTGGCAGGACACACTCACGGCGGACAAATGGGGCTGAACATTCTCGGAATGGATATTACACCCGCAGCACTCATGTACAAGCAGGTTGCAGGCTTGTATGCAGATGATTACGAACTTGGGCAGCATATTTACGTCAATCGCGGTATCGGCACGACCGGTATTCCCGTGCGTTTGGGTGTTCCGCCGGAAATTACGCTCCTAACCCTCCGAAAAGCGTAACGGCTCACTTCGCCGCCGCACTTCTTTTCACCTCATTTCTCTAGTTATGACAGCAATACTCGGCACAGAAGCACCTAATTTCAATGCCAGCACCGACGGCGGCGGAACAATTTCCCTCAAGGATTTGCGCGGCAAAACGGTTGTTCTTTATTTCTATCCCAAAGACGACACAAGCGGCTGCACAGCCGAAGCCTGCGACTTCCGCGACAATATGCAACGTCTCACCTCATCGGGCGCAGTCGTGCTGGGTGTTAGCCCCGACAGCCCGAAATCACACGATAAATTCAAGCAAAAATATGAATTGAACTTTGCGCTCGTGAGTGATGAATCGCATGAAATCTGCGAAAGCTACGGCGTGTGGGTGGAAAAATCAATGTACGGGCGCAAATATATGGGCGTGGAGCGCTCGACGTTTGTGATCAATTCGGAAGGCATTCTCGCGCACGAGTGGCGCAAAGTCAAGGTTCCGGGTCATGTTGACGAAGTGCTTGCGGTACTCTCTTCAGTGAAGTAACCTTGAAGTAATACTTGAACGAAGTAATACTTGAACTATGACTGATTTCCCCTTTCAGCACGCACTTCCCCACGAATTTTTTGCACGGGCGACTATGGAGGTTGCCCGTGACTTGCTTGGGACAGTGCTGGTGCGGCGTGTGGGCAACGCTGTGCTTGCGGGGCGGATTGTGGAGACCGAAGCATATTTGGCGGAGAACGACGCTGCCAGCCATTCCTTTCGTGGGCGCACAGCCCGCAACGGAGCGATGTTTGGCGAAGCAGGAACACTCTACATTTACCGCATTTACGGGATTCACCTCTGCGCAAATATCGTTACCGAAGAGGCAGAACGCGGAGCGGCAGTATTACTGCGAGCGCTGGAGCCGCTTGCAGGCGTGGACTTTATGCAGAAGCAGCGCGGCGTGAGCGACCTGCACACCTTGTGCAATGGTCCCGGTAAACTCGCACAGGCACTTGCCTTCAGCCCGGCAGACAATGGCGCATCGCTTTTACAGCCCTCTTTCTTCCTCCTTCCCACCGAATCTCCGTGCGAGATTGCAGTCTCACCACGCATAGGCATTACGAAGGCTGCGGACCTGCCGCTTCGTTTTTTTGTGGCGGGGAATCGTTTTGTTTCGCGGGGGAAGGTTTCACATAAAAGAAATCAAGAATCATAGTCAGTAAGGCGGAATCAGCTCTTAAAATCCAATACGAAGAAAAACACCAAGATTGACAACCTTTATCAAAGGATCGCCATAAACAATAGTGGGAAATGTGGCTGTTGTATTGGAGACCGTCGAAAAAGGCGCAAAGAATGATTGTACTTGCCCACGCAACCCTATGTCCACCGAGTTACTGATGGGGACTTTCGCATTGATACCAATGTTTAAGCCATCCGTAAAATTTTCTGAAGTTCTCAGCTAGTAGATGGAGTGTAGATAAACGCAAAATGCCTCTTCTCGTATGAAAAGAGGCACAAGAAGGTTTACCTGTATTTTATTACCCGATGGTCTAACACCTAGATTTGCAGATACAAATCTGTGATATCCTAATTCTATAAAACCCAGTAAGACATAAAAACTTATTGTTGTACATAAAAATATGTGCATCCTGCAAATCCGTCCGGGGTATTAGAATCACCAACCATTGCCCAAATAAAATAAAAACCAGGTGTAGTAATTGTCGGCATAGGGATATCATTATAGGTCTGCCATCCGGAAATACCTCCTTGTCTATTTCCTTTAATGAATTTAGTGCTTAACGGCTGCGCTGTGGAACCATTTAAGAAGTAATACTTAATCATCGTCATTGTCTCATCAGCAGGTCCATCAATCCAGACACGAGAAACTACATTACTTGGAAGCGTAGGAGTGCCAGAAGTCAGTTTATAATATTCGTAATAGGTATCAGGTGGTGTATCAAAAAATATACCTGACAACTGGTTTGCACTTGCCGTAGTGGGGTTACTACGGTTTGCTTTAATCAACTCAACAACTTTTTTAAGCTGCTCGGGTGTCATTTTCGTAGGGTCAATTTTTGACAAATCACCCAATAATGCTTCATTCTTCTGAATGATGCTTGCCGCAACACTGCTTTTTACAGCAGCAGACTTACTAACTATTTCGGTTTTAATTGTGCCGCCAAAATCCGAACAAGAGACAAAGGTCATTGAGACCAAAAAACTGCACGCCAAAAGGCTTTTTGTAAAAGACATAAGAAAAACTCCAGTAAATGAGAGGTAGAAAAATTAAAAACTTACACGACAAAATTACCGTTTTTACCTGTGCGAAAGCAATAGGTTGGTAGTGAGTGGTGGCAAAAATGGAGTGAGTGGTGGCAAAAATGGAGTGAATGTAGGCAAAAATGGAGTGAATGTAATTGGGAAAAAGTGCCTATTCTCGAGAGTGTAAATTGTTTTGTGTAAATGGAAGCGAAGAGTGAACTTAATCAATCACGAATCTTTCATTTTTTGGACAAATCTTCTTGCACTCTCACTACATGTTCAACAAGAATTAGGAAATCGGCTTTTGGGGGATCAGTCATTCCTGAAAACTCGGCACTTACATTCACACCACAATTCTTTCACTGCTAATTCCGCGAATTTGGATAACTTTGTGCTGCATTATTCCATCGTCGTACACTTTCACAACCACAACACGCATGAACTTTAACCACACCATTGCCATTTTGGGCGGCGGAAATCTTGGCGTTGCTATTGCGCAGGGCTTGATTGTATCGGGCTTGTTGCCGCCTGAGAGCATCACCGTCACGCGCCGACGCACGGGTCTTCTTGCCGACCTTGCCAAGCAAAAAGTAACCGTCACAGCAAGCAATGCCGACGCACTCAAGAACGCAAGCATCGTCATTCTGGCAGTGCAGCCACAGCAACTCAACGAAGTGCTGACGGACATCAAAAAAGAAGTCAACCCGAAAAAGCACACTATCATTTCGGTTGTTTCCGGCGCAAGCATCGCCGAAATTACGAAGCAATTAGGCAAAAATGCGCCCGTTGTCCGTGCCATGCCAAACACTGCCATTGCTATACGCGAATCCATGACCTGCCTTGCCGCCGAGACCGAGCATCAGAAAGCACTTGGACTGGCACAGCAAATTTTCGATACCGTCGGCGCAACGGTCGTCATCCACGAAGAACAAATGACATCCGCGACGGCGCTCTGCGCTTGCGGTATAGCGTTTTTCCTTCGCGCTATTCGTGCCGCTTCGCAAGGCGGTATTGAGATTGGCTTCCATGCCGACGAGGCTATCAAAATGGCAGCACAGACCGCTCGCGGAGCCGCATCGCTGCTTCTTGCCGGCAGCCATCCCGAAAGCGAAATTGACAAAGTAACCACACCGCGCGGCTGCACTATTGCTGGGTTGAATGAAATGGAGCATCAAGGCTTTAGTTCCGCCATGATACGCGGCATCACGACTGCTTCCGACAAAGCAATGAACCTCTATGTGGCAAAACCTGCAAAAAACTAACCGCTTGATAGCTGACATTACGCTTGTTCACATTCCCCTTCACAGCGTGAAGGGGTGTCAGTCCAGTGAAGCGATGACTGACGGGGTAGTCTGCCGACAATGCACGACACAACACCCCGTCCTCGCTGCCGCTCAGACACCCCTCTTTGTTCCAAAAAGGGGAATTGAGAACAAACGCGTAATGTTAGCGACAACCATCACTGCGAACCCATGCGACGGCAGTATTTTTGCGCTCTTCAGCCGTCGGACGGGATTGACGATGGCGTTTGTTGTCGTTTGCTCGTTTGCTTTAGCCTCCTGCGCAGCGCTTGCTGCTGCGGCACGTTCCGGCTCAGGGGCAGCAACAAAGCCGATTCTGCGCGGTGTTCGTGTCTATGGCGGCAGCACTGACACTTCACCGCCTATCATCACGCGCTCGCCGCAAAGTGTCTTTGGTTCTTCTTCTCAAAACAGCCAAAGCAACGACGCAGCAAACGTGATTGGAAGCAGTTTCGTGACAATTGAGGTGGATGTGCAGTCCATAGTGCAGCCTGCATTTGCGGCAATGCTTGTCCACTGCGACGCAGAATGGCATGAAGACAAGAACTTTGTTGTGAATGACCCATCGCTGCGCATCGCACAGATACAGGTGTTTCAGGCGAATAGTTTTTCCCGTTATTTCACGCATCGTGCCAAATTCACCGTACCGAACAGCGAAGTACAGTTGCGTTTTTCGGGTAATTGGAAAGCGAAAATTTTCGATGTGGACGATATGACGACCCCGCTTGGCGAGGCACGTTTTTTCGTTGTTGACCAAGAGGCAGAAACCTCGCTTGCGATGACGATAGATGCTTACAGCCCGCGCGTCGGCGGTACGAGTCCTGCGGCATATTTGCTGGAAGCAGCGCTCACGGCTCCACCGCAGTTTTTAGACGAGAATTTTCATACCGTCACTCTCTACCGCGCATGGCGCTGGAACGAACCAATACGCATCGCACAAGACGGAACAATGGGACGCACTGAAACGCTCTACAACCGCTCTTCCAAAATGACCGTGTTGGGATTTTCAACCGCTCAAAAACGCTTTCGGATTACGGCTATTCCGGCAGAAAACGAATATCGTGTGCTGGACATACGGGATGCATTGCGCTTTCCCGCTTCTAATGCCCCTTTGCGCTTCTCGCTTGCGGATTTGCGGCGCAATGGCACATCGCTTTTGCGGGGAGATGACGGCGCTATGACCACCGATGGCGTATCGCCAAGCACCGATGAATACGTGCTTATGGACTTTATCCTTGACCCCGAAGGCTTTCCGTCATCGCGTGACATCTATCTGGTGGGTTCGTTTAACGGCTGGAAACTTTTATCGGATTGGAAAATGCGCTACGACCCTGAACAGCGCCAGTACGTGCTTGCACAGTATGTGCGGCGTGGACGGCATAACTACGTCTATGCGTCGGCGCTGGTGAACAAAGAAACTGGCGCTCCCGAAAGCTACGACTATGAGGAATGTGAAGGCAATACCACATCGGCAAACCAAACATTCTATGCGTTTTTCTATTATCGCAATCCTCAATTCGGCGGCTACGATGCCTTACTCGGCGTAGCGGCTATGAATGCGGCGCGGCGAAGCAAGTAGAAGCTCAGAAATACATCCACCGCCAAAAACAAAACCCCGCATGAACAAGTGTTCCTGCGGGGTTTTTCCGTTTTTCATTACAAAGGGTTTAGACAAATGCGCTAAAGCCGGTGATAGCACGACCAACGATAAGCGTGTTCATTTCGCGTGTGCCCTCGTAGGAATAAATTGCTTCTGCGTCAGCCACGAAGCGCCCTACGTTATGGTCAAGCAGAATACCGTTACCGCCAAACAGCTCACGCGCCCAGCCGACTGTCTCACGCATCCGCAGTGTGCAGAATGCTTTTGCCATCGAAGCGTGTTCGTCTTTCATAACGCCTGCGTCCTGCATTTGGGAAAGCCGTGTGCAGAGCGTTTGGCAAGCGGTGATATTGCTGTACATCTGCACGAGAAGATTCTGGACGAGTTGGAAATTGCCGATTGCTTTACCGAATTGTTTACGTGTTTGCGAGTATTTTAAGCAGTTTTCGTATGCTCCTAGAGCGCATCCAACCGCCATCCATGCTACTCCTGCACGAGTCATACGAAGAACTTTTGCTGTATCGGCAAAGGTATTTGCTTCTTGCAGGCGGTTTTCTTCGTGAACTTTCACATTTTCGAGTTTCAAAATGGCGTTCTGCACGATGCGCAAAGCAATTTTGCCCTCAATTTTCTTCGATGTGAAGCCGGGTGTTCCTTTTTCGACCAGAAAACCCTTCACGTTGCCGGTGGATTCTTCCCGCGCCCAGATGACCGCAACATCAGCAAAGGTGCCGTTGCCAATCCATTTCTTTTTGCCGTTGAGTATCCATGTATCTCCTTCACGACGGCAGGTCGTGTTCATACCGCCGGCAGTACCGGAGCCGACTTCAGGCTCTGTGAGTCCGAAGCAACCGATTTTCTCCATACGCTGCATCGGCGGGAGCCATTTTTGCTTTTGCTCTTCCGAACCACAAAAATAAATTGAACCCATAGCCAAGCCACCATGCACCCCAAAGAATGTTGCGAATGAAGAGTCAATACGTGCCATCTCCATTGCACAGATGCCTTCGAGCAACGTTGTTTGACCCAAGCAACCATAGCCATTGTAAGCCAGACCGATAAGACCGAGGTTTGCTACTTTCGGCAAGATTTGGTGCGGGAACTCATCTTTTGCCCAGTATTCGTTTGCAATCGGGTTAATTTCTTCTTCCATGAACTTCCGCACTTTCATTTGAATCGCTTGCTGTTCGGGGGTAAGAAATTCTGCGACGTTGTAGAAATCCAGATTGGGAGCGGGTAATTCTTTTTTCTTACCGTTAGCACCATTGCTTTTGCCGCCACCCATTTGGGACATCAGCATTTGCATCATTTTGGGGTCCATATTCAGGACGAAATCCATCAGGACATTCAAATCAATTTTCTCGGCAACTTTGGCTGCTTTTCCGAGGTCAATTTTATCAAGCATGGGGCGCTCCTTGAAGTGAGGAGTGAAGAAATAGGTGATTGTAGGGGAACAAATAATCAAGTTTAACAAGGCTTTATGCGCTGCCGAACACACTCGTACAACGCAGGGCTAAATATAGCACAAAAAGTTTGGTTTTGTGCAGACGAAAGTACGTTAATGAAAAAAATTTCATTGTCGCCGCAAACCAGGCATCTATCGCATATCCGTTATGCCTCCGCGACCAGCAAATGCGGGCTTTGCTCTTGCACTGCTGCACGAATAGCATCATCTAAAAGCGCACCCTGCAGTAACCGTGCCGAGAGAAGTTGTTCCAGCGTGATGTTCTGTGCGCTTTGCAGGTTTGCGCCCGTGAAATCTGCTCCTACCAGCGTCGCACCCTCAAAATTTGCTCCTGTAAAATCTGTTTGCGCAAGGTCGGCATTGGAAAAATTGGCAAATGCCAGATTCGTTTCAGAAAGTGTTGCTCCTGAGAACACAGAGCCGGAGCAGTCTGCGTGTTGCATATCGGCACCAAGCAACACAGCGCCTGCAAAATTTGAATTCCAAATCGTCGCGTACTCAAGATTCGCACCCGTCAGGTTTGCGCCATCCAGCATCGTTCCGGGCAGATTCGCATGGGAGAAATTTGCAGCATCCAAGACTGCATCGGTCAAAATTGCGGAGGAAAAATCTGCTTGCTCGGCGTTCACACTGCTGAGATTTGCGCCCGTCAAGTCGGAACTTTCAAAATTTGCTTTGAAAAGATTTGCCTCCCATAGATCTACTTTGGCGAGTTTTGCGCCGGAAACGTTTGCCTCTCCTAGATTGGCGCACATCATTTTGGCATCATTCAGGTTTATGCCCGGCATCATTGCTGCGGACAAGTCTGCGCCCTGCATCTTTGCGCCCGCTAAATTTGCATCCCAGAGATTTGCGCCTGCCAAATTGACTTCCGTCAGGCTTGCTTCAGCTAGATAGCACATTCGGAGGTCTATCTTGGAAGCGCCGTGTTTATTGAGGCGGCGAATGTTCCCGATAATGCGCTGCTTTGCTTCCACGCTTTCGAGCTTACGGAAATCGTCAATTTCCTCATGGTATTTTTTCTGCTCTAAGCGCTTCTCACCTAGCCTATTGAGCCAGAGCATCAGAATACCCAAAATCAAAATATCAAAAAGAACACCGTGAATTTCGCTGATGAGATTGATTTGAAAATTACGGTCGGTGTACACACCTTGCCACAGTGAAATCCCCACCACCATCAGCGCCATTGTTCCCAAAATAAACCATGCGATACGGATGGGACTGGAGAGAATGTAGTTCTGCCACCACGACGGGCGCTGCATTGCTCGTAGGGTATGATTTGCACCAGTGGAGAATCGGCGAAGCGCTGCATTATTTTTGGAGCGAGCATTGGTAAAAAAACGTTTCATGGTACAGGGGCTGTTCCGTCGGTGAAGAAGGTGGTAATTGGACACTTGCAAGCGGTGAAAGCAAAGTGCCGGTCTCGTCATTTCGCAGTTTTCTTTTTCGCAGTCGCGCTAAAATTAGCAAATTGCCGTCTTCTTATCAATTCTTACGCACAACTCGTGAAAATTTTCGTAAAATTTTTTCACGGATGCTCTTCTCAACGTCAGATTTGCTATGGCTCACACACCGAAACGCCTTTTTATTTTTTCCGCTCCAAGCGGTGCCGGCAAGACAACAATTGCCAAGCACCTGCTTGCCGAGTACGATTTCATGCGATTTTCCATCTCTGCCACCACTCGCCCCCGGCGTGCGCAGGAAACACACGGCAAGGATTATTATTTCCTGAGTGTGGCAGAGTTTGAAGCCGCCATCGGGTGTGGTGAACTTGCTGAATACGAACAAATTTTTGGCAATTACTACGGCACACTCAAAAGCGAGATTGATAATGCACTCCGCGACGGAAAAAGCCTCGTATTCGACATTGACGTAAAAGGCGCACTGAGCCTACAACGCGCTTATCCTGACGATGCGCTGCTTATTTTCGTTGCACCGCCCAGCATGGAAATCCTCGCACGTCGCCTCACGGAACGCAATACCGAATCTGCCGAACAGCTCAAACTCCGCTTGGCACGTGCCGAAATGGAGCTTGCCGAGCAAGGTAAATTCGATGAAATTATTATCAATGACGATTTGGAGAGGGCTTTTGCTGAGGCACGCCAGCTTGTTGATAATTACTCTACTATCCCACGTTTTAAGGTGAAAATATCAAACCTTCCTCAAGAATTGCTCTAAATCTGAAACCCTTGGATAAAAAGCATCTATATACGATACACAAAAAGACAATGAAGATATTTAGAATTCTATCTATATTTTATTTAGTAGTGCTGTTGGCTAATTGTGGCAATCCTCAGCAACCCGATAATAATTTTTACCAAGAACTACAAACAGATAAATCTTGGTATCTGGATTCTGCTATAAAAAATGGTGCTTTTGGTAACAGACAATATCCAGGTCTCTATTCGTTTGTACCTGTCGAACGGCAGCCCAGTGTTAATTTGAATGAATTTCAAGCCAGAATAAAACAGCAATACCCAATTGTTAATAAACAGTATAATGTCATTGAAGGTAGTGTGATAATAAGGGTTTTAGTAGATATTGATAAAATCGTTAAAGCAGCTGTGATAGAAGAAACCGTTGGAATTGGCGCTAATAAAGTTGCGCTAGAAGCTGTAAAAAGATTACCTTGCCTTGAAGTTGCACTTCAAAACAACACCCCCGTACCATGCTGGAAAACTGTTTCAATATACGTTTCTCCTTGGTAAAGTAAAATTCATAAACAGTCAAAATTTCTATGAGCCTTCAAACCCAACTCCAACGCCTCAAAGCACTTGGCTTCAAAAAAGCCCTTCAAATGAAATGGGAAAATTTCCTTTGGACAAAACTCTTTTCCTTTGGCGAATTTTTTGGTCTGAGCATTCTTCCGGCGCACTTTTACAGCCCCGTGCCGGACACACGCATCTTGCGCAAGACCATGAAGCGCTGGAACTCCCCGTCAGCGCTTGCCGGAATAAACATTTCTCTCCCCGCACAAGAAGCATTTTTGCAGAAATTGTCTGCCCACAACGCTGAATGTGCGTCGCTTCCGAATTATGAATCCGTGACGCAGCAAGGCTTAGGCGAAGGCTATTCCATTGTGGATGCGCACACGCTCTACCTGCTCTTGCGCCATGTCAAGCCTAAACGCATGATGGAGGTCGGCTCCGGCGTTTCTACCCTTTTTGCGTTGGAAGCCTTGGCAAAAAACAGTGCAGATGGCGTAGAAAAGCCGACCATTACCTGCATTGAGCCATATCCGCGTCGCGGCTTGCTGAAACTCTCCGATGCCAGAAAAGTACACCTTATTCAAGATTTTGTGCAGGACGTTCCTGTCAAAACATTTCAGGAACTTGCGGACGGCGACGTGCTCTTTATTGATTCCAGCCACGTGCTGAAGCTCGACAGCGACGTACAATACTTGTATCTTGAAGTGTTGCCACAGCTTCAAAAGGGTGTGGTTATTCACATCCACGACATTTTCTTTCCCTACGCCACGCCGGAGCCGGAGACGTGGATTTTCCGGCAACACCAGTTCTGGAATGAGTCGCCGCTCGTGCAAGCATTTTTGGCGTTCAATCCCGCCTTTGAAATTCTCTTCTGCGGAAGTTATCTTCACCACAACGCGCCTCAAACCTTACAGCAAGCCATCTCGGTCTATGACCCCAAAACAACCTTTGCCGGTTCGCTTTGGCTCAGAAAGGTGCAGTAATCAATGATAAGCGCAGTATTGGAGCGGGTCGGGCGGGGTGTTCTCGGTTTTGTTCGGGAAGTCGGCAAACTGGTCATCCTCTTAGGCGCAATTCTTCGCTACACGCCTCGCATTGTCCGGGATAGGAAACTTGTGCTTGAGCAAATGTCAATTGTTGGCGCAGATTCGCTGCCGCTTGTGATACTCATTGGGGCATTCACTGGCGCTATTGCTGCACTCCAAGCAACGAATCTTTTTGCCAAATTCAATCTTATCGGTATTGCACGTCCCTTCATTGGCGGCTCTATCGCCACCGTCGTTTTTACTGAACTTACACCCGTGCTGACCGCACTTGTGATTGCGGGGCGTGTGGGTGGCGCAATGACCGCACAACTAGGCACGATGCAGGTATCGGAGCAAATAGACGCTTTGGAGATGATGGCAATTGATAAGAACCGTTACCTCTCTATGCCTCGCGTCATTGCTGCGCTCACAATGATGCCTGTGCTGGCAGTCTTCTCAAATATCGTCGCAATCGCAGGCGCGTACTTGCTTACAAGCCTCAAATTTGATTTTTCGGTACAAATGTTTTTTGATTCGATTCAGCGCTTTTTTAGCATCGGCGAAATTGCAACGGGAATGTTCAAATCTGCCGTTTTTGGTGGTGTAACGGCACTGATTGGTTGCCATGTCGGGTACATGACCGAAGGCGGTGCAGAAGGCGTTGGGAAAAGTACCGTGCGTTCCTTCACGCTTGCGGCGGCTTCGATACTGCTTATTGATGCGGTGTTTGGAGCCTTACTCTAACGTGAGTTCTCGTCATTTTTGCAGAAAACATTGACCATGATTCAATACCTCAGAACTGACTCCAGCAACACCGATTTCCGAAGCCTTGTCGTGCTGCTCGACAAATACCTTAGCGTTATCAATGGCGAGAAGGATTCTTTTTTTGCCGCGTTCAATACCATTGATGCTCTTCAAAACGTCATTGTCGCCTATAAGCACGAAAAACCAGTCGGGTGCGGCGCGTTCAAGCCCTATTCCAACGACAGCGCCGAAATTAAGCGTATGTTTGTGCCGGAAGAATATCGGGGTCAGAGTATTGCGCAGGGCGTTCTTACAGCGCTGGAAACATGGGCTTCCGAATCGGGATTTTCTAGGTGCGTCTTGGAAACAAGCAAAAGTATGCAGCCAGCCGTGCGCCTTTACGAGAAATGTGGCTACGCGGTCATCCCGAATTACGGACAATATCAAGGCGTTGAAACCAGTGTTTGTATGCAAAAAACGCTCAACGACCACCCCAAACAAATCTAGCTTTCTACAGGCTTCTTTGCCGCGTGGCGCTCCCGCAAAATATCCAAAACACTCTCCAATGAAATCTCCTTCGCTGCTAAGAGTACCGTGAAGTGGAAAAGTAAATCGGCTGCCTCGCCCCTGAAAAGCTCATCATTGCTATCTTTTGCCTCAATCACCAGTTCAACGGCTTCTTCCCCTACTTTTTGTGCTACTTTGTTCATCCCGCGTGCAAGGAGTTTGCTTGTATAGGAATCCGGCGACGGATTTGCCTTGCGGTCAAGCACTATCCGCTCCAATTCGTGCAAAAATGACCCGCGCACAATATTTTGCTCGTCGAAGCACGTGTCTGCCCCTGTGTGGCAGGTTGGTCCTTGGGGATGTGCTTTAATCAGAAGCGTGTCGTTATCGCAGTCCGCAAGAATTTCAATGACCCGCAGAAAATTTCCTGAGGTTTCCCCTTTCGTCCAAAGCCGTGATTTCGAGCGGCTGAAAAACGTAACAACACCTTCGCGCTGCGTTTTTTCGAGTGCTTCGGCATTCATATAGCCAAGCATAAGGACAGTCTGCGTGGTTGCGTCTTGGACAACCGCAGGAATTAAGCCGTTTTGTTTGTCGAAATTGAGATTGGTGAGCATTGAACTGTGGTAATGATAAAGAGTATTGCTTGGATACAAAGGTTACTGCTTAGAAGCAGCTTTAGAAATACGGTTCATCAGTGCGATGTTATTTTGGATTGCGTCATCGCACACCAGAATTACCGCCCGGAATCCTTCATCGTCCGCATTGCGCAATGCGCCATACAGCGATTGCTCGGAAAGCGCGTGAATACTAGCACCGTCGGCATATTCAGGACGCGCCAGAATAAGCGCAGGGGAATTTATCGTGGCTAATACAGATGCTTCTTCAAGCGAGGAGGCGAGAAGAACACAAGCATTGGGCGCATAATGCCGATATTTCATGCCGGGTGAAAGCGGCGCATTGTTCTTACCACTTTCTTTGCCGGAGGCATACACAAACGGCTGAAAACCTTGTGCCAGTGCTACTCGGTCAAGCTGCTCTTTTGTAATGCTTCCCGGACGCAAGATAGTAAGCGATTCCGTAAGAATGTTCACCACCGTTGACTCTATGCCGACTGCACACACACCGCCATCAATCACGGCAGCAATGCGCCCCGAAAGGTCGTCCAGAACGTGCCGTGCTGTCGTCGGGCTTGGATAACCGGAGCGATTTGCCGATGGTGCCACAAGCGGCTCACCCACCGCACGAATGAGTGCTTGTGCTACGGGATGCGCCGGAAAACGCACAGCTAGGGTCTCTAGTCCTGCTGTTACCACTTCCGACACAGAGGAATGTTTTGGAAGTAGAACGGTCAATGCTCCCGGACAAAACGCCTCGTAAAGTGCATCAAAAAGCCCTTGCTGTCTGCTTGGCAATGGCTCTGACACGCTTATCACATCTGCTTTTTCAGCACAATGAACAATAAGCGGGTTGTCTGAGGGGCGACCTTTTGCCACAAAGATACGCCGCACAGCGCTTTCGTCAAAGACTCGTGCGCCCAAACCATAGACGGTTTCCGTGGGGAAAGCAACGAGTTCGCCGGAGTGTAGGAATTGTACGGCTTCTGTGATGTTCTCTGCCTTGAGAACTTGTGTCGTCATGACGCTTTTCCCTCTGGCGTTGGAGGGATTTCAATGTTTTCTATATCTTCGACGGTAATATCGGTTTCTTCGAGCTGCAGTTTGAGACGTTCAAAGTGTCCGACGTTACTTATAAACTTAACAATGTTTTCTGCTGTTTTATTCTCATCCTCTGTTTCAATATTATTACTTATAAATTGTCCTGTGAACTTATCGCATTGTATAATAAACTTAGTATTGTTTTCCGCATATTGATTCACAATATACCCAGTAATACTTAGTGCTGTACCAAATTTTGCATGAAGATATTTGGAAATGGTAATAGTTGTTAAGGCTAATCCACTTGCACCAACCGCTAGTAATGTTTCCTGAGGAAAATTAGGACTGTTCTTTGTAATCGCATCAAAGATAGAATAACCTGCCAGCATTTTCTCAAATGAAGTATCTCTGTTAAAAATCTTTTCGTATAATCCTTGAGGGTGCTCTCTGCGTGATAAGAAAAGAAGATTTTTATCAGAATTTTGCTGTGCTTGTTTACTCATCAAAACACTCACAGGATCTTGCAAGTAGCACGACAAGTAAATACTAGCAAAAACCTCACTAGAAACAATCTGCACACCTTCTGGCGGCTTCTCACGAAACTCACCGCGCCGCTTTTCATACCAAACATTTGTGCTATACGAATCATTTTGCAAAGCAATTTGAATATCATCGTTTGCATGAAAATCACGGTCTTCTATTGGGTTTTGCGCATTCGTGTAGCGCGTTACTTTCAGGTCAAATTCGCGTCCTGCGGACTTCAACAAGCGCAAGGTAATCAGCATATCGCGGTTCATTTCTTTACGTTTACTAGACGAGGCATTTTCGTAGGCGTGATAAATCGAATATACCGTTTGCGCGCCATTGATAACCTGCAAGCCTGTAACGGTAAGCTTTGTAGCTTGACTGCGAACGACAGGTAGATCGGGCGTAATTGCAGTGATGCCGTTGTTATAGTACCAGAAATAGAGGGGGTCTTCGATTGCTGTCCGCTCAATATCAGTATTAAATTGAGATTGCAACAATGGATTTCGCACATTTTTTTGAAACAGGAGAAAACCAAATTTGCGAAATAACTCCCACAGCATTTTAGGACGTACAAGAAAAACGAAAGCATCGAAAGGCTTTGTAATGGCAATGTGATTAAACTGCCCCTCCAAACGCTCTATTTCTAACGATATTTTATGTTCTTCTGGATTAGAATAGCGCTCAAGCGGGTTTTCAGGGTCAATATTCTTAAAAGTACGGTCAATATAATCAGCTTTGAGTCGGTTAATATCAATGATTTCAAAATCTGTTCGTACTTGCCCACGCTTAAAGGCAGCAATATTTTCGTCAGCTCCGGGGTTGTGATTACATAGAGTGAGAAAGATAAACTTTACGTCACCGTTATTTCGCAAATGCTCGTAAAATTCATCCAGTTTTTTCTGCAATTTTTCACTAACGTTTCGTTTCCCACCGCTGAGCAGCACCTCAAAATCGTTGAGTGTCGCCAGAATCTCAGTTTTACTTGCTTGAACTTCGCAGTTTGTCCGTGATTTCCATTTTGCCTGAACAATATAGAAAACCCTACTTCCATCGGCATTTTTTTTATCAAACACGATATCACACGAACTATCTTTTTCGTTTTCGGTGATGTAAGGAATATAATTCGGAATTTTGCCGTAAAACTCCAAAAACCAAATCAAAAACGCATACGACTTTTGGTTATTAGGCTTGGTTCGGAACCTTTTAATTACGTCATTATCAGGATTTTTTGCAATGATAGCATCTAATTCTGCATCAATAATGGAATAAAATTCTGGTGTGAGCATACAACAAATAATAAACTGATATGAGCAAAAAATCTGACTAGAGCGTAAATCTACGGCAGTTCCTGGGCTTTTACAACAAAAGAAAAACCCTTGCGCGAGATAATCTTGAGAAAACCTAAGCACAAGGGTGAATAATCTATAGCGCCCAAACAATTATCCCAAGCGCTCATACGCCGGAAGCGTCAGAAAATCTACATACTCCGGCGATGTAGCCAACGTATCGAAGATTTCACGCGCTTCGGCAAAACGACCTTGTGCAAAAAGTGCATCCCCGAATGACTGCTTGATAGTTTCCATTTCTTCGGCAATAATCTGGCGGACAAGTTCCACCGTCACTTTGCGCCCGTCGTCCAAAACGCCCTTTGCGTGATGAATCCACTGCCAGACCTGCGTCCGCGAGATTTCTGCCGTTGCAGCGTCTTCCATAAGATTGTGGATTGCCACTGCACCATTGCCACGCAGCCACGCTTCCACGTACTGAAGCCCGACGTTGATATTATTTCGCAAGCCTGCTTGGGTAATTTTTCCATCGGGCACAACAAAATTAAGCAAGTCAGCAGCCTTTATACTCACCTCTTCGCGCAAGCGCTCCTTTTGGTGCGGTTTGTCACCAAGTTTTGCGGTAAATGGCTCTTTTGCGACGGCTACCAAGTCCGGGTGCGCCACCCACGAGCCGTCAAAGCCGTCATTTGCCTCGCGCTCTTTGTCCTGCCGCACTTTTGCAAGCGCAGTTTCCGTTACGGCGGGATCTTTGCGGTTTGGAATAAACGCTGCCATACCGCCGATAGCGTGTGCGCCGCGCGTATGGCAGGTTTTGACAAGAAGTTCTGTGTATGCCCGCATGAAAGGAGCGGTCATGGTTACTTGAATGCGGTCGGGAATGGGCGTTGGCATTTGATTACGGAATTTTTTTATCACGCTGAAGATGTAGTCCCAGCGCCCTGCATTCAAGCCCGCAGCATGGTCGCGGAGTTCGTAGAGCAGTTCTTCCATCTCAAAAGCGGCAGGAATAGTCTCAATCAGCATTGTTACTTTCACTGAACCATGCGGAGCGCCCAGCCTTTTCTGCGCCAACGTGAAAACATCATTCCAAAGCCGTGCCTCCAAATGGCTTTCCAGCTTTGGCAAATAGAAATATGGTCCTGAACCACGTGCGAGCAATTCTTTAGCATTATGGAAAAAGTACAAACCAAAATCACAAAGCGAACCCGACAGTGGCTCACCATCAACGGTGATATGCTTTTCGAGCAAATGCCAACCGCGCGGACGCACAAGCAGTGTCGCCACTTCAACGTTTAACTTATAGTCTTTACCTTCGGGCGAAGTGAAATCAATTTGGCGGCGAATCGCATCGTGGAGATTGATTTGCCCCTGAATGGCATTTGACCACGTCGGCGAGTTGGCATCTTCAAAGTCCGCCATAAACATATTTGCGCCGGAATTGAGCGCATTGATAATCATTTTACGCTCCACAGGTCCCGTAATTTCGATACGCCGATTCTGTAAATCCGCCGGAATGGGTGCTACTCGCCATTCGCCAGAGCGCACGGACGCTGTTTCCGCAAGGAAATCCGGCATAATTCCGGCATCAAAATCCTTTTGTCGTTCGGTGCGTTTTACTAAAAGTTCTTTGCGGCGAGTATTGAACGTACGCTGCAAGAGCACAATAAAGTCAAGTGCTTCGGGCGTGAGAATTTCCAGGAACTGAGGCTGAATATCGCCCGTAACGACGACACCTGCGGGAAGGGTGAGTTGTGGCATAATGGAAAATTAAAAGGTTTGATAACAATAATTTGGTAACAATAGTTTGATGATAATAGCTAAAATGCTGCTGATGGAATCTCAGTAACGGCAAATAATCACAAGAGAAGCAATATAGCACAAAACGCAAAACCCCGCAAAACAAGAAGTGATGCGGGGTTGTGAAAGAACATTCAAACAAACAATGAAGGAAAAGGTTCGCAAAAAACTTCATCCTTCATCGGTTATTTTTTTAGGTCTCAATGTGGAATTGTCCAGCTTCGGTCGAGCCGGCAAGCGCTGTTGTGGAGGATTGTCCTGAGCTAATTGTTTCAGCTACTACGTCGAAATAGCCTGTGCCGACTTCGCGCTGGTGCTTCACGGCGGTATAACCTTGTGCTTCGGCGGCGAACTCAAGTTCCTGCATTTCGGAATATGCCGCCATGCCACGGTCGCGGTAGCCCTGTGCGAGATTGAACATGGAGAAATTCAACGCATGGAAGCCCGCAAGCGTTACGAATTGGAATTTGTAGCCCATTGCACCCAGTTCACGTTGGAAGACAGCAATTTCGGCAGAACTGAGATTTCGTTTCCAGTTGAACGATGGCGAACAGTTGTAGGCGAGCATTTTACCTGGGAATTTGGTGTGGACAGCTTCGGCAAACTTTTTCGCTTCCTGCATATCCGGTGTGGCGGTCTCGCACCAAAGCACATCGGCGTAAGGACCATAACTGAGCGCACGCGCAATAGCAGCATCAATACCCGGACGCAGACGGTAGAAACCTTCTATAGTGCGCTCGCCCGTGCAAAATTCTTTGTCGCGGTCATCCACGTCACTGGTCAGGAGATCAGCCGCGTTTGCATCGGTGCGGGCTATAAGAACAGTGGGCACATCGGAAATATCTGCCGCCAAGCGTGCAGCAGTCAATGTGCGAATGAAGTGCGAGGTCGGAATAAGCACTTTACCGCCCAAGTGTCCGCATTTTTTCTCAGAAGCAAGTTGGTCTTCAAAGTGTACACCACCGGCACCCGCTTCTATCATCAATTTCATCAATTCAAAGGAATTAAGCGGTCCGCCAAAACCCGCCTCAGCGTCCGCCACAATAGGAGCCATCCAGTGCGTGGAAGTATCGCCTTCGGAATATGCTATTTGGTCGGCACGACGAAGTGCGTTGTTGATACGTTTGACCACATCAGGAACGCTATTGGCAGGATAAAGACTTTGGTCGGGATACATCTGTCCTCCCAAGTTGGCATCAGCAGCCACTTGCCAGCCGGAAAGATAAATCGCTTTCAGTCCGGCTTTGACCATTTGCATCGCTTGATTGCCCGTAAGCGCACCAAGTGCATGGACATAATCTTCGCTGTTCATTAGCTCCCAAAGGCGCTTTGCACCGAGTTCGGCAAGAGAATATTTGATTTCGACCGTGCCGCGCAACCGAACAACGTCATCAGCAGAATACGTGCGTGTAATGCCGTCCCAACGCTCATTCTGCGACCATTCGCGCGAAAGTTCCTGTGCTGTTTTCATAACGCTCTCCACCTGTGAAATGTAAATATAAGGGGTGATTGGAGTGGTTTACACCGCTCTCACGTCGAGGCTCTTCAGAAAGGTATGTTCGAGGGGAGGCAAAAAGCAGACAAGGAGCAACAGCGATAAGCTCATAAACGTATCTTCAATACGTGGCTTTGTTTGTTTCTTCTTTAGTTCTTCACACACCGCACACAAATCTTTCCTAAGCCGTTTTAGTGCTTTAATTTCAACACCGTCTGTCGGCGTAAAAACGATACATCCAAAATACGTTTTTTTTTTACATCTCAAAGCGAAAATCTTCTATTAGCGAATTTTTTTTATTTTTACGCTGTTGATATGTCAACCATTCCTTTCTAAAAAAACAAGAGATGTAGCGCTCTAAACAAACCACTACATCTCTTGTACTCAGTCGTTGCTATTGATACCATTCGCAGAATTATTCTTCCAAATATGTATAGCCGTACAGACCGGAACGATACATCGCTAAAAATTCTTTTCCTTGCGCCAGCGTAATTTTTGATTCTTTTACCGATGTACTGACCCATTTTTCCATCGTTCGCACAAGTTCTTTGGGGTTGAATTGTACATATTCGAGCACATCCGCAACGGTCTCGCCTTCGATAATTTGTGCTACCTCGAACTCACCTTTTTTATTCAACGTGATATGCACTGCGTTTGTATCACCAAAAAGATTGTGCAAATCACCCAAGATTTCTTGATACGCTCCCACAAGGAACACTGCCAAATAATATGGTTCGTCCTTTTTGAGTGGATGCACCGGCAGATACGAAGGGTAATCATACATACCGATATACTTTTCGATTTTGCCGTCGGAATCGCACGTTACGTCCTGCAATGTTGCCTCTTGTGTCGGGCGTTCGGCAAGGCGATGCACAGGCGTGATGGGGAAAATCTGGTCTATTGCCCACGCATCCGGCAAGGACTGGAAGAGCGAAAAATTGCAGAAATACTTGTCTGCAAGCACCTTCTGGAGCTGCTCGAACTCATCGGGCGCGTTTTTCATTTTGGCAGCAATTTTTTGCACGGCACGGGCGATTGTCCAGAAGAGCTTTTCCGATTTTGCGCGAGTAGGTAAGTCAAGAATTCCCAGAGAGAAAAGATTGAGCGCCTCTTCTTTAAGTTGCTGCGCGTCGTGCCAGTTTTCGCCAAGATTGCGCGGTGCAAGGTTTTTGTAAATGGAAAACATATCCTGCACAATTTGGTGATCTTCGGCTGCCACTTTATCTTTTTCATCGTCCCAGATTGGCAGACTCGTTGCTTCCAGCACGTTCAACACCAGCACAGAATGATGCGCAGTAAGCGCCCTGCCGGATTCCGTAATAAGGTTCGGATGCGGCAGCGAATACTTCTTACACGCCTCGCAGAGCATATACACGGCATCGTCGGCATATTCTTGCATAGAGTAGTTCATGCTGTTCGATGCCATCGAAGCCGAACCATCGTAATCCACACCCAAGCCGCCGCCAATGTCCACATACTGTATATTGCAGCCGAGACTCCGAAGTTGCACGTAAAAGTGCGATACCTCGCGCAAACCTGCTTTAATACGCCGAATGTTCGTAATTTGACTTCCCAAATGGAAGTGAATCATATTCACACAATCCAGCAAATTATTCTCGCGGGCAAATTCAATCGCCTCCAACAATTCCGATGCGTTCAAACCAAATTTGCTTTGGTCGCCGCCCGACTCCTCCCATTTTCCGCTTCCGGAATTAGTGAGCTTAATACGAATACCGATGTTGGGGCGCACATTATTTCGCTCGGCGACAGTCTTGATGAGCTTGAGTTCATTCAATTTTTCAACGACAAGAAATATTTCTTTGCCCATTTTCTGCGCCAAGAGCGCGAGTTCGATAAACTCTTCGTCCTTGTAGCCATTGCAAATAATAATGCTCTCAGGATTGTCCATAATCGCCAAAACCGCCTGCAACTCAGGTTTTGAGCCAGCTTCTAGTCCAATATTAAATTCGCGTCCATAGCGAACAATTTCTTCTACGACGTGCTTTTGTTGATTAACTTTAATGGGATAAACACCGAAATATCGCCCTTCAAAGCCATATTCCTGCGCCGCGGTTTTGAAACACTGCGAAATCTGCCCGATACGGTCTCCAATAATATCGGAGAACCGAACCAAAATTGGTAATGCCAAGTCTTTGAGGATAAGATCGTCAACCAGTTCTTTGAGGTCAACGGCAGGGCCCGCAGTCCGACGCGGACTGACGGTGATATTACCCTTTTCGTTGATACCGAAATATCCGGCACCCCAGCCGTTCATATTGTAAAGTTCGTAGGAATCGTCAGTGGACCAAGCTCTCATGGTGGATTACGTATTATTGAATGTGGAATGGAAGAATTACAGGAAAAGAAGTGCAAAAATAGTCAGATTCTACTAACTTTCGCAGTGTTTTACGTGAATAGATTTCGCTTTTGACAAGTATTTTGATAATTTTACATTTCGCGGTCAATCATTATGATAAACCGCCCCCGTTTCTCCGCGCTTACCTCGCTGCGCGTCCAATTTCACGAGCCATGAAACCAGTATCAATCCTTTCATTACCTGTTCTTCCCCATCACAACGGCACTGCACCGATACAAACCGCTCAGGATACCGCTCCCGACGCAGTTCGTATCAAAGAGCAGTTCGTTGAATTTTTACGTGAAAAAAAATATCGTAATACCCAAGAACGCTATCTCGTGCTGGATGGTGTTTTGGAATGTGAAGAGCATTTCAGCGCTGATGAACTGTATCTTGCGCTCCGCACAAAGAATGTGCAAGTCTCACGTGCTACGGTCTATTCAACTCTTGACCTTCTGACACGCTGCAATATCCTTGTCAAGCATCGATTTCAAGGCGACAGTGCTCGCTTTGAGCTTGCCGACAAGATGCCAAACCACGACCATCTTATTTGCACCGAATGCGGGTATATTGTAGAATTTCAAGAAGAAACGCTGAATGAAATTCAAGACCGTGTGGCAACGCAAAACGGCTTCAAACCACTTAAACACTCATTGCAAATCTTTGCAGTCTGTCAGGATTCTCGCAATTGTGAGCATAACCGCTCATAAGCATATCACTCGTGAACAATACGCATAACCGACCAAAGGCGCGGTTGCTCGAAAAAAACGATACTCAAAAAAACGAAAAGGCATCCAAACAACTCTTTGGATACCTTTCTTGTTCAATTTTTGGTTGCTGGATTTTCCTAATCCTGCAAGATCATGCTTTAGCAGCGACAGCGTGAACGCCAACGGCAGCAGCAATAGCATCGGCAAGGTGATCAAGAGACTGTATTTCATCGGCGATCCCCTCATCTACCACTGCTTTCGGCATGCCATAGACCACGCATGATTCCTCGTCCTGCGCAATCACATATCCACCCTTCGCATTGAGTTTTTTCAGCCCCGCCGAGCCATCACGTCCCATACCCGTCATAATTACACCGACGGCATGACCGCCAAAAGCATCCACAACTGACTCGGCAGTAATATCTACTGACGGACGATGAAGTGTTTCGGAAGGTTCCGGCGTAACATGGATAGTGCGTTGGTCTTTGGCGATTTTCAAATGAAACCCTCCGGGAGCAATAAGAACAAGTCCCGGCTCCAAGACATCACCTTCTTGCGCCTCGCGTACGGTTACATGAGAAAGCGTGTTCAGGCGGTCAGCAAGTGATTTGGTGAAATGGGCGGGCATATGTTGTACAATCAGCATACCGACGGGAAAATCCTTCGGCAGGCGTGGTACGACCTGATGGAGGGCAAGTGGTCCACCGGTGGAGACACCTAAAACAACCACTTTTGCGTGTCCAGGTGAAGGACGTTTTCTTCCGGTAAGGCGCACTTCATGTAATTGCTTAGGTTGTGAGGGGGACGCGGCAACTGGCGCAGGCGAATCGCTTCCGCCATCTTGCATGGATTGTTGACGACGACGCGCAATACGTTCTTGTAGAGAGAGACGCTCGGTAGAATCATCTGGTTTTGCCGGAGAACCAACAAGTGAAGAGGCTTTGCGGAAGCCTAATCCACCAAGTAAGGACGGACGGCTTAGACGCGACTTCACGCCGACACTTTGAGTAATTGCCTTGACTTTACCGACAAGCTCATCGCGCATCGTTTGCTGAATGGTCAGCGTGGATTGCTTTGAGATAAAATCAACTGCTCCCAAGGAAAGTGCGTCTATTGTTGCCTCTGCGCCTTCTGTGGTAATACTACTGACCATAAGAACCGGCGTCGGGTTCTGCTCCATAATTATGCGCAAGGCTTCCAAGCCGTTCATGATGGGCATTTCTACATCCATCGTTACGATGTCCGGTTTGAGTTCGGCAACTTTTTCAACTGCTTCCTTACCGTTATTGGCAAGTCCGACAATCTCAATGTCCGGCTCACTTTGAAGCATTGTGGAGAGTGCTTTACGCACGAATGCTGAATCGTCAACAATTAAAACCCGTATTGGTTTCATGATAATTTGATAGTGAATCTTCTCTTGTTTGCCAAATCAATCAAGGAGAAAGCACTTGATTGCTCGTTTTCAGGAAATTATCCTTGTTGCTGCCATACCGAAGCAGTAATAGTGTGCGCTGCTTGGATAAGCTCTTCAATATCCAGAATCATAATTACTCGCCCGTCACCCAAAATAGTGGAGCCGGACATACCGCGAATATGACCAAGATACTCGCCAAGCGATTTAATCACAATCTCCTTCTGTCCCAGCAACTCATCTACGACTAAGCCAAGCCGTTTATCTGCCAACCCGACAACAACAACATAGCGGTTTTCCAGCGTGTCCTCAGCTCCGATTTTGGCAACTTTACTCGTGTCGGTGACAGGAGTTTTCAGCACTTTATCCATCCGAATAAGTGGGAACACCTGATTACGGATGCGTATAACTTCGCTTTGATTGACACTGTAGATTTGGTTCAAGTCAGTATTGACTACTTCCACGACAGCACTGAGCGGCAATGCGTAGATTTCTGAGTGAACGCGTACCAGCAAACCTTGAATAATTGCCAATGTGAGTGGTAATTTAATAGTAAAGGTTGTACCGGAACCAATTTTGGAGTCAACTTCAATAATTCCTTTTAACTTTTGGATATTGGTACGTACAACGTCCATGCCCACGCCACGACCGGAAACACTAGTTACTTTCTCGGCGGTACTGAAGCCGGGCATAAAAATAAGACTAAAAGCGTCTCTGTCGGTCATCGTCTGAAGTTGCTCGTTTGTAATCAAGCCTTTTTCTAAGGCTTTGCGCTTGAGCATCTCTGGGTCAATACCCTTGCCGTCGTCGATAATACTCACGACAATATGATTGCCTTCGTGTTGTGCATCCAGAATCAGCGTACCTTTGTTATTTTTTCCGGTTTTTTCCCGTTCGCCCGGATGCTCAATGCCGTGGTCACAGGAATTACGAATCATGTGGACGAGCGGGTCGTTAAGCTCTTCAATAATACCTCGGTCAAGCTCAGTTTCTTCACCACGTAAGACAAGTTCAATATCTTTACCAAATTCTTTAGAGAGGTCACGAACAATACGTGGTGCTTTTTGAAAAATTTTGGAAATCGGCACCATCCGGGTTTTCATAATTGCCGATTGTAATTCTGTCGTAATGAAGTCTATTGTCGAACTGGTCTCTTGCAACTCACGCAAAAAGTCGTGATTTTCATACCGTTGCATAAGCTCTTGAGTTACCTGCGCAAGACGGTTACGCCCCAGCACCAACTCACCCGACAAATCCATAAGAGTTTCTAAGCGATTGACATCAACGCGAATGGTTGTTTCTGTCGCTGCTGCAGCTGCCTTCTTATCGTCCGGCGCGGGAGCATCTTTCGCTATTGCCGCTGCTGGCGACGGGGCTTTCTTTGCAGCTATCGGTTCGGCTGCTTTTGGAGCAACAGAAGCAGGGGCAGTAATGATAGGTTCGGGTTGTTTTGCTGGTTCGGGTGCAGAAGCCACCACGGGTGGTTCTACGGGGGGTAAAGTATCATTTGCCGCAGACGGAGCAGACGGTTGCATCGCTTGGTTAATTTCAGCAAAAGCGTTTGCAATCATCAAAAGCTCGTCATCAGTAAAGTAGTCACCCTGAGTGCCGAAAGATTTATCATTCAGAATGTTATCAACTAGCGTTGGCGAACCCGCTACAGGCGCTGCGGGAATGGGTGCTACAGGAGCGGCAGGTACTGAGACGCTCGTGGCGGCTTTAGGGGCTGCATCGGGATGCCCAATTTTCGTGAGCTTCTCCATTGTTTTGGAGTAATCTACCGGCTCAAGATCGGCTGCTTGTGCTTTTTTGAGGAGCATTTTCAGCCAATCATACACCTCCAAAAGTGCATCAACAATTTCAGAATTAACCTTGAGTTCAGCCTTACGGAGTTTATTGAGAATATCTTCGGCATGGTGTGTAATCTCCGTTATCTGCTCGAACCCCATGAAGGACGATGTTCCCTTAATGGTGTGAAAACTGCGAAAGACGGAGTTCAGCAGATCAAAGTTTTCCGCTTGTGACTCCAATTGCATCAAGTCTTGGTCGAGGGTATCAAGAATTTCTTGAGTTTCAATAAGAAAACTATCAAGAAGTTCCTTCATTTCGTTATCGAGAGCGCCTGACATAATGGTACTTTGGACGATAAACGGTAGGTGTGTCGTGAGTTAAAACTAGAAAGCGTAGAGGCTTGAACAGAGTCAAAAAGTTATCAATGTTATTTGAAAAGCGCATCAATATCATCCTGCGATGCTGCATCATTAGCTTTTCCGCCACCGAAAAGTGCATCTATGTCGTCTTGCGAAGCAGGGTCAACAGACGGCGTTGGGCTACTTGATGACGTAGCGCTTGGTGGAGGCGTTGGGCCAGAATTCATCTGGCTTAGAAGTGCGTCAATATCATTTTGTGATGAAATGCTCCCCGATGACGGTGCTGAAGCAATTGCCGCCGCACCACCGTCGTGAAACGACGCAAGAATGGAATCTACATCATTTTGACGATTTGGGTCGCCGGAAAGCGCAGAGCCGACATCAGAGTCATATGCAATGGCGCGGTGTAAGGATGAAACTTGCGTAGCATGTGTTTCTTCTTGTATCGGACGACGGGTAGAGGCTGTAATAAGCTCGCCAATTTCCGTATTACGAAAATGTACCATAATCTCGCCCAACTTGTTCTGCACAGTTTGAAGCAAACTATTGACAGCCGCAAGCTGCTGAGAAGTAATATCTTGGACTTGCAGAGACATCATAATCTGCGTAGAGTCCATACGGATACTTTCGAGGAGCTTCTCGGAATTATTCACTAACTCTTCTGAAACTTCCGGCTTTTGCAGCACAGCCACAGCAGATTTGATATTATCTACATAGTGTGCGGAAGAGTGACCGCCTTCACGATTTTCGATTTTCCGAATTACGTCAATGATACGTGAATACACGGAATCTTTTTCTTCCGTTGCTATGGTTTCATTTCTTTGAAGCTCATTCACGGCTTCGATAATTTTTTCGTGCTCGGAACGGTTTTGGCGCTGCATCTGGATAAGTTGCTTCATATTTGAACTTATCACATCGGCTTTGTAACTCAGTCCATCAAGCGTATCCAATATTTCAGTCGTCGCAAGTTCGGTAGCTTTCGTTACCGAAGAGAGTTGCTGTGCCGCCTTGGGCATTTTGGAGAGATTTTCTTCAATTGAAGCATTGATATTCTCCAGCAACGGCGTTACCTCCCTAATAAAAAGGAATACCTCTTCCAAAAAAGGGATGACGCGCTGTCCGAACACAAAGAGTGCTTTTAACTCTTCGGTTTTGTGAAGCATTTCATTGATTTCACCTACACGCATAATGGACAGTCTCCGGTGTGATGCGGGTACAGAAATGAAGGCAAAAGAGTGAAGATAGGCAAAAGTGTTCCAAGCAATACACTAGAAAACACTTACTGAGAAGTTGAGCGGCTCAAACAACGCAGGTTTCTGACATTCTTTTTGCATCCAAAGTTGATTTGTCGGTGCAATTAATTCCTCAATTACTGTGCCGAATCAAGTGCTAGGGCATCAATTGATTAAGTAAAAAGATTGCATCGCAGATAAGCCACGCCCTGCCCCTTTGAGAGACAGGCTCATAAAGAAAAACGAAGAGATTGTTACAAGTACAATTCGTGCAGAACCGAAGCCCGCGCATGAGTAGAACCTGATACGAGAATCATCTTACGCATTTGGCACAATAGCCTGAATCTTTTCTTTGAGAACAGCCGGCGTAAATGGCTTTACAATGTAGTTATTCACTTTAGCTTGAAGCGCTTGCACAATATCTTCTTTGATACCGCGCGTCGTGACCATCAGAACAGGAAGAGTGCCAAAGGTCGCATCATTACGGATTGCTTTTGTTAATTCCAGACCGTTCATATTCGGCATATTCCAGTCGGTAATCACAAAATCAATTTTTTCCGTATAGAGAATTGCAAGCGCGTCTTGCCCGTCGCTCGCCTCAACCACATCGTTGTAACCAAAACTGTGAAGCGCGTTGATTACAATGCGGCGCATCGTTGGCGAGTCATCAACAACAAGAAATTTCATAGCAACTCGTTAGTAAATAAGTTGATAGATATAAGAAGTCTGTTTATTTTTCGGTAATTGTGTACGAAGTGTACACAGTAATATAAAAGCAGGAAAAGAATTTATCAAATGTATTTTGATACCTCATACTGAATCTTTTTCATATTGAACGGTTTAACGATATAAGAATTTGCCCCTGCTTGCATTCCGCGTTCAATATATTGCACGTCTGCTAAGGACGATAAGATAATTATTGGTAAATCACTATACATCGGATTCTGACGAATTGTTCGTACTAATTCAAAGCCATCAACATTGGGCATATTTAGATCGGTAATCACCAAATCCACTTTTTCTTTAGGCAGAATCTCCAACGCATCCATACCGTCCACAGCCGAAATGACCCGGTAGCCACCAGATTTCAGCGACAATGCGATAAATTTTCGCACCGACATGGAATCATCCACTGTAAGAATTGTTTTTTTCATAATAATCTTTTAACATTCCAAACGGGAAACGGTATTGCGTGATTTCATCTACCTACAAAGTATTTGCGCATACAACAATTTCAGCCGATCACTCTTTTTTGTATGCAATGGTCTTCGGAAAATGAACAAGTTTGAACGCTTTCGATACACCATGCAGGGATTCGGAATAACCAATAAACAAATATCCCGTTTTATTCAGCGCGTCGTACAAATCAGCAACGACCTGCTGCTTGGCGATAGTATCGAAGTATATGAGGACATTACAACAAAAAATCACATCAAACCCCGTCATAGTACGCATGGTAGGCGTATCGTAGAGGTTAATGCACATGAATTTGACCTGACTCCGTACTTCGGGCGTAAGGACGTATTTATCGCCCTCGCGGGTAAAATACTTGTTCAAATAATGCGCAGGCATATTCCGAACCGAATACTCTTTGAACACCCCTGTCCGGGCTTTTTCCAGTACCGCCGTATTAATATCGCTACCAACGATTTCAAAAGTAAATCCCGGAAACTGCGGCTTGATGCGCTCCAGAATAAGCATAGACATCGTATAGGCTTCTTCGCCCGATGATGAAGCAGCACTCCAAATACGGAGTTTTTTATTGCCTTGAGCCTGCTTTGCTTTCAAAATTTCCGGAAGGATAACTTGCTCTAACGCCTCGAACTGTGGCGGATTACGAAAGAAATATGTCTCGTTAATCGTTACCACTTCAAAGAGGCTTGGTAACTCTTCTCGCGCTGCTGCCGAGGTTGAAATAAGGCGAAAATACTCATCGAAGGTTGAAAGATTATGTGCTTCAAGACGCTTTGCAATACGCCCCTCAAGCAAATACTTTTTGTTCTCGGTAAAAGAAATCCCACACTGCTCATAAATAAAATCCCGGAACCGCTTAAACATTGCCTCATCCATCTTGGGCGCATTACTATTGTCGAGGCTTAACAGCGATGGCGGGATAAAAATTTGTCCTAGTTGGCTTTTATCGAATGTACTCCCCGCTCGTGCCGCATTCCCATCTGCTGCCCCGGAGCCTGTTCCGGCAGTACCGGGCGGCGGCAACGCAGATGCACCGCTAGCACCCGATTCTGAAGAATCCGGCTGTGGGGCGGAAGGACGATGGTTTGTACCTCCCTGTCCAAAACGAAATTTATCGAACAAGTCTGATGCCATGGTGGTGTAATGCGTGAACAAGCATGAGTAGGAACAATATCATTAGGGAAGCACAACTTCCCGTACATTATAGAACCGCACAAATTGCACGGCATCTTCGACACGATGCTCTTCATCTGAAATAATCTCGTCTGAAAGCAGATGAATAGCCGCATCTCGACTGACAGCAAGCAAGAACTCAATAATATCGCGGCGGTGGTCTTGCACTACTGCTAAGTACTGCCGCATAACAGCCTGAATAGCAATAGCGCCATTTTCACCATGCACGGGTGGTAGCAATTCTGCTAAAAAGCCCAGTATTTCAGTCATTTGTACGTTTGATTCATCAAGAACCTGAAACAGGCGATCGAAAAACTCTCTCGCCACAGCCGGAGTGGAGTTCACAAGTACTATCGAAAGAATATGCTTTTGCGTCTCGGGGTTGTTACGAGTGATTTCGTGGAGAAGTGCGGGTACGTCATCTTCGTCGTATGACTTGCCAAGCGCCAGCAGCCCCGCAATGCGCGTATCTGGATCATCGTCTAAGAGTGCTTGGTATGCAATGTTCCTGAGTTCATCAGGTAGCTCCACAGCAATTTGCAAACGAAAAGCAATGCTATATATTGTCCTAAGCAGTACTGATTGGACATCCGCACTCACTTTGGGCAGAAGGACGAGAAGTTTATGAGCAATCCCGATTTCATCGGCACAAACGGCAAGGGCATCAATGGCATTAATTTGAACAAACTCATCCGATTCATCCATCAGCTTGAGCAAAAATTCTTGAGCCTGCTTGCCACCTAAGTTACCAATGGCAGCAATCACGTAGGGACGTACAATCTCATCATCATACATCGCCACAATGTCGCCCAAATGCTCCACCGCTTTCAAGAAACCGAGTGATTCTACGGCAGCGCAGCGTACATTGTCATCCACATCGCTCAGGAGCTTGCGTACGTGCGGTATAGCGGCAGGATTATTGCTCAACCCAATAATATCACAAGCAAACTTTCTATTATCCTCCTTAGGGTCGGATAAATACGGATACAACGCATCTACGGCGGCGGCACCGAACTTGAGTAGCACATCACCGGCAAGGTTTCGTACTTCAATATCTTCCTTCGTAATAAGAGGCGCAACAGCCTCTGCCCGAACAGGTATGGGAACATTATTTGCCCGCTCTAAAGCAAGTGCGCAAATATCCCGCACACCTTTGTCGGCATCGGTCAGTCCTTTGGCAAAGGCAATAATGACTTCACTGTCGGAGAGATTCAACCCTATTAACTCCTCTGCCGCACGACGACGAACAGAGGCATCAGTAGCTGTCAACATCAATGAAATACGGTCTTGTGCGCTCATGGCTACAGTTCACAGTAGTAGAAAAAACATCAGTGCCCACCAAGTAGTAATAATAGTGGCTGTTTAGATATGCTCTCTTCTACAAGCCTTTGTACAGCATATTGTAACAGACATTACCTCTCTATCATACCCACGTCATTTTTATTACAACGCCTGCAGCTCTGCTGATGAGAGAGCTTTTTCGAGGTTGAGCAGAATAAGAAGGCGGTCATCCATTTTACCAACTCCTTCAATGTAGTCAGAACTAATGCCGGCTACGATTGGCGGCGGCGGGTCAACTACACTTTGGGGTATCCGCAGCACTTCTCGCACTGAATCTACGATAAAGCCAACTGTCTTGGAGAGAATCTCAACGACGATAATGCGTGTGTTTTTGTCATGTTGTGACGGCGGCATTCCAAAACGCTTCCGCAAATCAACAATAGGTATCACCTTGCCGCGCAAGTTAATTACGCCTTCAATAAAATGCGGTGAATTCGGTACGCGCGTCACCGATGTAGTGCGGTTAATCTCCTGCACTCGGAGAATATCAATACCAAATTCTTCTTTGCCTAACGTGAAGCTAACGAGCTGCAGCACTTCTTCGCTGCTGCTGCCTTGCTCACGTTTATCGGTGCTTTTGTCAAAAGCTGTTTGCATAGACGTATTCCTCGCTCAAGAGTGTGGTCGGGTGCAATAAAAATCGCGTGAAAAAAGGTTGAGTTTTAATATACAATTTTGTTCTTTTACCCACAACGTTCTTGCGGGAAAATTCTTTGTGGCGACATATAAGAAATGCTTAGTCAGCTTCCACTGCCAAACCGGACTGCTCCATCCGCGTTTTCAGGACAGCCCGTGTGATGCCCAGCATCTTTGCCGCTTGTGTTTGATTGCCTTCTGCTAGTTTTAGCGTCTGCTCCAAAAGATCTCGCATGACAGATTCCAACGTAGAGCCTTGCTTCGATATCGTCAGCGTGTGACCGCTCGCAAGTGGCTGCCCGGTGGCTGATTGTGTTCCCATACCTACACGCAAAAAGCGAATGGAATCCTTTGTAATCATTTCGCCCGACTCCAAAAGAGTAATACGTTCAATAGCATTTCGCATTTCGCGGACGTTCCCTTTCCACTCGTAGGACTCCAGTGCCTCTATTGCATCACTGGTAAAGCCACCTATACGCTTACCGAATTTTTTATTAAATTCATTCAGAAATGCCGTTGCCAGCAGCATAATATCTCCCCTTCGCTCCCGCAAAGGCGGCATCATGACTGTACCGACATTAAGCCTGAAAAACAAATCTTCACGGAATTTTCCTTCTTCTACCATTTTCTCCAAATTTCGGTTTGTCGCAGCAATCACCCGCACATTGACCGATACTTCTTTTGCACCGCCCAGACGATAGAAACTACGTTCTTGCAAGACACGCAAAAGTTTGATTTGCATTTCGTAGCTAAGTTCGCCCACCTCATCCAGCAAAATCGTACCCCGATGCGCCATTTCAAAACGTCCTAATTTTACCTTTTCTGTTGCACCGGTGAATGCTCCACGCTCGTAACCAAAAAGCTCGTTTTCGGCAAGTTCGCGTGGGATAGCACCGCAATTAACCGATACAAATGGTCCCGCTGAGCGCGGCGAACGCTGGTGAATGTACCGTGCCATTAACTCTTTACCGGTACCTGATTCGCCCAGAATGAGGACTGTGGTGTCGTCAGTCTGCGCAAAAATATCGGCGAATTGCTTGACTTGCTGCATCGTTTCAGAGTTGCCGAGCAATTCATTTTGTTCTTCTTCCTGCAATCGCTCTTGCAAAATATCCATCTGGCGACGTAAATCATAATTGCGAAGTGCCCTTTGCACAGCCGATTCCACTTGAATTGGGTCGAGAGGTTTGACGATAAAATCTTCCGCGCCGGACTTTAAGGCGTGAACAGCAATGCGCATATCCGAAGAGCCGGTCATAATAATTGACGGTATTTTCAGTCCACGGTCATGCAGCATATCGAGCGCATCAAAGCACATTTTATCGCCCATGTACACGTCCAATAACACGAGGTCGGGACGCAGTTTCTCGACATTTGCAAATGCCTTTGCATAATCGGGTTCATTGAAAAACACGACCTGCTCATAATTCTCGCTCAAAGCGCTACACGCCGCCTGTACAGCCGGGTCGTCGTCAACAATCAGAATGGTGTATTTTTGTTTTGCCATAAAATATTTGGTTTTTTCGGCATGATGCACGGTAAAAGATAATGCATCGGAAGAAAGCTGTTTTTCTACTTCAGCTGTTGTTGTGCTTTTTCTGAAGCGTCGGCACTTTCGCCACGCTCTAGTTGACGAATTTCAAGCTCAAGTTTGTAAATTTCCAGTTCGCGTTCGCGCTCTTCCAGTATCAGACGGCGCTCGGCGACTTCTAATTCTTGCTGTTGGATTTCCGTGCGGCGCTCAACAATTCCAAGAAAGCGCTTGCCCAACGACCAGCCAGCAATGATACTCGGCAGCCCTAATAATATAGAGACAATCGCCACCATAGGAATAAAATCTCCTACCATCGGCTGATCCTTTCTTTAGTTTATAGTAAAAATAAATCGACGGCTGTTTTTATTTTCTACTGCCTGCGCCTCATTGGTGCTCCTGTCTGCACAGTCGCTCCGGTTGTGCTTAGGCTTGTACTGCCGCTCGTCGTCTGAAGCGTTGCCATCGTAGAACTTGTCGCAACGGGTAGTTTTGGCAGTGATTTCAACGAATCTTGCAATCGGCGTTCTTGTAAGAGCGCATCAAGGCTGGGCTTCACATCTTTGGCAAACGATGACTGCGGATATTTTTCGACCAATCGGCTGTACCAATAGACTGCGCTGTCGCGTTTGCCTAGCTCGCGCTCGTACAACCAGCCTTGTGCGTAAAACGCACGCGGGGCATATTTTGAATCGGCATAGCGTCCGGCAACAAGGTTATACTTTTGCATCGCTTTGCTGTATTGCTTGATTTGGCGAAAACGGTCGGCAGACTGCATAATATCGGCGAGCGAATCCACCAAAAATTGCTCTGTGTAGCCAAGCCGAATACGAGCATCAATGCCTTGTTGTGTGAGAGGATAGAGCCTCACAATCGTTTTGAGAAGCGAGTCAGCAAGGCGTGACTTGGCTGCTTCACTGGAGTCCGTCGTACCGTCTGCTCTACTAACTGCTTTTGAAGAGGCTTTCGCTGCATGGCGGTCTAAGCCCGCCACAGCAGCTTCGGCATATAAATACCGCGCTCTGTTCGTGTCTGCGTCGGGACAAATTGTGACGGCAGCTTGATAATATTTTGCCGCCGAATCCGGCATTCCTAATCGCTCGTGAATACGACCGATGCGATAGATGCTGTTTGCTGCGGTACGCCGTGCGCTGTCTTGCGCCGGAAGTATGTACGCGGCAGTGTCGGAGCGAAGCAATGTGTAAAACTTGATGCTATTGACAGCTTCGGGCATTTGCGTTTTCCAATCCGTTAGAAGCCTTGCGTAGAGCGAGCCGTAAAAGTACGTGGGCGCGGTTTCCACTAAAGATTTTGAAAAAAGCGATTGTGCTCCGTCGTATTCATGGTGCTTGAAGAGGTCGAGCGCTTGACGATATCGCGCTGTTGCCGGTGCTTCCTTGAATTTGAGCGTGTCGGTGAGAGCAAAGATACTGTCTATACCCGGTCTCGCGCTCAAGCGCAAAAATGCAATATATTCGCTGTATGAAAAAGAACGCCATTCCGCAAAATTACGGTTTGCAAGCACTTCTTTGAATACTTTTTCTGCTTCATTAAAGCGCCCTAATTGCGTTAGTGATGCCGCTTTATACAATTCTGCTTCAAAGCGGGTGAGGGCATCGGGGGCAAATTCCAGAACTTTCGTGAATTCCTTCACCGCATCTCCAAACTGGCGCTTGCGGTAATAGAGCAGCCCGATTTCCAGTTGCCAGCGCGACTGTTGTACGCGGTCATCTGCCTGGGTAATAGCGCGGCGATATGGTTTGACGGCTTCTTCAAGGTTGTTGAAGTGCATTGCCAATTCCGCTTGAATCCGAAATGCCTCCGACAGTGCATCGTACCTGTGCTGCCCCCATGCAATATCAATCGCTCTTAAAAGCGCTTTTTCGGCTTGCGAAAACTTTGTTTGCATGAGCAGCGTTTCAGCAAGAATGAGGTGTGCATCCGGCGAGAGCTTGCTGTACGGATAATTGTCAATCAGTTCTTGGCATTTCATCTGGGAATTATGCCACTCGCTGCGATAAAAATATGCTTTTGCCATCAAATACAACGTCTGGTCTATAAGCTCAGACTCTGTGTGGCGAACAAGCAATTTTGAGCCTTTGATAAGTACCGAATCTATCCAAATACGTGCTTTATCCAGCTTCTCCGGCTTGACCACCAGCGACTTGATAAACTGCGGCACCTCGCGGTCGTCGGGTTTATCGTCCACCAGTGTCGGCTCTTCGATGACAATAATGCGTGGCGTTGTGCGCTGCTGTTCGTCGTAAAGAAAGAACTCGTCTTCGCTTACCACCATAAGGCGGTTTGCATTGTAATACGTGTTGAAATATGCCAAGCCGTTTTTGAGAGGCTGCGGAAGCGTTTTGCAAGCAGAAAATGTGAGCGCGAAGGCAGAAAGAATCAGCGCCGCAGAGAAAAGACGTTTCTGAAGAGTGGGCTTCATCGAAGTATTGGTCATGGTTGTACGAAACAGTTTGGCGTGTGGACGAAATAGATATTCATGCTCGCCCGCCTAAAAAAAACGCTAAACCCGTTGTTGTGAAACCGTACAAAGTGATTCAGACGATTGCCTTTTTCTGATTGGTAATTACAATGCTCGTCAATAAAATATTTCTTGAAAGGCAAAAGTACGCAATTTCTTTGGGACTACGAAGATTACAAGGGTAGTTTATCCACATTTTTTGAAACTTGTGTAATCGCTCGTGCAGTTGTATTTTGTGTGTGCAATGCTGCAAAGCGTGTTTCAAAGCGCTTTTTCAGCATATTTTTTTCATTTTCGGGTGTTTTTCTCTTTTTCCTGCCACTATGAAATTTTTTCTTTTCGATGCAATGTCACTCGTCTTTCGCGCATTTCATGCTATGTCCAAAATGGGCTTGCAGGCGCCAAACGGTGAACTCACAGGCGCAGTCTATGGTTTTGCAAATATTTTGGCAACCATTCTGAACAAAGAAAAACCAGATTATATTGCTATTGCTTTCGATACTGCTGCGCCGACGTTTCGGCACGAAATGTTTGACAAATACAAGGCGCATCGCCCCGAATTTCCCCAAGAGCTCGTGCCGCAACTTGCTCGCATCAAAGAAATGATTTCGCTTCTGAATATTCCACAAGTCGAGCTTGCCGGCTACGAAGCCGACGACATTATCGGTACATACACCAAACGCTTCAGCGCTGCGGGAAATGTGGATTTGTACTGCATCACCAGCGACAAAGATTATTGCCAGCTCGTCAACGACCACGTCCGGCTCTTCCGTCCAGGCTTTTCGATGGGCGAATATGATGTCATGGACATTGCAGGCGTTCACACAAAATTTGGCGTTGCGCCGGAGCAGGTCATTGACGTGCTGGCTCTTATTGGCGACGCTTCCGACAACGTGCCAGGCGTGAAAGGCATCGGCGAGAAAACTGCTATCCCGCTCATTCAGCAGTACGGCTCGCTGGAAGGTGTTTACGACCATCTTCCCGAACTCAAAGATTCCGTCCGCAAAAAGCTCGAAGCTGACCGCGACATGGCGTTTCTTTCCAAAGAATTGGTAACGATTGACACCAACGTTCCCGTCACACACACACTGGAAGATTTTGTTCGCAAAGAGCCACAAGCCGAAGCGCTGAAAGAATTTTTCCTTTCGCTTGGCTTTCGCACGATTGTCGGAAAGTTTTTGGTGGGCAGCGCTCCCGATAGTATTTCAGGAAAAACAAGTAGTGATGCGCCTTCCACACAAGCAAGCACAACACCGCTCAAAACCTTAAAAGACATACCGCACACATACATTCTGGCAGATACCTCGGAGAAAGTGAGCGCTATGGCTCTTGAACTACAATCCGCTCCAATGCTTGCCTTCGATACCGAAACCGATGGCTTAAACGCAATGGCGTGTCATCTCGTAGGCTTATCCTTTTGCGGCGCAGAAGGGCGGGCATTCTACGTGCCAATGGCAGCATTTTCCGCAATCCCCGCAGCTGTTTCTATTGAAAGTGCGCAAACGGACTTATTCTCTGGCGCTTCTGTATCTGCAAAAACGCCTATGCCACAAGACTGGATATTCCCCGAAGCACTTACGCCCATCAAGCAGCTGCTTGAAAATCCAGATGTACCCAAATGTGGACAAAATGCAAAATTCGATACGCTAATTTTGAAACGCTACGGCATCGAAGTCGCACCGATTGGCTTCGATACAATGCTGGCAAGCTATACGCTCAATTCCGATATGCTGCACGGCATGGATGCACTCGCCCAGCGATGGCTTCAATACTCGCCTATACCGATTTCGGCGCTCATTGGCGAAAAGAAAAAAGATCAAATATCCATGACCGACGTACCGGTGGAGCGCGTGGCGGAGTATGCGGCGGAAGATGCTGATGTTACCTTCCGGCTTTACACCAAACTGGATGAACTGCTTCAACAAGACCAATTAAAGGATTTTGCTGAACGAGTCGAATTTCCGATGGTGGAGGTGCTGACGGAAATGGAATTTAACGGCATTGCAATAGATTCTGAAGCATTGGGCAATATTTCTGCCCTCATTCGTGTTGAAACCGAGGCGCTCAAACGCAAGATTTGGGAAGATGCGGGCGGCGAATTTAATGTGGATTCCCCAAAGCAGCTTGGCGAAATTTTGTTCGACAAAATGCAAATTCCGCCCGTCAAAAAGACCAAGACTGGATACAGCACCGACTCGTCGGTCTTGGAAGAACTTTCGGCAGAACACCCGATTGCAGAACGAGTGCTGGAATACCGACAATTGGCAAAGCTCCAGTCCACCTACGTTGAATCATTGCCGCGCCAAGTCAATCCCTACACGGGACGCATTCACACTACCTACAACCCCACCATTGCCAGCACAGGGCGCTTGTCTTCGACTGACCCAAATTTGCAAAACATACCCATTCGTACTGAACTTGGCAGAGAAATTCGCAAGGCGTTTATTGCCGATACACGGCAGAGCCCTGATATGAAGCTGCTTTCGGCGGATTACTCGCAAATTGAACTCCGCATTATGGCGTACATCTGCAAAGACGAAACGCTCCTGAGCGCCTTCCAACAGGGCTTGGACGTACACGCTGCCACGGCATCGGTGCTTTTCGGCGTGAGAGTGGAAGACGTTGACCGCGATATGCGACGCATTGCCAAGACGGTCAATTTTGGTGTGATGTACGGTTTGGGTGCATTTGGGCTGGCACAACGGCTCAAAATCGGGCGCGGCGAAGGCAAAACGATTATTGATAATTATTTCGCAAAGTACCCGCGAATCAAAGAGTACATTGACGGTACGATTGAATCCACCCGTAAAAATGGCTTCGCGACAACGCTTCTGGGGCGGCGCAAATACTATCCGGGCATCACAAGCGCAAACCGCGTTGACCGCACAGCCGCAGAGCGGGCTGCTATCAATATGCCGATTCAAGGAACAGCGGCAGAGATGATGAAACTTGCCATGACAACTATTCACCGCGAGATGAAACGGCTCGGCGTCAAGTCCAAAATGCTCTTGCAAATACACGATGAATTGGTTTTTGAGATGCACCCAAGCGAGCGGGAAACATTGCCCGCACTCGTCAAAACTTGCATGGAGGGTGCATTATCACTCGGCGAAGTGCCGGTGGTGGTGGAAATGGGTGTTGGTGGGAATTGGGCAGAGGCGCATTAAACCATATTTCTTTTTCCTTTCGGCTGTAGTCACTCACGCAGCCTCACACGGAGGGTTGTTCGGCAGCCACTTTCCGTATTGGTGAAGTCAGCAAAGTCGCAGAGAGAGCGCATGAGAAAGACACCGCGCCCGCCGTCGCGCAGGAGGTTTTCCGGTGCAAGTGGGTCGGGGAGCGTGTTGGGATTGAATCCGTCTCCGTTGTCGTCTATCGTTAGCAAGAGCATCCCTTCTTGCACCTCGCCGGTAATTGTTACCGATTTTGATTCATCACGCTTGTTACCGTGCACGATGGCATTATTCACACCTTCGGTAAGCGCAATAATTGCATTATGATACCGCGCTTCGTCCATTTCGTGACCGACGACAATCTCCGTCAGAAACGGCTCGACATAGCGTAAATTTTTCGTGTTACTTTGCAGAATCAAGGTTTTAGCCATAACGCAAGCAAATACAATTGGGGAAGTGCAACAACTACTAAAAACAAAAAGTAATAACACCAATACAAAACCTCACCGTCAAATGCCTACTAAAGGCAAGTTCACCGATAGCAAAATATTCGGAACACTGCGCAGCAGCGAGCGGCTATCAAACTGAAATTCATACCAACCATTCAGACGCAGCGTCGTTCCTGAAAAAAAATCTAATTCCACCAGCGTCTCCGGTGCAAACGAGCGATTCACAAATGCGGGCGCTCGGACAGTGCCAAGTCCCGTTGGCTCTTGCGTGAGAATATACACACGAGCGCCAATGCCAATTTTCGCCATTGCCGTGCGACCAAAAGCAAAGCCTGAAGGCGCAACAACGCACAGTGTCCGCACAAATGCTTCAATGTTTCTGTCGCGCGGCGTTTCGGAAAATTCGCGCAAATGAAATTCTCCACGCTCAAAATACCGAAATAATATGCGAGATTCAAGCGTTGCTTCAGGATTAAGCGTAATTCGTACAGAATCTCGGTATGCAAGCTGACGGAGGCTGAAACTTTGTACCGTTCCCAGCACATCTTCAAAGTCGAAACTGGTGTAATTTGCCAGCACCTCGAAGTGCGGTCGCATCTCGACGTTCCCGCTCCGAATGCTGAAGGAAGGCGCAAGACGAATCGTGCGATTCCAATTATTCTGCGCACTGCGCTGGGACTTGATAAAAACCACGTGCGCAAAACGCATCTCTGCAAGAAGCGTACCAGAAAGCACGTGCGAAAAAATATGGGTGTACCCGGCATTAGCATTCACGGCAAGTTCATCGCGGTCGTCGTTGTTGAGGCTGCTGGGTGTGTCGTAGCGCAACAGCGACGTTGAATACTCCCCACGCAGGGAATCACCGCTCGGCAGCATCCATGCGGTTTGCGCCCAGAGTGTCCATCGCGCACTCACGTTGTCGCGCTGAAGCTCACTCGTGCGAAGCGTCTGCAAATCAACATCGCGCAGTGAAAAGCGCTCGCTCACGCGATTTGCTTCGTTCCGATTGTCCAGTGTGAAACCCGCCGCATGGCTGTTTGTAGGAAAAACGGCGCGAAGTGTGGTGTTCAGCGAAAACCGAAGTTGGTCAACATTACGCTCCACGGCGCTTATCGGAACGCGCTCCAAAGCTGTATTGTAGCGCCGCCCGACCGCCCAATTTTCCAAAAAGCCCTGTACCTCAGCATCTATACCGTTCACAATCGGTAGCGAAAAGCGGGCATTCATGCGAAAGAGCCGTTCTGAACGAGTCTCAATAGCAAGCGCCGTCAGTGTGTCCTGTTGCAAGGTTGTGTAAAAATCTCGCTCCAAGGCAATGTACTGAGCCGAAATATCAAGTTGCGAATTGCCTTCAAAGGTACGGTTCATTGCAAGGCGTGTGTTGAACTGTGTATTGGTGCGGATATTGGCGAGATTGGTGTAGAACCCTCCTGCATCCACTGACAGCCCGTAATCGTCCAGACGCAAGTTTCTGCCCGCCAGCCCGCCCAGCACCGTCCAGCCTCTATCCACAATACCAAGCTGCTCGTTGTACTCGCCGCCGCCCATGATGCGCATAGTAAAGTTCTCGAATGGTTGCCACGTAGATTTTGGAGATTTCCATTGCAAACCCGCGCTCAACCCAAGCTGCGCCAATCGGCTCAGACCAATGGAGCGCGAATCTGCCGAAAACGACGTCGTACTGGCGACCAATGCCGAAAACTGCGAATCAAGCGGCATTTCGTATCGCAGAAGCGCGTCGGCATCATCTCGCCGTGCAAAGCCGCCTGTGCGAATGGCGCTGCCTCTGTACTGGCTTTGCACAAGCAGCGTACCGAGCGGCACGGCGCTCCATGCCAGCGGAAACGTCCCGGCAATATCGCCCCGAAAAAGAAACGTATTGGCAATCTTATCCATGCCAAAGCGCAGGCGCGGTGCGGCTGCCAGAGTGGTATCGTTCACAAGCGTCAGCATGGGAGATTGCGCCCACATCTGCCCGCAAAGAAGCGTCAGCATAAGCACGAATATGCTTCTATGCCCTAGCATGAAGCAATCGCGCAGGCGCTTTCGGTGGACGGGAATATTGGGCATTGGACGCAATGTATTTTTTCGTACATTTCTCTATTCTGCGGAACTATCCACGCGCAAATGGCGTTTCAAATGATAATCTAACCTCTTTTTCGCTCAAGACCAATACCGACATTCAAAATTTCCACGAACTGGTCAGGTCATTACGTCAGGGAACGCGGACAGCACGGATTTGGCGAATACAGAAGGATTTGATACTGATGGAAGAGCAGATAGAAAAATATCCGTCTTTATCTTTTTCCCGAAATCAGCCGCCTATCCGTCAAATCCGTGCTGTCCGCGTTCAAAACACGGTAGAACCTGACCAGTTACATTTCCACTAAAATACAATTAGTATCATTTCACGTTACTCGCAAGGAGAATTGTCATGGCACGACCAACGCCCGAACTCATAGACGCACTCCGCACCACTGCAAAGCGCCTTCGCACCGATGTCCAGTATTACTGGAGCCATCAGGGAAGCTGCAACTGCGGGCATCTGGCGCAAACCATTACCCAATTATCGAAAACGCAAATCCACAGTTACGCCATTGAGCGACACGGCGACTGGGACGATCACGCCGAAGATTATTGCGCGACCAGTGGTCATCATTTGGACAGCATCATTACGCAAATGCTCGAAATGGGCTTGGAACGCCACGATATTGGCGACTTGGAGCGCCTTGCCAACGCAAAAATTCTGCTGCGTATTCCGCAGGAACGACGCGCTTTGCAGTATAACCGCCGTGAGGACGTGATTTTGTACATGGAAACGTGGGCAGCGCTGCTCGAAGAGGAACTGCTTGTCGGCATTGTGCTTCCGCCTCTTCCCATTGCATCAGGCGTTTCTTCTTCCGACAAGCCCTACGCCGCACTGGAACTGGTTGCTTAGGAAACTGCCCGCTTTTTCAGGATAATTCCCGTCGGAGAACTTAGGGAATCTTCCCGTAGCACAGACAAGAATGTCTGTGCTGCAAAAGTTTAACCGATATTTTTTCATCCTCCAACGCCACCCATTCGGCACAAACACGCAAACTCATCGGCAGTGAGCGCCACCACCGATAACTGCGATTGCCTCAGTAGCCCCATATTCGCAAGACGCGGTTCGGCTTTGATGGCGGCAAGAGAAACAGGCTTGGGAAGTGCTTGCTTCGGACGCACTTCCACCGAGACCCATTGCGCGTTGTCTGTGGTGGGGTCTTGCTGGGCGGTGCGCGTTACTTCGACAATGCCGACCAGTTCTTTGCCGATGTTGCTGTGGTAGTAGAGCGCTTCGTCGCCTACTTGCATAGCGCGAAGGTTATTCCGTGCTTGATAGTTTCGTACTCCCGTCCATTCTGCCCTGCCATCGCGCTCGAAGTCCGACCACGAATAGGCATCGGGTTCTGATTTGATAAGCCAATAGTTCATTGTGAAGTAGTGTTGAGTTTTGAGGATTGAGTTTTGAGTTATTTTTTCGTTTTACGGCGCAAGCCCCCGTACAATCTCCTGCGTCTCCATGCTCACTGCCACGATGCGCCCCACAAGTCGTGCTACGTACTCCGGCTCTTCCAGCATACCCGCGCTACGGTTCGGGTCGTTGATGATGCCGCTTCCGCGCTTGGTTCCGTCGGGCTGTTCCTTGATTGCATCTATGCTCACGCAATACCGCTCCAAAAGCCACTCCAGCGCCGAGCGCGTTCCCAGCTTGTACGCCAGCACCTCACGCGGAATACCGCTTATTGTCAGGTTGCCGTTGTATTCCAGCGTCAGCGTTTCGGGAAGAATGCCCTGTCCGTCTGGTTTTACGCCGCGCAGTTTCATTTTTTCGGTGCCAAGTACAAAAAATGCCCGCCGCTCTTCCATGCTGCGCTTCTTTGTCAAAAAGTCCTCTGCACCGCTCCATTGTAGGTCCCGATATTCGGGAACGCTTTCGTAATGGATGTGCAGTTCCGCCAGACGCTCGCCCGCTTGCGCGTAGTCATGGAAAGCCTTGAATGAGGCAGGGAAAGGAATACGCGGCAAGTCCCGACGCAGGTTTGCGGCGTACTTTGTGCGGTAATCGGGCTTGTGGAGAATAGCGTAGATGCAGTGAAAAATGTCGCGCTTGGTGAGGCTTGCGCCTTCGGCTCCATACCGCGCCTGCACCTCTGCCAATGCCCAATCCGTGATGTTCTCCCGCCGCTCGCCCGTTGCTTCGTCGTAGGTGTAGAGCGGGAAGCATTGCGAATCGCCCGTTGCGTGGAGGTCGGCAATCACGTTTGTCATCAAGCAATGAAATGGCTTATTGTTTCCCGCAGCCGACAAGCAAATCACCCGATTTTCCTGCTCTGCTTGGATATGCGGAAAGAAAGTTGGCCATCGTAAAATATCTTGATTCATTATCTTATCGAAAAAGACAGGCTGCTTGCAGAACGGGCGGTATAACGCGGTTCGTATCTTGTTATCATGAAACTCCGCAAAATTTTTCTTACGAACATCCTGCTTTAAATCGCGGCTCCACGAAATTTTTATGTCGTCGTATTCACAAAATGCGTCGAGTGCTTTGTTTATATCATCTCTACTGCCTTGCGGGGTTTGCCAACGTTCTACGTGGTCATTATATACGCTTATCATCCGCTGCATATTTGTCTCAAGTGCCTTGCGGTCAAAGTTATATGTCCATGTATCGCGGTTTGTCATCAATCCTAAACTGTACAGTTTGAATAGCGCGTTTGCTTTTCCCGCTTTCGCTTCTTTTGTTCCCATTGGGAAGAGCGCAGCAAAATCTGATTCTATATTTTCCGTCAACCATGTATGACGCGCATCAGGCTTGAGTTCTTGCCATTGCAAACTAGACAGCGAGTCATTTTGAACAAGGAACTGTTGTTTTGCTTCGGCTTCCAAATAATCGTCAATTCGCGCAAGAAATATCCTTGCCGCTCCCGTTTTATTGCGATGTTTGATAAAAAAATTGATGCTCACGCCGACACGAATAAGGTCACTAAAAACATTTCCACCTTCTTGTTTTCTCCGTTCACCTGCTGTTCTTGCGTTTCCTTTCAAATCCAAAACATAAATTTCCGAAAATTCCTCCGCCAAATACTTCCGCACGCCATCAAACGAAATAGCATCCAGAAAATTATTGTTCGTGATAAATGCCACGATACCTTCCGCATCGGCAAGGCGTTCGCCATTGTTCAAAATGCGGTCGGTGGCATAGCGCAGCGCCTTGATATACACGTCGTTGAGGTCGTTTTTGTTCGTGGCTTTGCTTGCCTTAGTGTAGGTATCGCGGACGCGGCGGTCGAGAAAGGGATATTTGCGGTTTTTGTTGTTGTCGTTTTCGCTGATTTGCCCCGCATTGTAGGGCGGATTCCCGATGACGACCATGATAGGCGCTTGCTGCTGGCGGCGAATGCGCTCGGTGTTTTCTTCGGTCATGGCGTGGAAGCTGATGGTATTCGCCTCGTCGGTTTTGTCGGCAATGGAGAACGTATCCACAAAGCAAATACCATCGAAGGGCGCATACTCGCCCGTGCGCTCGAAGTATTCATGCTCAATGTTCATCGCGGCGATGTAGTACGCCATAAGCGTGATTTCGTTGGCGTGGAGTTCGTGGGCGTATTTGTGGGCGAGCGCGTCGGGACTTGCTTCGTGGATATGCCGAAGGGCAGCCAGCATAAACGTCCCCGTGCCGACAAACGGGTCAAGCGTGTGAACCCCCGCATCTGCCAGCGACCGCGAAAAATCGCGCTGCAAAATTTCTTCTACCGATTTAACCATAAAATCCACCACCTCGCGCGGTGTATAGACAATGCCGTGCGTGTCGGCAATTTTGGGGTTGAACGCCTTGAAGAAGCGCTCATAGACACGGTTCAGGAAATATTGCTTGGATGGAAAGTCGTAAATACTACCCGCAATCGCTTCAACGGCGGTGTAAAAGGGCTCAAGCCCTTGCAGAAATCTATCACGGGAAAAAGATTTCGACGTAAGCGCTTCAATAACGGTTTCGATAGCACGAGCAATGGCGTTTTTGCGCACAAAGTCAGGGTTGTGGAAAACGGTACGAAAAATCCGCTCAATGAAGACGTGCTGGACAATCATATCATAGCTGACATCAAGCGCGAGGTCGGGGCGAATTGCTTCTTGGGCAAGGCGGTGAAAAGCGGCAAACGCAGCTTGGAAGCGTTTGTTGGTGGCAGCTTCGCTGCGGACGCGGTTGGCAAGGTCGTGTGCCAGTACGGGCAGGTCGCGGTCAAAGATTTCGATTGCACGAAGCCACTCACGACGGTGCGCGGGTTCGTAGGCAAAGAAGGTTTCGAGAACGATGGCAAGGTTTTCGGGCGAAGAAATATCAAGGTCGAAAACTTGCACACTATCTTGCCAGAGAATCGCGCGTTTGGGTTGCCAAAAGAGAATATTGGTTTGCGGATAGCCGCTTTGGAACTTGTCGCGGACTTCGTTCATCAGGTCATCACTGGCATCTTTTGCCTCGAAATACCCGCAAGGAATATCGTCCATTAAAATCGTTCCGTCGGGAATGATGATTTTCTGAGCCTTTGTACCGAAATATGGTTTCCCTTGCGAGGATTGATGCGGTACATAACGAACATTTCCCAAGAGCGAGGCGGCTTCATCTATAAGGCGGTCAATCGTTTGATGGCGAATGGAGGTTTCTTTGATTACACGATTGCCGCTATATTCGGCGAGTTTAGCGAAATAGTGCTGGAGTTCACGTTGGAAAGCGGGGTGACGGGTATTGAGTACGGGCATAGCGAGAGAAAAAGCGAGAGGCAAATACCTTGCATTCAAACAAGAATTGATTCTCACGAAGATACAAGAAATTCGTGATAAAACCTTGCGTCAATGGCACGGTCAGCAACAAATTTTCGAGCATTGTTCCGTCGGGCTTCCTCATCTCTTCCCGATATCAACAGTCTGACATTTTGAAAAACTGGAGTGCGGAATTTATTCCGCATCAG